>JAKSID010000004.1 GCA_024399035.1 Fibrobacter sp. | reverse complement strand
TTAGAGTATATTTCTAGGCAAGTTAAACAAATTTACTTGGCGACTTAAATTCGCCCATTTATTTTCATGCTTCGATTGCCACGCCCTACGGGCTCGCAATGACACCAGCCAAAGGTAAATGAACACTTAGGGCTTTAGCCCTTAGTGAGAATTATCCCCATAGGGGACAAGTCTTTGTAAGTGCTAAAGCACTAACAAATGCTTCATCCACTATGTGGACGTGTGGTAACCCCTTTGCATCTAAATAAGTTTTTCCACCTTAGCGCAAAGTTCCTCGGCCTCTTCTGCAGTGGGAGCTTCTGCAATCACGCGGATTACAGGCTCGGTATTGCTGGCACGTACGTGTACCCAGGACTTCTCAGAACCCAGCCAGAGGCCGTCACGTTCATCCATGGTCCAGCCAGCGAATTCCTCCTTCACCTTGGGCAGAATGTCTGCAACCTTTTTGTCGCCCAATTCGAACTTCTTCTTGGGCATTGCGTATGCAGGATTTTCTGCAACGAACTTTTCCGGACCGCCATCGTGGTGTGCCATCCAGCTAAGAACGAGAGCAGCAGCCACCAGAGAGTCGCGACCGTAATGAAGCGCCGGCAGAATCACGCCGCCGTTGCCTTCACCACCGATGATGCAACCGTTTTCAATCATCTGGAGGCTTACGTTAATTTCGCCCACCTTGGCGCGGCTGAATTCGCAGCCATACTTTGCAGCCACATCTTCGTTCATGCGGCTTGTAGACAAGTTAACACAGACAGAACCCTTCTTCTGGGAAAGGACTTCTTCGGTTGCAATAGCGAGAGTGTATTCTTCGCCAATGCTCTGACCCAGGCCATCAACGAGAGCACAGCGGTCTGCATCCGGGTCCACAGCAAAGCCTACTGCACAGCCATTAGCCTTTACAGCATTGCGGAGGTCGCCCAGATTTTCGGGAATAGGTTCTGCACCGCGGGGGAACGTACCGTTAGGTTCGCAATGAATGCGGACCACTTCGCAGCCCAACTGTTCCAACAAGCGGGGCACAATGTAGGAGCCTGCACCGTTCACGGCATCCACAGCCACCTTGAACTTCTTAGCGCGAATAGCTTCCACATCAACAAAGGGAATCTTCAAAGTGCCATCGATATGAACGCCATCTGCATCGGGAGTCACTTCGTACTTGCCCATGGTGCGGTAATCGGGATAACTCATCTGGTCGGCATCAGCCAATTCAAAAAGTTTCTTCACATCATCGGGACCCAGGAAAAGGCCCTTGTTGTTCAAGAACTTCAAAGCGTTCCATTCCAGGGGATTGTGGCTTGCAGTAATGATAATACCTGCGTCGGCCTTCATCTCGGTAGTAAGAATTTCTACGGAAGGTGTAGTGCTGAGGCCAACGTCTACAACGTCAACGCCTGCCAGGCGGCACACACCAGAAACGAACTGCACAATGGCATCGCCGGTGGGGCGGCTATCGCGGCCAATAACAATACGCTTGGCCTTGGTGATTTCGATGAATGCGCGAACGTGGCTCTGCAAAACTTGAGGGGTCAGGGTATCACCAACAATACCGCGGATACCCGAAATAGAACGCATCAACTTGGACATAACACTTCCTTTTATTTGTTTTGGAATAAGATAAAACTTTTTTGTATCTTTGTTGGGGTAAAAAAAGGATTGAATATGATTATTGATGAAATTCTGAGTAAGGCAAAGACCGTGGCAATCTTTGGTCACGTGCGCCCCGACGGAGACTGCGTCGGTTCCACTCTCGGCATCTACAATTACATCAAAGACAACTACCCCGAAATTGAAGCAACCGTTTTCATTGAAAGTTTCCCTGCGAGCTACAACCTGATCAATGGCGCCGACAAGGTGGTTCATGAATACGACGGCCGCGAAGTAGACTTGGCTTTTTTAATGGATACCCCGTCCTTTGAACGCGTTGGCGCCAACGGCGCAGAATGTTTCAAGAAGGCAAAATACTCTTGCAACGTGGACCATCATATCAGCAATCCCTTAAACCTTTGCAACGTGAACATCGTGGAGCCGGACGCAAGTTCCGCCAGCGAAGTTCTTTTCTACCAACTGGACAAGGAAAAGGTTAGCAAGAGCACCGCCAACAGCCTTTACCTGGGCATCATTCACGACACAGGCGCTTTCAAGTTCAGCTGCACCAGCAAACGTACCATGAATGCGGTAGGCGATTTGATCGACAAGGGCATTGACTTTGCTCGCATCATCAATGACACCTATTACACCCGCACTTACAAACAAACTCTCACCACCGGCTACGTAATGCAAAACAGCAAGCTGGCTTTGGATGGCAAGGTGGTACACGCCTTCATTACCGAAGAAGAAATGCAAAAGTTCGGCATTACGGCTTCGGAACTTGGAACCGTCATCGACACGCTTCGCGAAGTAGGTGGAACCGAAGTTACAATATTCCTTTATCCTGTCAATGGCAAATACAAAATCAGCATGCGTTCCAATTACGTAGTAGACGTGAACGCAATCGCCCGTGAATTCGGCGGGGGCGGCCACGTACGCGCAGCGGGTGGCGACACCGACATGGCACCCGAAGCAGCCATCGAAAAGATCGTGGGTCTTATTGCAAAACAGCTGTAACTGAGCAATAAATTACAGAATCAAAAGACAGGTCCCAAGCACAATCAGTGCAAGGCCTGTCATTTGTTTTTTAGAGACATGTTCTTTAAGAATCTTTGCAGAAAGAATGGTTGACCAAACGTAAGTCAAAGATGTGAACGGGAGCACCACGGAATAATCCAAATAACGCAGCAAAATTATGTTGATAACTGCGGTACTCAAATACAAAAAACCGCCTACATAAAGAAAACCGCTCTTGGCAATAGCCAACAACCCCTGAGCTCCGCAGGCCTTTTTCAGAGCGAGCGATGCCACAGCGCCAAGCATAGTCATAATCACAAGAGAAACGTACAACATCATTTTTCGTTCCCCTCGGATGTTTCGTCACCGCCCGCAATCAGACAAATGCCCACCATAATCACAAGAACGCCAATGCATTTCTGGATCAGGATCGGCTCATCAAAAACCACAAATCCCAACACGATACTCAGCACATAGTTAACGCTTAAAATAGGCTGCAGCACAGAAAGCTTGCCAAAACGATAACCAAAAATCATCAGGAACGCACCCAGCCCATAAAAGCCAAAGCCAATGATCATGGGAACAACGCCAGCATCCGCCGACATTTTCCAGAGCAGCTGGCCAACGCAAACGCAGATAGCCGAAGCCAGCATGGCGGCAATGCCCTTCCGATTTTTCTTGAACGATTCAAGCATTAGGGATTGTAGACTCCAAACAGATTCTTGAAAAGAATTTTCAAAAGGTTCCAGTTTCCCTTGAGAGGGCTGATCTTTGTGGGCGTCTTCTCGTTTTTAGGATAGGCACGAAGTACGGGAATTTCACAAGCCTTGTAGCCCAACTGCGTGGCACGTACCGAAAGATAAGCCAAAAGTTCATAAGAAACAAAGACGTCACGCAAGGGAGCCACTCGTTCGTCCTTCAAGTATCGCACCGAATAACCGCGGTAAGCGTTAGTGGTATCCGTAAACCATTGGCGAGCCGTCAAGGAAATAATAGGCGCATGCATCAAACGTACAGCAAGCAAGCGACTCAGCGGCGTATTGATTGCCACACCACCCTTCACAAATCGGGAGCCTTGAATCAAATCATAACCGGCTTCCAGTTTTTCAATAAAGCGAGGAACATCTTCAATACTATCCTTGTCGTTACCATCGATTGTAACGATGCCCTTGTAGCCCTGTTGCAGAGCCCACCAGATGCCCATGCGGAGCTGAGCACCCTGTTTGCCTACATCGCGCTTGGTCAGTAACGCGGCTACCCCAAGATTTATAAGGCGTTCACGTTCAGTGCAGCCATCCGTAGAGCCTCCATCGCAAATGACAATGTCTGCAACAGAAGCCACGCCTGCCTTTTGGGCCCGTTCCAGTTCATGGATAATGCGGTTACCTTCATTGATAATCGGAATCAGCACCACATAATCGCGATGTTCCGAAGAGAAAACATCGCTTTCAAATTTCGGCACACCAGGTTGACGTTCGTAAATCATCCGAAAATTCCTTTCACGTAATCCATGGTCTGTTCAACAATTTCCAGGTTCTCTACCTTCCCCATTTCAATGGAGACAAATCCCTTGTAATTCGCAGCCTGCAACAAACCAGCAAGTTCCTGATGCAATTCACGATGCTCAATGGGTTTCAGGAAAGGTTCGCTAATATGGACATGGTTAATCAAACCTTCAGCACCACGAAGCACATCTACAGATTCTTCGTTAGCGATCATGGTTCCCACATCAAGATTCAGCATAAAGCCCTTGGAATTGACGCGGCGAATCAATTCAACTGCAGAAGCGGTATCGTTTATAAAGTTCGTGTTGTAAATGGTGGGGTTCGCTTCCATGCCAATGGTTGTGCCTCGCGATGCGGCGTAGTCCCCAATGGCCTTAAAAAATTCCAGGGCAATTTTTTCGTCGCCAGGATTCTGGATGCTACGATTTTTCGGATTTCCAAAAACAAGATTTCTGCACTGGATTGCGGCAGCGAAGTCTACAGCCTTCTTGGTGTAATCTACAAGAGCGGCGCGTTCTTCTGCGGTTCCGAAAACAAGTTCCGCACGGCCAAACCAAATGGATTGCATGGAAGGCACAACAAAACCATGAGCACTTTTCAAATTCGCAAACCATTCACCAATTTCCGGCAGATGGTCATAAGGTTGCAGCGGAATAATTCTGGTCGGTGCAATTTCAAGGCCACAAAAGCCATTACGGTTCATCATACCGTAAACAGTTTCATCGTTCTCAGCAGTCCATCCAATATTTGAAATAGAAAGTTTCATAGTCAATGGGGCCCTACGCTAGTACACATATCGGGGTCTACGATATGGGTACCCAAATTCTTTCACAGTACAATTGTCGCAAACAATCTTAGCAGTGTTAATGCCGTACAAATAGAAATTCTGGTTCATATTCAAACGAATCAAGTACTCATTTTTTCCAGGTTCCAAATCAAATTTAAAACTGTATTCCGATTCTGGCTTATCACTTCTACCTAAGAAGATTTCTGCCTTAGAAGCCTCCGGACTTTCAATGACTATACGCGCTCCCGATTCACCATCAAGATAGTTGCGGATGTTGTAAACAGAATCAGAAAGATCACATTCCACATAAGGGTAGCCATCCTGTATCGTTTTTTTCGCATCATGGTTAGCCCAAATGTAGGGCAGTTTCTGCAAGTCCACATAGAAGAACTCATCATTCCACTTTATATCGGTCTTATTCTTTAATTTTTGTGAGTATTCCTTGAACTTATCCTTTTCGCACCAAATAGCGAAATCACCTACCTGGGTCAAGGGAACATAATGGGCATAGATATATTCCGCAACTTTGTAATAGCGAATGTGATGAGGCACGCCCCCGATAGACTGAGTATAAGGAACATCCGTCACACCCGTAATGGCCAAGGGGATTTTGTAATTTGCTATCTCACGGAAATACATTTCCATGCTTTTCTCATTAGTAAGCAAGCTGGGGCTTTGCGCCACGTAGAAGGGGCGATCTCTTCCTGTCATGGCGTAGAGAGAAGTCATATTGGCAAAGTCCAGGAAGGTTTCGTCCTTTCTTAAAAGAGAATCGAATACTTCGGTAAAGCTATTTATCAGAGCCTTCGTCTTTTCGTCATAGGCAAAACGTTCCTGGCTCGGTTCTTCCTTGAAGGTTTCGTGAGCCTGCACTATGGAAGCTACAGTGTGATTGTAAAGGGACGAAGAAGTATTGGGCAGGTAGAAAGTCACCACCCCATTGCTCAACCAAATGCAGCCTGCAATTACAAACAGCCAAACATAGGCAAGACCTCGCCCCGATTCCTTTTTGCGAGTCGCCAAGAACAGGGCAAAAAACGACCAGGTGAAATGAGAGAAGTTCAGCAAGCGGCCGGAGGTTCCATTGCACATCCAAAGGTTATGCCATACAAGTCCGCGAGGAATGCAAAGTAATTCCGCCAAGGAGAAAATAATGGCCAGGGCGGCAAATAAAGAAACCTTTCGATTCCTTAGGCAATCAATAGTTGTGAAAATGAAGATAAAGGTCGCCACGAAAGGCAACAAGTAATAGGAATAGTAATAAGCGAACTTGCTGGGATCACCAAATTCCTTGGTCGCCCACACCACGTTGGAACCTGCGCTCAACGCAAGCCATTCCGTAAGACGGCCAAGCAAGGCGATGCCATTCAAATGGCAATACAAAGCGCAAAGTGCCAATACTACAACACCTACAGCACCACCCATTAAAACAAAACGAATCGCAGAACGCCAATCACGGCGGCACCCATAGACCACAAGCATGCAAAAGATCGCGCCAAGCCCAAGGGCAATACCGTCATCATAAATGAAGAATGCATTAACCGCAATCAAAGTCCAGAATACAACCAGCTGAGGAATTCCTCGCGCTCCCCCACGCTCATTCTTGGAAAGCCATAGGTTAAGTAAGATTGCCACAAGACAAGGAGTGTAGGATTTCAGTCCCAGAGTATCTAACGGGAAAAAGGCTAGGAACAGGAATGCAAAATAAGGATTAAAGGCTTTCTTTAACAAAAAGAAAAGTACCACAACACACAGCACAGAAGTCAAGCCTTCATAAGGATTGATTAACATGCCGGCCACATTGCCGTGAACAAAGCCATGAAGAATTTGGGTCCATACATCAAACAAGGAATGTGCGGAGAAATAGTCCAGGACGGGCAGCGCACCCTTTTGCAAGGTATCCACCGCCACCATCTTATTACCCATTTCATAGATGTAGGCAAAATCACCGTAATCCCAAAGGGCGCCATAAACAACGCCCACATGGCCAAGCATACTAAGGCTTACAAGACCGCCGAGGCACGCTACCGTAGTTCGATGTTCAGAGAGCCATACCTTGATTTTACCAAGGCGCGGGAGCAGAATGCCGAAGGCGGTCAACACCACCCAAGAAACAACCGCAAGCACCCTAAAATTGGCGTGGAGCAGGCCCTTTTCGCAAAGAGAAAACAGCACTTCCATCAGAACACAGAACTCAGCCACATGCCACATCAATACGGCCGCAGCATCCTTTACATCATCTCTGCAAATGATTTTTCCAGGAACCGCCATCAATGCTATTCCTGCAACAACGGCACACACTGTAAAGCCTGCAGGAATCAAAAGCGAAAGGGCAACCGTCGCCACTGCATAGAATGCAAATAGGCCGTAGACATTTATGTCGTGGCCACGATTCTTGCGTATTTGCACGTAAGCCACCAACATCCCCATCACAAGCACGGTTGTCATAAAGTCCGGTAGAACTGACGAGGACATTCGACTGTAGATATCGCTTCTCTGTGCCAGAAGCGGAATACAAACAGCGGAGAACAGCGACACCACAACAGAGAATGACGCAAACACGCCTAGCCCGGCCAACTGCCTGGAGCTCTGCGTTGGCAATCGCTTTTCAAGAATTTCCACAATGCGGCAACCGATGCACTTTAAACTCGGGTTCCACCCTAGCTTTGCAAACAGCAGGGAGTACAACGCCACGCAACAGCAACACACCACAGGGAAAAGAACCAGAATCATGAAATAAAAATTCGAGATTCTCTTTCCCACATCTATGCCCGCCAAAGAAGCCTGGGAGAATTCATGCTTCCATAGTGAAATTCCCACATCTCGTGTAGGGTCATAAAAACACAGCAAGACCGCAGCAGTAAGCAGACCCAGCAAAATGGTTTTAGAACCTACATAGTTCCAGATGTGTTCCAAGAATTTTTTCATCTAAAAGAGCCGATAAAATCCTTGATTTCGCCTAAAAGACTGTTCTTGTCGCAGATGTAGCCGTCTTTACCGCCAAAGACCTCTGCATAGCAGGTCTTGTAATCATAAACAACAGGCGGGTTCTTCATCTCGTTTACAAAAGCCTTACCCGTCACAAAAGAATGCAGCTCGCCGGCGCAAATAGGTTCCGTGGCCGGGTGCCAAAGGGTAATGTTATTTTCCAGCGCAATCTGGATGTCACTCCACAAGCGAGACAGCGGGTAGAACTGATAAACGCTACGGCTATCCGTAAAGTTCACAGCGCTAAAGCCAACCTGCAGGAACTTCTGACGCAGAACATTTTCCTGTTCGCCATCCAAAGGAAGAACCTTGTAGAATCCGTTTTCCTGGAGAGTGTAATAATCCAGCAAAGAGGAATCCTTGCCGCACAACTCATCCATCTTTTCTTTTTTTAGCATGGAAGGGATGATTCGAATCATGTCGAAGATAAAGTTCTTCTTGATGTTCTTTCCGAACAGACCCGGAAGGCGGATAATCAGGCAATCCTTGTAGTGGGCACGAGCCCAAAGTTCAAGCTGATAGCGATTGTAACCGTAGGCGTGGAGCCCCTCGGTATCGATGGAAGAATTCTCATCCATGTTTACAGGATTCTTGAATACATCTACGGTAGAAATCAGCACCAATTTCTTGGGGGCAATTTTCTTGATGTTTTCTTCTGCTTCCAGAATCAGTTCCATATCCTTTTCAGGGGCATTGTTTGCCAGGAACTTTTCGGCCCTTAAACCTGCATAAACGAGAATATCAGGCTTTGTACCAAAAGCCTCCTGAATATTCTTGGAATTGTAGGCCCCGTCAAAGCAGCCCTTTTCGTAAATATTGCTACCGACAAAACCGGTGTAGCCTACAATCGCACTTTTCATAAAACCTTAGGTCAGTTTTTCAATGTTTTCAAAACAGTAACGTTTACGTTTGAAAATCAAGTCCACCAGAATCTGCAGGTACTTGATAATCACGGTCAACACACCGAAGAGTCCAAAGAACACAAAGGAGAGGAACAAAATGGTGGTGGTCCAGCCTTCCACAGGCGTACTGGTCAAGTAAACAACCACGGAATAAACCAACATGGTAATGGCAACGCCCATCATGATTACAGCCATGTAGATGGAGAACTTGTAACCCACATCCGTAAAAAGGATCAGGGAGTCCAGAGCCAATCTGCGTTTGTACTTGCCTTCTTGCTTGTCGCAAGAACACGGGGCACCTTCCACGCGATCGTAGAACAGTCGCGCAGTCTTCAAGCCGCTGTTCGCATACAAAGCCTTTCGATAAGGAACAGAAAGACTCATGCTACCAATACGGTTGATAACACGACGACTCAGAATTCGCAAGGTTTCAGAAGCTAGGCTCTGCTGGAAACGGGCAAAATGATTGAAAACGCCGTAGAACAATTTGGAGGCAAGACTCTTTCCCTTTTTCGGAGAAAGGCTCACAATATCAAAGCCTTCCAGGGACTTGCGGTACACATTCATGATTTCCGCAACATCGTAATCCATATCCAAGGTGTCAAACTCAAAAACAAAGTCACCAATGGACAGATCAACGCCTGCGTTCATAGAAAGTTCAATACCATGGAAATAGCTCATGTTCAAAGCCGTAATGCTCACGGAGCGACCACCAGCGCAGAAAGCCTTGATTTCCTTGAGGCTATCGTCATCAGAGCAGTCATTGACACAAATAATTTCGGAATGTTCGAAATTACTTTCCAAGGTTTCGCAAAGACGGGAAAGAAAATCTTTTACAGCATTCTGACCGTTGTGAACGTAGACCACCGCAGAAACAAAATTTTTTTCTTTATTAATCATTGATCAAAACCTCATCCAAGTCATAGACGGTATTGATTTTGCCGGAAAGCACACTGACAAAACGGGGCTTGTCCGAAAGCACTCGAATCATAGTCGGCCTTGAATCGTCAATCTCGGAACTCACAAGAATAGGCTTCATGGAGAACAATGATTGACGGTAAGTAAACTCGTATTCGTCCTTCAGGTACTTATGTGCAAGATTGGACATATACGGATATGCAGAAACAGGTTTTGCGCAGCAATCATTGCAGTTGCCCAAGCGTTCCGGAGTGCAATAGCCCTTGCTTTCAGATTGGCACTTGAAGGTGGGCACCGCATCGTAGCTTGTAGAATGAGGCGTAAACGTCACCGAAGTCAAGGAGTGCAATCCAGTTTTTCCAAAAGGCATGATGGAGAAGAACGGGCCATCCATCACAGTAATGCCATACTGTTTCAAGGCCTCATTCACATCGCAGAGAATAATTTCGCAAAGCTCATACTTGATCTTGAAACTATCATGCCCAAGCATCTTGAGGATCTGATTCGTAGAGGCGTAGGTGGCATTCAGTAAAAAATCCGTGCGGAACTGCTTACCGTCTTCCAGCTGGATATCGTAGGTGGCGGTGTTCAAGGAAATATTCTGGATCTTTGCACCAAACAGAATCTTCACCTTGGGGAAAGATTCCAGCTTTTGCAAAAAATATTCCTTGAGCAAGGTTGCGTCGTAGGTATATTCCCTTGTAAGGAATGTACCGTCGCACATATTCTGCTTAAAAAACTTATTGGAGTGAATCTCTTCGCAAGGGATTCCTGCAGCCTTGCAAAAACTCTTGAACTGATCCCGATTGGACCAGGAGTAGGCCGTAGAAGTTGCGTAGATTTTTTCAAACTCACGATTAATACAAAAATCAAAATCCTTGTTGAAGCGTTCAAAGTATCCTGCCGACTTCAGTGCCGTGGACAAACTTCTGGGATAATGATAGCCCTGGTGAAGGCGAGCCTGATTAATATAGGTGGCTCTCTTAAAAGGGGCGTCGTCGCATTCAAGGACAAGAACACTTTGTCCGCGCTCTGCGCAGAAAAGTGCCGAGTACAAACCATAAAGGCCTGCACCAATAATAATCTTGTCATACTGCTCAAACATTTCCAAAAAATATAACAATCCTATTTTCTTCAGCCTCGAAAATCCCCTTTGGGGTTTTAAAAAGTAGGCTTTTTCATGGAATAACCGATCTTTTTAAAGGAACTGAATGTGAGGAATATCATACTCTATTTTTTATAGGCCGTTGTTGTTTACTCAACTTTACACAGCATATTATTTTTTAGGCAAATGAAAATTTTACCGCAAGATATAGATCCTAATGATTTTTACCAGTCGAAGTACGATTTCTATCGTCGCTTCTCGTTTTGGGCTGTAATTTTTTCAGCCATCGGAACCCTATCCTATTTTGTTTCAGACTGCCAGCTGTTCGGCGGACGTTTCGCGTGGGAAACCCTTCCCGCTAGACTCGCTCCCCTCATTCCCATGACCGCGTTTATCCTTCTAAGTCAAAAGACTAGGAATTACAAGACCATGGGCTACGCTACCTATTTCGTTATCCATTGCTGCATTTGGTGCACCATGTGGGCGGTCTACCTTCTGCCAGACAAGACTCATTTCTCGGAGGGAAGCATCGTTCTGCAGCTGGCGTTTTTCGCCGTGAACTTCGCCTTCCCCTGGACAATGGCAGTTCCTATGCACACGTTGCAAATCGTGACAATCCTGCTGACCCATCCCATCATCCACTATCCAAACATTGACCTACTCCTCTCCTTAAACATTCCCTGCTGGGTAGCCATTTGCCTTGCCCACCTCGTAATGCAGAATCTTTACATCAAGCATTACCAGACCACCAAGCGACTGGAATACATTTCTCTGTACGATCCTCTTACCGGCGCACACAACAGGCATATTACCAAGACTCTTTTGAAGGACAACTCCGATCAGTTCAAGGACAGCCTGAAGCAGCCCTTGACCGCCGCCATGTTCGACATCGACTTCTTCAAGCGAGTCAATGACCAGTACGGTCATGCCAATGGCGACCAGGTGCTCAAGGATTTCGCCTCCATCGTTCTTAAGGCAAAAACCGACAAGGACAAGTTTATCCGCTGGGGTGGTGAAGAATTCCTGTTGTTGATGCCTGAAACCGATCTAGATACTGCCAAGGAGTTTATCGACTCCATTCGAATCAAGGTGCAGAAAAATGCACAAAGCGTCTGCCCCATTACAGTTTCTGCAGGCATTGCCAAGTATAATGGCAAGAACTACAAGAAACTATTTAACGATGTGGACGAGGCCCTATATTCGGCCAAGAAAAACGGAAGAAACCAGGTTCAGCTTTATCAAGAAAGTTAATTTTCGCCGTTAATTACCGCCGTTAATTACCGCCGCGGAGCTCGAGAATTTCTGCTTCAATGGTTTGGTCCTGGGGATAAAATCCCTGGGCCTTTTCTAATAGGCGCAACGCTTCGTCATTGCGCTTTTGGCCGCGGGCTTCGAAGGCAAGATTCTTAAAGCCGTAAACAGCTTCGCCGCTACCGGACTTGGCAGCCATTTCGTAGGCGGACTCGGAACGTTCCCAGAAGTGCGCGTCGTAGGCAAGGTTCCCCAGGAAGATGGCGGCGTCGGCAAAATCCGGCTTGATGGAAAGAATGTTGGTGAGGATGTCCATGGCCACAAAAGGCTTTTCATCTTCCACAAGAACATCGGCCAACTTGTACATGGTAGCCACATCATCGGAACGGATGCTGAGAGCTTCGCGGTAGGCGCCGGCGCTCAAATCGTAATCCTTTTTCAAGCGATAGACGTCACCCAGATAGACGAGAAAATCTGTTTCTTCGGGATGGGCGGCGTAGCCTTCGCGAACGACAGCGATGGCACTTTCAAAATCGTCCATGGCGATGTTTGCTTCGGAAAGCTGGTACACAATGCTAATGTCGGATTTGTCCAACTGGTAGGCTTTTTCGATGGCACGGAGGGCCCCCACCTTATCGCCGGTCCTGGAGTAGGCTTCACCAAGGAACAGCCAGGCGGAAACGTTTTCTGGATCCAGTTTCAAGGCGCGATGATAGGCTGCCACACATTCCGGATATTGCTTGAGGCGGTAGAAGACACTGGCCATGTTGAACAGGGCGGGAGCGAACTTTCCGTTGGAATAGTCTACGGCCTTGCGGTAGCTGGCGGCCGCTTCGGCGTACTGCTCAATTTGATAATAGCTATTGGCAACGTTAAAGCTGACAGCCACAGGATCGGCGCCGCGGTCAAGAGCCTTGCGGTAAAGAATGATGGCCTGCTTGTAACGGCCGTCGCGGTAGAGATTGTTAGCGCGGTCAACGATGTCAGCGGCCTGCTGGGCCGCGAATGCGGGAAGTACCAAGAAAAAGATCGCCAAGATGGCTAGATCCTTCGCTGCGCTCAGGATGACACTTTGAGAAAATTTCAGCTTCGATTGCGTCGCTACGCTCGCAATGACAGTATTAAAGGAATTCGCAAAGACAGTATAAAGTTTAGTCATGGAACCTCACTTCGAAGGGTTGTTCCATTCCGCAGAAGGGAACGGCCTTTCCATCTTTTTGAGCAGGTTCAAAATTCATTCGGTTCAAGGCGTCCTTACCGGCCTGGGCAAGGCCAGAGCCCGAGGGAGATTCCTCGATAATACGAATGTCATAAGCGCGGCCGCTAGCATCCACACAGAAGCTTAAACGAACGGTGGCGTCAATTTCGCGATCGCGGATTTGAGCAGGCACCTGGAAGTTGGGCATGCTGCGGCCCGTAGGCTTTTTATCCACATCACCGTTTTCGGTGCTGAAGTTTCCGCCACGGAAATCAGACACCAGTTCTTCATTGATGACGGCGCCACCGGAGCCACCTACGGCGCCCAAGTTCATTGCCATGCGGGGGCCCGCCTTAGGCGAGCGGGAGTTGGACTTTTGACGATTGGGCTTGCGGGAAGGCTTCTTCTTTTCCACCTTCTTTTCCACTTCTTCCGTCTTCTTCACGGCAACTTCGGTCTTGACGAATTTCTTTTCGTGGAACATTTTTCCATTCAAGAACAGGTTGGCAATGGTCACGGAAAACACCAGCGCAAGGCTGCTGAGTACCGCAACGGTCAACACCGTAAAGCGCTTGAATAGTTTCAATATTCCTTTTATAATAAACAAATCAATAACCTCTTAGATTGCCACGGCCCCAAGGGCCTCGCAATGACACATTCTATTTAACTCTGCTTCGATTGCTTCACTCCGTTCGCAATGACATCAATCTGCCTGGGCGGCGATGGAAACTTTCTTTACTCCGGACATGTTGCAAGCATCAATCACTTGAACCAATACGCCAGTTTCTGCGCCCTTGTCCGCAATGACCACAGCTTCACGATCCGGGGTCTTTGCCAGGGTCTGCTTCAGAATGTCCTGAAGGCTAGCCAAGTCCACCTGACGTTCGTTAATATGAATCGTTCCTTCGCGGGTAATGGCAATCAGGATGTTTTCCTTTTCCAGCTGGCTTGCGCTCTGGGCCTCGGGCTTCGTCACATCCACACCGGTTTCGCGGGTAAAGCTGGAAGTCACCACAAAGAAGATCAGCAAGATGAACACAATGTCCATCAAGGGGCCCATATCGATGCCCATATCTTTCTGTTTTCTACGAGGTAAATTGAATTCCATTTCTTACTCCATCTTTATGCAACGGACCGTAAATGCATCCGATTTTTCGGCACGAACAATACTACTGGTATACTCGCCCTTTTTAATGGTAAACACATCAGCGCCCATGCCATTGGATTCGCTCCAGAAGTAGGCCTGAGTCCCCACCTCGGAATATTTCGACACATGCAAGTCGCGGCGACCCATAGCCAGGGCAGAAAAACCAATTTCATCGGAGCCCTGCTTTTCAAATTCATGCCACAGGCAAAAGCCGGGATTCTTCTTGCAAGCTTTTTGCATAGCCATAAAGTCCTTGGACTTAGGCATTCTCCAACCATCCGGACACAGGGCGGGCAATTCTTCGATCTTGTAATAACGGCCTACCTTATCGCAGCCGCCACCAAATTCCTGGTTGCAGAAACTGTTGGCGGAGGCAAACCTCAAGTTATCCTTCATCCAGGTGGCATTTCCGATTTTCACGTAACGGTAAACCTGATTGTCTCGGGCATCCACAAAGGATTCTCCGTTAACCACCTCCATGGAAATTTCGGGGGCGGGTTCCACCTTGGTTTCCACCTTATTTTCCTCAGCTGTTTCTTTAGAAGAACAGCCCATGACAACAAAGCTTAAAATCGTTGCGGCAATCAATCCAAGTTTCACAAACAACTCCTTTACTTGTTCGAGCTGGAAATCCAGTTTTCGATAACGGTGGCACCAAGCTGCAACTGCTGAGACAAAATTTCAATTCGTTCGTCAAGGCGTTGTTTCAAAAGGGTCAAGGGGAAAGCCACCAGAAGGCCGCTCTGTGTAGAGATCAAGGCTTCGGAAATACCGTCGGCCATAAGCACGGGATTCTGGTTTCCATAGAGCGTGATCACATCGAAAGTGGACACCATGCCTGTCACGGTTCCCAGAAGTCCCAACAGAGGGGCCGCTGCGGCCATCATGGAGACGATGTGGTTTCCCTGCTGCATGTAGCGCAAGGTCTTGATCATGCGCACCTGCATATAGTCTTCGTAGCCTGCGGGATTCTCGACGGCTACTTTCAAGGCCAGGTGCAGTTCTCGGGCGACGATGCCGCCGCGCTTCTTGAGACGGCCGCGGGCTCTTTTAGCAAGGCCACTTTCGCTGTCCTGCAAGTCCTTGCGCAGGCGTTCCACCACCTTATGGGAATCCTTACGGAAGTAATCCCTACCAATGCGGAACCAGGCGGAGTACAAGAAATAGAACCCGATGACACCGCAAATGAGGATAGGCAGCATCACCACACCGCCGGCCTCGTAGGTGTTCCTCAAGGATTCTATGAATATGTACGATTTGGTGCTATACATGATTCAATTCGCGACGATTACTTCTCGGACTTAGGGAAAAGTTTGTTCAGCAGGCTGGTGCTCTGCACGTAAAGTTCGCTAGTTACCTTCTCAATCTTCTCGCTCAAAAGACCATGAAGAATCATTACCGGGATAGCGATAATCAAACCAGTTTCAGTTGTGACGAGAGCTTCGGAAATACCGCCGGCAAGAACGCGGGCATCGTTGGTACCCACTTCCGTAATCACCGTGAACAAGGTGATAATACCAGTCACCGTACCCAGCAAACCGAGGAGCGGAGCGATGGAACCCATGGCAGCCAACAGGCCCATGCGACGTTCCAATTTGGGCTGTTCACGAAGGAGGGCTTCCTGCAAGGACTTTTCTGCAGTGTCGCGGTCTTCCTTAGCCTTGTTGACTACAGAGAAAAGAACCATGGCCAAGGCGTTGCCCTTCTTGAGGCAGTAATTGGCAGCTTCGTCAAACTTCTTTTCTGCGACGAACTTGTCGATCTTCTTGATAAGGCGGCGGCTGATGCGGCCGCGGAAAGTCAACACCAGGAAGCGTTCTAAGCTCAGCAAGAGCGCGATGATGGCAACAAGCATCAACGGGTACATCACAATACCGCCCTTCTTGAAGAAGCCCTGCAGTTCTTCCTGCCAGGTCATTTCCTTGGTGTCGGTAATAGAATTCTTGACAGCCTTGTTCTGCAGAACATCCAGCGGGATAGTGATCTGGGCGGTTTCTGAGGTAACAGCACCGGCTTCGCTGACAGCCTTACGGATTCCATTGGCCATTTCCTGGGGAAGTTCCGTAGTCCATTCAAAAACCTTACCCTGCAATGCACCGGAGCGGATCAAAGCCTGAACATCGCCATTGTCCGTTGCCACTTCACCAAGGAACACCGTACCCAAACGCAAGCGATTCACGCTAACATCGGGACGAGTTCCCACCTGGGAAAATTCCTTGCCCACAGACTGAGTGTAGGTCATCTCATGACGAGCCAGCTGATCTTCCAGGAACATGCGGGCAACACTCATGGTGTTGGGATTCTTGCGGTCCGCTTCTTCCTGGGCAGCCTTCAGATTCAAAAGGCGCTTGTTCATACCCACGGGATAGTCACCGGTGACGTCTCCCATGGTCTTTTCCAGGGAAAGCTTCACCTGGGTATGGAGAGCTTCGTAAGCAGATTCGTCGGACTTAGCCTTTTCTTCTGCATCCGTAGTCACGTCCTTGCTGGCCATGACTTCTTCATTGACGCGGCCAAGGTCCGTAGAAAGCTTGGAGTAGCGACCGTCCAATTCGCGAGTCTCGTTCTGATGGTCTTCCGTCAGCTTGGACTCGGCATAGCGCTTACGCCAATGTTCCGCTTCCAGCTTTTCAAGGGCGTCGGCCTTTTCCATACGCATACGGATAAGCGCGTCCACTTCGCGCTGCAGGTTCTTATACTGTTCACGCCTCAGGGAGTCCTGAATCAAGGCCTGCTTTTCAGCTTCGTCCTTCTTATTGTCGGACCAGGGCCATGCAAACGCACTGGGGGCAGCAAGTGTTGCAGCCAAGAACATCGAAACAAATATGCTTCGATTGCTTCGCGTTGCTCGCAATGACTTAAAGCAATTCTTCATTATTCACCCTCCTTTACCACAGAAAGGCTTACAGGCAAAGTCACCATCTGAGGTGGCTTCTTGGCCTGCTTTACGTCCAAGGCAAAACGCACTGCCTCGCGTTCTGCCAAATTCAAGTCTTCTCTCCATTCGTAAGTAATGACCGGTTCCGCGGCAGTCTTGTTTGCAGACTTGCCGGCAGTCTTCTCATCAGCTGCTTCGGGCTTGGAAATCTTACGAACCAAGGCACCGTACACAGTACCGTTATCATCGCTGTAAACCATCCACTGGTTACCAATGCGCAAAATCTGGGCGTTAATCAGTTCACCATTCTTACGAGTCAAAGGCGAATTGATAATGGCCACTTCGTCGCCAAAGCGGGTTTCTTCTGCAATCAAAGATTTCAAGCGAGAGAATGCTTCTTCTTCGGTGGCATTACCGCTTTCAATATCACGGGCCAGGGACTTGGCGCGTTCCAAACGGGTCTCCAAATCCCAAGGCAGTGTCTGGGAAATCTGCTTTTCGAACTGCTTGCTAATCTGAACCAGCATCTTGTTCATGGCCTTGCGCTTGGCCTTTACATTGTCGCTGCGGTTCTTTGCGCGAGCCTGCTTGTTGCGTTCTTCCTGAAGCTTGGCTGCCACATCGCGAATCTTTGCATTCAAGGAATCGATTTCTGCGGAACGACGTTCCTTGTCAGCCTTGTAGCGCTTCTGCAAAGTGTTGTAACGGGCATTGTCCGCCTTGATCATGGAATCGGTGGCAGAAATCTGCTTGGACAGTTTCTGGATATCGGCATTCAACTTTTCCTTTTCCAACTGGAGATCCTTAATATCAGATTCCACGTCGGCAAAGGCAGGGCCAGCAAACAGGGCCGCAAAAACAAACGCCAAGAAAGCCTTTTTTATTACGAACATATTTCTTCTCCTAGATTCCTCGCTTCGCTCGGAATGACATTCGGGGACATTCTCTTTAACACCTATACTCATAAATTCTGTTACCGTTCTTTAGATCCTTCGTCACTTCGTTCCTCAGGATGACATATGGGAACACTGTTTATCCTTGGGATTTTCTTTGCACCAGCTCTTTACAACACGCTCCAAAATACTCGAATTCATCTTTTCAATAACGTAACGGCTCACCAGGCCAGTTCCGCACTGAGGATATTCCAACATATCCCAATCGCGATCAGAACACCATTGCCACAAATATTTCTTGCAGTAGTTCTTTTCCGGAGCAACCTGACAATCGTTATAGATATCATCGCACTTGGCGAGAGAATTATTCTTGAAATTGTTGGCGACACAATAGCGTTTCAGCCCATCGGCGTAAGCCTCGTCCTTCTTTTTCTGTGCCAAGGTATCTGGCAAGAAAAGGGACCACTTGTTGGTATCCAGGGACATGGCAAGTTTTACGGCCATGGGATAGCACATGCCCATTTCCTGATTCACCTCATACTTGTAGCCGCACCCTTCAACGCATTGAACGGTATCGATGCATACGCTTTCACCTAAAAGGCGGCAGGCCTTGGAACTTACACTGTCCGGGTCGTAGGAGGTATTGGCACAGTCGACCTTCTGTATATGGTCAAAGGGAACATAGTCCTCCGCAGTCACCTCCATCAGCAGGGAGTCCTTGTACATACCGCTAAATACGCCCATTCCATTTTCAACATTGGACTTGGGTTTTATTCGAGGATCGCTTAATGCACTGATGACAGTATTCTTGTAATCCGAATAGGCCTGGTCCGTAGCATAGAACCGAATCACCATTTCGCCAATGGGCGTAATCATTCCGGTAAATTCAAAAGTATCCAAAGTATTCAAGCCACCAACAGACATACGGGTGGTATAGCCAAGGCTAGTCTCGTTGTAGTTGGGCGAAATCAAGGAGATTCCAGTATATCCCATGGAGTCCGGCTCAATGAGGCCACTCATCATTCCATTGATGGTGTTGTTCATGGATTCGCCACCTTCCTTGTTGTCGTAACCCATGGTTGTCAGGACACCGCGAACACTTTCGTCAAAATCCAGAGGAATCTTATAGCTCAAGACATCAAAGGGGAAATCCAGATGCTTGAAGGAATGACTTTTGTAATCATTGGGAACAAAGGTAGGCTTACCCATGCTGGGCGGAACAATACCCTTGGCTTTCAACTTAGTGGGAATTTTTGCAACGGCCTTGAACTCGCTTTCCACCGTATGACCGGCACTATCCCACTTGAAGAATGCTTTCAGCGTGTAGCTTTCACCAGGAATTCCGGTGCTTGAAACATAGGTGTGGAAACAGTTGGGTTTACTATACCGATCCACGGGTCCCATATCCACTTCCGTTTTTCCATCGCTGAACTTTCCAGAAATGGTCACGTTGGCGCTATCATAGAAGGCGAAATTTTCCGCAGAACTTTCCTTCAAGGAATAGACCTTGGAAAAACACACATAGGGCGATTCATCAGCTACGATATAGCCGTAGGTATAAATACCCTGATAAACTTCCGTCTCTTCAGGATAGTAGCTCCACGGTCCCTGGAAATCACAGGAGCAGAAAACCAGAGCAAGCAACAAAAGCAAGCGGGCAATCATTCTAGAAACAGTACTCATAGTTCACCATCACAGGCAAAAAGGGGAACTGACTCATAGTCTTATACTCAGGCGGGTTCTTGCTAGTATCGTAGTAGGAATAGAACATGTTCTCATGGTCCGTCAAGTTGATAATGGACCAACTCAGGTTCCACTTGTTTTCACGGCCCATGTCAATAGCCTTCACGTCAATACGGAAATAGTCTGTCTGTCGGCCGGCATTACGGGAACCGGGTACCACCTGGACCTTTTCAGAATAACGCTTGTCCACAAAATCCTGTTCATAGAAATAACCCAGGTATTCACTGATTGGCATACCGGCGGAATACTTCAGCACCACAGAGGAACGTAAGTAGAATCCGTTTTTCTTGTTGGACCAAATTCCATCTTCGCCCTTCCAGTTAATGCCCAAATCAGCCTTGATGGCATAGGGCTGATGCCAGTTAGGGAAATAGGCCTTGCTGCCATCGTTGCTCTTCAGCACGCTAAGACTTTGGCTCCAGTTGACGCCACCAAAGACGGACCCCTTTTCACGACGAAGGGAAAGTTCATAACCCAAGGAGTAGCCTTCCGCCGTACCAAAGTAATCTGCCAGCAGGAAATCCGCAGCGGAAGTTTCAGCCGTAGAATCCTGGCTCATGACGTATGTGTTCAAGTTATTCTGGGTCTTGAAATAGGCGCCTGCAATAAAATCGAACTGGTCCTTGATCTGAGCCTGCTTATATTCCACCGCAAAGAGGTTGGAGCTGGCAGGCTTCAGGTGCTTGCCCTTGGATGTGGTTACCGACGGATAGTAGAATTCGTTAAGGGATTCACCATCACTGAACATAATGGAGTTCATGTACTGCAGATAATGACCACCATACAGCTCCAAGGTTTTTCTATCATCAATGTTCCAGACTAAGGACACACGGGGCTCTACGCCGAAATCCTTGGAAAGAGTCTGGTAGTTCAGGCGAAGACCATAAGTCAAGAGCAAATCATCACTGATGCGCCAGGCATCTTGGCCATAAAGTACATGGTGGAAGGGCTGCTGGGTGTCCGCCACCTTCATGGTGGAAATGTATTCGTAGAACTTGTCCCAGTCGTATTCCAGTTCGTAGCCAGCCGTAATGGTGTGGTTCGTGACGCCACGGAAATTCAACCACTGCTTTGCCGCCCAGGTATAAATATCCTGACCAAGATTGATCATATCCGTCAATTTCATGGTCTGGTAGAATCGACTAAAGAAGACCGTTGCATTGTAGTCCCAATCGGCGTTGAAACGATGGGAGAAATTGATTGGAATTGCAACGTTGCCCCAATCCACATACAACGGGTCAAAGGAAAGTTCATCCTGACCCACATAGAAACCCAATTTTATGCGGGTGTCCTTGGAAAAGTCATAAATAAATTCACCCTGCAAGTCCGTAAATTCGTAGTCAATGGCTAGATCCAAAATTCCCAGGATTCGGAACAGGTCCAACATGTAGCCAATGTAAGTGGTACGACCGGCCACCACCCAGCGGGCGTTTCCCTTATGGCCTTCGGTGTGGAGCTGGGCCGCGAAAGTACTGATCTTGATGCTGGACTTGCTGAACCATTCCTCTACAGAATCCTGACCACCGGCGCGGCCATCCATCTTGAGCACAGAACTGAGGCGGTTACCATATTGGGCAGGGAAACCACTCTTGTAGAACTGAACTTCGTCAATGGTTTCCACCAGGAAGGTACTGAACAATCCGAAGAAATGGGTGGGAGAATAGACTACAGCATTATCGTACAGGAACAAGTTCTGGTCGGCGGCACCGCCACGTACGTAAATCTTGGTACTGAAATCGGAACTGGCCACCACACCGGGGAGCTGCTGGATACTGCGGATCACGTCGGCCTCGCCAAGGCTGGGCATACGTTTGATGCTCTTGGTACTTACAACAGATTCACCGGCAGTGCGCTTGGGGCGGCGGCGCAACTGTACCACCACCTTCTTCATTTCGGTGACCTTACCGTTATTGCCTGCGGCAAGGAGAGCGTCCACATCAACGTCACTGTCATTGCGAGAACTCGAAGAGTTTGAAGCAACCGAAGCAGCCTCTGCAGCAGCACCAGAGCTGTCACTGCGAGCCACCTGTTTGTCATCCCGGGCCTGCCCCGGGATCTCCCCTTCACTGCCAGCCGAATCAACAGCGCTCGTATCAGTCAGCCCCGCATCTCCCAGCACATGGCTAAAAGTAGAATCCGTTCCATTATAAACCAGCTCGTAGCACTTTTCCTTGGCAGCGCCGCTAGTATCCGAATTGGTCACGCAAACATTCCAAAGAGTATCTTCGGGCAAAATAATGGAAAACTGCGTACCCACGGTAGTTTCCACCGCTTCGCCAGATTCCAGAATTTCAACATAAAGTTTTTCGCCGGCAGCAAAGGAGGTATCCTGCACTACGCCGTTAAAGAGTACGCCTTTAGGACCCGCCTGAGCCGGCGAGTTTTTAGCAGCATCCTGCGCCATGGCCATCATGGGCAACAGAAGCATTGCAAAAAGGCATGTCAGTAATCTTTTCAAATTCCCTCTAATCCTATAAACAAAATTTAGAAATCACAATTGAGTAAATACAACTTTGTAACACACATTTCGCCCTAAATTGACACCTCCGAAAACAAAAAAATCTGCCGATGTTCACCGGCAGACAATATTTTGTTCAAACTGGGAATAATTTCCCGTTTTTTAGAATCGGCCGAAGGTAAATCCTGCGTAGAATCCGGGCCACACGCGAACTTCCTGGTCATTCACGTCAAAGTTGGCGTGCCATTCGCCACGGGGCTCAAGTTCAATCGTTCCAGCCTGGCCTTCAGTAATCACATTCATAGAAACACCGCTAGTGATACCCACGCCCTTGACCAACTGATAAGTTCCGTAGAGGCGCAAACGATGGTGGAACGAAGACTTTAGATTCACGTGACCCGTTTCATCTTTATTGATTTTAAGTTCGTTAATTTCAAAGTTATTCAGGAAAGTGTAATCTAAGCCAAGGTGGGTTCCATAGCGGCCAAAATGGGTACCGAAACCAATGCCAGACAAGTAACGATCCTCGTATTCAAACTTCTTTTCCTTATCCAACACTCGACCAAATTCAAGGCTGGTGTAGAAAGCGGCGGTACCCAGCTTTAAGTCAACGGAGGTATTGCCCATTTCGTCGATACCCAGAGAAGTAGACCACACACCGTTTCCGACAAAGTTGAACAAACCAATCGGAGTCTTATCGCAATTTCCGCAGACATTGAATACGCCAACCTGACGGCCCTTAACCTTGCCACCGATATTGAATACGCCAATCTGAGCCGTATTCAAGTGAGCGTTCGCATTAATCACACCCACAGCCACATCCGTGTAGTCAGAAATATTTCCTACACCAAGCTGTACATTGGACTTTGCAGCAAAATTCATTTCGGCCAACTGGAATGTAGCATCCTTAGCTACGTTGACACCCGTAGAAATCTGACCACCGCTCATTCCCCTGGCAACGTTTGCACCAGCAGACACCTGAATACCAGAAATATCCTTGGCTACGTTAATGCCCGTAGAAATCTGGGTTCCAGCGAATTCCTTTCGAGCGATATTGGCAATAAGGCTCACCTGGGTGCCAATCATATTTTCACGAGCATCAGCCACGAAAAATCCAATCTGTACACCCTTACGCGGGTTCTTTTCATGATCCACGGCGTTGAAAGTCACCTTAGTTCTTCCATAGCGATCCAGGGAATCCATGGAGGAACCTTCTTCGAAGAGTGCATTGCTATCAGCAGGAGCGGAGCCACGAGAAACAGTCTTTTCAGCAGAGGCAACCTTAAACTGATTGCCACCCAACTTTTCGCGTTTGCCTTCGGCCAGCACTATAGAAGCTTCCTTGAATTCTGCCGGGCGTTCCAGGCGAATAGTGTACTTGCCGGCAGGAAGGCCCAAACTCATGGCATGGCCAGACTTCTTATTCAATTCCGCAAGCAGTTCGCCGTGAGCGTCGCGGATGAACAGGCGACCGTCAACGTTTTCGTCAAGATCCAGGCCTGCGCTGGTGCTGCGCAAATCGGTCATCACCACGTCGCCAGTGCCAGCCAGATTCATATCGCGGCTAGGATGCTGGGCACCGCCCATGGTAGCTTCTGTCTTTTGCAAAGTCTCGTTAAAGGCAAACTGGTAGGCTTCAGACAAAGTAACCTTTCCGTCACCACTGATGTCGCCAGCGCCTCGGAGGCCGCTCACCAGAGAATGGGTGAAGAAACTGCCGCGGAGCTTGTCGCTTTCCTGGCTGGATTCGTCTTGAGTGCTGCTGGTGATAAAAGCATAGCCACGCATATCGCTGCTCTGGTCCACCATGAAGGCAGGGACTGCAACGCCGCCCTTGGCGCGGGTAATGGCGCCGGAACCACAGGCGTCGATCACAGCAATTTTAACGTCAGCGCCCAGGGCGTCTACGCGCTTGCGGAGTTCCACCCACGCATACACCTCGTTACCCAAGCGCAGGCCTTTTTCATCGGCGTGCCCGCTGTAATAAACCAGCACTTCATCGCGGGCACTCTGGCCCTTCTTCAGCCTGATAATGTTATCAATATTTTCAAAATGACTTTCAAGATTATTTACGCTAGGTTCCTGCACCAGGAAGACGTTACTGCGGGGAACGCCACCCATTTCCTTAAGCACAGCGGCAAATGCCTTGGCATCGCTTTCGGCATAGCGGAGCATGGGGCGACCCTTACCGCCGTTATTGGCACTAATGGCAATCACATAACGGTCAATGGTCTTTTCGGTAGAATTTACCGGTGCATTATTTACAGCAGCATGAGCATTACTTACCAAGGCAAAAAGCATCACCCAGGCGATTGCAGAAAGCCCCACCATGCTAGTCCACGGACTAGCTTCATAAGCGCTTTTCAAAATCTTATCGCAAACCTTTTTCATTTTCTCCAACCTCCTACTTCTTTGCCTGCTTACGAACAGTGAAAGAAACTACCTGAACCCCTTCCTGGTTCAAGGACTTATCAAATTCTTTTTCGTTAACGCTAAATTCATTCTTGGAAGTCAGCAAAAAGAATTTTTCAAAATGAGGAGCGTCATCCAACTTATAGGCGAACGGCAAAGTGTTCATCTTGCCCGGTTCCACAGCGATTGCCTGGGCGCCCTGTCCCATGTGAACCGTAACCACGCCATTGCCGTCCATACTGATCAACATGCCAAAGCACTTTTCCGGCACCACGTAGCGGAGCTGCAATTCATCGCCTTCGCTAGCCAAGCCCTTTTCTTCCATCTGGGCCACGCCTTCGGCGGTTTTCTTCCAGATTTCCATTCGAGCCTGCATGCCCTTGATTCGAGTTTCACCGTAACTGCCGTTTTCAACGGAGCCGGCGGCCATGGCCACATCAGAGCCTGCCTGCTGAGCGGCATCCATCTGAACAATTTCGCCCCTACCCCCAATAATCACAGCGGAAAAAATACCCAGAGCCACAATGACCGCAGCGGCAATCTTCATCACGCCAAACTTAAAGGTCATGGAACCCGCGCGATTTCCAGCATCGGTAAGGGAACCATTCACCAAATCAGCGCGATCCAGTTCCACAGACAGCTTTTCAAACGGGTTCTCTGCCAGAATCTTTTCGTTCTGTTCCTTCAGAGCGGCCACACGGGCTGCAAAAATTTCATCAGAAGCTTCGCGATCACGAAGTTCCTGCATTTCGTTTTCGGGCAAAGCACCGATCAGGTACTGCTCCATCTTAAAGTCCGATACCGGACCAAAATTCTTGGGATTCATTACTTCACCTCCAGATTCTTGACCTTCGCCTGCAAAGTGCGCAAACGCTTGCGCACGCCGCTTACAGAAAGTCCAACCGCATCTGCGGTTTCTTCTAAAGTCATTCCGTCGACAAAATGCAAAACAGCAATAGTGCGGGTAGATTCCTGTTCCTTGGCGAAAATCTTTGCCAAGATTCCGGAAGCCGCGTAGGCGTCCTGTTCGTCGTCGGCCACGGCAATCTGCAACAGCATTTCGCTGCAGTCTACATTGAGACCGCGGCGTTTCTTGTCGCGAATACGGTTCAGGCAGAGCCTGGTCGCCGTACTCCACAGAAGGCTGGAAGGGGACGAAAGATCCAGAGTGTTCCTATTGGTATAAATCCGCAGAAAAACGTTCTGCATCATATCGCCGGCCTCGGCTTCATCCTTCAAAAGGGCAAGGCAACGACGCATCACCATGGGTGCGAAGGTCTCGTAAACCTTTGAAAAAGCCATTCTGTCTGCAATATCTTGCCTGTTCATACCTATAAAACACCACAGGAAGGAGTAAGTGTTACCCCAAATGTAGTTTTTTTGATTTTTATATTTGCGCCCGTGAAAATCAGTGTTAAAAATTCCTCGGGCTCCTTGGCGATTTGGCATGTTTTTGCCGTTATCACCATTTTGTTCTGGGGAACCAGCTTTGTGAGCACCAAGGTCCTGATCAACCACGGATTTTCTGCGGTGCAGATTTTCACCATCCGATTCGCAGCCACCTATATATTATTGTTGCTGGCCGGCCTTCGCGACTTAAAGCGCAGTCCAGAATCTCGCGGCCTAAAACTTCGCGCCAACTCCCTGAAAGACGAACTTTTCTTCCTTTTGGGTGGCGTCACAGGCTGTACCGTCTATTTCTGGGCAGAAAACACGGCACTGACCATTTCCCAGAGCAGCAACGTTTCCCTTATTGTGTGCACCAACCCCCTGCTTATTTTGCTGGTAGGCATTTTCATCTTCAAGCGTGAAAAACTTTTGCCCCGACAAATCGCAGGCTCCCTCATCACCTTCGTGGGTATGGTACTGGTGGTGCTTAACGGAAAGTTCATTCTGAAGCTCTCCCCCATCGGCGACATGCTGGCCTTCTGCTCCGCCATCGCCTGGACCGTTTACGCCTACAGCACTGAAAAAGTCCGCAGCAAGTACCCCACCCTTTTTGCCATCCGCAAGATTTTCTTCTACGGGTTCATCACGTCCCTGCCCATTATGATTCTGGACTACGTGGGCCTTGGAACCAGCGGTCACTTCGAGCCTCACGCTCTTCCTTGGGCGGCCTTCAAGGAGCCGGTGGTTATCGGCAACTTCCTTTGTCTTTGCATTTTCAGCAATCTTTTCGGCTACTTGATTTGGAACAAAGTAATGGATAAGCTAGGCACCGTTCTAGCCTCCAACTACATCTTTGCCATTCCTCTTGTTACCATGATTACCGCGGCCATTACCATCGGCGAGCACATCTCCCCCGTGGCAATCGCAGGCGCCGCCGCCATTGTGACCGGTATGATCATGGCGGAATACAAGAAGAAATAAAATCAAGGAATCTGCGCGAAATCCATTAGACGTCGGTCCGCAGGATTTTTCGCCGTCATCACATCAAGACATTTCTGAATCTCGGCCAAGGACGGGTCAGCAAGTCGAGGCAAGGGTTCGTGAAGATGAAATTCCTTCAAGTCCCGAGCCTTATGACTTTTACAGGGCAGTTCCCCGGTGAGAATCTCATAGAACATGATTCCCAGGGAGTAAATATCCGTAGCAGGAGTAGTCTCACCAAATGTCCAGCATTCGGGAGCCATGTACTCCACCGTTCCCCAGCCGTTGAAAGGATCCTTCGCAGCGGCATCTTTCGGACTGTCGGACCCGCTTGTTAAAACCTTAGCCAAGCCGAAATCGGCAATACGCAAATTGCCCTCGGAATCAATCAGAATGTTTTCTGGCTTAAGATCACGATGGACGAATTTTTCGTGAAGAGCCTTGACACCAGCCACAATCTGGCGGAACCAATCCACGCAAGTTTCCAGAGGAATTCCCGAACGGATTCGAGACTTCAAATCTCCGCCCTCGTAAAAATCCTGGAGCATGTAATAATATTCTGCCGCGCCATCTTTGGCGCAGCCGGCCCCGCAAACACCAATTGCGCCGTCAAGAACCAGCTTCCCCGTAGCGAGAGTATGCACGATATTGGGATGTTGCATTTCCCGGCACACCCGAATCTCGTTTTCCAGTTGCTGTTCATACACGGCAACCGTAGGCCGCGACAATTTCAAAATTACAGGCTTTCCGTGACTATCGCAACCTTTATACACTTCACCCATAAAGCCCTTTGCAAAGAATACAAAGTCCCCATAGGTTTGGTCGTCACATGTAATTGCCGGAATAATCAAGCCACAACCGTCCAAAATGCTGGTCTAGAAATTTTCAAATAAGCTGCAAAAATATAAATAGAAATAAGAAACGCTTTTTGTTACATTTGCCTAAAACGCAAGACACATTATGCAGTCCAACATTCGAAAATATGTAGCCAACGATCGCAATGAATTACTCCTGATGATGAAGGAATTTTTTGCGAGCCCCGCAGTACTCCATAACGTACCTGAAGCTCATTTTCAAAAGACGCTGCAGGAACTTGGTGGTAGTCCCTATTTTGACGTGTATATCTTTGAAGCCTGCGAGACAGAAGATGAGGGCCGTGAAACTATGGTGGAATCGTGCAACCCGGCCCCGAAAATCATCGGCTACGGAGTCGTTACCAAGACCTACTCCAACGAAGCAGGTGGACTTTGCTACTGGTTTGACGAAATCTATATACGAGAGAAATTCCGCGGACAAGGCCTGGGAAGTTCCTTCATCAAGAAAGTCATCGAAGAAAATCCAGACGTAAAAAGGTTCCGCCTGGAGGCGGAACCCGAAAACGAGGCTGCGGTAAAGCTATATAAAAAGCTCGGCTTTGAATTCCTCGAATACAACCAGTTTACGCTAGACCGTTAAAACAAAGGCCCGCGATTTTTCGTCGCGGGTCTTTTTTAAAAGGAAATCCCGGCCTGCACCGGGATGAAGCATTTCTTAGCGCTTTAGCGCTTAGAAAGACTTGTCCACGAAGTGGATGACATAGGGGTCACCGGGAAGACATTTTGGGATTAAACCTGAGCCAGAGCTTAGACTTGGGCCAAGGCCTGTTCCAGGTCGGCGATGATATCGTTCACGTTTTCGATACCCACGCTGAAGCGGATCAGGTCAGGTGCAACGCCTGCTTCGATGAGCTGTTCATCGGAAAGCTGACGGTGGGTATGGCTTGCGGGGTGCAGCACACAGCTACGGGCGTCGGCCACATGGGTCACGATGCAGATCAGCTTCAGGGCATCCATGAACTGGATGGACTTGTCGCGGCCACCCTTGATACCGAAGGTGAGCACGCCGCAGGGCAGACCGCCCTTGAACTGCTTCTGGGCCAGGGCGTAGGAAGCATTGTCTTCGAGGCCGGCGTAATCCACCCAAGCGACCTTCGGATGGTTCTTCAGGTACTTGGCGCAGGCCAGAGCGTTTTCGCAGTGACGGGGCATACGGAGGAACAGAGTTTCCAGGCCCACATTCAGGAGGAAAGCATTCTGGGGAGACTGGATGGAACCCAGGTCGCGCATGAGCTGCACGGTAGCCTTGGTGATGTAGCAGAGCTTGCCGAAGGACTTGGTGTAAGTCAGGCCGTGGTAAGACGGATCCGGTTCGGTGAGGCCCTTGAACTTGTCGTGCTGGGCTTCCCAGTCGAAGTTACCGCTGTCAACCACAACACCACCCACAGCCATGGCATGACCGTCCATGTACTTGGTGGTAGAGTGGGTCACGATGTCTGCGCCGAATTCGAAGGGACGGCAGAGAATCGGGGTGGGGAAAGTGTTGTCGATGATCAGAGGAACACCATGCTTGTGAGCCAGCTTTGCAAAACGTTCGAGATCGAGGATCTTGCCTGCGGGGTTTGCAACGGTTTCGCCGAAGACGCACTTGGTGTTGGGGCGGAAAGCCTTCTCGATTTCTTCGTCAGAAGCGTCCTGGTCGATAAAGGTGCATTCGATGCCCAGCTTCTTCATGGTAACGCTGAAGAGGTTGCTGGTGCCGCCGTAAATTGCGGAAGTAGAAATGAAGTGGTCGCCGGCTTCGCAGATGTTGAACACGGCGTAGAAGTTTGCAGCCTGACCAGAGGAAGTGAGCATGGCACCTACGCCACCTTCCAACTGGGCAATCTTACTAGCCACAGCGTCGTTGGTAGGGTTCTGGAGACGAGTGTAGAAGTAGCCGGATTCCTTCAGGTCGAACAGGTCAGCCATCTGGGCGGAAGTGTCGTACTTGAAAGTGGTGCTCTGGTAAATGGGGAGAACGCGGGGTTCGCCCTTTTTCGGGGTCCAGCCAGCCTGAACGCACAATGTTTCGAGATTTGCCATTTTGATGATTCCTCTGGTTTAAAAAGCTTCGATTGCTTCGCGACGTTGTCGCTCGCAATGACATGCTGTAGTGTTTTTTATGACGTAAATATAGTCAGTTCCTATAGCTAGGACAATAAAAAAGGCAGGTTTATTGCCCTGCCCTTGCCAAAATCCGACCCGTTATAAGGAAAAACTTATAGTTGGCAATAGTTTTTGTCTATATCCAATTTTAATTGCCTTAACCCTTGCGGCGATCAACTCCATCGGTATTCTTGTAGAAGTCCCTCTTGTCTTCGTACATGCGCTTATCGATTTCGTTAATAAACTCATCATAGTTCAAGGACTCGAATTCCAGCCTGTAGCTGCCCATGGAGGCAGCCAACTTGTAGGGTTCTCCGGATGTTTCATTAAAATACTCCAACGCCTGGCGAATCTCCGATATACGACAAGAGAGGATACGATCATCCACCGTATTGAGCAGGATAATGAACTCATCACCGGCATAACGGATAACAACACCAAGGTCACCCACTATCTTACGGAAAATTCGAGCGGCATTTACCAAGGCGCGGTCACCTACCCCATGGCCATATTCATCATTGATGGACTTAAATGAATTCAAGTCCAACATAATGCCAAGCATCGCCTTCTTACGTTTTCTCAGATACGGCTTCAAGAGGCGATCCAAATATCTGCGGTTAAACAAGCCGGTCAAGGAATCCCTATAAACCATCTCATTCTGAAGACTGCCCAGAATACCGGTCACAGAAATAGCCAAGCAAACTGCATTCACGGAAATTCCGTAGAACAAAGACTGGACAATTCCACCAATCACCACAGGCAAGGCAAAAAACCAAAGAGGCAAGAACTTCATCATTCCGCCACGGGTACGGCTACGGAAATAGACCCCAATTGAATCAAGCAAAAGGATGTAATTGAGAGCAGCAAACACAAAGAAGATAGGCTTACGGCAATACACATTGGTTTCGCTTACATCAAATACCAAAGGGAAGAAGAGGTTTATGGTCAACATCGCCACGCAGCCCCAAGTAACAATCTTCAAGAACCGTTTTTGATTTTTGGAAACAGACCCATTCAAATGATAACTGAAAAAATAAACCCAAACCACCGCTGACGAAATCTGGGCAAAGAACAGCCAGGTATTTCCGCCAACAATAATTGCGCGGTACAGCAATCCGGGTTTGCCATCAAACGCATAGACAAGGGGATCCACGAGGCAGTTAGTAAAGGAGAAGAACATCAATAAAATCAATGTCATGTTTTCCGGAGAGCGATCACGGAAGCGCCAGAGATTTCCTAATGACAAGACAACCAGAAGCATTATGCCCAAGAAATTGGACATGGTTATCAAAGACAAATCAAAAGAAGTTGTAATATTTTCCATTACACCAAACCTTTAAGCCAATCAAAATCCTTAGGGTGATCCACAAATTTTTCAGGATGTTCCTGGAGGGCAGCCGCAAATTCCTTGACGGTCATCCAAACAAAATCATCTACTTCACCCGGCTGTGGTATCAGCGCGCCCGCTTCTGCGTCGGACAGCGTTATGCGATACACGTCGTAGAATTCATTATCCAGATAGGCGCCGCCGTTCAAAACGCTTTCGTGGCCAGACTCGAAAAGATACTCCAATTCCTCGGGACGCTTCGTCACGCCCAATTCCTCGCGAAGTTCCCTAACGGCGGCGTTACGGCTATCGTCTCCCGCAGAAATGTGGCCTGCGCAACTCGTATCCAGAAGCCCCGGGTTGTTTTCCTTGACACGGGCGCGCAGCTGGAACAAAATGCGGCCAGCCTTATCAAAAGCCCAGATGTGAACCGTACGATGCCACAGGCCCTTCGTATGCACCTCGGTGCGGCCACGGGCATAACCTGCAAAGGTTCCATCCCTATTCAAAACGTCAATCTGTTCTTCCACAGTACACTTCCTTTAAAACATTTCGACCAGAACGCTCATCAAGTTCTTGTACTCACGAATAAAGTCACCGTGATGCATCTGCACGAATTCAAAGCGGCCTTCCTTGCAAGCGAATTCCATAGCCTTGGCGCGGCTGGCCACATCAATGGCGCCGATAGCAAGAGCCGCACTCTTCAAGGAACGAACCTCTATTCGGTACATTTCAAAATCTTCGTCATCCATGGCAGACTCAAGGGTATCTTGACGATTCAGTTTTTTGAAATCAATCAACTGGCTTCGGTAAAGGTCTTCGTCACCCTGGCAGAAATTCAGGCCCACGCGAACATCGATAAACTTCGTTGCAGAAAGTTTCAGCAAATCCGAAGACATATTGAAATCCCTGACGATGTCAAGAACATCCCTTGCATCCTTCTGGATCTTTGCACCAGGCTCTGCCGCAGGCTTTTTAGTGTTAACGGGCTGGACCTTCTGGGGAATCTCTTCTGCAACTTCCACAAGGTGCGGCGGGAGCAGCTTATCCAGGAGCAGCAGGAGTCGGTCTTCTCGAATGGGTTTCTGCAAGCATTCCGCAAAGCCCTGCTTTTCGTATACTTCCTTCACCACCACCTGGTCATCGGGAATCATCAGCACCACAGGCGTTTCCGCATTCGGCACCTCCGACAAAGCACTAATCATTTCCATCACTTCGCCGCCCGTCATTACAGGCAGTTCCTGATCCAGAAGGATAACGTCATAATGCTTGCGCTTGATCTGTTCAAGAGCCTCCATGCCGTTATCCGCAACGTCGATCTTGATTTTAGAAGCACTCAGAATACTCTTCACCATGCGCAAATTCATGGGCAGGCCATCCGCCATAAGAATTTCCGCCTTGGGCGCACGGAACTTTTCCAGCACCAGTTCCATGGAATGAGAATGAACCTTGCGCTGTTCAAAGAAATCGCCCATAGGCTCGTTTCTCTTCACCAACTGGGGAATAGAGATTTTGCAAGTTGTACCACGGCCAACTTCGCTGGCAACATTCAAGGTTCCGCCAAAAAGATTTACCAGACGGTTCGTCAGGTTGAGACACAGGTCAACACCGTCCACATCACCGCCCGTGGCAATTCGATCCGAAATCTGGAACAAGCTGTCCATGGCAAACTGCGGAATACCCGTACCGGAATCGCTCACAATCAAGATGAGGTTGATTATATCCGACGAGGCATCGTCATCCCTTTCAAAGGAAACCTTCAAGGTCACATCGCCTTGAGACGTAAACTTCAGGGAATAATAAATCAGATTCAGCAAAATCTGGCGGATTCTTTTTTCATCACCAAAAAGTTCAGCAGGCGTATTCGGGTCTATGTCGAAAACGAACTTTAGGTTCTTATCCTGGGCGCGCTGGTAGAACATTTCATAACATTCGTTCAGCATCTGGAACAAGTTGTAGTTGACCGGAGCAATATCCAGTTCATCCGATTCAATCTTGGAAAAGTCCATCACGTCGTTCACCACCGACAAAAGGCCTCGGCTGGCGTTCTGGATCTTGTTGGAGTAGCGTTTAAGAACCGGGTCTTCCACGCCCTTGAGCACAATGGCATTAAGGGCCAGGATTTCGTTGATCAATCCGCGGAATTCAGTGCCAAGACTAAAGGACAGTCTATAGCCCCTCTTGTCACCGGATTTTTCTTCTTTTCTTTCGGGGAGTCTGTTCTTTCCAAGATTAATCTTCATAACCAGCAACTCCCTTGTTGATCACATCAATGGTCTCCACATAGGCTGCAATAAAGGCCTGGTGTAAATCATTGAGTTCATCGAACTTGTAATCCTTGCAAGCCTTTTCAACAACCTGCGCCTTTGCGGCCAGCACGCTTGCACCGATAGCCTGGGCCATGCCACTCACAGAGTGGATCAAAATCTGATAATTGTTCCAGTCCTTCATCTGGAAGGTCTTATCAAAGCCATGGCGTTTGTCTTCGTGGGCAAATTCCTTCACCACTTCGTAATAGCAGCGTACATCACGGGAGAAGTATTCCAGGCCCTTCTGCACATCCAAAGCATCCTTGAACACATTGAGCTTTTCTTCCGGAGTAAGAATCGAATGGAAAACAATTTCCTCATCCTCTTCGGGAATAACTTCCACCTTCACAGTCTTTGCAACAGACTTGGTTTTTTCCTTCTGCGGGAACTCCTGCAGGTCGTCCTGGGTAAGCACCAGATTCTTGGGCAGGTACCAAGCCAACATTCTCAGCAAGTCCTTTTCAAAGTAAGGTTTCACCATGTAGTCCGTCAAACCAATCTTCAAGAAGGAATCCTTAAAGTCCACGGTCTCTGCGGTCACCATAATCACGGGGGTATCCTTGTTCAGCTTTGCGCCCACCTTCCTCATACGGTCAAAGGTTTCCACACCGTTCATTTCAGGCAAGGAGTAGTCCAGAAGAATCAAGTCGTAATGCTTGCTGGCCACAAGTTCCAAGCACTGGGGGCCATTAACCGCCGTATCAATCTGGATCTTGGTATCTTTCAGCAAACCGCAAACCACCTTCAGGTTCGTTTCCAAGTCATCTACCACAAGCACTCTTGCAGCAGGGGCAAACAGCATGGAGACGTTCTGGCTATCCTTTAAGGCAAGACTATTGTACCTGGTTTCAAAATCACCAATGGGGGCCTTATTCAAAACCAGCTGGCGCAAGGACACCATAAAGGTGGTACCTTCGCCATAGCGACTCTTAATCATCAATTCGCCGCCACAGGCATCCAGTACCAACTTTGCAAGGCACAGTTCCGCACTGGCATCGGTCCATTCGTCCACGTTGGAGCCGCGGCCCCTTTCCACACTGGTTCCCGTATCTCGAATGGAGAACTGCAGTACAAAATGATCTTCTACACTGGTCGGGCGTCTAGGTTCCAAGAAACCGTCTACAGAAAGCCAAATGCTACCCGATTCCGTACGCTGGACCGCATCGGTCAAAAGATTATTGATAACCTGACGAAGATGGAAGGAATCGCCCCACATGCCCGACGGAATATCCGGGAAACATTCGAAGGTCACTTGCAAATTCTTCATCTGGGCCTTCGGAAGAATCGTCTTGTAGCACTCCGCAAGAATTTCAAAGAGGCTGTACTCCTGTTCCTCCACATGAATCGTGCCTTCGTTGTTGGAAATTTCGCGAACATCCTTAAGCAAAGAATCAAAGCCCCGCACTGCCGACTGGATACCTTCGGAGAAGGAACGGGCATCTTCGTTATGAATGGATTTCATCACCACAGCATTCATGCCAAGGATACCATTGATAGCTGCATGCATTTCGTGGTCCATCTTAGCACGAATAAATCTCTTGACTCGATTTGCCTTGACCATTTTACGATGTCTAAAGAAAATCAAAGTAAAGAACAAAGTCATGAGCACGAAGAGGAATACAGCCACCATGATGTTGCGGGTAGTAGTCCAACGCACATCGTCTGCCACATGGGTCTTGTCGTACATTTTTACGAGGAACCACTGATTATGAATTGGAACCACATAGGCAACAATGTTTTTGCCAACCTGAACGACGCGCACTTTTTCGTTTGCGGTACGGAGAGCCTTACGGGCTAGTTCCTCGTTATCGGTGCCCCAATATTTGTTCGACAAATAATTTTCACCAATCTGGGATCCGTCGTAATGGCCAATAATATCACCGGATGTATTCAAAACCATCCAACGGGTTCTGCTATCCCAGCGTGTACTGAAAATGTTTCTCACCCCCTCCAGCGAAAGATTCAAGGCAACCACGCTTTCCTTGTCAGACAATGCCCTACTCAGGGTCACCAGCCTGGAGCCGTTGTTATGATCCACAAAAAAAGAAAGATGGGCATCGTTATTCAAGGCTCTAACGGCGGACCTGTACCAAGGTCTCTTCTTGGGATCGTAACCTGGATCAAGGACCCTTTTGCCACCATCCACGAAATGGTTACCAATTACGCCAAAAAGAACAGAAAAGTTGGGATTCTTATCAGCACGGAAACGTTCCGTTTCAAGAACAAACAGGGATTCCACCTCAGCAATAGTTCGTTGTTCTTGCCAGATATACTCCGTAAGCCTACAAATTATATCCAACTGATGTTGGCCTTCACTGAGAATATTGTTTAAAATTTCCGCATCGGATTCAATGGCAGACTGGGCAGCAACACTGGCGTCGTCTTTTGCAATGTTAGTAATGGACTGGAACGAGAAATACGTTAAAATAGCAAAACTGACAAAGATTCCCAGCACATTGAATACATACTGGATCCACATCACATTTTCGTTTGTTCCCAAATGCTTTTTCATTACTTAAACCTTAGCCCTCCAACTCACGCCTCTTAAATATAAGTTTTACCAAAACATTTCTATTTTCGTAGCATGATTTTCAACCTTGAAAAAATCCAAAATTTATTGAAACAAGCGGAAACCGAAGGCGTTTTCAACAAGGCCGTGGCAGGATTTCTGCTGCCCGATGGAACCAGCCAGATTGTGGCGCTGAACACCCCCGAAAATACGGTTTTCGACATTGCCTCCCTGACCAAGGTGTGCCCCACCTCCACGCTGGCCCTCAGCTACATTCTAGAAGGCAAGCTTTCTGTAGACGACAAGGTTGTAGACTTCATTCCCGAGTTACAAACAAACTATCGAGAAGACATCCGCATTTTCCATTTGCTGACCCATAGCCTGGACTACCGCGTGCCTATGAAGACTTTGAGGGAGCTGCCGCCCGAGGGCATTCTGAATGCCCTGTATACGTATCAGTTCTCTGCCGCGCCGGGTAACGCCTTTAACTATGGAAACCCCGCAAGCGTTTTGCTGGGTATGATTCTCTGCCGCCTAACGGGCAAGGACCTACAGGAGCAGGGTGCAGAACGATTCTTCAGGCCGCTTGGCATGACCCGCAGTGGCTGGGACCCGGTGACGCGCCCCGAGAACCCTGTACCGAGGGAACAGATCATGCCCACGGAAATCTGCAGTTTCAGAGGCAGGGAAATCCAAGGCGAGATTCACGACGAAAGTGCCTGGGTACTGCGAAAGCTTTTCCCCGTGGGGAGCGCTGGCATGTTCAGCTGCGTGCCCGACCTGCTTAAATTCGTCCAGATGATGCTGAACGACGGTGTCGTCTGCAATTCAGGCGAAGGCAGCGAACTCGGCGGCGCCAACGCCCAGCGAGTCGCACCCGCTGGCATCCTTAAGCTTGCAAGTACAAACGCCTTCACCAATCCTGCCTACGGCCACTGCCCCGCAGGCGCTGCAGGCGACTGTACCGGCCTTGGCTGGGAGCTGAACGCAGCCAAGTTCATGGGAACCAAGGTCTCCCCCCGCACCTTCGGGAAAACCGGTTTTACAGGAGCAAGCATTGTGGCCGACCCGGACCAGGGCGCCGCCGTTGTACTCCTCAGCAATTTTACGTACCCCCACCGCGAACCCAACGCCGACCGCATCCACGCCTTCCGCGCAAAACTTGCCGATACATTCTTCGCTTCCTAAAAGACGCTCCGTTCCAACGAAAACGATGTAGAAAAAGTCCAAATTACGGGAAAAACAGTGCAATTACGGACTAGTTTCCCGTAAAAACCCGTTTTTTTTGCAATTATCTCCCAAGGAGGCAGAGGTTAAAAAAAGACCCCGGACTGAATCCGAGGTCTTTATCCGTTGCACAACTCGGCAACGTTCACCCATATTCGCTTTACTTCTTGGAATTGCGAGCCAAGAGTTCCTTGCGCTGTTCTTCAGCCAAAAGACGGGCCATTTCCAAACGGCTGTCTTCGCGTTCCTTGCGCTTGGTTTCTTCCTTACAGTTCACGCACTTGGTCGCAGTAGGCACTGCCATCAGGCGGGGCTTGGGAATCAGCTGACCACAAACCTTGCAAATACCGAAAGTACCCTTCTTGATGCGCTTGAGAGCTTCTTCAAGGTAGACCAGGTACTTGCCTTCGCGTGCGGCAAGTTCAAAGTTGGTTTCCAGTGCATTGTAGTCAGTAGCCAAATCAGCGCTGTTGCCGGCTTCGCCGCCGTCGCCAGCCTGCATCTGACTCTTAAAAGTTTCGGCCTTGTCGGATTCGCTCTGGGCGGTCACCAACTCACGACGTTTTTCAACAAGCATCTCTTCAAAGAACTTAAGATCTGCATCGCTCATCTTTACGGGTTTCTTCTCGGCCATGGTAAACTCCTTGGTTGTTAGGGGGTCTATCTTCTACTAATAGACTACAAACTATTCTTTTTTTTTACAAAGTGAAAATATTTTTTAAAAAATATCAACATTCAGTTTAAGGCCATGTTTCTTAATGTCGACGATCAACGCATCGGCGGAACGAGCCAGCTTATCGATTTTTTTAACAAACTCGCCATTTTCAGCTAAAATCAGACCGGCACTATTATTTTGTTCAGAAAGCTGGGACAAAAGCTTCTCACTTTGGCCCTTCATTCCATCCAACTGTTTCAAAAGTGCATCGGCGCGGTCCATCAGAACCTTCACATCATCCACCTTGGCTTCACCCTTCGCCACGGCGTCGTTCAAAGTAGACTTGGTCTTTTCCAGGGCCCCAGTCAAGTCGTCAATAACAGTTTCTGCCTCGCCAAGCCAGGACTTTACATCGGCCTTGGAGACCTTCACCAGTTTCTTACCCTTCGTAATGATTCGTTTGATGCGCTGGCCGGTAGAGCCCACAGTCAAGGTATCAATGAAGGAGTTCAAGGTATCCATCACGTCCTCAAGGTCGTCCACTGCGGCAAGCAGGCTCTTCACCACGCCAGAAGTACCTTCGTCGTAATGGCCCTTCAAGGTATCACCATCATGAATCATGTCCGGGCTGTCGCCAGTCAGAATGCACATTTCGCGTTCACCCATCAGGCCGGAGTTGATCAAGCGATATTCGGAGTTATCGGGAATCTTGGTGGTCGACAGGACTCGGGCAGTCACATAAACAGCGTCTTCCGTCAATTCAACCTTGGTAATCTCGCCCACCTTGATACCGCGAACTTCCACCGGGTTTCCCGGAGAAAGGGTACCGATAGCGTCGTAAGCCACCACGAAGGAATAACGGTCGTGATGGGGGCTAGCCGGATGAAGCAGATACCAAGCTCCAGCGCAAGAAACCACGAGTATCGAAAAGATAATCGAGGGAATTACGTTTTCTTTGACGAGCCTGACGAATCTATTCATAGTAAGACCAGTTCTGTGGATCGAAATCTAGCAAATCATCCACGAACTCGCCCTTAGCCTTGGCCTTAATCTTCTGCATAAGGGCCTCGTTGAAGTCCTCAGCCACGTTCTGGCCATTCATTTTCATCAAGGTGTTCATGGCAATGACTTCGGAAATCACCGTCAAGTTCTTGCCCGGAGCCACAGGAATCACCACCTTAGGGATTTTAACGCCCATGATGACTTCTTCCTGCTCATTAAGACCCGTGCGGTCGTAACCGCCATCCTGGCGCCACTGCTGCAGTTCCACGATGGTTTCAATCTTCTTCTGCTTGCGGATCGCATGGATACCGAACATGGAACGGATATCCAGAATACCCACGCCGCGGATTTCCATGTGGTGCTTGATCAGCGGGTCGGGGCGGCCGATAATGGAGCGGCCCACGTTACTGATGTGGACCACGTCGTCGGCCACCATGCGGTGACCACTTTCCACAAGGTCAAGAACACATTCAGACTTACCCACGTTACTGTCGCCCACAAAGAGCATGCCGATACCGTAAACGTCCACAAGGCTTCCGTGGATAACAGCGTGAGGCGCAAAGAACTCTTCGAGGATGCGCTGAGAAAGCTTGATAAATTCGTAAGTATGCAAGGTGGTGGTGAACAGAGGAATGCCCTGCTTTTCGCACATCTCGCGAAGTTCGCGGTGAGGCAGCTGGGCGTGGGTCACCACCCACATGGGAGACTTGAAAACGGAGAGGTTTTCAAAAACCTTGGCACGTCCTTCGGGGCCGATAGATTCCAGGTAGTTCCATTCCGTATGTCCAATGACCTGGATCTGATGGGAACTGTAAACCGAGGTATAGCCCGCCATGGCCAGGCCAGGGCGATGGATGCCGCTTTCGGCGATAGGAGTGTCTAGATAGTCATTTGCAGAATGGTTGGCCATCTGCAGGTCTTTGCCATAACGACAAAAAAAGTCCCGCACCAAGAAACGTTCTCGGTGCAGGATCTTAATATCTTTCAGTCTTGATTCAGCCATATTCCAAAATTATACAATTTTTGGAGCGACTGGACTAAACGACATCGGATACGGGCTGTGCGCGATGGTCATTCTGCTTATCGTTAGCCTTCTTCAGCTGGGTCTTGATGCGTTCGAGGGTCACATCAACAGCCTTGCCCATGTTTTCTTCGTCGGCGGAAGCCACAACCTGGGAGCCAACGATGTTCACGGTAATTTCGCAATGACGGCGATTTTCGACTTCATGGTCAAGGACGACGGAGGCGCTGGTGATATTCGGATAGAACTTGGCGAGTTTGTCCATTTCTTCCTGGATGCGATCCTGAAGACCAGCAGATGCGTTAAAATGACGAGCAGAAAACTGAATATCCATAATAAAATCCTCCGTAGAAAAAAGTGAATGTCTGCGAGGCTGACTGCCTCACGTTTAGAGTATATACATCTTTTTTTTAGGAAAAAACAGGGCCGGCGATTTTTTTGGCAAAAACCATATTCCAACTTGGAACAAAAATTTTCAAAAAATTAAAAAACGTTTTTTATGCGGGAGGGGCCCCAGCTCAAAGTTGCGAAGGCCGCCCGGGCCCCTCCCTGCACCCTCCCCATCCCTGGCCACCCGCAAGCAGGTCAGAACATTACCACAGGTTAGTATTGCTTTTGCAAACTAGGGGCAGGGGCCCCTTGAGGAGCGGGTTTACCTGCCCTCAAACACGAGAAAAAGTCCGTGTTAGCGGACTTTTGTGAGTGGGGATTCCACAAGTACGTAGGGCGAATGTTGCGTGCAAATTTATTTGCGCATAACTGAGCCTAGTACTTGGCGATTTCGCCAAGGGGTGGTAACCCCTTTGCATCTCATAAACGCTGAGGTAAACAGAGCTTCGATTGCCACGCCCTACGGGCTCGCAATGACAGAAAGAAACTTTATTTAATTTGCTTACGCTGGCTGGCGGGGAGGATCTTCAGGGAGTTCTCGCGGTACTTTGCAACGGTACGGCGGGCAACCTTCATTCCCATTTCCGCTAACTTGTCAGAAATAGCCTGATCGGAGAGAGGCTTCTTCTTGTTCTCTTCGTCGATCATCTTCTTCATGGCGTCAAGCACCTGGGCGGAGCCAAGGATTTCTTCGTCGGCACTGGAGCCCGATTCGGCGGAACCTGCATCAGGTTTCTGTTTAATGCCCGAGGTAAAGAAGCGTTTAAGCTCATACACACCGAAAGGCGTATCCACGAACTTGCCGTTGGTAACGCGGTTCACGGTACTTACATCGCGATTGACATCGTCAGCGATATCCTGCAGAATCATGGGCTTGAGGAACGCGGGGCCCTGAGAGAAGAACTCTTTCTGGCGCTTGAGAATAGCACGCATCACCAGCTCCATGGTGGAGTAGCGATTGTCCAGAGCCTTCATGAATTCCACGGCCTTGTTCAAGTGGTTCTTCACAAAGTCGCGGGCTTCCTTCGGGGAGCTCTTGTCGTCGATAATCGACTTGTAGGTCTGATTGATGCGCAGGCGTTTCTGGGTGGTGGAGCGGGTCACTTCCACTTCGAACTTGCCGCGCTTTTCCACAATCTTCATATCGGCGGAAATGGTCTGGACGCGGGCGTTGGAAAGCTGGAAACCCGGATGGGGGTTCAGCTTGGCGAAACTTGCCACAGCCTTCTGCACTTCTTCTGTAGAGGCGCCAAGAGCCTTGCCGATTTTTGCATAACGCAGCGAGAGCAAATCCTCGTAGCAGTTCTCCAGAATCTTGATGCCAAGCTCCGGGAACTTGGGGAGTGCGTAAGCCTGAATCAAGAAACATTCACGCTGATTGCGGGCGCCAATACCGCGGGGATTGAAACCTTGCAACACGTGTACGGCCTCCCGCACAGGGACGCTTGTTTCTTCCAGCGGAATCTCGCCGCGGAGCATGGCCTCGATTTCGTTGATGTACTCGTCGGAGGACTTCTCGGCGGTGGCCACAGGAATCAGGCCGGAGTCGTTCTGTAATTCCGCAGCCTGTGTCGCGGAGTCCTGCAAGAAACCTTGTTCGCTGACAGAGTCAATCAGATACTCCACCAGGGAACGAAAACGCTTTTCGGTGCAGCCGCACTCACGCAACTGCTCCAGCAATTCGCGGGTACCGGACCACAGCATCAGCTGGTCACGGAGCTGTTCCTGCAAGCTCTTGCCGTTATCCTTGATGGGGCGATCCCATTCCTCGTCCGCATCCTTGGAAGCCACGTTCAAATCCTTAAAGGGAGCGTCTTCGTCGGAAGTTCCGTCACTCAAGTAACGTTCGTAATTCAGGTCGCCTTCGTTAGGATTGTCCAGCAGTCCACGATCTAACATGGCGCTGTCATCCAAAGAGCCGTTGTCAAAACTGTTGTCAGGGTCGTAATCAGAGCCTGCGTCGTTCACAAGTTCAGAACCGGATTCCGGAAGTTCATCATCGCGAACTTCGCGTTCCTCCTCGGGAACGTTGTCATCAAGTTCCAGAAGCGGATTGCTTTCCACTTCTTCCTTAATGGCAGTCTCGATTTCCAGGGAAGTCTTCTGGAGAATATTGATAGACTGCAGAAGCTGCGGAGACAGCGTCTGTTCCAATCGTTGGCTATTGCCTAAGTTGATTCCTAATTCCATCGCCATCAATACACCTAGTCAAGTCTAAAGCTATCGCCCAAGTAAATGCGCCTTGCCTCAGGATCGTTTGCCAAGTACTCCGAAGAGCCTTCGGTCAACACCTGGCTCTTGTACATAATGTAGGCACGGTCCGTAATGGACAAGGTTTCACGCACGTTATGGTCGGTAATAAGTACACCCATGCCCCTGTCCTTAAGGCCAGAGATAATGGACTGGATATCGGCCACCGCAATGGGGTCGATACCTGCAAAAGGTTCATCCAGCAAAAGGAAGCTGGGGTCGCTAGCCAAGGCACGGGCAATCTCCAAACGGCGACGTTCACCACCGGAGCAACTCATGGACTTGGTCTTTCGAATGTGGGTAATCTTGAATTCTTCCAGGAGCTGTTCCAGACGGAGCTTGCGTTCACGGCGCTTAAGGTCCTGGGTTTCAAGGATTGCCATAATGTTGTCTTCAACACTGAGCTTGCGGAAGATCGAAGCTTCCTGAGGGAGGTAGCCTACCCCAAGGCGTGCGCGCTTGTACATAGGCTTGTCGGTCATCTCAATGTCGTCCAAGAAAATGTGGCCAGATTCCGGACGAACCATGCCCACGATCATATAGAAAGACGTAGTCTTGCCGGCACCGTTGGGCCCAAGCAAGCCAACAATTTCGCCCTGGGAAACACGGATAGAAACGTCGCTCACCACCTGGCGACCGCCGTACACCTTACGAAGTTTTTCGGTGCGAATCGTGCTAACTAGGTTTTTCACTTCTTTGCCTCCACGGATCCGTCGACTTTTCTATTACGTCTGCGACCTTTTCTGATAACCGGATCGGTCTCTTGTATTATATCTTTTTTTTCTTCGGATTTTGTCAAAGCTTCTTTTTTTAAAGCTTTATTTTCCAAAGAATCCTTTTGGGCAGCGGCCTTGTTGCGATTTTCCTTTTCCATGTCCACGTAGCGGCCACTTGCCTTGGTGGGGTTCCCCAACAAACGCAAGGACTTGACCGCATTTTTCTTGGGGTCGAACGTAATGTGGATCGTATCGCCGGTGGCCTCGTTCTTGCCCGAAACGGAGCGGTCGTTCTTTACGTAGAAATAGGTGCTCTGGGCCTTGCCCGCCACCACGGCGTGGTCCATCTTGCCCTTCCTAAAGAACATATCCAGGCGGTTACCGTCCATCAGGTTCCTGTAGTTCTCCAGGTCCGTCTCGTAAAAGAAACCACGGGCATTCAAGTTCACGTACAAGTGTTCAATCTTGTTGTTCTCGAACTGGGCAAACAAGGTGTCGCCAAAGGCTTCAGTCACGCGACCTGGATTGCGGCCCTTGGGGTCTTCCTGCTGCACGCCGTGAGCATTGCGAATCACCAAAGCCGACTTCAAGGAATTACCCGTAGAATCCAGCACCAGGAAAATGGAGTCGCCCGTCAGGTGGTAGCCCTTCAAATCACAGGTGGGATTGCCCTTCATAGAAATCCAGTTGTTCTTGCGATCGAAATAGCCTGTATCGCAGGTGACCACCATATCCTCCTGCACCATCTTCACGTGGTTGAAGGCCTCCGCAAAATCCTTATCACGATTGTAGGTCATCATATCTGCGTAAATGGTCACTTCTTTCTGCGCAATCTTCACGTTGCCGTGGGCCGTAGCCAGGGACTTGCCCTTGTCATAGACCATGTTTCTAGAAGATATCACCACAGAATCCTCCGTGCCGTCCTTCTTCTTTTCGAACTGGTACAGCACAGGCTTTTCGGTGATGTTCAGAATTTCGAGTTCGCGGTCGTACTGCAGGTGTTCGCCGGTGATGTAGTAGGTATGGGCCGAGTCGCCCGCATGCACATTGCCCGTAGCCGTTGCAATGTTACGCTTCTTCTGGTACACGCCGCGGTCGGCATCCATGAATCCCGACGGATGCATGAACTTGAAACCGCCCTCGCACTGGACCACCTCGCCATCCTTGTTCCAGATGGCTCGCTGGGTCTTGAACTGCACGCTGTCGTGGACAAAATGAACGCGCCCGTGGAGAACCAAGGTTCCACGCTTGCGGGCCACCGCCAAGCTATCCGCATGCTTCATAATCAGCGGGGACGTCTGTGCCAACGCCTCTGCCGGGAACAGCAGCGCAAGCACCATCAAAGCCAACAGGAATATGGCACGGAACTTGCGCACCATTGGGAACTCGTGCGCAGAGCCGTTGTATGTAAGACTGCGGCACAGCAACTAGCGCCCTCCTGCGCGAGGATGAGGCGCGCCCGGCTGAGAATTACCCGATTGATTGCTGTTATCGCGGGTCTCGATGGCGTCCGCTTCTTTCTTATCCTCGTCCTTCAGGCGCTTTGCCGCATCCTGGAAAATACCGGTGACGTTAGAAAGAATGCGCCAGTTGTCCATGTGGGCGTCGCTGACAAAGCCCTTGCCCTGCAGCACGTCGCCATCTTCGCTGACAACGCGGACGTAGCTTTCGGTGCGCACCAGGTTGTCCCTCTTGTTCCACAGCAAGGAGTCGGAACGAACCGAGGCGCCTTTAGGCGTAAGGGCGTAAACGTGACCGTAGGCGTAAACGTAGGAGAAACTCATGTCCAGTCGGCCGGAGTCAGCTCGAAGGAACGCAACGCGATCTCCCACAGAATCATAAATGTCCACAAAAACCGGACGGACAAAAACCAAGTCCTTTTTGCCCCAGCGTTCAAGATAAGCAGTCTTCAGCTTCCAGGCCTGCACACCCTTGTCGTAACTGTCGATGAGGGTGGTGTCCGTAAAGAGCATGTCCGGACGTTCCACCTGGATCCAGGGCTTTTCCTCTTCAATCTCTTCGCAGCCCGAAAACACCAGCAGCGCAAAAGCCGCTAGAACCACCAACAGGTTTGCTCGAAAAAAATGTTCTTGCAAAATTCGTGCCACAACTACAATGTACAAATAAAAAAGCCCCCAAACGGGGGCAATTTGCTGGGCATATAGTCCAAAAAGGGCTATTTATTACTTTTCAAGCTTGCTGATCTGGCCGGCCTGCTTGTCGCAAACGTTCTTCAGGTTGTCGATTTCGGCATCCTTCTTGGCCATTTCTTTCTTGAGTTCGTCGCACTGGGCAGCATAGGTCTGTTCAGACTCGATGCGAGAGTTCAGTTCCTGACGGAGACTTTCCACGGAGTCGCGGAGGCTGTCGGCAGCGTCATCGGATTCCTTGGCGGCATCGGCGTCTGCAGTTTCGCAGCAGCAACCAACCTTGAACTTCTTAGTAGCGATAATGGCAGCGGCTGCACCCAGAGCAACACCTGCGATAAAATTTAAAGCCTTCATGAGGAACTCCTTATGATTAATCCCACCCATAATATCGCAAATCTAAAGCTAAAAGTCAAGAAAATCTTTGTAACAAGTGGATTTTTGAGCAAAAAAGCGGACATTAAGGCCGTACCGGGGGATAATTTCGGGAAAACAGCCCTTTTTACGGGAAAAATGGTCTAAAAAAGGGGGGTTGTTCCCGTAAATCATTACTTTGTTTGTAACAAAATAGGTCCAAAAACCACGATTTGCCAAAAAAGACTAGGGAAAATGGGCAATCCGGCCGTGATCCAGGGTAAAAATTGGGTTGGAACCGGGTAATTTTTAGGATTTTTTCCAAAAATTCAATACTTTGTTCGTAAAATTACGGGAAAAATGGGCAAAAAAGGGATCTGGTTCCCGTAAAAACGCTTCGATTGCTTCGGCTTCGCCTCGCAATGACAGAAAAAAACGTAGGGCGACGCAGCGCAGAGCAAAAAAACACCCGAGCCTTTCGACTCGGGTGCTTTTCAGCGGGAAGAGCGAGATTCGAACTCGCGATAGGATTAAGTCCTATACGTCCTTAGCAGGGACGCGCCTTCGGCCAGCTCGGCCATCTTCCCATCTTGGGGACACAGATTTTAGAAAAAATACAGCCATTTTTCAAGGGGAGCGGCCCATAATTCCCGAAAAATGCCCCAAAACCCCCATTTTTTTTACATAGCGAGCCCCAAAAATCCAAAAATTCTACATTTAAATTAGTATGATGCGTCTTCTAAAAAAACTCTTTAAAATCGTGGCAGCATTCGCCCTCGTGGGCATCATTTGCTGCATCCCGGTCTATATCCTGGTCTTCAAGGTCCTTCCCGAGAAGGATCCCGACAACCAGTTCAACCGCAAGAACATCCTGCAGGTACTCTCTGGCGAAACCCGAGTGTACTACAACGACGGCGAGGAACTCCTCGGCGCATTCTTTGACGCAAACCATCGCGTGTACGTTCCGTACGGCGACATCCCCAAGAACATTGTGAACGCCTTGATCGCAGCCGAAGACGCCGGCTACTGGCACCACAATGGCTTTAGCGCATACGGCTTTACCCGCGCCATGGCCTCGAACATCAAGGCGGGCCACATGCGTCAGGGCGGTTCTACCCTGACCCAGCAAACCGTCAAGAATATCTTCGGCCGCGAAGAACGTTCCATCAAGGAAAAGGGCAAGGAACTGATCAACGCCCTCCGCATGGAAAAGCACTTTAGCAAAGAAGACATCCTGGAATTCTATTTGAACCAGTTCCACGTTTCCGGTACTGGCAAGGGCGTGGCCATTGCCGCACAGTACTTCTTTAACAAGGAACTGAAGGACCTGACCCTCGCCGAATGCGCATTTATCGCAGGCTCCGTGAAAGGCCCCTTCAACTACGACCCCTTTATCCAGCGCAGCACCGAACGTCGCGAACGCGCAATCGTCCGTGGCCAGGAACGTTTGAGATACGTTCTAGGCCGAATGGTAGAAGAGGAATACATCTCCAAGGAAGAAATGGACGAGGCTCTGGCCGAACCGTTGGCATTCAACCACGGCAACTTCCGTTTTACTGTGAGCACCATTCTTGAACGCATCGAAGAAAAACTGGACAATGACTTCTTCAAGGAAGAATTCGAAAAGGAAGGTATCGAAGACTGGCGCAAGGCTCAGCTCTCCATTACCACCACCTTGGATGCAAAGTCCCAGAACGCCGCAAAGCGCGCCCTGCAGACAAACATCAGTAATCTCCAGATGCAGTTGGGCGGTTTCGTTTTGCCCAAGTCCCAGTTCCCCAGCAAGGCGCAGAGCGCTCGCAAGGGCGACTATCTCTACGGTTCTGTAGACAGCGTTTACGTTGATTCCTTGGGACGCCTCAAGGCATTGACTTTGAGCTTTGGCCAGCTGAAGGGCATGGTCTCTGAAGAAGCCGTCAAGGAATTTGCAAAGAAGGCTAGCAGTGATCCGAAGAAACCCATCGACGTGAGCAAGCTTTTGGGCAGCCAGCTGAAGAAAGGCGCCATCCTTTTGGTGAGCGTCACCAGCGAAACTTTGGTCAACGGATTCGCTCCCTGCCAGATTGAAACAGAACCTGTTCTCCAGGGCGGCTTGTTCGCTATCCAGAACGGTAACGTGCTTGCAACCCAGGGCGGTTTCCACAACACTGGTTTTGACCGTAGCTTTAAGGCACTGCGTCAGTTGGGCTCCAGCTGGAAGCCTCTGCTCTACGCACTTGCACTGCAGCATCATTGGAACTACCTTGACCCGCTGGAAAACGACTACAACGTATTCCAGTACGTGAATCAGTTCTACTTCCCGCGCCCGGACCACAAGAACAAGGGTGAAGTGGTAAGCATCGCATGGGCAACCACACGTTCCGAAAACATCGCCAGCATCTGGTTGTTGGAGCACTTGCTTGATAAACTCAGCCCCGACGAGTTTGCGGAAGTGGCCGCACAGAACGGATACGCTCGCGAGGCGGAAGAAGAATACAAGGCCTACTTTGTGCGACTCCGCGACAAGTTTGGCCTGACCATGAAGGAAGAGATCAAGAAGGAAATTGAATTTACCAAGGCGAAGGAATCCTTGGTAGACATGATGAAGAACGAAGGCCGCGATAACGCCGCACGCGCCTTGACGAACCTGCGTTACGGAACCTACAATGACGTAGCACTGAAGCAGGCAAAGAAAGACGCCAACATCATTAAGTTCATCAATCACAACTACAAGAACTACGAACAGATTCTCCGCGCCCGCGACGCTATGAACCTGGATCCGGACATGGCCAACTCCCTGCCGCCCATGGAAACACTGAAGGTCTATGGCGACCTGACCATTGCCGACCTGAAGCGCCTTAGCACCATGATCGAACCGGTGGACGACCAGGCCGATTACCTGGACGCAGACCACATCCGTTTCTGGCCCGACTTCAAGCGTTCCTTGTCCATGGCTGAATACGCACGCTTCGCAAAGGAAATCGGTATTCACCAGAAGTTGCAGAAAGTGTTCAGTATGCCGTTGGGCGTAAACGAAATTACCTTGGCAGAAATCTCCACCGCCTACCAGACACTGCTTACCGGCAAGGTGTTCAAGTGCAAGGACGGCGACTGGACCGACCCCTGCTTCATCAAGGAAATTCGTAACCGCGATGGCAAGGTGATCTTTAAGAACAAGGTGGAAAGCAAGACCGTTCTTGACGACACCGTCACCACCCAGATGGGCGTGATGCTCCACTCCGTATTTGTGAACGGTACTGCACGTAGCCAGTACAGCAGCATGACAATTTCTTCTCCGGATAAGGGAACCACCTTGCGCTACCCCACCCTGGGTAAGACCGGTACCACCAACGACTACCGTAACGTGGCATTCCTCGGTGCATTGCCCACCTACGTTAGCGAAAAGAACGGACTGGGCCTGGACTCTGTGGTGGCCATCGGTAGCTATGTAGGCTTTGACGACAACAAGCCCTTGAAATCCGGACGTACACGAATCGCAGGCGCCAGCGGTGGCTTGCCCCAGTGGGCCGCATTCGCCAAGGAAGAAATCGAAATTCTCGGAACCCCCAACAAGCTGGACTTCTTGGATATTTCCATGATTGCAGCAGGCGAAGTTCCCCTGAATTTTGCTAATGAGCGCGGCCAGCTTACGGTGGACCCCATGACCGGTTTGGCAATTGCAGGCGCAGGTGCCCAAGGCCGCCCGCTGCCTTGGCTTGATGTGCCGGGATTCACTCCGCCCCAGGTTCAGGAGCGTGCAGCAGAATCCGCCGCAGAAAGCGGTATCATGATTAGCTTGCCTATGCCTAGCGGTGCAGTGGCAGAGCCTGCTCCCGAAGCTGCCGCACAAGCAGCAGCTCAGCCTACTGACGCAAACGGTGCAGCAATTGCACAGCCCGCCGAAACAAGCGCACCTGTCGCAGGCGCAACTGCCCAGCCCGCCTCCGACGCGGCCGTCGCACAGCCTGCTACTGACGCAGCAGCGACAGTTCCCGCCGCAGCGCCGGCCACCGAAGTTCCGCAGCCCGCAACTGCTCAGCCCGCCGCAGCACCTGCAACCGAAACTGTCAAGAGTATGCCTAAGGACGACGACTGGGATCTGCCCGCAGAATTTAACAGCAAGAGTGCATTCGTTCCTATCGAAGCAGATATGGAGTAGTCCATGAAAAAGAAGCTCAATCTCCTTAAGATTTTGACTGCTGTTTCTGCAGCGACTTTCTTTGACGCATGTACCCAGGCGCCCGCTCCTTGCGTTGCACCGGAAAGCGCCGTGCCCGAAAACGTCGAGCAGCAACCCGCAGCACAAACTAGCGCACCCGCAGCACAACAGACTTCCGCACAGTCCGCAGTCCAGACTGCAGCTGGCCCTGCCGTGGAATCTGCAACCCAGACTTTTGTTCCCGTATCTTCTACTGAAGAAATTTTGGCACAGCCACAGCAGACCACGCAGCAAGTTCCTGCACAGTCATCCACGGCACCCGCCGCCACGACCGCACAGCGCGCAGTACAGCCCGCAGAACAGCCGAGTCTACAGCCTGCAGCACAGGCCCAGCAACCCGCACAAACCAAGCCCTCGGCAACAGTTCCGGAACAGCAGCAAGCTGAACAGTCCGAGTCCAAGCCCTTGACCTTGGTGCCCGTGGACCCATACACTGCTGTGCCCAACATCATTAGCGACATTCTCAATTATGCCGACACCATGTTCAAGCAGGGCAACATCGATGGCGCCGTGGCCTACCTGCAGCGATTCCGCGTTCTTAAGCCCCTGTGGAACGAATGGGTTGACCGCGCCGATTCCTTGCTCAACGTTTTTGGAATGAGCAACGCCGAACGCGCCAAGCAGTTTGAACCGCTGATTCTCGAAATCAAGAACATGAACCGCGTGAACGCCGCCTACAGCCTTGTGGCCGAAGCCGCCGACAGTCTTATTGCTCTCGCTCCGGGCGATTCCCTGATCAACTTCGCCAAGCAGCAAAAGGACATTGCCTACAAGAACACCATCGGCAAGGCCCTCAACGAAAAGACAGCTATTCTCGCATTGGCCGAAGGCAAGGCGCTCTTTGACGAAGCCCTGAAAAAAGCCAACGAATTCAAGATGCGCTATCGCGATTTCGAAAACGAATTGCAGATCGACAAAATGATCGGCTACATTCAGCGACTTGAAAATTCCATTAGCGACGAAGACAAAAAGTACTGGGAAAAGAACGACCCGGAAAAGGCTTTGGCAGAAGTCGACACCTTGATCGAAAAGAAGTCCTACGCCAAGGCAAAGGTTCTCGTCGAAAGGCTTAAGGCAAGCAAGCTCCGCCAGCAGGCCGCAGAAAAATATCAGAAACTAGCAGATGTCGTTTGTACGGAAAAACGCAAGTATGCTTCTCAACAGTACGCCAAGGCAACCAAGCAGAAGAACGCCGAAAAGAAAAAGCAGATTCTTCAGGAAGCCATCGGCGCATTGAACGCATGCAGCGATGAATATCCGGAATACGAAAAAATCAAGACGGTGATGGACAACATCATCTTCTTGAAAAAGGAGCTAGACTAATAAATGGAACCAAGTGCTCTAGGTGACTGGTGGACTTACGGCCAGTACCCGGCATTCTTTGTGCTAGGCGCCATTGTCAGCCTTATCAACAGCATCGCAGGTGGCGGAAGTTCCCTGAGTTTACCCGCCCTGATTTTTCTGGGCATCCCGCCGACAGTAGCCAACGGAACAAACCGCATCGGCCTTATCATCGGGAATATTAGCTCAGTTTACAACCTGGCAAAGCATGGCTACCTGAACAAGAAAATCTTTATGCAGTTGCTTATCCCGTCGGTGGTGGGCGCCTTGATCGGTGTGTGCTTCTTGGTACGCATCGGGGACAAGGCTTTCCAGGCGATGCTTGCTGTGGTCATCTGCCTGGTGGTAATCATGGGGCGCCTGCGCAAGGATATTTTGGGCAAGCCTCCAGCAACGCCTCCCGAGAAGTTGACCATCGGCGGCGCCATCGGATTCGCCCTGGTGTCTATCTACGGATGCATCATTCAGGTGGGCGTGGGCTTTGTGCAGATCTTTAGCCTTACGCGTTACACGGGCCTGGACCCAATACATGTCAATGCGCTGAAAAACTCCCTCACCACCGTTTTCCTCGTGATTAGCACCGTGGCATTAGGCGTCGCCGGCAAAATCAACTGGCCCGTCGCAATCGTTATGGCGGCAGGCGCTTGGGTGGGCGGCTACTTGGGCAGCACACTCCAGCGCAAAAAAGGCAACAAGTTCATCGAGAACTTCGTGAGCGTCTGTAGCATCGCCATGGCAATCTACCTGATCGTAGATTTGATCATCTCCTAATAGATTCAATTCAGCCTAAATCGTCTTGTAAAATTGCTTTAGGTGGTCATGTAAAATTTTTCAAGTGCAACCATTTGGTTGCGCTACTAAAAGGGGCAAATTTTTAACAATGACCCCATGGCAGAAAAAACCGATGAAGAGCTGAAATTTGACGAGATGTTTACGGAATACCTCTGTAGGCTCCGCGAATCGCTTAATTTGAACAAAACTCAAATGGCAAACCAAGCCGGCATGACTCGTCAGGTCTATAGCAATTTGGAATCGGAAACAAGAACGCCCAGCCTGTTTTCCGTTTTCAGGGTTCTTGAAAATCTGGATATGAGACCCGGTGATTTTTTCAACGAGCTGTTTGATGCATATAAAGCCGAAAAACGAAAGGTCCAGGTTCTCGCCGACCAGACCAAAGCTCGGGAAGACTACCAAAAAGCTTGCCGCAAAAAGGCACTGTCCGAGGACTAGTCCCCTTTCTTTGCGCGTGCCTTTTTAGCGCGGGCCTTCGTCTCCTGAAGAGTTTCCGACAAGCCAGCCATAAGCTGCGCGACTAGGGATTCCGCGGCAGCGGTACTGCCCGAGGCGTCGGCAGAATCCGAACCAGACAAACCGACCAGCAGTTCCTTATGGGGGCGGTCCAGCATCTTGATTCTGGCTTCCAGACGGAGGGCCTCTTCCTTGGAATTCAGCTCGAAGGTGCGCAAGATACACTCTGGCGGGAATGCCTTGGTGAAGCGAGCGCCCTTGCCCGACACATGCTGCTTAAAGCGGGCCTCTACGTCGACAGCGTAGCCCGTGTAGATACGGTTTCCCGCGCATTTAAGCATATAGACAAAGTGCGGCATGTATAGAAACGTAGAAAGATTTGCTTCGATTGCCACGCCTGCTTCGCAGGCTCGCAATGACATCAGGGCATAAAAAAAGCGGGCCGGAGCCCGCGCTCTTTAAAGGAGATCCCGGGTCAAGCCCGGGATGAAGCATTTCTTAGCGCTTTAGCGCTTAGAAAGACTTGTCCACGAAGTGGATGACATCTTAGTGGTGTCCTTCCTCAGGTTCATCCTTGCTAGGCTTAGAAACCAAGCTCATGTAGATGGTGCCCAGGATTGCGGCACTGAAGGAACCCAGCAAGATACCCAGCTTTGCGGAGTCCTGACGGTCGCCCACGTCGAAGGCGAGGCTTGCAACGAACAATGCCATGGTAAAGCCGATACCGGCCAGCATGCCACCGCCCCAGAGAATCTTCCAGCTGTAGCTGGGCTTCTTGGAAATGCCAAGCTTTACAGACAGCAAGCTGAAGAGGAAAATACCGATAGGCTTACCGAAGACCAGGGCCAGGGCCACAGCGCCCATGACCGGAACTTCAACGCCACCCAGCTTGATTTCCACACCTGCGTTGGAAAGGGCGAAGAGAGGCATAATGAAGAAGTTGATCCACGGGGTCAGGGGCTTGAAGAGGCGTTCCTGCATGGAAATGCTTTCGCTGGAAGCCTTGGTCAAGAGAGAGAATACGCGATACTTTTCGTGTTCGTCCTTGTTTTCGCCAGAGAGAACATGATCTGCGCCAGCAACGAAGTTGCGGATCTTGCCGCTGGTAACCACCGGCTTTGCAGGAACAGAAAGGCCAAGAAGCACACCGGCGATGGTGGGATGCACGCCAGACTTCACGAAGAATGCCCAGACGGCCACACCGATAATGCCGTGGAGGAACAAGTTACGGACGCCGATACGGAACAGCACGTTGATAAGCACCAGCAGGGCGATACCAGTACCGAGGGCGGCGAAGTTCAAACCGTCACCGCTGGGGTAACCGATGGCAATCACGAGGATGGCGCCGATATCGTCGGCAATAGCCAAGGTCAAGATCATGACGCGGAGAGCATGGGGCACCTTCTTGCCGAGGATCGCCATACAGCCGACCACAAAGGCAATATCCGTTGCAGTGGGAATACCCCAACCGCGGGCGGCGTCGGTACCGGTCAAGCCGTTAACAGCCAGGTAAATCAAGGCCGGGAAAAGCATACCGCCGGCAGCCGCAATAATGGGCAAGCTGGCCGCCTTGGGGTCGCGAAGTTCGCCGTAGGTCATTTCGCCCTTCACTTCAAGACCAATGTTGAAGAAGAAGATGGTCATGAGGGCGTCGTTAATAAACCAGTGCAGGTCGGCAGAACCAATCCAGCTACCGATGGTCACGGCAAAAGGCAAGTGCCAAACATGGTGGTATGACTCCGGGGAAAGGTTGGCCCAAAGGAGGGCGGCAATGGTCATGATGATAAGAACTATACCACCGGTGGTTTCCACCTGCATGAGACGTTCAATAGGGGTAAAGATCTTGCGGGCCGGGGTTTCCGGGAACAAATCTTCGACGCGATCGCTGCTAGTTACCTTTGCGGACATATTTACCTATAGTTAATGGTTTCTTCAGCCTTTCATATTACAAAATAATCTATTTCCAGAAAAAAGTTGAGGAAATCGTGCAAACATTTGGCAAAACTCGGGCTTGATAAGCCGAATTTTCTATTTATCCCTCCATGGACTTTACAAAAATCAAACAGTACCCCACCCAGATATCCAACGTTTTCAAGCGTTTCCCCCTGCCCATGGGTTTTGGAGCCTTCTCCGCCCTCTACTCCATGTTCCTCGTCAGGACCATCGACATCCAAGGCTTCGTCCATGACCATCCCAAGTTCTTCATCTGGGTCATCACCTTCTCCGCCCTCTCCATATTCCTTACCACGACCTGCAAACTAATGCAAGAGGCCAAGGACATCTCCCCCAAGACCGGCTGGATCATTACCGGCGTCTCCGAGGCCGTACTGCTGGCACTAACCGCAGGCTATATCGCCAACGGCGACCTGGACAACCTGCATTTTATCGCCCAGTCAGTGGTTTGGAGCGCCATTGTGGTACTGAGCCCCCTCATCGTGCCCTTCTTCAAAGACAAAGACGACTTTCCCCTGTGGAACTTCATCGGGAAATCGACCAAATCCTTCCTGACTTCTACGATCATCACCCTGCTGTTCTACGGAGCAATGGCAGTCCTTGCCGTTTGCGCCAGCATTCTGCAACCTCCCATTCATGATGAGTTGTTCTTCTTCGACACAGGCGTCATCTGCCTTTGCATCGTGTTCCCCATCCTGTACTTCGCAAGCCTCCCCAACCTGAATGAGCCCAACGAGAACAGCGAGGTCAGCAGGTACTTCAGCAACACCATTCACCTCCTGTTCATGCCGGTGCTGATAGTGTACATATTCTTCGTGTACGCTTACGCTATTCAAGTCCGTGACCTTGGAGCCCTTGGATTCATGGCCCTTGCCGCAGTCATCAGCACCATCCTCATCTGCGGCATTCTGTATCCCGGCCATTTCAAGGACAACTTCGACAAGGCATTCCTGAAATCGGTCCCCTGGGTCACCATCCCCCTGACATTCATTTCCGCATGGGGCATTAGCGATATCTTTACCGACGCCGGCCCCAACGCACACTTTGTCGCGTTCTACATCATTACAGCCCTCATTTGGCTCCTCGCCTCACTGATTATTCTGCTGATCCCCCGCATCAAAAAGAAAATCTGGTGGACTCTGGCAAGCCTTATCATTGTAGCCCTGATCTCCACCTTCTCCCCTGTCAACGTATTCAAGATTTCCGCCCACACCTACCTCACCAGCGAAAAGCGCATTGAAAGAGAAGTGGAACGCCTCCAGGAAAGAGAAAAATACGAGGCGGAACAAGCTGAAAAAAAGACTAGGACCAAGATCTATGAGTTCGATAATGACGACTACAATCCCATTACCATACCGGCCAACCGCCGTACCGTAGAGAAATTGTATAATACCCACCTGAAGTACACACAAGTTTCGCTGGCAGGCGACACCATCTTCATAAAGGTCAAGCCCAGCCGTAGCGACGACGACAGCACCTTTATGCACTTTACTGTACCCGTAAGTCTGTTGTCCGGCAAAGACAATGACAAGGATAATGCCGAAGCCATAGCCGACGCAGGCACCTCTGACATCTCAGACACCACCGTCGCGAGCCCCACTACAACCGACGCTGTGTCTGTGAAAAAGGAAAAGCCCACGCACCTTGTGCTGGACAACGGTTCCGAGACCCTGGTGCTGACCGAAGCCTTCTTCAAGTTCATCGAAGGCGAAGAGGACGAGAACTATGGTAGCCTCCACGGTTACATATTTAAGTAAGTATTGATTACGTATATAAGTAAGGCAACGTCAAAACGTTGTCACTTATATAACTGTATCGTTCGCAAAAAAAAGAAAAATTTTTTTGACAGCTTGGCCAAATTTCACGATATAATATATCGTCACATTTGTAGAAAAAACTGCTATCAGTCTATCCACAGAAAATTCACAGAAAAATTTTTTGTGTCATTTTCTGACCTGACAACGGCAGTTGAATTTACTATAATTGAATAGTAAGGCAATGTTGCCCTACTACATCCGTTAAATCCCCGGGATTTCTGGAGTCCCGGCAGTAAGGCCTAGAGCCCGCTGGTTGTTGCAAAGCATGCGAAAGCATGTTGGAGGTTAACGCACGAAAGTGCGTGTTTCTTCGTGTCGTCAAACGTACTTGGCGCCACGAAGATTAAGCTGGGAAAGCCGGTGACGGCCACCCTGGTTTTTGAGTACGTCCTGCCTCGCAATCGACAGCGACAGATTGCCCCACACATCACTGTCAACAGAACGAGAAAATTGAATATATGAAGTTCGAAGAAATGACCGCCGCCTACGAGAGCGCTTACATCTACCTTGCCCAGCAAGGCATGAAAGACGCGGCAAAAATTCTGTTCATGATTTACCTGGAACCGGTCATGACACAGCACAAGTTCAGCGCCATCGGTTGTGCCCCCCGCAAGCTGGGTTACAACTGGAGCCGCAATTTCATCCAGTTCGTCAGCCACTCTGGCGAAATCTACATCAACTACTACAAGGCCGTAATGGATTACGATTTCAAGGCCCGTTCCAAGACAGCAAAGCTGCCTTTCCTCGCCTATCTGCGTACCATTATCGACTTCCGCGCCCTGGACGTGCTGAACGAAGAAAAGGAATACCGCAAAACGACCACCACCTTCAGCGAACTGCAGGAAACGTCCGCCAGAAAGGGCCTCGACATGAGCGAAGAAGACATCGTGGAATGTCAGGCCTATCGCGACCTGATGTACAATCCCGAGCTGAGCGAACGCAAGCAGCAGGAACTGGAAAAGCTGGTGGAAAACCTGGTGAAGAAGAATGCGGAGGACGAAAAGACCAGTACCTTCATCAAGGGCTACCTTGAAGTCAGCAACGAACCCGAAGGTGAAAAGAACACCATGCGCAAGGTGGGCGAATATATGCAGTCCGCAGATATCCGCAACCAGGGCAAGTACACCTCCGCCAAGGCCAAGAAGGACCCCCGCACCGACGCCTACTATTGGGCAAACAAGTGCATGGTCCACCTGAATGACGAAGACCGCGACAACTTCAACGAAGTCATGCGCCACTACGCCGAATAACGGCAAATTTACTTGCGAAAAAAGTTCGCACCCTACATTTAGATTGATACTATTTAGAAAGGCCCCGAAGACCGGGGCTTTTTTCGTTATCCGACGAGGCTATGCTGGGCAAGGATCTTGACCGGGGGCATTTCGTGCTCCAGGAAATCTGCCGGCGAAAGCCTTACGCCCTCCACGATTCTTTTGCCGAGGTTCTCGTTCATAACCTGGATATTGCGGGTTCCAGCCAAAAGCTGCTCCACAAAATTCGCCAGATGTTCCAGCATGTTGCACAAGGTCTCCAGATGTTCCGTTAGAATCGGGAGCGACTCCTTCGAAGTAAGGCACTGCGTTGCATAGGACATTTTCATGTGGTTGTCATACACTAGGTACCTGGCGTATCGATTGGGGGTGCGTTCATTGGCTTTGACATCAATCTCGAAACAGCCGAACTTGATCCGGACCGATTCCGCCTCGCCCTTTTGCTGCCAAAGGCTCATCTCCTCGCGGCAGGCCGCCGTACCCTTACGTACATTGTTCACAAAACACCAGGGGCGTTCATCGGTACGGGGAATCCTGACACCTACGGAACTCCAGCCCGACTTTGAAAGGTCTCCAAAGAAATCGGTAATCCGGCCTTCCTGATAATCAGCCACCAGCTTGAATTTTTTGGCGCCTTCAGCAAGAGTACTGCGGCATTCCTTTGTAGGGCCAAAGTCGGAACAAAACTTGAACAAGTTACGAAGATAGCAACCATCGTAAGCTTTCAGCTCGCTGATGACAATGCGGTCGTATTCCTCGTCAGTCGTGGGCGCCTTGGCCAGGAAAAGACGGGTTTTGCTGTAGTACAACCCATCCACATCACTGGCAAGTGCCTTGGCAATGCGCCATTCATCAAGCTGATGACGGGGCGAATTATCCTTTACGGGCCAGAAATGATTTTCAAGCTCCTCGCGAGTAAAGTCCGATACGGCATTCATAAGACGCAAGCAGGTACTAAAGGCAATCTCGAACTTACGGTAACTGCCCCATATCTTGTTGCGACCAGTAAACTTACGAACCAACTTGAAAGAACCCGGCACAATGTTAGCCCGTACTTCTTGACTCATTAGCGACTGGAGCAGCCCGAAGTTGGAGTTCCTGTAAACCAGATAATTCAACAACTGATCGTCAGTCCAGCTAGACCCAGGAACCACAAGTTCCACCCAGTTGTTTTCAATCTGTATCGTTTCCCCATTCAAAAAACGGTACACCAGACGGCGATCTTCAGCAGAATATTCATTTACAATAGTGTGCCAGTTCGTAGAAAAGGGCGCGACGCCATTGAAAATAGACGGCCCACCCGTATTCCGGAAGTCTGATACATTGACAAAATAATTGGCGCCGCACACAATGGTGCGGGCAACCGAGAAGATACCGTGCTTGGTGACCGGCATAACTAACCACCTACATTTTCGGTACGAGCCTTGAGTTCCGCCAGGCGATTTTCAAGGGCGCCAACACGAAGATTAAACTCCTCGACAAACTTTGCAAACTCCTGATACTCGCTTTCGGCGGCTTTCAATTCGTTCTGTGTTTTTTCAAGATTGAACTTTAACGCTTCGCACCGCAATTGCATCTTGTCCCGATTACAAAGCGCAGAGGAAAGGCGGGACTTTGCCTCGGCAACTTTCTTGATAGCCATTTCCACTTCACGTTCCCATTTTTCCAATTCCAGATTGTTTTTCATATTTTCATTCGTCATTGATAGACCTCCAAACTATATATCAGACTTACAGGCGAAATTGTCAAAAAACGCTCATAAAAATTAAACCGCACCCACCACATACCAGTAAGCGAGTTTCCGGATAGGTTCCACCTCGTAATCCAGGTAGTCCGCCGGCGAAACCTTCATTGCCTGGGCAATCAGGCCGCACAAGTTTCGAACAATGGTGCTATCGCTACGGGAATGGTTACGGACCGCCCCCATGATCGACTCCAGAAAATTTGCATAGGCGTTAAGGAAAGCGCACAAGTTACGCAGGAATTCCACTACCTCGTCGAATGTTTTTCCAGCCATTACGCCGTACTGTACAGCCGTTCTCACGGCAACCCGCGTACCACCGCTTTCAATAGACATATGCTTCATAACGCCGCTGGCAATCCACTGATCAATACTCCGGGTGCAATAATTCGCAACCTCGCGCATTCCGTGTACGATAGAGTGGGGGCCTTCGGTAAGCTGTGGCAGGCAAACATTGACCTCCGTCGTGGAAAGATTAGGGCCACGCCCGATTGAAGCGGCACCACGCCCGATTGGAGCAGAGTCCTGCCCGAACAACATAAAGATATAGGTCATTGGGCCACGGTACTTGAACTTGAAATTTGCCAGGCCACTGGACAATGCCAAACGGTCACCCGCATCTGCAGCAAAGTCGGAACCCAGCTTCAAAAGAGAGGCGAAGTTCACCAAGTCCTTTTCCAGCTTCATTTCGCTCCGGAAAATCATGTTGCGGTCTGTATCGGTGCAGGGCTTCTTAGCGATAAAATCGTAGTCCCCGCCAATATAAACGCCTTCTTCGGAAACGAAAGCCTTGACTATCCTTAACCTTGCATAAGGCCCTAGGCTGCCTGAAAGATGACTCATCCACAAAGGTCTGCTGAGATACGCAGGAGGAATATCCTTCAAGGGATGAACCAGGCGGACCTTCAAGGAAAAATCAACGTAGAACTTGCGGCTGTCTTCCATCCCCCTAAAAAAGCGCCTATGCTTGCACGAGGCACGGATAGAATCCCGAACGATTTCCACGTGCACATCCAAGTCGTTCACCTTAGAAGCCGCATCAAGATTCTTGTCGAAGTTAAGCAGATAATCTAGAACAGCCTCGTCGGAATCACTGCACGCATTGTCGGGCACGACAAACCTCAAGGAGCATCCTTCCAGGATAATTTCTTGCCCGTCCAAAAAACGGTGCACCCTGCTACGCTCTTCTTCGTTACTTTCCTCTCGCCACCACTTTAAGCTCTCCGGAATCGAATTAATCGTCAGGGAGATCGGCGGTGGCAACGTCCTGTCCGCAAAATCCGACGGCTCGCACATACACAAGTGCGAAACCGACAGCATTTCTTTCGCCGAAAAAACAGATTTAGAACTAATGCGCATGGAGATAGGACTTAGTTCAGCGATTCCGCAGCTTTTTAACGCCAAGCACAGCAAAGTGCAGCGCCAAAAGGCCCAGGGAGGTAAAAAGCAGTGCGGAGTAGTCGCTATACACGGACAAGTTCAGGGTATATCGGGTGCGTTGGGCGGCATTGTCGGCGAACAGCCAGTACAGCAGGCGCAATCCGCCAAAGCGGTAAACCCAGCAGCAGGCAAAGGCCCCGGCATACACCAGGGACGCACCCAGAAGGTAGCGGCTCTCCTTAAAGAACACGCGATAGGCCGCCACCAGGAATGCGGCGGAAAAACCAAGCAGAAGGGCGGTCACAATCCCCACCACCATCTTGCCGCCGGCCACACAATTGAGCATGCGGAAAACAACATGGACGCCATAGTAGCCGTAGCACATCATGGCGTAAATGAACAGAAGGCAGATCGGTGCCGACTTGAAATACTTGAGCATAGTGCCTCGTGAAAATAAAGCTCCATGCATTATATCGCCAATCCAAGGCAAGTTGTCAAATTTTTGTGACACCGTCCTTTTGTATAAATTCGTTAACATTTTTGACACATTCTCCCTTTTTTATGATTATATTGTTTAAAAAGGGGCATTATTATGGCTAATGATGATTTAATTGGATTCGCAAGTGAAATGCACTTTAGTGCAGACGAATTTCCTGAATCCAGAGCATTTTTTGAAAAAATCAAGGAATACAACGACAGCCAAAAAGTCGTAAAAGGCAAGGTAACCGAAATCCTTGCAACCATCAGCGATTTTCGCAACCCTGCGAAATCGGACGTAGACAGCGCAATCAAGTCGATTAACAAACTGCAGGAACAGTTTTCTGCAGTGAGCAGCCTTGCCGAGGAATTCGGCAACGTCCCCAAGTCTGCAGACACTTCTGTAAAGGACATGATCCGTGCTGTTGGCGAAGAATGCAAGAACGGATTAAAGAAACAGATTGCCTGCTGTAAGGAAACCCTCGTTCGATTCATCAACGTTAAGGCAATGCTCGAAGAGTATGCCGTTGCATTGTCCCCTTTCCAGGATAGCGCCCAAAATCTCCTTTCTCAATTGCAGGACAGCAATGAGGATACGATCAAGAAATCTATTGGCGCAGCAGAAAACAACCGTCTTTTCCTGAAGCTGATGGATACCGATCCCGACGAACATAGCGACCAAGATCTGGATGCTATCCAGAATGTCTTTGGACAAAAGGTAATGCGTGGCCTGGTAAGAGGCAAGTACGCCGACGGCCCTATTAGCTCCGATGCAACCCCTGAAAAAGAAGAACAGGCTCCAGTTGTCGAAGAAGTCAAGGTCGAAGAAGAAACCGTTGCAGAGCCCGAGGTTGTAGAACCTGCAGAGGCAGCAGAACCCGTAATCGAAGAAACCGCAGTTGAAGAATCTGAAGTTGCAGAGCCCGAGGTTGTAGAACCTGCAGAGGCAGCAGAACCCGTAATCGAAGAAACCGTAGTTGAAAGCAACGAAGAAGTTAAGGTCGAAGAAGTCAAGGTCGAAGAAGAAACCGCTGCAGAGGAACCTGCAAAAGTTGAAGCCGTAAAGGAAGAGTCTGAGGAAGAACCCCTCGAATACGATGCCCCCACTGCGCGCCAACTCTACGAGCTTAAAAACAGAAAGCCCACCGACAAGGAACTTGTCTACGTCATCAACAAGCTCATTACATCTGGATCCAAAGAAAACACCGTCTTGCAGGCAACCTTATTGGCCAAGGCCGCAAGCTTTGAAAAGGGCTACTCCGAAAGCCAGATGTTGTCAGCTCAACTCCAGCTGGCAACGCATATTTTCTTTGACAAAAATCCCGACTATTCATCTCTGCACATCACAGAAGCATTCCCTGACAATGAGCAGTGTTCCAAGCAGCTGCTGATCGCCACATACATCATGGCGCTGCTCACTCCTCCTGCACAGTACGATTATGCTCTCGAATCTGGAGCAGAAGAACTTTTAGACATTTTCGACAGCTTCGGTCCTGAGCTTAGCGAGTTCAAGACAATCATCAGCATGTTAAGGGATCACCTTAAGGATAAGCACTGCGGCATCACTCAACCTGCATTGCTTGCCCTTAACTCCGAAGAGCAGAAGCAAGTTGAATTCAAAAACATGAAGGCTGAAGCCAGCGGGACTCTGCAGAAAATCAGAACAGCCATACCCATCAAGCAACTTCCGGAAATGTACGGAAAATGCTTTACGAATAAGGACAGCCTTTTCTACGAAACAATGAACCTCATCTGCAACGGAATGAGCGACAGCGAATCCCTTAACAAGATGGAGTCATTCCTTAACGATTATCTTGACGAAAATTCAAATATCGACAAGGACAAGGTGTCTCAGGTAATCGACGACACATGGCGAGAAATTTCCGGCAAAAAAGTAACCATCAAATACAACGAAAGAAACCGCGTTGAAAATCACTTCTACCAGCGATTAAACCTGATAAAGAAATGGGTTGATCACCACAAGGTTGACGTAAACACAAAGCTGATCCAGCTGAGAGCAAAGCTGCTTGATGCCATTTCAAAGCTTGAAAACGACAACCGCTGGCAGGAAAACAACGAGAACAGGGTTCTTGCTTACGCACTCTGCTATTTGAAGAACTACTTGAAAGCAGATCAAAAGGCTCTTTCCAACATCAACGTATACGGAGAACTGCTCCAGACCGGCGTTATTTCGCTGGACGAAAACGATGTTCCCTGGATTGACGAACGCTTTGCCACCGTCAAGTTCTACGAACCTTGGAGAAACATTCTAAAGCACATCACATCTCCGAAAAAGGACCTGGACACAGTTGTCAAGGAGATTTCTGACAAGTCGTTTGAACTGTTCGACAACATCTGCCTGCTCGAAAAGATTCACAAGATGAAGGGCGAAGATTTTGACGTCAGCTTGTATGAAGAGGCCGAAAAGACCTACGTCCATAAAACACAGAAGGACTTCAACGCCTCCATCGTTTACGCCTATACCTATGGTCAGATTAACGAAACCGCCAAGGAATCCATTGAGTCCGTAAAGGCAAATTTCGAATCCTCCTTCAAGGAATTGGGCGACTACGCATGCCTTAAGTCGTTCCTCAACGCCCTTGAACGTCAAAAGGACGAAATCATCCGGGATCAGAAGAAAAAGATCCGTTTGCAACTTGATCAAAAGTTTGCAAAATTGGACAGCATCCTGCAAAGCGACGTCAATATGGACGAGCAAACAAAGGATAAGCTCAAAAAGTGCCTCGAGATCGCACAGAACTCCTTTGAAAACGACGGTAATTTTGCAGTCGCAGAAGAATACATGAACCGTTTTGAACGCAGGGACCTCGACTTTAACGATATCAGCGGTGAAGACACCTATTTTGAAAAGTTCACTGAGCCCGGCGAGTTCAATGATTTTTACGAAATCTGCGCAAAGAACGACACAAAGCCGTTGAAGAATTTCAGTAACGATTTCATTAGGAATCGACTGCCAGAGGATATCCGCGAAATCCGCAGGAACGATTTCGAAAACATCACCAAGCACTGGCCTTCGTACGGCACCGCCTATGACGTATCCTACGTAATCAATGGCCTTGGTTTTGACGCAACCAAGAATGAAGCAAAGAACAAGAATCAGTTCAGTTTCAAAATCAAGGCAACCCCCAAGAACCAAAGGGCATACGCTCATCCCATTGCAGAATTCGGAACGAATCTTCACTTAATGAACGTTCTGTGCTTAACAGGCAAAAAGATGCCTGTCAAGAAATTGGTCGAAACGATTAATGAAGACAAGGATATTTCTAAGTATACCGTGGTTCTGTACGATGGAGTTCTCAGCCTAAATGACCGTCGCGAACTGGCCGAGCATTGCCATAAGGAAAACCAGCTGCCATTTTTGCTGATTGACAGGGTCCTGATCCTGTACCTTTGCACGCTCGATAGGAGCGAACGAATCAAGGCATTGCTGCAGTGTACCTTGCCCTACACCGTCTACAAGCCCTTTACCAATGGTTCTGGCGCTACCACCGACGAAATGTTCTTTGGCCGCGAAAAGGAATTGACGGAAATCCTTGACTTGGACGGTGCATGCTTTGTATATGGTGGCCGTCAGTTAGGTAAGACCGCCCTGCTGCAGCGTTCCTGCAGCCGCTTTACCGACGAAAAGCGAAAGGCTGTCGCTGTCTACGTAAACATTCAGGATTGCAAGACAGAAGACGCCCTTGTAGAAAAGGTAAGCGCAGAAATTTGCGAGCGACTGACCAATTCTAACGCCACGGTAAAGGCTATTCAAGAAGCCAAGACACTGAAGGATCTGGCAAACGGCATTTCAGCCCTTTTCAAGAAGGGAGCCGTTATGGAAATGCTGCTTCTCTTGGATGAGGCAGACGGCTACTTGGAGCACATTTCCAGTGACGAGTATCTGCCTATCGTTGCGCTCATTGAACTCCGAAGAAACACAAACAACAAGTTCAAGTTTGTCTTTGCCGGTCTGCATAACGTTTGCAGAGCGACAAACGCCAAGTTGAAGAACGGTGTTTTCGGTCAAATCGGTAACCCGTTGTGCGTAAAGCCCCTGCTTCCTACCGATGCTTTGCATCTTATCTTGGAGCCCCTGAGGTATCTTGGATTCCAGGTAGAACGATACCCGTACTTGGAAACAATTCTCGCCAATACCAACTACTACCCCGGTATGATCCAGTACTTCGGAAAGATCCTGGTACAGGAGCTGCTGATTTCCAATTACAGGCAGTATTACAAGGCCGATTCCAACCCTCCGTTCAAGCTGGAGGATCACGCCCTCTACACGGCTATTGCAGACCAGGCCCTGATCGAAAAGATCAAGGAAATGTTCCGACTCTCCTTGGTTTTGGACAACAAGTATTACATGCTGGCAAGGCTCGTCACCCTTCTTTTCCATGAAAGCCAGGAAAAGAAGACGAACCGCATTGGATTCTCCGTTGACGAAATCAAGCATGAAGCTGAAGAATGGGAAATTTTCTGTCTCAGCAAGTGCGAACAGACCGATTATGAAAACCTGTTAAGCGAGATGGTTGACATGGGTATTCTTGACGTAGTCGACAAAGAATACCGTATGCGCCGAAGCGTATTCATTGATTATATCGGTCCGAACAAGAACGAACTCTTTGACGAGCTCATCAATACTAACGATGCAGAAATGAAAAAGGCAGGAGTAAAATAATGGCGTTCTTTTCGAAAAGTGATTTTTGGTGGAACGAGGTTACCGGCCCGAAAACTTTTGCCGACAAGGTCGTAGAGTTAGCTGTTGACCGGAAGAACACTATTCTTCGTTTACCAGCGGATCTGCCTCATAGAGACAGCATGCGTTCCATTATCAAGTCAAAGATCGAACAGGAACTTGATTACACTGTCAAGTTCTTTGACTACGAAACGGACAATCCCGACAACTTGGATCCCGAGCACTTCTTATTGAAAGTCGTGTGCGAGGATTCCAGTTATCGAAGTTCCTGCAACAAGACGATCCCCCAGTACATCAGCCAACAAAATCTCTTAAGCAACAAAGCCATTTGGATAAAAGGGATTTCGGAGAATGAAGGCAAGTGGACTGATCTCATCAAAGATCGCAACTTTAAAAACGCCAAGGTTATCTTTGTCGCAGAAATCAAAAAAGCTGAATTCCTAAAAAGAATTGAGCCCATCGTTGTCGTAGATTTTGACGAGTACATATCGGACTACGACGTTCAGATTTTTAATTCGTTCGTCCTAGGAGACCAAAAAATCTCCCACAACTGGAAGAACTACATTTCCACCATGCTAACCAGCCTGTGCCAAAAAGACGTCGAGGTATCCTGTCAACTGGCCGAGGAATTCGACTTTAAAACAGACTATCTTTACGATGCGCTAAAGCATATCGCCGACCAAGGTCAATTTTCCCGACGAGGCGAAGCCGAAGATCATATTCTAAGCCTCGTCCGAAACTCTAATCAGGACGAAATCTACAGACGCATTTGGAAAGCCCAGATTCAGGTTCTTTTCCCCATTATCGAGCAAGAGCGATTTGATTACATTTTCCAGTTTAGAGAAAAACTGCAAGAGGCCCTAGCCAAAAACAACATTGAGTATTTTGATGAAAGAATCGAAGATCCATTCGATTTGGAAACATCGACATTCTGCTATATGATTAATAAAGGCTATGTAAGCGTTCCACGCGACGTAGCCATGCGGCTAGAGTTCCTCCATGAATGCAGAAATACGATTGCCCACATGAACTACTGTCTAGCAGAAGATGTGGAAAAACTCTTAAACGGCAAATAAAACTGAATATAGCCCCCAAAAGGGGCTTTTTTTATATTTCTCCCCCAATTTAATATCAAATATGCTATATTTATTTGCGTAGCATGAATTTTATACATTATAAACGAAAATGCCCGGGTGACAACACGATCGAACTCCCCTACTGCAAGAAGTACGCAGTGGACAGCATTACGGAGTTCCTGAAAGACACCAAGTATAGCGACTCGATCCAGCACGTCCGCGCATTCTTCGCCAGGCTGAAATACGTCAGGGACATAACGGCCTACCTGGAGAACGGAAGGATCGGCAAGCTATCAGAAAAGCTGTACGTGATGCGCATCCGAAAAGAAAGCCCCAAGGGCGCGGTTCGCATCTACTTTTGCTTTTCGAAAAAGCCCAGCGAAAGAGACACCATGATCCTTCTCGATGCAGAGGTCGTTCTCCAGAAAAAGCCGACCCGAATCGAAAACGCAAAACAAATTTTATTAGAATATGAAAATTCCTAGAACACGTAAGTGAGGAAAAAATGATTTTACAACAAACTTTTGATACCAAATCATTTCTTGACAAAAACATTGACGAGAAAATCTTAGAAGAAAGAAATCAAGAAAAAATTATTCAAAACGAAGAATTCGATAACACCCCGGACAACAGCGACGAACTCTCCGCATTGTCCGTATTTATGGACGATATCGAGCAATTAAAAGAAAAGAACAAAATGAAACAAGGCGACATTGCAGAAAAGATGAACACAACGCAAAGCGCCGTGTCCCGTTTAATATCAGCAAGAGCAAATCCGACATGCAAGCAATTAACAGCCTTGGCAAAAGCAGTTGGAGGAAAAATCGCCTTTTCTGCATTTGGAGATTATTCGATTACAGCACCTGTTGATTTACATGATGATATCAAAAAACTTGCTGAAAAAGAAAACAAAGATATTACTGATTATTTGCAAGATCTTTTGAGAGACAGAATTGAAAAAGAAATGCAGTATCCAGAAAAATGGTCAGTTGATTTTACAGACAATTCAAATGAAGAATTGTGCGGATAATTAGAGGATAGATAAATGAGCAACGAAAAGATATATGAAAAGAATTCCATATTTGTAGAATTAAACGACATCAAAGATATTCGCTTTCTGGAATCTCACGAAAAAGTATTATCCGAAGAAAACTGGTCCGGCAACGACGATAACCTCAACCTGAAAACCTCTATCGGTCTTGCAAAGGACGATCCCGTTATCAACGGTGATTTGTTCACGCTCCATCCTCGTTACGAAATGACCTTTTCTGAAAACGACCAGGAATTTTTCAAGGCGGCCTACATTCTCGCCTTCACCGTCAAGTCCAAGGACGTGGCAAAGACAAAGGAAATGCTGGACGACGGAAACATGTTGACTTTTTTCGTCGGAAAGCAGCTGCACCACATCGTCTGGCCGATTCTCCGCTCGAGGATCATTAACGCTTGCGCAAATCTTTCGCTCAAGCCGATCATCCTGCCGTGGACCAAGCCCATCAAGGCGTCCAATTAGCGGCCCACTTATAGCATATTTACTATAAGTAATTGATTTCACCCTCAAAAACCTTGTTTTTACATTCAAAAGTGTGATGTAAATCACACTTTTTCGCTGTTTTCGTGGTTTTTCAAAGAATTATACCTTTCCTGCTATATATTCGTTAGCTTTTATGCTATATTTGAAACAAAGATTATAGCAAGTATGGTATAAGAGTATGACGTTTAAGAAAGACTACCCCCTCACCAAAGATCAGGAAATCGATCTTCTGGACAGAATCGTCGCCGGCGACCAGAGCGCCTACGAGGAATTCTACACCACCCTGGACCCGTTCCTCAAGAAGGCCCACATCCGCTCCGCCCTCGGAGACTACCCCGCAACGTACCACGGCGGCTTCAACCCCAACGGTATCCCCTACGAAGACTACATGGGCACCCTCTACAACGATGTCCTCCCCAAGATCTTCAAGATGGTCAACAAGAAGAAGTTCTCCCCGGAAAACCCGCACCCCGTGGCAAGCTTCGTGCTCGCCAAGGTGGGCTACATGGCCATGACCGCCTTCAACCAGGAGAAGGCCTACAACGAGGGAACCATTCCCTTCAGCCGTATTCGTACCGTCTACGCAAATCACTCCTCCGACGACGACTACAACTTCAACAGTCAAATCGACCGCGACAACATTTACGACGGCGAGGCCATGGAACGCCGTCAGCGCCGCATGAAGAATCACATCAAGGAAGTCATCCACCGCGTCGAGGGTCACCGCCAGGTGAGCAAGACCTGCACCGCCGCCCTCGAATCCGCCAAGCAGGGCAAGATCAAGGTGACCGACGTGGCAAAGGCCGTAGGCTACTCCTACCGCGGCTCCGTCTACAACGATTTTGACGTCGCCAAGAAGCGCTTTTCGCAGGAAGAAACCGAAGTCATCCTGGAGACCCTGCGCAGCGCCGCATAAGTTTTAGAAATAACATTAAGATAAGGAAAAAAGATCATGAAGAAGATCAAGTTCACTGTCAAGGACAAGACCACCCTGGTTCTCGATGAAAACGCCGAAGCCGGCGACATCCTGGACCTGGCCAACCTCACCGCCATCGACGCCTCCGGCATCGAGAACTCCATTGCCCAGGGCAAGGAAAAGCTGTACAACGAAAAGCTGAAGAATGAACGCGAAAAGTTCGACCTCGAAAAGGAACAGCTGCTTCAGAAGGCCAACGCTGACTATCAGCAGGAAAAGCTGAAGATCGAAAACAAGAATCAGCAGAAGCTGATTCAGTTGGAAGCCTCTTTGAAGGACGAAATCGCAAAGTTGAAGGCAGCCCTCGACAAGAAGGATGCCGAAACCCAGCTGGCTGTACAGAATGCCGTTGCCGCAAAGGATGCTACCATCCAGGATTTGAGCAACCAGGTTCAGAACAGCAACACTAAGCTGGAACTGGAACTTTCTAAGGCCAAGGCGGAAAGCGAAAAGCTCATCAATGAAAAGGCCATGGAAATCCAGGACCTGACGAACAAGGTTGAAAACGCTATCAATCAGGCGAAGATTAGCGAAACCAACCTTAAGGAATCCTACGCCCTGCAGCTCAAGGAAAAGGACGATCAGATTGGCTACTACAAGGATCTGAAGGTCCGCATGTCCACCAAGATGCTTGGCGAGACCCTGGAAGAACATTGCCACAACGCCTTTGAGCAGGTGCGTCCCATGTTCCCCAACGCCTACTTCGAAAAGGACAACGACGCCTCCAGCGGCTCCAAGGGCGACTTCATCTTCCGCGACAACGCTGACGGCATGGAATACGTTTCCATCATGTTCGAAATGAAGAACGAAGCCGACGCCACCGAAAAGAAGCACAAGAACGATGACTTCTTGAAGGAACTGGACAAGGACCGCAACGAAAAGAACTGCGAGTACGCCGTACTTGTCTCCACTCTGGAAAAGGACAGCGAACTGTACAACAACGGCATTGTGGACAAGTGCCACAAGTACCCCAAGATGTTCGTGATCCGCCCCCAGTTCTTTATTCCGCTGATCCAGTTGCTCTGCACCACTTCCAAGAAGTCTCTGGACTACAAGAAGGCTCTTGTGGAGGCCCAGAACCGTTCCATTGACGTGACCCACTTCGAAGAACGCCTGAACGAATTCAAGGACAAGTTCGGCAAGAACTACCGTCTGGCCCACGACAACTTCAACTCCGCCATCGATCAGATCGACAAGTCCATTGCCGCCCTGAACAAGACCAAGGAATTCCTGCTGAAGAGCGAGAACAACCTGCGCCTTGCTAACGATAAGGCCGAGGACTTGTCCATCAAGAAGCTCACCAAGGGCAACCCCACCATGGCCGCGGAATTCAAGCGCGTAAGCACCGACGCCGCATAGGCCCTATTTTTCAACAAACATCAACTCAATATAAAAAGGAATAAATTATGGTTGAAATCCTCGCAAACATCGTTAAGACCGCAGTCATCTCCGAAGCCACCAGCCATCCCGAAGAAGTTCTCGATATCGCCGGTGACATCATCGAGTTCGCAGGCGACTGCGTGTGCGATATCTTGGAGGGCATCGGCAGCCTCTTTGACTAGGGTCTGCTAAGCACTCTGAGGGGAGCTCGCTGGCCCGGCGAGTAAAAAACGGGCACCTTTTTTTACCCACACAACAAAAAGGAATAACCCCCATGACAACAAGAGATCTATTTCTGTTCATCTTCGCTGTCTTTACCGCACTCACTACGGCAGGAGCCCAGAGCTCCACCAAGTCTCTGGAGTTCTACGGTCCGCTTTCCGAGATTTACGACGGTGCCGACAACATGTTCTTTAACACAGAAGATACCGTCAGCGTCTCCTTTGTTGGTGAAGTCAGCAACGAAAAAATGCTGAACGGATATGCCGAAATCCGCTCCACGGGGCAGATTGTTACCTACAGCGGCAAAATCGAAGACGGCATAATGCGCGATGAAAACGCAGAAGTCCTGCAGATAACTTCCGACAGCACCTCTGATTTCTATAAGGGAAATTTTAACGGATACGAATTCGACTCCTGTTTCTACGCAAGCGGATCCGACGAAAGCCTGTTTTTCGGTAAAATGAATGGCGGCACCATCGAAGACGACGAAGCCGTATACATTGGACCCTTGCGCAACATTTACGACGGCGACATATCCGTCTTCGTTGAGGAATCCCAGTTCCTGAACTACTCTCCCGAATATTTCGACAACAGCGACCACACTTTTTATAACGGTGGCATGAGAAACAGCAAGGTTGCAGGAACCGGAAGCCTTGCAGTCATTCACGACGAAGACACCTTGCGTTATAGCGGCGAATTTGAAAACGCCATGGCTCAGGGCGTCGGAGCGTTAACGGTCGGAAATTTCTACTCCTACACGGGACACTTTGTAGATGGTCAAATCGCAGGCATGGGGGAACTCACCTCCGAAAAGTTTTCCAGCATTTTCACCGGTAGCGAGTTCATTCCCAACACCGACGGCAACCTGACTATCAAGGGATTATGGGCGGGCACGTCGGGGCTCAGCGAATACTTTAGGGTAACCGACGCGGACGGCAACGAGGAAAAGCTCCGCGTAGTCGATGGCGAAATCATGGAACTGGGTTTCCTTCAAAAAATAGGCAACGCGATCAGCGGTACAAAAGCGGCAGAATGGCTTGAAGAATACGATGAAGAATTCCAGAAGTTTATCACCGGGGCGGCAATCTTGAATGCAGGCGCCTGCGCAAGTTCGCTGATTCCTCAGGTCGCACCTTTTACGGGCCCCGTCTGCGTCGTTGGATTTTTCGGCATCATGGGATTCGAGTCTGCAAAATTGACCATACTCACCTTTAGGCATATCGACAAGCAGTGCTATACGGACGACTGCGTTGAAACCTCCTGGAAGAATTACGGTAAGGAACAGCTCATTAACGTTGGCCTGATCGCCGCGCCCTTCGCAGTGGGTTCTGCCATGAAAGCCGCGACACCGTCCATCAAGTCCCTGCTAAACTCCATCAAATTAAGCCGCTACGCAAAGGCCATATCCTCCAGCAAAAATGCCGAGATCGTAGCCAATCTTGAAAAGCTCCCTGAAATCAATATTTCACGAGCAAAGGAAATCGACATCGTCAACGACCACTTGGCCCTTAAGCAGGCGGTAGTCGACCACACCGGCAAAAGCTTTAGGGACGGTTTCGTGGAATTCTTTATCCGCCTCAAGAAATCCGGTCGCGAAGACCTGATCGAGGAAATCTGGAACAGCCACAAGAACTACATCAAGAAGAGCGGAATCCGTGCCGGCGGCGTTCATGAATGGCTGGAGGCCGAAAATTTCGTGAACTTTTTGCTGAACCCCAAATGGGGTAAAGACGGAGCCTACCTGGCCTACACCCTTACCAAGATGACCCAGCCCACCACAGAAGTTCTGTTAAAGAACGGTGGCGCACATACGGTAATCAACAGCGCAGGTAGAAAAATTCCTGGCCCCAAAAGCGGACGCTTTCACCAGAATCTCGGCCAGAAGATCGAGAGCTGCAGCGACGCAGGCTGCATATTCGCAACCTTAAACGACTTCGCACGAAAAACTCTGACGACCCAGTCTTTCGAAGGCTACGTCAAGATGGAGCGAGCTGTGTTGCAGTAGCTTTCATTCGAGGTTTCCATGCTTTTTCTGTTTCTTGCCCAGATATCCCTGAAACGAGTTATAATGATGTTGATCATGGCTTTGTACATGGAGTATCTTAAGCGAGTCCTGCATTTCATTAACGCTCCTTAAAAAAAAAACGCACCCCCGCAAGGGGTGCGTTTCGCTTATGCCACGTTCAACTCTTTCCTGATACGGTGTTGGCGACTCATAGCCTTTTCAAAGGCATGTTTCACCTTGCTCTTGATATCGCTAAAAGTCCAGTCCTCGATATTGACCTTGAAGCGAAGCATATCTCCCTTGACATCCGAAAAACTCAGTCTCTTGTTGCGGCCGAATTCCTTGCGATTCTCGAAACCGACATCAATCTTCACCTTGTCAAACGTAACCGGTTCGCCATGCAGACAGACTGCCTGCACAAGGTTGTAAATTTGCACAAGACGCCAGTCATCTTCAGAGATCTGCATGCGTCTGTCAAGGAGGAAAGCAACGCCCTCCCCCGCCCCCTTTTCATCAATCACTTTTTCTTCCATTTTGCAACTCCAGTTATCTAGTTGTCACCTGTGTTGTATTCCGCCATGTTAAGCAGCCATGGCGCGGGCTGCATCGCCAAGCATCAGATCAAAGTCAGCCTGTCCCTTGGTCAGCTTCGTCACAATAGTCATGGTCCTAGGTTCCTCATTCCATACGCCAAGGAGAAAAACGCTTCCGTCTTTCACGGGAAGCAGATACTGAAATCCGTGGCGCAGGGTATAATAGGAACGAATAGAATTCGAACGCCTAGTCAAGACGCTTTCAGCCTCTTCTACGACACGGTCAGCATCCCACTCGCCGACCCAACGTTCGCCATGATCATGGAACAAGTGAAACTCGGAGGTCTCCACACGACTGATCTTGCGGAGGAAACTGAGATCAACACAATCATTCGCGAAGGGAGACGCAGGCAAGCTGCCATACTTCTTAAGTCCCTTTACTTGATCTTCGTTGATGACGCCGCGATACTTGTATTCCTTGCCACAGACCATGTTGTTGCCAACCAGTCGAAGGAAAAGATACTTGCCGCCTCTGTCCTTGAGACCGGTGTGCACCAAGGCCTCAGAGCGATCCGTGGCTCGGATAACTCCTTGAAGCGAGTTGGCATGGCCCATGTGGTTAATAATCTGGGCGTCTGTTACTGGAGAAAACTCACTAGGCAACATGGCGCGAAAGCCCTGCATGTCGCCCTTGAAATCGGGGAAATAGACCCTCTGGAGGATATTGTCTTTCATTCAAACTCACTTTTTTGAAATGCTCTGCTGGATTAGTTACTAGCCATCACCAAAAACAAGTCCGTCCCATTCACAAAGGGATCGAACCTTGCATAGGAGGGGGGCTTGCCCCCTCCCTGTACATGAGATTATGCTCGGCCTACGTAGACCGTGGTGGTTCGGGTATTAGGGTTGTTCACGCAGCTGCGCATGCGTAAAACATCCGGGTAGTCGCTAATGAAGTCGGCAAGCTTTTTCTTGCCCAGAGACAGAGCGGTAAAGTGAGGATCCAGATAGCGAAGGTAGTTGCCAATATCGGAGAGGTTGGCAAAGCCGTCCTTACCGTACTTTTGGATTGCAGTGCAGATGGCGTCCATAGCCCACTGAGCTTTCTCGTTGCGCGAGATCTTGCTCGGGATAATAAATTCGTCACATGCGTTGATCAATGCTCTAGACACCGGTTCTTGACCTGCGCCAATGACAAACATGCCTTCGCTTTTGGCCTTGTTGATCAGCGGTACGAAATCACGGTCGCGGCTTACAATGGCCAGCGATTCATACTTCTTGAGGGTAATGGCTGCGGAACCGTCGATAAAGATTCCAGCGTCGGTGCTGTTCTTGCCACCGATGAGAGCCTGTTGGACGTAAGTGATCTCCAAACCAGCAAGAGACTTCTTCCAGGGTTTGAGAATTTCGGAATTCCAGTCGCCGTAGCAGCGTACTTCCACCGGACCTGCAGATCGACCGATTTTTTCAATGATTTCCGGTACCTGGCGGTAGTTAATGTTGTCTGCATCCACGAGGACGAGGCACTTCTTAACACGGGATCTTCCGTGAACGTGAATTGAGGTCATAATATTCATTATATTACTCTCCATTTTTAGTATGTTATCCATAATGGCGTAATGGCCATATGGGGTTTTCCACTATGCGGCTACTTGCCGCTAGCGTTCAGCCCCTTGCGGGGCGGAAACTCTTACGTACAAACTTATTTAATGCGAATCGACAGTGCGGGCTTGTCAGTCATTTCGAACACGTCGTCGTGTTCGGCGAAAATAGCCTTGACCGAACGGGAGCTGGCAAAGCCTTTGTATCTATAGCGCAAGCCAATTTCGCTCATCAGTACAAATCCATTTTCGCGGGGAGTACATCCGCGGACCAATTCCTTGAGCTCTTCGAGAGAGGGCTCCTTGGCAGATTCCGCAACAGCAACGACTTCGTCGGGATCAACGAGCTGAACGTTTTCGGCGACACCGTTGCTATCTCTGCGGCTGCCGCTCAGGCTGTAGGGATTCGGGGGCTTTACGACGGTAAAGGAAACGCGCTTTCCACAGTCGGCCGCGGTAAAGGGATGAAGAGGATCCATGCTGAAATATAAATCGCCCTTAGCACCGCGTACAATGCCAAAGAATCTGTCAACCATCTTGAGAGAGCCTTCTTGCTTCTCAGAACAGTCAACGGCGGCCTTCAAAGTGCGCAGGGGCCCGACACTGGGGAGGGCCGCATCGATCTTTCGGAACGATGCCTGAGCGGAACTGTTGAAAATATCAGAGCACACCGCATCCAGGCTGAAAGTCTTTGTGCAGTTGCGTTCGATTTCAAGGCGGGCCTCCGGGGAAATGCCCTCGTAGGTCTCGCAAAGATAAATCAGGTAAATATTGGCATCCGGTTTCAGAGCCTTCAATTCGCCGAGCAGCGTAAGGGACTGTTCGGGACCGGCCATGATAACGATGTCGGAAATTCCCTTGGAAATAACGCTGGCGCTCACACGCATGGAAAAAGCCATCCCGCTGCCATTGCTGGGGATGCTTTCGTAGGCAATGTTTGCCTGTTGCAGAGTGTTGATTAGATCGTTGTTAGAGCCCTGGGTCACGTAGCATTTGCAAAGAGTGCCGTCGAACGTGGCGCCACGAGTGGGCAGGAGACCGCCTGCGGAAGGCTTAACCTGGTTGAAAACATGTTCCAGGAGCTTGTCAAGAACAAGCTGAAGCCCCTTGCTTTTTTGAAGGAGGCTTATCACATGGGCGAGATAATCGCCGAAAAGGAAAAATTCGTAATTTTGCATAGTTACTCCTACTTGGCTAACTACATGCTAGGCCATACTTGGCTAGCTACAGGCAATAATATACAATAATATTCGACCTCCGTCAACAAAAAAAATCACAACCACCAATTTTTTCAGAAAAATATCTATATTATAGATATGGACGAGCGATTTATAGGCCCCCAACTTCAAAAACTCCGCAAAGACGCCAACGCGCGTTATCCCGGCGAGTTTACCCAAAAAGAAGTTTCCTCCAAGCTCAGCAAAGCCCAATCCTGGGTGAGCAACATCGAAAAGCAAACCAAGGACGGCGATTACACCATCGCCGAACTGGTCAAGTACCTGAACCTATTCACTACCGGGCAACTCGGCGAGGCCCGGGGTGACGACAGCTCACTGACAGGAATCCTGCGCAGACAACTAGGAGAAATCGACGATACGATCTCATGCCTACTCTGGAGGTTTTCCGTAGGAGGGCTCACCGGAGACAACTTGCCAGACCCGGTGCGCGAACTAGGAAGCATATTGTTGCTGCTGAGAGACTTAAAAGTCAGCCTATTACCGAAGCTTGAAGAACGCGAACGAGAACTGGATGATGGCGCCATGAACTCTGATAAGCCCGCAGGTGATGCCCTGTTGAATCACGTGCGAAACTTCTTGGGAGCCCCCTGCGCAACGGACTACAATCCAATATCCGTGGGCGGAACCATAAACGTCCCCAGAGTGCTGATTAAAAACAGCGTAGACCAACTGCTAGGCAGATTATAAATCGTGCAAGAGAAGAACAGAACTAACCAAAGGCCCCTCTTTTGAGAGGCCTTTTCATTTTTTCTTGGTAGTGCGGACGCAAAGTCCACCACCTGGTAATAGTAAAAAAACACCCACCGTGGTCCGCTCTTACCTTCGCCCTTTATTCGTTTTCTTCACAAGCTTGTCAAAGTCCGATTCAATCTTTTGCGTCTTGTTGAAAACGTCATACTCAGCGAAGGCCTTGCGTTCCGCCTGCTCGTGAGAAATTTTTCCCTTACCTTCGAGAACCTGATACTTACGGAACTCCAGGAACTCATTTACAGCACCGGCAAACTGTTGCATGGTAAACGGAATCTCTCGTTCAATCAGGTCTTCCACATAGTCAAAGAAGCCGCTCACAAGACGCTCCAGCCTTCTGATTTCCTTTTCGGTCAGGTAGTTTTTGGCAACAGCGACATCGCTTTTCAACACGCGACCGTCAGGTGAGTTTTTCCATGTCTGAAGTCCCATATGTTCCTTGGATGCATCGGCGTTTGCGGCGACAATTTCTGCAGCGGTCTGCCCAGTAATTGCAAAGTGGAACTTGTTCTGTACAGTCGCATAGAATTCCTGGGTAACCTCAGAATCCTTATTGTAGTCAAAACTGCATTCGGCAAAAATATCGGTAATCTGCTGCCAAATTCTGCGTTCGCTTGCACGGATCGAATGCACTCGTTCAAGCAATTCACGGAAATAGTCTGCACCAAAAGCGTTTTCACCCTGCTTCAGGCGTTCATCGTCCAGCACAAAGCCCTTGCGGATATATTCCTTGAGAATGCCAGTCGCCCAAATACGGAACTGGGTTGCCCGGGCGGAACTGATGCGATAACCTACAGAAATGATGGCATCGAGATTGTAGAACGCTATTTTTCTTTTGACAGATCTCGCACCTTCTTGCTGAACTACCGAGATTTCCTCGGTAGTTGAATCCTTCGAAAGTTCCCCATCTTCATACACATTCTTCAGATGCAATCCAACATTGTCTGAAGAACAGCCAAACAGTTCCCCCATGGCCTTTTGCGTAAGCCAAATGGTTTCATCCTTCACCAAGGCACTCACCTTGACTTCTTCGTCGGGAGTGCTGTACATAAGGAACTGCAACTGTTTTTGAATACTATTGGCCATCATTTCTCCTTTCCGTAGACAAGCGTATAACTACGGATGTTTACTGCACAAATATACACTAGATAAAGAAATTTGTCAATAACCACTCAAATAAAAAATCCCCACCGTGGTCCGCTCTTATCGCTAAGATCGCGTGGTGGGTACTATAGCGAATTAGCACTCCTCATTCATCAAGTCCACAGCCATCCTTGAATGATAGGATCGAACGCCATCAACATGTTCCAATAAAAAGTCATTTACCGGATGTCCCATCGGATCTAAAATAAAATCTATTCCTTCCTGACGAGCGAGTTTTGCAGCGGGAGTAAAATCGCTGTCTCCAGAAACAAGTACGATTTGATCCGCTTGATGCTTATAAGCTAAAGAGGCTATGTCTAAGCCTATTTTCATATCAACGCCTTTTTGCAACATTGACAGTGAGAAATCCGATTCCGTCAAATTCGAAAGTTCCTTCGAACCATTCAACAGTTTTTTGACAACGTCGGGTTTCAAGTTGTAGACAGCTTCATCCGCAGCAAGAAAACCTAATCGCAAAGCAAGTTTTCTCTTCGTTTTTAAAGTCTCTAAGAACTCTCTCATCCACAAATATGTAGGATGCTTCTTAAAATTCACCGACGTTCCTTTTAAAGGATGAAATACATTTTTTTCCACAGGCGGACAGTCATAGTAGAAAATTCTATACAACTCAGAATGTTCAAATCTTTTTTTACCATGATCAGTTCTTGCAATCAGATCCTTCTGCACAAGGTGTTTGCGACAATATGCAACAAGTTCTTCTGCACGTTTCTGCGCAGGAACAAGGCCGACATAATGAGTAGCCATTTTTCTGTAGAATCCACCATCAACAAGAATTGCCGTCCGCATATTTCCTCAAAAAAAAGATCCATAACATCGTCGCTTCCCCTATGTCGGGAGGACCTCGTTATGGATCTATTAAACTATTTACGTAGTAAGAATATATTTATTGACAAAGGTTTTGTCAAGCGTTCTTTCTATTGGACCACATTTTGCAAACAACTGTTGACAAAAACTCTCGACAGTGTTGAGAGAAAAAAAACGCCGTGGTCCGCTCTTATCGCTAAGATCGCGTGGTGGTTACGATTGCCGAAAAGTTTCAGATTTTTCCGGTTTTCTTGGCGTAGTCTACTGCGGCGGAGTTCAGCTCGTTTAGGGACATTCCGTCAAAATGTTCGCGTTGCCATTTCGTGTAGTCAAAACGTTCACGCAACACAGTCGCAATGAATAAACGCTTTCGCCAACTCACGAATACCCCAATCGCGCATAATGGACGCCTGCAAGTGAAAAAAAGAGGATGACCCTCAAAATGTCACCCATGTCACCCAAAATGTCACCCAAAACAACCGATTAGAGTGTTTGAAACAAGTCGTAGAGTCAAATCTTTCCATTTCAAAGGCCGATTTGGCCGCGCTAACAGGCGTATCCAAAAGAACGATTATTAGAGACCTCAAAAAACTCGGTTACAAATGGAAAGGCCCCTCTAAAACAGGTCACTGGGAAAAATAAAAAAGACAAAAACTCTCACCACTGGAGAGAGAAAAAAATTTAGATTTCGGCGTCTTTGGCATATCAGTTCTATTTTAGGATCTTGCCGATTTTTCAAAGATTTCTTTTTGCATTTCTATTTCGCGGGCAAGGACCTCTTTAGACGGCATGTAGGTCAAGTACTTGGCGGCATACATTCTTTTATTCGTCGCCAATGTGGAGAATTTCGCCACATCCCCGTTCGTTTCGGAACAAAGAATAACGCCAATGGTAGGGTTGTCACCTTCGGAACGCTTGTGGGTGTCATAAAGTTTCAAGTACATATCCATCTGCCCAACATCTTCGTAACAAATCTTGCGGGTCTTGAGATCTACAAGCACAAAGCATTTGAGCATGTAGTTATAAAACACCAGATCTATATAATAGTCGTCTTCTTCTGTATGAATATGCTGCTGGCGACTTACCAGCGCGTAGCCCTTGCCCATTTCCATGAGGAATTTTTGCAGATGGTTCAAGATGGCATTCTCAAGTGTTGTCTCTGTAAATGCAGCATCTTGATTCAAACCAAGAAATTCCACGATCATGGGATTTTTAATGAACTGAGATTTTTCTTTTTGGTAATCCGCTGTAAGGGATTTCATTTCCCTAACCACAACGGCTTTTTTGTTCTTAGGAGTCTGCACCAGGCGATAATAATACTGCGAGGCAATATTACGTTTCAACGTGCGATAATCCCACTGCTCGGCGGCAGCCTCCTGCATATACCACAGGCGGGCCTTTTCATCGGCGACACGGATTAGGCATTCGTAATGACTCCAGGACAATTGGATAGGCAAAGCCTGCCCAATTTCATCGTTTTTCAAAAGGGCAGGCAATGCCTGCCCTTTTTCAGACAGCGAATTAACGAACGAAACTGGCAGAGCATGGGACATTCGAGCATTCTTAAAAATCAAATAGAATTTTCGGAAACCTTTCAACGAGGGAACAGAAAACCCCTTCCCGAATTTTTCGGTCAGCGACTCCGACGCCAACTGAATCACATGCTTGCCGTAACCCGCACGGGCCTTTCCCTGCTGCTCCTGCTCCACGATGCGCCAGCCGATAAGCCAGTTGCATGCCACCTGCATAAGGTTCGCCGCACGGAAACTCATGTCGCGGGCAGTGGAAACGATGGTTCCTAAATCATTGACGAACAACTTGTCGTCAGACTTTTTCAAAGCCGAGTTCTCTCTGGGCATAGTATCTCCTTTGGAAAAAAAAAACACCTGTTTTTCACAGATGTCATAGAGATACTTTTCGTACGTCAGGCAGAATGTTAGCTATTTATAAAACGCTGGCAAGGGTCATTTTGTAATTTATACGTAAAATATCAAGACCCACCGTGGTCCGCTCTTATCGCTAAGATCGCGTGGTGGGTACGATTGCCGGGAATCTACTCTCCATCAAAAAAACTAAGGTCTTAATGCGTTAAACGTTCAACTTCTTTGAAAGACTTGATTTCGTCAGCCAGAACTTTCTGCAGTTCTTCCTTTGGCAACAGCAATTGATAATCAGCAACTCCAATTGGCTTGCCAATACCATCGAGCGAAAGTTCAACTTCAACATTATCTTTTGTTGCACAAAGAATAATACCGACCGAACGATTTTCACCCTCCCCGCGCTCCAGGCGGTCAAGCAATGAAAGATAATAGTTCATCTTGCCTACATATTCCGGCTTAAATTCACCCACTTTCAAATCAATTGCCACCAAACATTTCAGTTGCCTATGGAAGAAAAGCATATCTACCCTGCTTGCTTTCCCGTTGAATTCCAGTTCATGCTGATTTCCAATAAAGGCAAAGCCCTTTCCAAGTTCCAAAAGGAACTGTCTAACCTTTTCAACAAGTTTTCGTTCCAGTTCTAACTCCATTACCGGCTCTGTAATTCCAAGGAAACCCAGGTTATAAGTGCTGCGGAATGCTTCGTTCGCAAATTCCGCCTGACCTTCAGGCAGCGTGTCCTTGAAGTTGTTTTGAGGGCGGTTAAGAGCAGCATGTTCATACATTTGCATTTTCACGGCGTTCATCAGCAAATCACGCGTCCATCCCTTGGCAACGCACTCATTTGCATAGAAAAGGATTTGATTGTCGTCAAAATTTTGGCTTAAAAGAAAAAGATTTTGCCCCCATGTCAAAAGTGCTACGCTCCGTAGCACTTTTTCAGCGGAGTTACAATATCGTACATAATATTTTTTCATGTTCCAGAGTTGTCTTGGAGACACCCCCATATCCGGAAAATGTTCCTTTAAATCTACAGAAAGGCGACGAACAACAGAATTTCCATGTTTACTATCGAGTTTGCGTTCATGCAGCACTTTCCCGATTTCCCAATAAGCGGCATTTTCGCCAATATTTAGTTGACGAGCAACGTTTACACGAGCCTGTTTAATTACTGCAACAGCCTGTTGCAGAATTTCACCATATTCAGATTCTACCTGCAAAACAATCTTTTTTGTCATAATATTCTCCGTACGTTTAAACCACCATTTCCCCACGCCGGGAAAATGGTCGATAGCATTCTTTTTGATTATAAAGATGTTCCCTACATTGCGTAGAGATTGGAGGTTCTAGCCACATTGTTGGCGAGGGTCTTCCTCGGCGTTACCTGGCGCGATGCACATTTCGGCGATCTCACGCTCTTGAGCAGGCTGCGTCTCCTGCCAGCTATCCAACAACATCAACCAGATGGTTAATGAACCTTGCCGCGAATGCACGTACGGACTTTTGCAAGTCTATGTCGACTGTCGCAAGGAGTGATGAATTATGGGATAAATATAATTAAAGATTTTGACAGTAAAGTGTCAAAAAAACTCTCGACAGTGTTGAGAGAAAAAAAACGCCGTGGTCCGCTCTTGTTGCTAAGATCGCGTGGTGGTTACGATTGCCGAAAAGTTTCAGGTTTTCCCTGTTTTCTTGGCGTAGTCTACTGCGGCGGAGTTCAGCTCGTTTAGGGACATTCCGTCAAAATGTTCGCGTTGCCATTTTGTGTAGTCAAAACGTTCACGCAACACAGTCGCAATGAATTGTTCAGCATCGACAACGCCCAAGTGTTCGCGCAAGCAGCGCATGCCCTTGTCCAAAAGTTCCGCAGAAGTCATAGTGAATCCCTCAACTCATATTCCAGGACAAATCGTATAGGATCAATAATCCTAATGTCATCCGACTTGTACTTTAGCAACCGATAATCAGTGGTTATAAAATAATCACTTTTTGCAAAAATCGCACTCGCTTACAGTCAAAGTCCGCAATCAGGGATCACTCATTTTGAATATTCCGGCTAGAAAAAACCGCTAGTCCGGAATGGAGGAAACCGCAATACCGACTTCAAGGAAACCATTTTGATAGTTCTATTTTTTGCTCAATTCAGAATGTTGGGACCGCGCGGGATTCTTAATCTTGTTCGCGCGAGCCATTCGCAAACAAGCATATCCAAAGGCGGCATGTATATGCGAATGCGAGATGCAGGTCTTATCCAGCCAAAAGCAAATCACAAAATGTGAGTCAACTGCATTTTCAGGGACGCGGTTTCCGTTTGACCGGTACGCCGGTTTCCATTACTCCGGTTTCACGGTGTACTTTGCTCCGGTATATTCACTAAGGTGTTCAGCAATGTAGATGTGGCCAAGGACTTTCTTCAGGACATCCTGAAAATCACCATTGATAAAATCTCTGGAAAAAGACCTCCCGGCAAAAGGGAGGACTTTTTTTATCAAGGCCATTCTGCGATTTTATTTCACAATATATGAATTCATGTTGTAATATTCGCAGTTTGTTAATGTTAACGGATTCTCACAAACGTAGGTAAGCCCACCAACACAAAGTCTTTTGTCATACAGTTCTTTGATTGCAGTCGGAAGAAGGTCGTAAATGTAATCTCCACAAGACCAATAACGATTAATTCTCACAGTTGAACCAGATGAGTTTGTAAATCCAATAGTAGCAGACTTTGAATAAGTTTTCCCGTTCACACAGTAATAATTGTCACTACGATAGCATTCGCCACCACAATAATCATGGCACATTTGTAAATAAATTTGCCCATCCTCACTATGACAAAAAATGCTATAATCGTTAGATTCACAGCTTAGCCCCCCTACTGGAGCCTTCATTAAATAAACATATTTCGACCCACACTTCATAGACACTCTACTACTATTATTTTCCACGTAAACGCAAGCCGTATCCTTCAAATATGCGCTGCCATTATCGACGGTCACGGTATCCTGTCCGCAGACAATCACCGCACCGCCTTCAGAACTTTCTACAGAGCAGCTTTCCCCATCCAGGCCCTTTTCGTACACAGTATCCTTTGCATCAGAATAGATGGTATCCTTAATGACGGAGTAAACCGTATCCTTGGCGTCGGAATACACCGTATCATATTTCACGGAATACACGGTATCCCTCGCGACAGAATAGACCGTATCCTTGCTGAACACGTAGAGGGTGTCCACCACATGGGCGACTTCCTCGCCGTCGTCAGATTTCTTGGCACTGGCGCCGTCGTCGTCACAAGCCACAAACAGCAAAGTGGCGACCATAGAAAGCAAAATCCACAAAAGATTCTTCATTATCCAACCTCACAGATAAATTCGCAGGGAAAGATAGAAAAACGGTTGAGGTTCCGGAATTTATTAGTTATTTTGATAAAGTAATTCCGAGATTCACTTAATCCATTTGTTTTTATGATTCCCACCTACAATTTCACCCATTTCAAGAAACTGCTTCAAAAGTTCGAAACTGAGCTGACCGAAACAACAATTTGCGTACTATTCGTCAACTTTAGCCAGATCGACAGTTCGAATATTAAGGCACTGCAGCAAAGTATCATCCGGTACAACGAAATCTCGGGCACCAACATCAACTTCTATATTCCAGGTCTATCAACGGATAAGGAATATCCCTCGTTCTTCGAAGAGGGCTACATCGATTTTCTGATAAAGTTCGAGAAGGAATTCGGGATAACGAAGATACCCGCCACGCCCACCATGCTCCTGATGGAATACAGCGATAAGATGGCGCACCCGAAGCACATTCTGATAAACCTGCTGAACGAGGACCACACTATGGTGGATACCGACAAGCTCTTTAGGCTGATCGTGGAGAACGCGAAGGAAAGAGTGAACATCGGCTCCTTCGGCCACCAGCTGGCAACAAACTACCTGCTCACCAACGCCCCCGAGATCATCAACAACTTTATGAAAAAACAATGGGGCACACTCATCTGCAAGAACCTGATCGGCGCCTTGAAGTTTAGAGTGAGGGGATAGCCCTACCGTTTCCCTTGCAGATACTCTTCAAAGATCTTTTTGTCAAAATCCTTGGAAATGGGGTAACCCTGCACTAGCGACAGAACATTGTTTCGTTCATCGCTAGGGTGCGGCGGTAACTCGTAAAGTACGGTTTCTACATCACCGATACTTGAAGGGTAAGATTCGCATTCCGTTTCCTTCAAAAGAAGGGCGAACAGAACCTCGGACAAGTCATGGCCACGGCAATATCTCAGGCCAGGCTCAAAGTCATCGGCCAGCAACTTTTTCGCTGCAATCAAGGCTTCCGTAATTGCAGGAACACGTTCTTCCAAGATGTTCTCCTTGAGAATCTTAGCAGAAACCACGTCATAAAAATTCTCGCCATCGATTTCCACAGAACGTTTATCAATCTTGATAAATTCGTTACTTAAAAACCATTCAACATCAAGTTCACCGCTATGGTTATTGAGAAGCACGGGAGAAGGCTTTTCTCCCTGAATCATTCGGTTCGCAATTCTAAAGACACCGATATAGCTGCAGGCCTCAACCATAGCATCCCTATAATCCCTGGCATACTTTGCATCGATACCGAAGTGTTTCAAAACAGATGCCAAAGCTTTTGTCTTGTACAGAAATCCTTCCAAATCATTGTAGCCTGCTAACGGATCGCCTTCTTTACGCCACATTTGATAATGGACGAACTGATCCTTGATTACATCTTTTTTAAGGAAAACGTCGTAGTCACGGTCCAGGCAAAAACTAACACCCGTGTAACCTTCCTTGTAACCATTTTCCTTTGCACCCTCTAGAGCGTCACGGTAAATACTTATACCATTTTCAACATTGGGTCGGCCCTTTGCATGGCAACACATTCGCGTGGGCTTTTCTGGATCGTTCTCAATAAACCGACTGTAAAACTTGATATCCGTGGAGCCTTCAAAAATTGTTGCAGACTTGTTACGCATCAACAACTCGCCCACCACAAAAGCCGCCCTACCTTTACGATAAAGGAGAGTATCCTTCGGGATTTCGATTTCCTCTTCTAGAACATCTTCTGACATAAAGGTCCTTACAAGTGGGAAAGTTCAATCACGTTTTTCCAACGATTACTTACGAACGTAGGCGAATGGGTCGCGAAAACAAATTCGTTGCCGCCATCCTTATGGCAATCCCAGAAGAATTCCGCCAGCTTTTCTTGCCATGTGGGATGCAACGAAATTTCGGGTTCGTCGATAAGGATCAATGCGTCGCCCAAGAAATCAAAGAACGAGAACTTGTCCTTTTGAAGATAATCAAAATTCCAGTCTGCAGCTCGTTTATTCTTGAACACCGATAGAATGCCTAGCAACATCACAAGGTGCTTCTCACCCGAGGAAAGCTTCCTTAAATCCAAATAGGAACGCCATTCCTCTTCTTCATAAAGCGCAGCATCTTCCGGTAAATCCGTAATAAAGCCACTAAGTGTCGGCCATATTTTAACACTATGGAAAAATTCTTTAAGCCACTTATGATAGTACTCTAAGCGTTCGACAATTGGATTATAAACACTCAATTCAGCAATGAAATTATCCAACAGCACCTTGTAAAATGCCAAGGTATTGATACTGCAATTATCCGATAGATAGCCCAAATCAATACGCTCGCCCTTGTCTACTTTTTCCTTTATTTCATCACTAACGTGATAGGAATCATATGTCCCACCACGAACAAAAGTTCCATACATATGACCACGTTCCTTCATTTTGGCATACATATCCATCAGTGCCAAAACTTCGGCGCGAAGCTTCTCTTTATCCGGATTTGAGTTCAAAAGTTCAAGAACACTTTGGGGATATCTTTCGAAATTTTGTTCAGAAATATTTTTTGCCTTTTGGTAATAAAATTTACCAAGATCGTGCAGCAGCAGCGCAATAGTACCGGCATTAACCTTTTTGCCCTTATTCGAAGACGTATACACAGTGCGATTAGCGTCTACATACAAGTATTCAAAAGATGTAGAGTGCATTAGGTCATAATATCCCGCAAAAGGACCTTCCCAAAATGGCTTGTGGAAATAGTTGCTTAAATTGTATTGGCCAAATACTTCCGCGAAACTCATTTCACGGTCGTCGTCCTTGTATCTCCAGTAAGGCAATTCCGTACAATAGCTGGAACCAAACCTGATTTCATCCTCATTACTGCTATAAACTCGTTTAAGGCCCGTATCTTCTTCCTTGATGATATCCGCCAGTTCATAAACATCTCTGTTCGAAAAACGGATTGACTTGTATCCCTGAGCAGCCTTGTCACTATAGTTCGGCGAGAAATAGCAAATTTCGATAAAGTACTGGAGCATGCCGCCGGCGGGAGTCTCTCCTTCCGAAAAATCAACACCGTTCCAGCTCATCTTATCCATAAAGTCATTGGCCGACTTGGAATCAACAGGATGCCTTACAATATCCAAGGAGCGAACTTCGGATTCCTTGTCATTTTCAACATCGGTATATTCGAGATGGATCGAAGTGAAAACCAATTCATTAAAGAAGAAATAGTTACCACTGGCAATGGAACGCAAAATTTGAAGGATGGTAGACTTGCCATAGCCATTAGGGGCGGCAAAAATGGTGTATCCATTCTTCTTTTCAAAATCGATCTTATAATCATGCAGGCCAAACAGGCCCTTGATATCGAGAGACTTCAGTTTTTTCATATCTGGAAATATAACTTTCTAATAAAAAAAGCCTCTCCACAAGGGAGAGGTCTTTGCAGTATTTAGTAGCTAATCACCTTGCACTTAGGCGGGATGCTCAAATCTTCTGCAGAAAGATGCTTAGGCAAGTACAACTTCTGCAAATTCTTGCACCTTACGAAAGCATGATGTTCTAAGCGGACAACAGTTTCGGGAATCTTCAAAGTCGTAAGGCTTTCGCAATCAGAGAAGGCATGATGATAAATCTTCTTGAGGCCCTTGGGCAAAGTCAGTTTCTTAAGATTCTTGCAACGTTCAAAAGCATAAGCCCTGAGAATGGTCACCTTGCTGGGGAGCTTGATTTCGGTCAGGCCCAGGCAATCGGAGAATCCAGCATGATCGATTTCCTTGACGGATGAAGGAATCTTGATTTCAGTGATGCTAGAACAACCCGGAATACCAAAACACTCAGGCTTGCAAGATGCCGGAATTTCAATCTTCTTAAGGCTGCTGCACAAAAGGAAAATGTCACCAACATAGTCCTTAAGGCCAGCAGGCAGGTCGGCTTTCTTCAACTTTTCACAGAAGGCGAACGCACACTTGCCAATAGTTTCCACAGACTTAGGAATCTTTACATTTTCAATATTCGAACAATGAGCAAAAGCGTGTTCTTCGATTTCCTTTACGGAGTTGGGCAACACCACGGACACCAGCTTCTGGGCACAGAAAAGCTTATCAGCCGTAATTTTTTCAATACCATTGGCAAAATGAACTTCAACAGAAGTCACATTTGCCATTTCCTCGATCTTCATATTGTATTCAGTCTTGGCATCAAAATTCTTAATTACAAGATGGTAAGACTCCTTCTTCTTAAGAGTCTTAATGGCCTTTGCCAAATCCTTAGCTTCAACTTCCAAGGTAATCACGAGAGCTCCTTTTTAAATTCAATAGTTAATGTATATAAAATCTGGAGAAAACGAACTTTTTAGCCAGATTATCAATCCCAGCTGACATATTATCGGGAAAAAACATCTGTTTTGTCAAATATTTAAGACTTTATGGGCAATCCTATTGGATCCTTATCAAGTAACTTTAAAAGCTTAATCAGAACGCTCTCAATTTCAGTAATACAATTAAGACATTCTTCAGCCGTTTTCTTTTTCAGTCCACCTGTATGCGCCGCAGGGTTCCTGTACTTACGCGTAATTTCCTTAATATGTTCTGCAATAGCAATGATGTTTTCTAACAATTCTTTTTTTCCGATCTGCTTTGTTATCAAACATTGAGATAAGTAGTCATACAGAATATTTTCATCTTTTTGCAAATCAAAATCACTGCGATTATCATATTTATCCGTGTAGCACAATAAATACGGAACCGATCCTAATGTCAGCTCTGTAGCTACAACAATTTGTCCTCTATTTGATTTCTTGAGATTGTATGGATAGTTAGCGTAATATTTCATTCCGTCTCGCGGAAATTTATTCTGCAAATACTGCTTAAATCCAATCAAAAATCGTTTTACCAGCTCAACCTCCAGAGCTTTTGTTGCTGGAATGCAAACGCCAGAATAATCTAGATCATCACCATAGGGACTTGTTTGCTGATACATCATTTTGGCAGAAGCAAGGAAAGTCTGAGTCGTAGTCTCAAGCCTATTCCAAACATCACCGAAATTCTTTCTTAGTTCATCTTGCACAAGATCGAAATCATTGCTGTGCTTATTAACCTTTAGGGAAACCTTTTCCATTACAGCATCAGAAAGATTTTGATATAGCTCTTCTTGCTTCTGAAAAAGTTCACCGGCCTCTAACTGTTTATTTTCAATGCTTTCTAATTGCTTCGAAATAACGGTTTGGCATCCGTTAATTTGATTCATCATTCCATCAAGTTTATCTTCAATCCTTTTGGTACTTTGATGCAAACGTTCAAAGTTATCCCTCATCACTTGCAGCAAAAAGGTATTGTCGGCTTCGTGGGCAACATTATATCCTTTAGGAGCAGGAATACGATCAAGCAAGTATGTTTTTCGGTTTTTATATTCTGACAGTTGTTGGTCAATAAATAGATATAATTTTGCATTTGACAATTTTTGGATTTTATCCCAACCATTTAAAACATCATCATTTATCGTGTCAGCATTAACATTATCAGCAAGAACACAGGCCTTAACTTTACCTTTTTCCATCAAAACAAAATCAACATAGGCACATTCTTCAAAATTGTCATATTCAAATTTTATGAATTCCTGCATATTGGTGATGGATGTATTTCTGAGATCTCGAAAGCACACATTATTTTCAACGTCCCAACCATTCATTACAAATAAATTTTCTATTTGTTTCTTGGTTGACGTTTCTGAGTGTTCCATGAGAGACGTAAGCAGCTCTTCACTAGGCATCGCAAAATTGAGAACATTCCGTTCACTGATTGGATAGAATCCATTAAAATTATACTCAATTTGGATGATGAAATAATCTTTACACAGGGTTCTACAGCAACTATTCTCAAAGAAGAATCTCAATAGATTCCGCTTATGCTCATCTTTTGCACGAATAATGATTGTCGGGGAATCGACTGAAATGTTCTTAACATCCTTATCAACAAACGCCCATCGAGTTTTATTAAATACTTGCAAAAGAATAAAATCGTCTTTTTGGATAAAACAATGGTTTTCCTCACCAATATTAAACATGTCCTGAGGATAGCACCCTGTCGAATAAAGATAGCCGTTATCAAGGCATTGGTATAGCTTCCCGTTTTCCAATAGATGAATGTCCAGAATCACAGGATTGTCGTTTTTTTCAGTAGTAGGCTGAAAAAGTTTATCCGCAGTAATCACCTCTGCGTAATCTCCTAAACGCGTGACATTTGGATCCTGGCAAATTTTCCGTATTTCTTGATATTGCGGAAAAAAATCAAACACATCAAAACGGTCAAAAAATGATTTCGCATTAAGCCAATGTTCGCCAGAATTATTAAGAAAAGCATCGCAGGCAACATCAAGAGGTTTTAAAAACTCTAAACAAATGCCCGGAGTTTGCGTTCGTTTTCTTATAAGGAGAAGAGAATCCTTTCCAAGAGTATCAATGTTCGAATTTTGATAGACAAACTCAAGCGAAAAATTCTGTAATATTTTTTTTCTCAGTACCGAAGCAGAAGCATCTTGAAGAATCAACAGCGATGTAATCACGACAAACATGCCATTTTCTTCAAGTAGGTCTAAGCATTTGTCAATATATGCAATTTGATCTTCGAGCGAATTAAGCTTTACGTAAAGAAGAATCTTATCATATTTTTGTTCGATTGATGCATCACTAAACGACTCTGCGCGAACATCTCTGCTATTGAACTTATCTAATCCATCATATGACCTTGACGACAACTTTGATTCATAAAAAGAAACAACCAAGTTCTCGTGAATCGAAGAATACTTAAGCCATTCATCAATAAAGTATGCATCTACAATATCGTCATCATTGGTTGCGAAGTATAACTCGCCAAATCCCATGTCCGGGATCAATGTCTTGCCACTCACAGAAGCAGTCAATTTATGGATTGCGGTAACATAGGATGCAGAAAGGACCTTAGGAACAATTACCTTTTTGAACCAGTCCGTAGGCACCTTGTCTTTATCCAAAGAATTGATTAAAACGTCTAAAACTTTGTTGTAGTATTCGTCAATGTTGCGAGCCATGATTCAATACCTATAAAATGACGGTTTTATTGAAAAATAACTTTTTTTCAATAATGTACCAACAAGAAAAAAAAGACTCTCATAAAATCCATCGCTAGCAATCAGTTTCCATTTGGCCATACACTGTTTCTACTGTCATATGGTAAGTGGCGAACAAAAGCGCCACAAACATGAAGTAGCCAAGAGACTGAAAAAAACATTCACCCGATAGACTGAATACTCTGCGGATATTAAAACCGAGGAAAAATTGGTGAGAAAGTCCCTTTCCATCTTTTAACCATCTTTATCCAAAACCCCAAATAATCGAATGATTTACCATTAATTTGCACTTGTAATTTCTTGAAACAATCATTAAATTTGTATTTTTAATTATATTTATTCACGTTATCGTTATATTGTTAAATTATGGAAATCAGTTACAACAGATTGTGGAAAAAACTTATCGACGAAGGTTGGAAGAAAACTGACCTAATTCATAGAGCCGGTATTACAGGCAATGTACTTGCAAAAATGAGCAAAAATCGTCCTATATCTATGGAAAGTATTTACAAGATATGCGAAGCCCTTAATTGTGATATAGGAGATGTTGTTCAAATGCGAAAGAGCGATAATTCTCGTGATTTCATTTAGAAAAGGATTTACAATTGTGGAAAAGCTAACGAAAAACAAAGCCATGGAAATTAGCGAATTATCTCGCCATACATTTGATAAATTACTTTCTTCAGGAGTACTTCGACTGTACGAAAACGAGAAAGGAAAAAAATTCATCAAGGCGAATGAGCTAAAAAAGTTCATGTTGACACCAGAATACAAACAACTAAAAGATGGTGTTGTTGACAAGCGAAATACCCTTAATGATCTTTCCGGGAAAGACTGGCTGCCAGAAACAAAAAGCTTTCTTTATCAAAAAGGCTTAGGAGCAGACAGTCCAGACGCTCAAATCGAAAAGCAGCATCCTGCGCCCTACTCTTTTCAAGATATAGGGCACCTTGTACGATTCTTTACAAAAAAGGGAATGAAAGTTCTAGATCCCTTTGGAGGTGTCGGTTCGACGGCAAAAGCTTGCGAAATTGACGGACGAATCTGCACGAGTATTGAGCTCTCCCCGAAGTATTACAAGCTCTCAAAAGATCGTCTTGAAAAAGAAGTTGGCAAAGGAACCAGTAAAAAACACACTTTTATAAACGGCAACTCTTGTGTTGAGTTGAAGAAACTCGATACAAATAGTTTTGATTTTATGGTAACCTCTCCTCCATACTGGGGTATTTTACATAAGCAAGATCAAAAAGTCAAAAAAGAACGAGTAGCAAAGAATCTTGATACTCAATATTCAAATGATAAAAACGATTTAGGCAATGTAGCTTGCTACACTGATTTTTTAAACATTCTTACAAACGATATCTTTCTGCAATGTGCAAGAATCATTCGTCCTACCAAATACATGGCTTTGGTAGTGTCTGATTTTAGAGATAAGTCAAACTTCCTCAGCTTCCATAGCGATCTAATACAAACACTCAACCACGCCAAGATTCCAGGCGGCGGAACTTTGAGTCTCCAGGGTGTGAAGATTCTTTTGCAAAATCACAAATCACTCCTGCCATACGGCTACCCCTTTGCATATGTGGAAAACATCCATCATCAATTTATTTTGATATTCAAAAAGGAAAAGTAAATTGAAACAAGAAAAATTCTACGGTGTTGTATGCGGAGATTCCGACTCTTTGCTAGATAAACTCATTGCAGAAGGTTATCAGTATGATTTGATATTAACAGATCCTCCGTATAACTTAAAAAAAGATTTTGGCAACAAAAGCGACGATTTATCACTAGATGATTTTGTGGCAACAACAAACAGCAGAATCGCAAAACTAAAGAAACTTTTGACAAAAGAAGGAAGTATTATTTGGTTCGGGATTCATGATTACATATGTTATGCCCAAATTGCAATGATAAATGCCGGCTTATTTTACAGACGAATGAATATCTGGCATTATGAAAACGGCTTTTCTAGATCCAAAAAAGAACCTGCAACGCAATACGAGCCCTTTTTGTGGTTTTCAAATAATGAAAAGAAATGGACCTATAATGTAGATGAGGTTAGAATTCCATACAAAAGCGTCGAACGTCTAAAGAAACCTATTAAATACAAAACTGCCCAGGGTGTAAAAAAAATCTGGGAACCTAACGCAAAGGGAGCTATGCGCGGAGACATCTGGCAATTCCCTACGTTAGCAGGGAAATGTTTTGCTAACGAACGAACGGACCACCCAACGCAAAAACCAGAATCTTTGATAACCGAGATTTTGAAAGCTTTTTGTCCAATGATTGATGGCGTATATTCAGGATCAGTCTTAGATCCCTTTCATGGATCCGGAACACTCGGCGTTTGCTGTGAAAAGCTGAATCGAAAAGGTCATAAAATCAAATGGACTGGCATTGAGCTGGAAAAGAGATGGTGTGACGTTGCAAGTAACCGAATCACAAAGATAGATGTAGAATAGCATATGAGCAATGGTTATTTAAAATTACCGAATCAAGGAAGCATATTGCAAAATTTGCAGCTTCTAAATAATATGGCGATTTCGCAAGGCTTTGCAGACAAGCACGGCTATTTTTCAAAAAGAGCTATTGCAGAAATTGCCATAAGAGGTAATATCGTCACAAGCGCAGGAAAAATGGGTGATGACATTATCAAATTGGTAAATGACGAATCTATAGAAGAAGGAAACAACTCTGTTTTGCAAAACGCAAAGCAGAGAATGCAAATTTTAAGGGTGTTAGGATTGGTCGCAACGGATTATGATTCCGAACTGTATTCAATTACCGATTTTGGATTGAATGTTTTGAATACAGTATTTCCAACAAACAGCAAAATCATTCCTGATTACACGCTTTTATTAGAAGCATTCTTGGGGATTACTTCGGCGTCCGAAATTTACGATTACAGTTGCAAATCCACCTTTAACTGTTTTTTAGGCTATGAAATTTGTTATGCGCTAGCATCTTTAGATTACATGATTAGCGTACAGGAAATGCCGTTAATAACAGCATGTTCAATCGAGCAAATCGACGACTTCATCGTCATGGTGAAAAAAGAACGAAGAGGGGAAGGCTGCGTTTCAGACAAAGAACTTTTTCTCCCCAAAACACAAAAGGGAGAATCCATTCAGAATCTCTCTAATTTAACAAGAACCATAAATCAAATTTTGAGAGTTTGTGAAATCCTTGAGAACGAAAATCTGTCGATAAACGGCAGCAATTATTATACATGTACTGAAAAAGGGAAAAAATTTGTTGACTCTGTGAAAAAAAAATGGAAGAAATTTCGTTTTTGGACTCCCGCAGAGTTTAGAAAGCAAAAAATATTAAAACAAAAGAGCATCTGTTGTTTAGGGTACAACAACATACTGTCTGCTGGAGGCTTCGACACCGCAGCAACAAATAACAAAGATATTTTTTCTCCATTTCAGCTAATACCCGAAACCAACGCCAATTGGTTTCTAGGAAAAGATATTAGAGAGGCCCCCGAAGCATTAAAAAAGAAAGAACACACCATCAACAGCCAAGTTTCATCTCAAATACTCCGTTTAAAGCCTGTTTATACAAGGCCGAGTGATTTTGCGTCTTACATAAAGAACCATATTACAAAAGACAATTTAATCGAGCAGATTATTGAGGCTAAAAATAAGGGAACAAAACGTGAAGTTTTAGAAAACAATTTCATTGATGTTTGTAAGAAATACTCAAAATCTCGTTTTTATCCGTTCGTTCAATCCTTGCTCAAAATTATCGGTTTAACATGCAAAGGCGAGGTTGGACGAATCGACGCATTGTGTGAATATAATGGACATGATATTCCCGTAGAGATAAAATCCTATACAGAAACTCCAACATATAATTTAAAAGGATTTCGACAGGCTGTTGAGAACAAAATACTAACCTTCAAAACAAAAGATGATTTAGAATACGCTTCCTTGATAGTAGGATACACCGCGCCAACAAACATCACAGAATTGAAAGATTTTATCGATTCATGTTTCCAAGAAGTTCATATCAATCTGATTGCACTGGATGTACAAACTCTCGTTAAAATGGCAGTAAATGTCATATGGGAAAAAAGAAACGTTGATCTAAATACACTGCTAAAATCTCATGGTTTTGCGGAGGCCTGACATGTATATCAAAATATTGGACACCATCAAGTGCAAAAAATGCAATAAAAAAACATGTGCTAGAAACGATGTTATTACTAGAAATAATCTAAGTACAGACAGAGATACCTGCCCCATAAAATTTATTTCAAATGAACCTTCTAATGAGCAACTGCAACAGGGATATATAGACGTAAAAATTCCCCCAAAAGAAAAACGTATGGGATGTCTATATTGTGGATTATGCGTAAAAAAATGTTCAAAACAAAATCTAGAATTTGAAGCAGACGCGACAATAAGCGTAACTACTCAAATGCCGCAGGACATGATTCAAGCAAATAATGTTGCGAACGTCATCGCCATGTCATACCTAAATTCACTTTTTGATTTTGCCGCAAATACGAATTTAAATAAAAACTTACGATTTGACGGATACATAAGTAATGAGAACGGAGAAGAATGCTTTGTCGAAACAGATATAAATAACGATTCATTAGAGTGTTGTCGAAGGTTGATCGGAAATCTTATATCATATAATTCTAGAAATACTGTAAACAAAATTGAGTGTGGTCTTATCGTACTTGAAAAACTTCCCAAAAAAGGGACAAATGACGTTTACGCACTTGTTGAAAAATTACGTCAATTTCCAACAACATCATATTATAAAATTTATTTCACAACACTCTCCATTTTACAATATTTTTTTAATAGATACGAAAAAAATCAACATGAGCTTCTCGAAATGTTTTTTTTAATGGCAGAGGAAAGTAGAGAAAAATATGTTGAACGATTATTGAGAAATAATTTAATCAATGAATGCGATACCGGTCTATTTAAATGATGTATGCCATCGACAAATGATATGAAAGTTTCCGATTATTTGTTACTCATACATTAAAAATCTCATTACGATGCCATTTTCTGACATCTACCCTATACTATATTATAACCGTAAACAATTCAATCGGAGGCTATAATGGCTAGATACCTGATCAAAGACATCAAATGCGAAATTAATGGACACGTTGGCCCTTGTGGTCCGGGCCCCGAATGGGTGGTTGCAGAGGTCGAACTCCAAGCCGAAAATGGCGAGACCCGTTTCCTTGATGTAACCGAGGTCGAAAACTGCGGAATCATGTTCAATGTGGGTGAAAGTCTTTACGAGACCCTGCTCGAGGGTGATTTTACCCCAGAAAACATCCCCGATCCGACCTACGAAAGCGAAGAATACAAAGATTTCTATAACGACAAGAATTCTGACATGTACCAGGAATTTCGTCTGTTGGTTTATGTCATTCGTTCCGACTGGAATGAAATCGACCGTTGCAAGAAAGATTTTATCGGCAAGTACGTAGATGAAATTGATATTCCCAAGTGCGACGCAGAACTCGCGGCCGAAAAGGGCTGTTCCATCTGGGAACTGGATGAGGACGAAGAAGAATCCTAATCAGGTCAAATTAATCCCTAAAAAGGCGGTTTATCCGCCTTTTTCTTTTTTCTGCGATTTCGTTTTCACCTTAAAAAAGTATATATATCACTAGAAAATCATTTTTTACTGGTGTAATGAGGGGTAGTGTCAAGGGTTTTTCGCAAAAATAGTTTGTTCCAACATCAGATTCTAGG
>JAKSID010000039.1 GCA_024399035.1 Fibrobacter sp. | reverse complement strand
CATAACTCTGTTTTATCCTAACTTTAAACTGTCCAACTTTTTGGGGTCAGTTCAGAAAGGTGGTCTCTTTTTGTATCGGAATAGCGAGATTGTGCTCTACGAGCACCTGTAACATCGCCTCGGCAATGCAGATTTTGCTTACTAATTAGCGCGAGATGGACGCCTTCGGCGTCACCGGCTGCGCCTCGGTCATGTAGGCAAGCGAGCTTGCCCACGCGACACTCGGCTTGCACGGCGTACGAACTCACTGCGTGAGTTCTCGTCATCCCGCTTTTCAGAGATACAAAAAAGACCACCTTGAAAGGTGGTCTCTTTTTGTATCGGAATAGCGAGATTCGAACTCACGACCTCTTGCTCCCGAAGCAAGCGCTCTACCAGACTGAGCTATATTCCGTTCTAGTGAGCCCAATTATAGATAAAAATCGGGCTTTTTTAAAGGGCAACAGGGCAAAAAAGTGAAAAATTTTGATTTTTGACGGATTTTGCCCGTTTTCCACTATTTCTTGGCCTTGGGCTTACCCTTGGAGTTGAGCTTGGGTGCGGGTTTGCCCAGTTTCATGATGCTGGATCCTGCGTTGTCGGGCTCCACCTTGTAGAGGGTGATGCGGTTGCTCCATTCGGTGCGTGCCTTGCGGTCGATGATGTGCTTGACGTTGCCGTATTCCGGGTTTCCGCCGCCATGGATGACGCGGAGAACGGAAAGGCCTGCGATAAGGAGGTCGTCGATGCGGCGTTCAACGGCTGCTGCGGCTTCTTCGGAGGTGTAACCGTGAAGGTCGATTTCGTCCTCGGGCACGGGAAGTTCCCAGCTGGAGGGGCTGCGGCGCATTTTCTTGCCGCGGGGGCCACGGTTCTGGGGGTGGGCGGCGGCTTCTGCTTCTTCGGCCTGCTGGCGTGCCTTGTCCTTATCTTCCATATGGTGGTTCATAATCCATTCCATCTGGAATTTTTCGTCTTCGTTCAGTTCCATACATCGCCTTCTTTTTTTTACGGCCCAAATCTAGCAAAATCGGGGACAGGTTCACATAAGTCCTAGTCGGATATACTTATATTTCTAACCGTATTTTTTATTAGGAATTGGAAAATGATCCATAACGCTTTTAAAATGGTGGTGGCCCTTGCCTTGGCCCTTTCCGCTACGGTCCTGGTGGGCTGCAACGAAAATGATCCCCTGGCAAATCGTGTCAATAAGGTCAGCGACCTGGGCAAGAAGAAGGTGGGTGTTCAGATTGGTAACACTGCCGATATTTACGCCTCTGAATATGGTGGCGATACTGCCAAGATCGATGTGGAGCGCTACACCAAGTTGGCTGATGCGGTCCAGGCTCTCAAACAGGGTAAGATTGACGCTGTGCTGCTGGATGACCAGCCGGCTATTTACTTCGTAAAGCAGAATCCTACGCTGCGCGTTCTGGACGAGGCCTTTGTTGAAGAAACTTACGCAGGCGTTATCGCCAAGGGTAATGAAGGTCTCTTGGATACCTTCAACCTGGTGCTAAAGGAAATGCACGACAATGGCATTTTCGATTCCTTGATGAACACTTACATCAATGGTACCGGAGAATATCACTATGCCCAGAAGGTAACGGAAGGGGAGAAGTTGGTGCTGGCTACCAACGCTCAGTTCCCGCCCTACGAATACCACGAAGGCGATAAGATTGTCGGTTTGGAAATAGAACTGGCTTACTACCTGGCCGATAAGATGGGCCGCGTGCTGGAAATCCAGGATATTGAATTTGATGCGGTGATTAACGCTGTAAGTTCCGGCAAGGCCGATCTTGGTTTGTCTGGCTTTACCGTCACCGAAGAGCGCAAGAAGTCCATTAACTTCACTGACAAGCTGGTGGATAACAAGGTTGTGGTCATGGTTCGCAGTGATATCAAGCCCAGCGAACTGGATAACAAGGTTTTTGCAGTTAGCGATCTTGGCAAGAAAAAGGTGGGTGTTCAGATTGGTAACACTGCTGATATTTATGCCTCAGAATATGGTGGTGATACCAACAAGATTGATGTGGAACGTTATACCAAGTTGGCTGATGCGGTCCAGGCTCTCAAACAGGGCAAGATCGACGCAGTGCTTCTGGATGACCAGCCGGCTATTTACTTCGTAAAGCAGAATCCTACGCTGCGCGTTTTGGACGAGGCTTTTGTTGAAGAAACTTATGCAGGCGTTATTGCCAAGGGCCGCGAAGGCTTGCTGGATACTTTCAACGTGGTGCTGAAGGAAATGCATGAAAACGGCACCTTCGATTCCTTGATGAATACTTACATCGGTGGCTCCGGTTCTTTCCATTACGCACAGAAGGTAACGGAAGGGGAGAAGTTGGTGCTGGCTACCAACGCTCAGTTCCCGCCCTACGAATACCACGAAGGCGATAAGATTGTCGGTTTGGAAATAGAACTGGCTTACTACCTGGCCGATAAGATGGGCCGCGTGCTGGAAATCCAGGACATTGAATTTGATGCTGTGATTAACGCTGTAAGTTCCGGCAAGGCTGATATTGGCTTGTCTGGCTTTACCGTTACTGAAGAACGTAAGAAGTCCATTAACTTTACTGACAAGTTGGTGGATAACCGCGTGGTGATTTTGGTCCGTACCGGCATGAAGGAAGCGGATCAGGAAACTTTCGTGGAAAAGTTCCAGAAGAATTTCATTAAGGACAATCGCTGGAAGTACATCGCCGAAGGTCTTCGCAATACTTTGATTATCGCCCTTTGCGCTGCATTGCTGGGCATTCTCATTGGCTTCTTAGTGGCCATGGTCCGCGTGAACCATGAGTTTAACGGCAAGTACAAAATTGCCAACTGGATTTGCAAGGCTTATCTGGCGGTGATTCGCGGTACGCCTATGATGGTCCAGCTGTTGATCATCTACTACATCGTCTTCTCTTCTGTAAACATCAATAAGCTGCTGGTAGCAATCATTGCCTTCGGTATTAACTCCGGCGCTTACGTTTCTGAAATTATCCGCGGTGGCATTAAGGCTGTGGATCCGGGCCAGATTGAAGCAGGCCGCAGCCTTGGCCTAAAGTTTAAGACTGTGATGATTCATGTGGTTTATCCTCAGGCATTCAAAAATTCTCTGCCGGCGCTGACCAATGAATTTATTTCCCTCATTAAGGAAACTTCGATTTGCGGTTACATCGGTTTGACTGACTTGACCCGCGGCGGTGACATTATCCGAAGCCTCACTTACGAAGCCATGTTCCCGTTGATTTCTGTGGCTATTGTTTACTTCATCATTGTGGCAGGACTTTCCACTTGCGTTGCTCGCCTGGAAAAGAAACTGAAGAAGAACGAACGCTAAGGAGGATTTGCCATGAGTGAAAACGTACAGAATAAAAACGTCATGATTGAAGTGAAGAATCTCTGCAAGTCCTACGGTGACAAGACGATTCTGAAAGACATTAACGTGAAGTTCCACAAGGGTGACGTGGTTGCTATTATCGGACCTTCTGGTTGCGGTAAGTCCACGTTCCTGCGCCAGCTGAATTTGCTGGAAAAGCCCACCAGCGGCGACATTCTGCTGGATGGCAAAAGCATTTTGGACAAGAAGGTTTCCAAGCCTTCTATTCGCGCCCGCGTAGGCATGGTGTTCCAGCAGTTTAATCTGTTCAAGAACATGACCGCTCTTGAAAACATTATGTTCGCGCCTGTAAAGCTTGGCCTGTTGAGCAAGGCTGAAGGTGAAAAGCGTGCCAAGGAACTTTTGGAACGCGTTGGCTTGGCTGATCGGGCTGATCATTACCCGGCACAGCTTTCCGGTGGTCAGCAGCAGCGTGTGGCCATTGCCCGCGCCGCCGCCATGAATCCCGAAGCCATCCTGTTCGATGAACCTACCAGCGCCCTGGACCCGGAAATGGTGGGCGAAGTCCTGAAGATTATGAGGGACTTGGCTAACGATGGCATGACCATGCTGGTGGTGACCCACGAAATGGGCTTTGCCCGTGAAGTGGCAAACCGCGTACTATTCTTTGCAGACCAGGTCATCAAGGAAGACGGCACTCCCGCTGAAATCTTTGATAACCCCAAGGACCAGCGTTTGAAGGATTTTTTGGCGGCGATTAAGAAATAGGGCGCCATCTGTCGCAATGACAGTATTGATACACTGGTTTCTTTTGTACACTAGAAAACCGAGGAGTTTATGCTTCTCGGTTCTTTTTTAGTTTAGATTTAATCTTGTATGAAAAAGAATCACAAGTTTATTTCCGCTGCTGTGGCGACCATGTTGGCTATGGCAATTCCTGGTTTTGCTGCAATCACCGGTAATGTGGTAGATGCTCAGGGAGCTCCTGTTAAGGACGCTGTTGTTTCCGTAAAGACTTTGCCGAACTTGATGCCGGATGCACGAACCCTTTCCAAGGCCAAGGGTGATTTCCGCTTGAAGGAAAAGTTTGCGGATCCTCAGGTCTTGATTGTTCGTAAGGCTGGATTCTTGCCGGAGACCTTGACCGTGGCCAAGTTGGCTGAGCTGGCTGCTGAAAATGGTAAAGAACCGGCGAAAATAGTTTTAAAGCGCGACCCCGTCGAAGACCGTATTGATTCGCTGATGGCCGACATGTCTCTGGATGATATGATTGCCCAGATGACGGAAGCCATGGTGCCCAACGTCAAGTGCGGTAATGGTATTTGCGGTTCTGCTTTGCAGGGCGGTGGTGCTTATTCCGCTGACTTCTACAAGTCGGGTTGGGCGCAGAAGATCCCTGTGACTTATGGTAAGGATTGTGTGCACGGTGCGGCGGACTTGATCAATGGAACGGTGTTCCCCCATAACATTGGCTTGGGTGCCACTCGCGATTCTGCGTTGGTTCGTCGTATCGGCCAGGCTACTGCCGAAGAAATGTGGGCTGCCCACATCGATTACAATTTTGCTCCTGCGTTGAGCGTTCCTCAGGATGAACGTTGGGGCCGCACCTACGAAGGCTTTGGCGAAAAGCCGGAACTTGCCATCGATCTGGGTTCCGCTTATTTGCGCGGTTTGCAGGGTGATCACTTTGACGCGGAATGGCGCATTACCGGAACCATCAAGCATTTTATTGGCGATGGTGGAACGGCTAAAGGTTGGGACCGCGGCGACGTAACCGTGGGCGACAAGAAGATTCGCGAAATTCATTTGCCGCCTTATATTGCGGCGGTGGAACAGGGCGCCCAGAGTGTGATGGCAAGCTTCAACACCATCAAGGGTGTGCATCAGCATGTGGATTCCTTGCGCCTTACAGGCTGGCTCAAGACTGAATTTGGCTTTGACGGTTTTGTCATTGCAGACTGGGAAGGTATTCAGCATTCTACCACGCCGGGAAACGCTGGGGACTACTCCGGAAAAATTACCAACATCTCCAGCGATGAAGCCATTCGCCGTGCCATTAACGCAGGCATTGACTTGGCCATGGTGCCGTCTTCCGCGGAATCTTTCGTGAGTACGTTGACTACCTTGGTGAAGGATGGCAAGGTTTCTGAAGATCGCATTAAGGATGCTGTTCGTCGCATTCTTCGTGTGAAGATTCGCGCAGGTCGCTTGGATAATCCCATGGGCCCCGCACCGTATGTGGGCAAGACTGAAAATATTGGCAGCGCAGAACATCGTGCCATTGCTCGCGAAGCGGTGCAGAAGAGTCTTGTGGTGCTGAAGAACGAAAGTGTGCTGCCTTTGGCTAAGGACGGCAAGGTTTTCGTGACGGGTTCCCATGCGGATCAGACGGGCCTTCAGTGCGGCGCTTGGACTTTGGGCTGGCAGGGAACTCGCGGTGATGTTCCCGGAGCAACTTCCATTCAGGGCGGCTTCGACTTGGTGGCTCCTGGCGCACGTACCGAAAACGTGGATAGCGCTAATACTGTTATCTATGTCATCGGTGAAACGCCTTATGCAGAATGGTTCGGCGATTTTCGCGAAAAGGACTTTAACGGAAAGATTTTTACCACGGAAAAGTCTCACATGACTCATTTCGAAAGCACCGACGAAAACATCAAGCAGGTGAAGGCTTGGAAGGCTGCCGGAAAGAAGGTGGTGTTGGTTCTTGTGGCTGGCCGCCCGCTGCCCATTACCAAGTTGATCAACGTTGTGGATGGCTTTGTGATGGCATGGCTGCCGGGTAGCGAAGGCGCTGGTGTTGCCGATGTGCTTTACGGCGATGTTAAACCCACGGGCAAACTGCCTCACACCTGGCCTAAGGACGCTAAGCAGATTCCCATTAACGATGGGGATGGAAAGAAGGGCCTGTATCCCTACGGATTTGGCTTGACCTACTAGTTTTCTTTGCTTTAGAATCCCGGGATATCTCGGGATTTTTCATTTATGGTCTTAACATAAGGCTTCGATTTTTCTATATATGCATAAAAACGAATATATGCATAGACTGCCGCCGGCGGTCTAAAGCTTAAAAATTGAAAAAGGCTGATAAATGACTCTTCGCGAAGCTTTTGAAAGTAAGATGATGCTCTTGGATGGTGGCATGGGTTCTGTCATTCAGACCTATGGAATCAAGGGTGCCAACAACGACATGCTGAGTATTGAACGTCCGGATGTGATTCTGGATATTCAGCGCCGCTATGTGGATGCAGGCGTAGATTGCTTGACCACTAATACTTTCTCTAGCCAGCGGGTGAGCCAGCACGAGTATCATCAGGAACATCGCATTGCCGAGATGAACCGCGCTTCTGTGGCTATTGCCAAGCAGGCTGCCGCCGAAGCCATGGAAAAGTATGGCCGTAAGGTGTTCATTCTGGGCGACGTGGGCCCCACCAGCAAGATGCTATCCATGAGCGATGATGTGAACGACCCTGCAAGCCGCACCATCACTTTCGACGAACTGGAAGACGCTTATTTGGAACAAATTAAGGTTCTGGTGGATGAGGGCGTTGACGCCATCCTGATTGAAACCATTTTCGATACTTTGAATGCAAAGGCTGCAGCCAGCGCTTACATGAAGGTGAAGGATGAAATGATTGCCGCAGCTGTTGCTCGTGGTGAAACGCCCCGCGCCTTGGAAGTCATGTTCTCTATGACGGTGAGCGATGCCTCTGGCCGTACGCTGTCTGGCCAGACAGTAGAAGCTTTTGCCATCAGCGTGATGCATGCGAAGCCTTTGTCCATCGGCTTGAACTGCGGTTTGGGCGCAGACGGTATGATTCCTTACTTGCGTCGCATGGGTAAGTTGGCTCCTTGCTTTATCAGTTGCCATCCTAATGCAGGTTTGCCTAACCAGTTCGGCGGTTACGATGACACGCCGGAAGATATGGTGCGTTTGATGACGCCCTACATGGACGAAAAGCTGGTGAATATGATTGGCGGATGCTGCGGTACCACTCCGGAACACATCGCTGCCATGCGCAAGATGCTGGACGCTCTGCCTGCAGATTACGAACGTCGCAAGCCCGCTCCCGCATTCGTCACTTCTCCGCTGCTTCGCTTGGCAGGCCTTGAACCGCTCATGGTTTCTCAGGTTCGCCCCAGCAACGGTGCGGATAACAGTAACGTAGAAGATTTCGTTCCCGTTGGCGAACGTTGTAATGTGGCGGGTTCCAAGAAGTTCCTGCGTCTCATTAATGAAAAGAATTACGAAGAAGCTCTGGACATCGCCCGTAAGCAGGTGGAAGATGGCGCCCAGGTGGTGGACGTCAACATGGACGACGGCCTTTTGGATGCCAAGCAGGAAATGAGAACTTTCCTCAACTTGCTGGCTTCTGACCCGGCCATTAGCCGCGTGCCCATCATGGTGGACAGCTCCCGCTTCGAAGTTATTGAAGAAGGCTTGAAGTGCGCTCAGGGTAAGTGCATTGTGAACTCAATCTCCTTGAAGATGGGTGAGGAGGCTTTCATTGAACACGCCATGACAGTGAAACGTTTGGGCGCCGCTGTCATCGTGATGCTCTTCGACGAAGAAGGCCAGGCCACCAATTACGATCGCCGTGTGGCTATTGCTTCTCGCGCCTATAAGTTGATTACGGAAAAGTGCGGCTTCGATCCTTCTGATATTATTTTCGACCCCAATGTTTTGACGGTGGCTACCGGCATGGCGGAACACAACGCCTACGCCCATGACTTTATCCGTGCCTGCCGCTGGATTATTGATAACCTGCCCGGCGTTCGAATTTCCGGTGGTCTTTCCAACTTGAGTTTTGCTTTCCGCGGAAACAATTACCTCCGCGAAGCCATGCATTCTACCATGCTCCATTTGGCAACCCCCAACGGCATGGGCATGGCCATTATGAATCCCGCCGCTGCTGTGGATTACAAGTCCATTCCTATGGAACTGCGCTTGGCCATTACGGAAGTGTTGCTGAACACCGAACCGGAAGCCAGCGAAACTTTGATTGAAATTGCAAGCCGTATGACGGCTGCCCAGATGGCTGCCAAGGAAAGCGGTGCCAAGTACGATCCTAAGGCAATCTTTGCTGTAAGCGCTGGTGCAAGTGCCGGTGCCGCAGACGTTGCCGACGCAGGTCCCGCCGTGCAGACTACTCCGGAACAGCGTTTGCAGGAAGCCCTCCTAAAGGGAACTTCCACTACCTTGCAGCCGGATTTGATGGAACTGATTAACCGTGGTGATAGCCCAGTGAACATTATTTCAGGCCCTCTGATGGATGGCATGAACGAAGTGGGTCGCCTCTTCGGTGAAGGCAAGATGTTCCTCCCGCAGGTGGTGAAGACTGCCCGTACCATGAAGAAGGCTGTGGAAATTTTGCAGCCTTACATTGAAGCCGGCAAGGAAGAAGGCGCAGCCTCCCGCGGTAAGATTGTGATTGCCACTGTGAAGGGCGACGTTCACGATATCGGTAAGAATATCGTTTCTGTGATTATGGCTTGTAACGGCTTTGAAATGGTGGACTTGGGCGTGATGGTTCCTGAAGATGTGATCGTCAAGGCTGCCATCGAAAACAAGGCTGATATTCTGAGCCTTTCCGGTCTCATTACTCCGTCGCTGGAAGAAATGTGCACTGTAGCTACCAAGATGCAGGAAGCGGGATTACGCATTCCTATTATCGTTGGTGGCGCTACCACGTCTCCCACTCATACTGCAGTAAAGATTGCTCCCTGCTATGATGGCCCCGTGTTCCACGTTCGTGATGCTGCATCCAATCCGGGCCTTGCCGCAAAACTTTTGGATCCTGCCACCCGTGACGCCACCATCGAAGAAAACCGCAAGGAACAGCAGCGAATTCGTGACAAGCAGGCTGGCATCGTAAGCGCCGCCGAAGAAGCCATGGCCGCCGCAGAATCCACTCCGGTGGAACGTCGCTTCAAGTGCGACTGGGCTAAGTACAGCCCTGTGCAACCGCCTTTCTTTGGCGAAAGCAAGCTGCCGCCTATTGCTTTGGAAAAGGTCATCCCGCTGATCAGTTGGGAATTCTTCTTCTACACTTGGAAAATCAAGCCCGATTGCGAAGAAGCGATCAAGCTGAAGGCCGACGCAGAAGCGCTCCTTGCAGACCTTAATCGTCCGGAATATGCTCTCCGCGCAGTCCAGGCTTTCTACCCGGCTGCAGGTACCGACGCAACCATCTGCTTTAACACCGCCCGCACAGGCACCATCGCAGACGTCGTCGAGGTAACCACTGCCCGTCAGCAAAATCCGGAAGGAACTTGCCTTGCCCTTTGTGACTATGTGGCTCCTGCCGACGCAAAGACCGCCAGCGTGTACAGCAATGTTGCGGGTGGCAAACTGTTCCGCGACATCGTTGGTGCCTTTGCAGTCACCGTTAGCGATGCCTTGGAAAAGCGCTTGTCCAAGTTGAAGGCCGAGCAGGGCGGCAGCGACTACGATGTGCTCTTATTGCAGACCGTTGCAGACCGCCTTGCTGAAGCCGGCGCTCAGTACTTGAGCAACCAGCTGGATGCTACCTGCGAATGGAAGGGAATCCGCCCGGCTGTTGGCTATCCGGTGCTGCCTAATGTTCGTGAAATTTTCAATGTGGCTAAGCTCATCGACTTCAACAGCGTTGGAATTAGCCTTACGGAAAATGGCGCCATGTACCCGCAGGCATCTGTCAGCGGCTTGTACATCAGCCACCCTGAAATTGAATACTTCAATGTGAAGGTTTAATGGATGTCATCCCGGGGCATGGACCCGGGATCTCCTTTAAAACTGATTTAAACTTTAAAATTTCCGTGGTAATTCCAGCTCCACTGAGCGGGATTCTCGGAAATCCAATACTCAACTTCTTTAGCGATGCTCTCTACCAAGGGGGCGTCGCTTTCTTTTTTATATGCTCCGTTTTCTACACGGATTTTGTCGTACTTAGGCGGATAATACTTCTCGAAACGGATGACGATGTCGCCACGGAACTGACCACAAGATTTGTGGTCGCGAGCCTGGTTGTCTCGGACTTTGGCTCGCGTAAAAGTCCTGAATGTTACCACGCCTGCACCCATTTGATTTACCAATTCCGGCAATCTTAAATACAGCGTGGAATCCTGTCCGAAAAGTTTTACCTTATTGCCTTTGGTGTTTCTTCCTTGATCAACCACCATGGCCAAGATTCCGTTACTCTTGAATAAATTGCGAATCAAAGCACGGGATTCGTCGGGGCTATATTCAGTCAGATTCTCATCGCTGCGCAACTCCTGAATAACGCGGCGGAGTGCACCGTCACCCAATGTATCCGTAACAAGATGAACGTTGTTGCTGTAGCGGCAGAGGCTGCGGTGCAAAAGTTCAAAGGAACCTTGATGGATGCTGATGGCTGCGATGGGTCCACCAACAATTCCTTTTGACTCGTTGCCCCTCAACGCGTCCCAAATGATTTCTTCGTTTTCAAAGAGGATGCGCTGTGTGACGCGAGGGAGGCGCGCGAGCCCTCTGTAAGAATCAATGGCGTTCCAATAAATGCCGCGGAATACATCGTCCGCAGTACACTTTTCAAGTGCGGCGCTGTTCGCCAATGCATCGCTATTGCCGCCTAATGTTGTGCAGTAAGCCCTGGCATTCTTCAGATGCTTTTCAACGCGGCCATAGGCACGCTTTCTGTGCAACGCTCGGTAAATCGGCAAAGCCAACTTCTCAAGAATTGCAAAGAAAAAATCCGGCAACCGAAGGATGGCGCGGAGCATTATTTTACTCCGGGTCGAATTCCAGAATGCTCTTGCCCAGCTCGCGTTCGAAAGTACGACGGTTCAGATTTTCGCCGGCGTAGCTCAAAGCGGGGGAGATTTCGTAAAGCTTATTGGGGTTCACTTCCACGTTAGCTTTGCGGAGCCAATCGCGATGCAACTGGCCAATCATCTGGCGTGCAGTTTTCGGACTGTCGTTGCCTTCAGCATTCTTCACGGGGCTGAATTCTTCTTCGCGCACAACGCCGAAGGGCATCATGGAACCCAACTGCGGGAAGGCATCAAACAGGAACTGTTCGAACTTCCAGCACTTTTCAATACCGCAAACAGTCTTACGGGCTGTGTGCCACGGCAACTTGCTGGTCTGCAACTTGCGGAGACCTTCAATTTTGAACAAGTGAATGGCGATGTTACCGCCGTCGAAAGTCAAGCTTCCGTCGGGGTTTGTCATATCGCGGTACTCCTCAGGAAGGTCGCTATATTCTACCACACCAGGCTTTCTGTTCTGGAATGCGAAAATGCCAACCTTCTCATTTGCGTTAGCCTTATGCACCACCTTAGAGGCGCTCATGCTACGGCCTTCGCTGGCCAATGCGCCGATGAATGCGGGGTCGCAAACGCGGCACAAGGCGTTGTCCACACTGTAAAGGAATACGTACTTGACGCCACGTTCAATAAGCCAAGCCAGAGTTCCGCTCTGTGCCAAAGCTCTAAAGCAACCGCCGTTTCCGTCTGGAACCAAAGCCAGATGGTTGCCGCCGTCCAGCACGGCCTTTCCTTCGGGAGTCAAGGCGCAAATGGTGCCCTGTTCAAAGAATCGAATGTTCTGTCGGTCCATGCCGAAGAAGTTGTTTTCAATAAAGAAATTGACGGTAGCCTCGTGATTCAGCGGGCTAGTCATAATGCACCAAGGAATGGCGTGGCCAACCTGTGCGGCCAAGTTCTGCAAACGTTCTGCCTGCAGCTGGAACAAACTCTTGTGGCTGGGGAGGCCGATGTCGAACATGCCCTTGGGGCCTTCGAAACCAAGGCGGGAACCTTGTCCGCCTGCAACCAGGAATGCGGCTACCTGGCCCTTGCCCAAAAGAATCTCACCGGTTTCTTTCCAGTAATCGTAACGAAGATCATCGGCTGCAATCTTGAACGGCATGGGCTTCAAGTCGGCGGAAACATTGTCGCTCAAGCTGGCTGCAGACTTTTCTGCATGAAGAGTCTGCAGCTCTTCCCAGTCCTGGCTCAAAATATCGCGTTCCAAAGTAGCGCGTGCATCGCCGCTTAAAGATTCCAAATGCTTCAGCAAGTCATCCTGACCCGCTGCCTTCAATACTTCATTCAAATCACTCATGTTTGAAACCTCAAACCAGGTTTGGGACCTTTGTCAAAGTCTTATCTAATGCCGAAGAAAATCACCATGCTCACGATCAGCGCAAAAATGCTAATCAAGTGCATTCTCCAAACGATCTTGGAGTTCATCAGCGGCTTGCTGGGGAACTTGCCTTCCCACTTCTTCTGATAGTGATGGTGCAGCGGTGCGCAAAGGAAAATACGTCGACCGGTGCCGGTAGCTTTCTTCGTAATCTTGAACCAAAGAATCTGGAACAAAACGGAGCAGGCTTCTGCAATGATGATAATGCAAACGATGGGGTAGAACAAACCGGCTTGAACCAGAATGAACATAATACCGATAGCAGCGCCAAAGCCTACGGAACCTGCGTCACCCATGTAGATTTCTGCCGGAGGACTGTTGAACCACAGGTAAGCCAACAGTGCACCTGCGATAGACATGGCCAAGGGGAACAGTTCATCGCAACCCGGCAGGTAAGGCACGCTCAGGTACTGGCTAAAGATGAAGTTGCCGCTGACGTAAGCCACCAGGCCCACAAATACCATGCTAGTCAAAATAGGTACAGAAACAAGGCTGTCCAGGCCATCGGTAAAGTTTGTGCCGTTGGCGGAAGCTGCAATCACAAAAGTCATGAATCCAACAAAAATCCAGTTGGGCAAATGAATCTGGAAAACGTCATGGGGGAAGAACGGAACAGTCAGGTCGCCCTTCAGTTCGGGAATGAACTTGTAGCAGAACACTGCCACCACAATGCTAAAAAGGAAATAGAGGAACAAACGAAGAGAACTGGAAATGCCGTCGGCCTTGTCCATGTAGTCGGCAGCCTTCAGCTTTCCTTGCATAACCATGCGCTTGGCGCGAACCTTGGCGATGTCATCGATGGCACCCACAGCGGAGAATGCTCCGAGAACGGCCAGGGTAGAAATGGTGTAGCCGTTCATCTTGCAAACCAGGAGAGAAACGATTTCTACCACGATGACCAGGAGAAGACCGCCCATAATGGGAGGAGATTTCTTGGAACCATCCTTGTCGAAGTCGCTGGTGGCGTCTAGCCCTTGCAACAGCCTAATGTACTTAGGCATAAAGAACAGGACCATGATGATAGAAAGCATTGCGGCTACGCCGGCGCGGAAAAGACGACCGTCAAAAAGGTCGATGCTAGTAACATGATAAAGCCATTGACAGAGCATAATTGTATCTACAAAAAATGAAAAACTTTACAGCACGAATTTAAAAACTTTTCAGGGAAACGTGGCGTCAGTGGCTCGCGATAATGCCTTATTTTTCTACATTAAGGGCGTATGAGTGATATGCATATTGATTGCCCCCATTGTGGCACATCTTTTGAAGTTCAGGTTGATGGTGAACCGTCTAATATGATGGTGTTTTGCTGCGCCCGCTGCAAGACTCCCTTGATGTATTTTCATGGTGTTGTTTCTGAACTGGATCGTGACGAATTTGCAAACCTTAGAAAGCGCCTGACCCGCGCCTTGGATGTGGTGGTAAGCCGCGATAGTTCCATGGCCGAAGTCGCCAACTCTATCAAGAAACTGGTGGAAGAATCCGAGGAACGTGCTGCAGAACGTGCAGAAGAACGCGCCGAAGAACGCGCGGAATCCCAAACTGTTATTACCGACGATATCCTTAATTTGCTCCAGCAAGAATTGGACAACCTGGACGCCGAAAGTTTCTTGGACAAGCTATAGGCGTAGGTTTCGCGGCAATCCCCAATGAAGATTCTTTTCTCTGACCTAGACGGCACCCTGCTTACGGATGACAAGCTTATCCTTGACGAGGATATGGCTGCCATTGAACGTATGCTTGCTGCGGGTCACAAGTTTCTGATCACTACCGGCCGCCCCTTGTACAGCGCAAAGCAACTGGCTCAAAAGTATGGTTTCTTCAAGCCAGGTTTTTTCCTGGTGAGTTTTAACGGCGGTCTTATTTACGACTGCGGAACCGGCGAATCTATCCTTACAAGAAACATTTCTGTAAGTCAGGCCAAGTTCATTATGGACGAGGCTCATCGCAATGGATTCCACGCCCATACTTACGCCGGCGACCTGGTGATTTCTGAATACGAAACGGAACAACTCAAAACGTATTGTCGTTTGATGAATATGGATTACCTTGTGGTAAATGATATTCGTGAGTATTTTGAACAAACTAATGGCAGCCTGGCCGCGGCACCTACCGCGCCTATCAATGTGGTCATCAAACCGCCCATCAAGGTAAACGTTATTACGCCGCTGGACCATTCCAGCCTCCTGGACTTCCGCACCGAAATGCGCAAGACTACCGAGGGCAAACTTTTTGATGTGTTCAGCAAACCGGAGATGCTGGAGTTCTCCGACCTCAAGACGAATAAGGGTGACGCCGTCCGCTTTATGGCGGAGTTCTACGGGGTTCCTCTTTCCGAAACAATCGCCTGTGGTGATGAGGAGAACGATTGTCCCATGATTTCTGCTGCCGGTTTGGGTGTTGCCATGGCGAATGCGTCCGATGCAGCCAAGTCCTGCGCTGATTATATTACCCATAAGGACAATAATCACGGCGGAATTGCTGAGGTTATTGAAAAGTTTGTCCTTTAAAAAGGAAAATTTTTTACTTTTCTCTCAGTTTTGGTTAATTCCATGCAACCGATATCATTGTATGGGCATCAAACTATATGAAAATCGGGTTAGAAGGTTAAGAAAAAAATTTTTTTTTCAAACAGAATCCATTTTCGTACGCAAATTAATTTACTTTAAGGTTGGTTAACTTAAAAGGAGATCAAATGAAAATGAATAAATTCGCTATTGCGCTGGTTGCTGGCTCTTTGCTCAGCACCGCAGCATTTGCCGGTGTTAGCATTACTGTAAAGCACGACCGTCCGGCTCCGCCTCCTCCCCGTGGCGAACTCCACGAAAGAGTCTGCGATGGCGGCAACTGCTGTAACCTCGATGTTAAGGCTGGCAGCCTGGATTACACTCTGCGCTGCGACCATCCTTATGGCGAAGCTCAGCTCACTATCGGTGACCGTCGTCCGGTGACACTTGTCCTCAAGGACCGTGGTCGTCTTCGCGAAGAAATCCGTCCGGGTGAACGTCTTTCCATTCGTTTGACTCCGCCTCCTCCCAGCCGTGAAATCCATACTCGCCTCTGCGATGGTGGTAACTGCTGTAGCTTCGATGTTGATGGTCGTTCTCGTAACTACACTCTCCGTTGCGATCATCCGATCGACCGCGCAGAACTTTTTGTTAACAACAACAGACCTTTCGATCTTCGCGATCGCGGTCATTTGAAGCAGGATGTTTTCGATAATGATCGTCTTTCCATTAAGTTGTTCGCACCTCCGAGCCGCGAAATCCACACTCGCCTCTGCGATCGCGATAACTGCTGCCAGCTGGATGTAAATGGCCGTTCTCGTGACTACACCCTCCGTTGCGATCGTCCTTTCGAACGTGCAGAACTTACTGTTAATAACCGCATGACCTTTGACGTTCGCGATCGTGGCCATATGAATAAGGATGTGTTTGAAGGCGACCGTCTGCAGATCCGTCTTTCCTATCCTCCTCCTCCGCCTCCTCCGTCCCACAAGCCGGCACGCGTCAAGGCAAGAGAAGATGAAGATCGTCGTCATCGTCGCTAATACCTAGCGGATCGAACTTCGAAATTGCGTATAAAAGGGAACCCTTCGGGGTTTCCTTTTTTTGTCCGTTGGGGTTATTTCTAAATTTGAGCCTATGAAAAAGTGGTTAGCTTCTTTGAATCTTGGCGGCAAGCATGTTTGCCTAGCCTGTGTCACCCTGGTGGTGTTGCTCCTTGCCTTTTTGATTTTCAATAATTCATCGGTGGAATTTGCCCGTCGTTGGGACATTGAATGGGGTTATTACTCCATTCTCCTTACATTCATTTTGCTGATTGTTGGCGCTGTGGTAAATCTGCCGTACACTTCGGAGAATATCAAGAAGTTCCTGCCCAGCGGAAAGAGCCTTTGCATCTTTGCTGGCATTGCCTTGATTTTCTCGGTGTTCATGTTTGCAAATATCAGCAATACCCACCGTGTTCTTAGCGACGAAACCAGCTGGGAATCCATGGGACTGCAGATGTATTTCCAGCATACTGGCGGTATTTGTAACGAAGGCGTATGGCAAGATGGTGTACTGAACTGCCATACCGAAGTGAACAACTTCAAGGGCAAGGCCTTGGGCTTTGTCTATTCCCTGGTGTTCAAGTTCATGGAACCTAACCGCGATACGGCCCTGCTGGTGAACTATCCGTTCTATCTGCTTAGCCTGCTGTTCTTCTTCTTGGCTTTGGCCAAGTGGTTTAAGAATGAGGGCGCAGCCCTTGCGGCCGTGGCTTTCCTTGGGGGCATGCCTATTTACCTGCTTCAGGCAAGGTCCGCCTCTACCGAAGTTCTCTATATTTTCTTGCTCACCGTATTGATGGCTTGGTACGCCTTTGTGCCTCCGTCCAAGGTGAACTGGAAACACTTCCTGCTGACGGTGCCCCTGCTGGGCTTTTTCGCCCAGACCCGCCAGGAAACGGTTTTCGCATTTATTCCCTTTGCCCTGTTCTATTACAAGTATTTCCTGGAAAAGGTTTATCGCCTGCCTTTGTTCGTGGCATCCGTAATCTTTGTAAGCTGGCCTTCTGTGAACACCATGGCGGCCTACCGTGGCTACGATTTCCAGGGTGGCGAGCATGCCGCCCATTCCGTGGAAAACTTGTGGTTCAACCTTAAGACCAATATCGATGCCATGCTGAACCTGAAGGAAAATCCGGCCTTCGGTGGAATCATGGAAAATCCGTTCTATACCACCTTTACCGTGATCTTGCTGGTGGCGACGGTTTGGCTTTTGGTCCGTGCCATTGTCTGGCGAAAGTACTTGCGCGGCCTTGTTCTTGGCCTTGCATTCTGCATTCAGATTTTCGTGATTCTCTTGAATGTGTCCGGCACCTTTACCATCGACATTAACCAGCGTTATGTGCTGGTGGCCTTGCCTTTGTTTGCCCTGATTATGGCCCTGGGTATGTTCGATGCCTTGAAGTTTGCTTCTAAGATGCGTGTGGAGGCTGCCGGCAACATTGTGATGGTTGTGGCTTGCGCTCTGTCTGTGGGTCTGATGATTTACCACGGCAACAGCTACCGCAACAACATGCTTTACTACAAGAATAAGCTTCTTGCCGAAGAAGATTACTTGGATAAGGCTCTTGAAAGCTATCCCGAGAATTCTGTGTTCATTTACTCCAGACCTTGGCAGATGCTTGCCTCCGGTCATAGCGCCTTTAGCGAAAGAACCTTTATGGGTTGGAGTACCGAAACCTTCGCCAAGTGGTTGCAGTATTCCAATGGAAACATTTACCTGGTCCGCGGCCAGGATGGTTATGGCGAATTGAACCGTAAGAGCCGCGTGGTGGGCTTCAAGACTACCGATCAGATTGATGAGATCCTGGGCAAGTACAAGAACGATCGCGTGCTGCTTGAACCCAAGCTGTTTGGATACCCGCTGGCAATCTACAAGATTATTTCCAAGAAGGGTGTTTCTAACTACGAACAGAACTTCATTGTTTCCAATATGGAAAACAATCAGTATGTGCTGAACAAGCGCTTCCCGGAAACCATTCCTTGCAAGTTCGTATTTAATGGCGACCTGCAAGAAGAATTGTTGCTGTCCGTGGATGCGGATACTTTGCTGGTAGATTCTTCCAAGATCAAGCCGGGCATGAACCGTGCAGAATTCGAATGCGCTATGCCGGATAACGACACCTTGAAATTGGTTCGCGATGAGTTCGTTGACGCTCCCAATGTGTTGCTTTTGTCTAGTTATAAGATGGATAGCTATACGCAGGATTGGGGCGAACCGCAGATGAATAAATCTGTGGAACGCGGCGTTATTACCTTGGACAAGGAAAGCTTCCGCTACGGTATCGGTTCCCATGCAAGTTCTCGAATCGTCTTTAAGCTGCCTCGTGCTTACGAAATGTTCCATGCGGTTGTTGGCCTGGATGATGAAAGCGCTTGCGGCGACGGAGCCTACTTTGTTGTGAAGGGCGACGGCAAGAATCTTTACCGCAGCAGCAGATTGTATTCCTCTCAAAAGGAAACGGTTAATGTGAATGTGTCTGGCGTTCGCGAACTTGAACTTCAGCTTGATATGGGCGGAGATAACAGAGACTGCGACCATGGCGACTGGGCCAATGCCTGGTTGGAGGCCGCTAAGTGAAAGTCCTTGTAGCTCCGTTGGATTGGGGCTTGGGACATGCCACTCGTTGCATTCCTGTTGTCCGGGAATTCTTGCGTCAAGGTGCCCAAGTGGAGTTGGCTGTTGTAAAGGCCAACGCCCGCCTGCTGCGTGAGGCGTTCCCGGAATTGCGCCAACGCTTGGCTCCTTCTTACAATGTGGTGTATCCGAAGCACGGTTACAACATGGGGCTTTGGCTTGTAAAGAATGGCGTGCACCTAAACGCTGTGTCGCGTTTTGAACATCGCTTTGTTGAAGAAATGGTGGCGCGTCATCATTACGATGTGATTTTGTCGGACAATCGCTTTGGCTTTTATTCTAGGGCGGCCAAGTCCATTTACATGACCCACCAGCGTCGTATTGCTTTCCCGCAGGCGTTGAGTGCTATGGAGCCTGTGGGTCAGCTGTGGCATGCCTCCGTGATGAAACGCTTTGATGAAGTGTGGGTGCCGGACTATGAGGAGGCTCCTGGGTTGGCGGGGGCGATGTCCCATGTGAAGATTTGCCCCAGGACGTTGAAGTATGTGGGCGCGCTGTCTAGATTTTCTTGGACCGTTGGGGTGGGGGCGGAATCCGCCGCTGGGACCGTTGCGGCAAGTGCTGCGCCGCTTGGGGCTGCGTCGGGAGTCGCGGAATCCATTGCGTCGGCCTACAAGTTCGTCGCCGTAGTTTCTGGCGTAGAACCTGCCCGCAGCCGCTTCGAAGAAAAGCTTAAGCAGGCTTTTGCGAAGATTCCTGGCAGGCACGCTATCATTCAGGGGCGCCCCGCGGCGGGTGTCAAAACCTGGACCGAGGGAAACGTACAGTTCTTTACGCATCTGCCGGATGCAGAGTTTGCCCGCGTGGTGCAGGGAGCGGAATGGCTGGTGTCCCGAGGCGGGTACAGCACCGTAATGGATATGGTGTATCTCGGTGGGAAGTGTGTGTTTGTCCCTACGCCGGGCCAATACGAGCAAATTGTACTTGGTGACGAGTTAAGCCGTGCAGGCTACGCTAACTGCATCAGTGAACGCAATTTTTCCGCAGAAAGCCTGCTGGACCTTGTGACCCGCAGACCCGAAGTTAAAATCCCGCAGCCGCCCCAGGAATCCCCCTTGGTTGCTGCAGTCAAATCTGTTTTAGAAGTTTAGAACCGCGATCATCTTATCGCACAAATTTTAAAGAAAAGGAAAGCCATGCCTCAGTTTATTTTAGCATTGCCTATGGACCGCGCTGTGGACGATGCCGTGGTCATCAACGAAAATGTTTCCATCGCCGCCGATGCAAAGACTACCATCATTCCCGGCTGCAGCGTTTTCTTCAACGTTATCCGTAAGGAACACGTTGATGGCCTTGCCGACATCTTCAAGGAACATCAGGACATTTCCGCTGAAGACGTTGCCGCAATCGACGGTCACAAATCCTTGCTTTTCCTTGTGGGCGAAGTCAAGAACATCGAAGAAGTGAACCAGATTAACCTCGCAATCCTCAAACTGTTCAACGCAGGCGCCAAGGGTGTTTACATGCAACAGTCCGGCGCCGCCTGGAGCATTCAGGGCTTCCGCGACGAAGTAGGCGACGGCGAATATCCTATGGACCCGTGGATCAACTTCGTAGAAAACGGCGACGTGATTTACACCTTGGGCATGGCCTGCTTTGCCTTGCCCGACCTGTGCATCGGCTCCTCCGAAGAAAACGCCCAGGAAGCCTTGCTTCTTTCCGCCGACGCCTTGTTCGGTGACGGCATTCCCGCAAAGTCCGGTTCTGAAATCGACTTGGACGAAGGCGAAGTCTTTATCCTCCGTCAGGAAACCAAGAATCCCTTCCCCAAGGATTCCCCCGAATACAATAAGCAAGGCATCTTCCGCCTGACCAAGAAGAAATAAGGATTGTATCCTTATTCGCTTTTACTGACGGCTCCCTTTGGGGAGCTTTTTTGTACATTGACTCTTACTTTCTTATATCAAAAATTACAACGATTCAGAAATCGTTATTTCTATATCAGAACACATAAGGAAAAAAATGGCGAAGGTTCAACTTTCTGTTGATTGCATCGCCCCTATGGTTAGAAAACGAATTGCTGAATTGGTTCGCTTTGCCAACTATCTTGGGGCATTGATAAATAAATCTCCTGCGGGAACATTGCGTATTTCTCAAAGTCACGGATCCGTCCAGTACTATCATGTTAAGACCATTGCTCCTGGTGATTATATCCCTAGGGAAAACTTGGACTTGGCAAAGGCTCTTGCTCAAAAAACATATGACGAAAAAGTTTTAAAGCAAGTTTTGAAACAGGTGAATTTGCTGAAAAATTTTGAACGCAGGTATGGTGAATTAGACTTGTCTCAATTTTTTGAAACCGCGAGTGTTGAAAGAAAATCTCTTATAGACCCTCATGTTGTCTCTAACGAGTATTTTGCTGATTGCTGGAATACTGCTGATTTCGGGGGCTTAGCCTTTAATGAAGAAGATTCGGAACTATTAACTTCGAAAAATGTCCGCGTTCGGTCAAAATCTGAAGTCATCATTGCTGAGGTTTTGGAACGCTTGGAAATTCCCTTTCGCTATGAGTTTCCCCTGCAGTTAAAAAATGGGGTATGCATTCATCCAGATTTTGTTTGCTTGAATGTGCGGACCCGTAAAGAAATCGTATGGGAACACTTCGGTCTGATGGACGACTTAGACTATGTGGGCAATGTTCTTCTGAAGCTGCGAACCTACAGCAAAAATGGATTCGTCTTGGGGGACAATTTGGTTTTCACTATGGAAAATAAAAGATTCCCTCTGTCGATCCATGATGTTGAAAAACTCGTGAAGGCGCATTTGTTGTGACTTTACGTACAGAAAGGTGAATTTGTTGTGGCTTTGTACGTAAAAATGCCCCTGCATCTCTTCGGTTTGGTGCTGCTGGATTCTTGTGAACATGTCGTTCCTGCTAGATTACGTACATTTTTGTGCGTCGTCGCGGATTATGTACGTAAAAATGCCGAATCTATGTATCGTGTATTTCGTACAAACTAACGATTTACGTACAAAAATGGCCAAAAGCCTCGCTTATGTACGTAAAAGCCCCTGCAAGCGCGAACGATATCCTCCAAAGTCCACCCCATAGCAAAAAAAGACCTGTCGCGAGGACAGATCTTTTTGAAGTAAATGTCTTCCCGGACTTGCCCGGGGATCTCTACTACAGTTCAGGCTGCTTGCCAGTGAGACGAACGAAGATTTCGATGTACTTGTCGAGAGTGTTCTTCACAACGTCTGCCGGAATTTCCGGACCCGGATAGCACTTGCCCCAGTCCAAAGTTTCGAGCCAGTCACGGATGTACTGCTTGTCGAAGCTTTCCTGGTTCTTGCCAACTTCGTACTTGTCTGCGGGCCAGTAACGGCTGGAGTCCGGAGTCAGCACTTCGTCGATGAGAATAGTTTCGCCATCGATTTCTCCGAATTCGAACTTGGTGTCAGCCAGGATGATACCCTTGGAAGCTGCATAGTCGCGAGCCTTGGTGTAAATGTCCAGAGACATGTTCTTCAGGTCGGTTGCAACCTTTTCGCCAACGATGTCGAAGGTCTGTTCGAAGCTGATGTTTTCGTCATGGCCAACGTCCGGCTTGGTGCTCGGAGTGTAAAGAGCAGTTTCAAGCTTATCGCAAAGCTTGAGGCCTTCGGGGAGCTTGTGGCCACAGACCATACCGGTCTTCTGGTAGTCCTTCCAACCGGAACCCACAATGTAACCGCGGACGATGCATTCCACGGAATGACGGTGAGCCTTCTTCACGATCATGGAGCGACCGCGGAGGTAGTCGGCGTGCTTCTTCAGCACTTCCGGATATTCGTCCACGTTTGCAGTGATCAGGTGATTCTTCATGCCAAGCTGCTTGAACCAGAACAGAGAGAGCTGGTTCAGGATCTTGCCCTTACCCGGAATGGGGGTGGGGAGAACCACGTCAAAGGCGGAAAGACGGTCGCTAGCAACCATCAGGAAGCTGTCGCCCAGGTCGTACATGTCACGTACCTTACCCTGGTGGAACAGCGGGACTTCAGTAATCGGGGTTTCGAATTTTAAGCTCATAGTAGCCATAATTTAGTAAAAGGCCGTGGTTTTGTTTAGTGATTTTCCTCTTAAGTTTTTTTTTAGATGGGGGAGGGTTCCCCCTCGCTTTCGCCGCAATGACCTATGGCGGAAAAACATTGCGGCTGCCGCTACCCCCTCTGCGGGGCCTCAGTCGCCGGCCCCGCAACGCCCCGCTGCCCGTTTTGTAACGCCCCGCTGCCCGTTTTGTAACGCCCCGCTGCCCGTTTTGTAACGCCCCGCTGCCCGTGCTTTCGCCTCGCAGTTTTATATATTAACAGCATGAAAAATTTGAATATCGTCGCAACGCTGTTTGTAACTCTAATCGCATCAACAACTTACGCCGCTAGCGGTGCCGCTGCTGTGGTGGCCCGTGCCGCAGGCAAAGGCTATTCCGAGCCTACCCGCCAGGAATTTATGAAAAGCTGCCTCGAGGGAGTGGAAGCACCCATCTGCGAATGCGTGCTGAAAAAGTTGGAAGCCAAGTACGACGAAAACGCATTCAAGAGTCTGGAACAGGCGCTGTCCTTGGGCATCGAAGACAAGAACTATGTGGACTTTATCGTTTATTCCACCACGGAATGCAGTGCCCTTGTGGATGGCGCCGCCTCCGCACAGCCCGATGCAAGTACTCCCAGCCCGCTTATGGCACCTGCAAGTCAAATTCCCGCAGAACCGTCGCCCTTCGCACAGCAGGCAGGCTCGCAGTTCGCAAATCAGCCTCCTGCAAACCAGCCGCCTCCGCCCTCGGTAAAGACCTCCAACTTCGGCGGCATCCAAGTGACGGACGAAGAGATTATGTTCCTGAAGGTCATGCTGCAAAGCCCCTTCATGAAGAAAACCTTCGTACAGACCTGCTCCGCCTCTGCAACAGAGTGGCTCGGGACGACTCAGTCCAACAAGACCTGCTCCTGTGCCTACGATAAACTTTCCAAGGACCCACAGGTCGTCGAGAAAATTCTTGCATCAGGCAAGTCTGACTTGTCTGACTTTGGCGGCTGGGGTTTCGCATTTATTGAACCGTGCCTGCCCAAGCAATTCCCTAAGGAAATGGACAACGCCTTTGTCAAGGAATGCATGAAAGCCGGCAACGTCAAGAAATCCACTTGCGATTGCGTGCTCAAGACCATCAAGAAGGATTACAACGTAAAAAGCCTCCTGAAAGAGGCTTTCGAAGATTCCAAGAAACTTGAGGCAAACTTGATGACCAAGGCCGCTCAATGCCTGGCTAAGTAGCTAGCGTTTTTTATTCAGAATCCTTGACGCAACGGACTGGAACCAGGTTACCTGTTTTTGATATACTCATGGTATGCAGTTCTCCTCCAAATGACTTAGGACCTACGGCGGCAACTACTATGTATGATGACTTTGTTGTCGTTAGGTAGTATGCATAATCAGATGAGGTGTAGGTGTTTCTTGCTTTTTTATAATAGGGGGTATGCTGAAGGCCTAATCCGGAGTTGTTTGTCGCTTCTGGCCAAGCCGCATATCCTGTTGCTTGCGCCGCATATGTTGCCTCCGGGTCAGATTCATAGGTTTCAAGGAGCGCTTGTTTCGCAGCTATGAAATCACTGTAAGCAGGAATTCTCCATCCTTCAGGGCAAAGACCTTGATGATTCAAGGTGTCTTGAACGGTTTCAACCACAGCAGCATCCCAGCTGTAAAGACGCCCTTCTCTTTCACAAGAGGCTTGCTCTTCGCCTTCGGCTTTTGCACAAATGGAATTGTTCGCTATTTGAGAGTTGTTTTCGTCATAATAGTTCAAGTTTTTTGCCATCCAATAGGTGTTGCCGATTTTTACGTACTTGTAGGTTTGTTTGTCTCGAAGATCCTGGAAGTAGGCCCCGTTTGCATTAGAGTAGTAGTAAGTTCCGTTTTCGCAATAGCCGGAACGCGGAGTGTACGTTTCCCCGTCGCAAAGATCGTATAATGAATAGCTGGAGCAGAACTGGATTGTTTTGTCATACTTGACACCCTGTAGGCCGCAGGTACCGATATTTTCCGTTGCTACGATTAAGTCGTTCAAACATTCTTCACTTAAAACATTGTATTCTGAACCATTGCACAAAGGTATTGCGTCTAGACCATTGCAGAAACTTTCGGTTGGTTTGTAGGCGTCGCCAATTACGCCATTTGCGAGACAAACTTCGTATCCTTCATCTTTTTTGTAGATGTTGCCGTCCCCTGCACAGAGATTTTTCATAACATCGTATTTTGTACTTGTGGGGCCGCAGGTTCCGACGAGTTCATTTTTGACGACAGCCCCGTCAATGCATTCTTCAATTACTGGATTGTAGATCTCAGAACCGCATTCGGGAAGTTCTACACTAGAGCTGGACTCCGGTTCCTCAAATGAACTGGAAGAATCTTCTTCGGCATCGGAGCTGCTGTCGGGTTCTTCGCTGGAACTTGACTCTAATTCTTCAGAGCTAGAACTGGACTCATCTTCGTCATCGGAACTCGATGAAGAATCTGTTTTCTTGGAGCTTGATGATTTAGCTGAGGTCTTAGAGCTGCTAAATGGGGAAATCGTGGAACTGGAAGAGTTCTCGTCTTCGTCCTCATCCTCATCCTCATCAATTCGTTTCCATTCACCATCAACGCACTCGTAGGCTACATCATCTTTTTCAACGACGATGATTTCTCCGCGGTTTTTCTTTCCGCAGGTGCCCAAATCTTTTACGGATCCGACGGAAGGGACCTCTGTAGTAACGAAATCGCCATCGCCACAAGCGATAAAGGTGCTGCTGATTGCAATGCCGAAAATTGCGACGGGCAAAGCTTTCTTAAAATTCATTGGAACAACTCCAATCCTCTTAAAGTTTCCTTCTGTTGAATATAGTAATGTTTTTTGTAGAACAAAAAAAAGCACCTGCCTCCAGATGCTTCTTGACTTATCGCAAAAACGTAGCTTATAAGTAGGCTGCGTTTGATGGGTGCAAGGCAAATTGCTAAGCAAATAACAAAGGAGCGTAGCGACGTAAATTGTTTGCGTGCAATTTTGCCTTGTGTCCTTGCCAGAGGTATAACCCTACTTATAGAGCAGAGCGAACATCCGTAAAAACGGGTGGTATAAGTAATTGTATAGGGGAGTGAAGGTAAGTCGCAAAGAAAACAACCCGGAACGGCCTTGTTTTCGTGCGAGCTTACCTCACGGACCGAAACTACTTATACAACAAAGCGAACACCATGCCAGGACGGAAGTACTTACCAGCGGTGTACTTCAAAGCAGTGCTGTGCATGAGGGTGAACAGCTTCTCTGCATCAACCTTAGCGTCCTTAGCAATTGCACCATAAGCCTTGCTAAATGCAGCCACGTTACGCGGGAGCTTCGGGCTAATGCGGCTATCAGCCAGCAGAGCGCCCTTAGCGAGCAATGCCTTGTGCATCTTGTCAGCAGCAGCCTGAGACAAACCGAAGTTTGCCACGAGAGCAACCGGGTGCAGACGGCAAGATCCGTTGAAGCCTTCCGGTGCAGCAAACGGAACCTTTGCTTCATCGTAGAGGTTACGGGTCATGGAATCGCCGAGGTCAGCTGCTTCCTTAACGAGGCCGTGCATCATGCAAGCGGTCATGACGCTGTACTGGATACCGATCCAAACGTCGTGTGCCTGGAAGTTGAATTCATCCAGCGGGCTACCATCCTTGTGAACAAGGTTTGCTGCGCCAATCAGCGGGCTATTTGCCTTGTAGTTGGTGTTGAAGACCTTCAGGAGGTTCTTCTTAGCCTTGTTAGCGTCGCAGATGGGCTTCAGCCCCAGCATACGCAGGTAGGTGTCAGCCAGGAGAGTGTCAACGAACACGTCGTCGCAGTCGTTGGTGACCTTAGCCTTCCAAGATGCATTGAAGGCTTCTTCGCACTGGGCGGTGAGCCATGCCTTCTTAAGACCGCGGAGTTCAGACTTAGAAAGTTCCACGTCGGCAGGGATTTCGCCAGAGTTCAACCAAGCGTTGATTGCTGCAACGCCAGCCTTCGGGCATTCCGGCAGTTCGATGGATTCCTTAACAGCTTCGCGGAGCTTTGCATACTTGTCGACGTTCACGTCCTTCATTTCCATGGGGGTAACGAAGAAGTGGTAGTAACCTTCGTTTTCGTCCCACAAAGCTTCGTCGAATTCCTTGTTGGCGGCAACAGACTTTTCGTTCCACTTGGCAGCC
>JAKSID010000038.1 GCA_024399035.1 Fibrobacter sp. | reverse complement strand
AGCGAGGGAGCCGAGGAAGAAGCCAACGACCACCTCGAAGCTCTTTTCCTGAATTAGAATAGCGTCTTCACGCCGAAGCCGATGATACCGTCTAGGTAGTTGCAGCCGTTTCTCATGGCGTAATACAGATTAAAGCTCCAGTTCTTGCGATACTGGGTAAAGGCGATGCCGTAATCCTGTTCGCGGGCCCAGCCATGTTCCGAACCTGCGCGGCGATAAAGTCCCGGCTGGTAGAAGGCCTCGATACTCAAGTCGTAGCCGTCCTGCCACAGCAAGGCGAACTCAGAGAAGCCAAAAGCCCGGGAACGAACCAGCTGGTATTCCATGCCCCTAAAGCTATCCATACCGCCCAAGGCAAAAAGATCTGTTCGCTTGAGGGAAGCGTCCGTGGGGAAAATGCCACCCGCAGCTCCCGAGAATCGGGCAATGAAATTCTTGTACACCGGCATATAGCGAACCACGTTGGCGGAGGCCACCAGATAGTTATCCAAGGAATCCGGGCGGTCCATCTTGTAAGTAACGCTACCGTCTATACGCCAGCCGTTGCGGGGCAAGGCGAAACGATCCAAGGAAACATAGGACACTTCTACGGAAGAATACTTGTCGAATTCGCTGACGCCAAGGAACACGCCTAAGGTAAAGTCAAAACCGATTTCACGGGTAATGCCGAGTTCGCCATAGATTTCTCGTTCCAACGTTTCGGCAGTGCTGTCGGCAGAACCTGCGACATCTGCGTTTGATTCCGCAGCCACCGTTTCTTCGTTGAACTTGCCGCGGGCTACCACATTCCAAGACGTTCCCAAGATCCAGGGTTCCTTATAGGAGCCTTCCAGATGGCGGGAGTCGTCACCGATGTAGCCTTCCATTTGCAAGTCGCGAGCCGTACCCAAAATGTTATAGAGGTTCAAATTCAACTGGCCTTCCCAAGAGTTTTCTTCGCTGGAATAAGTCAGCAAGGCTTCTGCCTGGGAAACGGCGGCGGCACGCATATGGAATACGGGATAAATGCGGTTGCGATCCGGATCACGGAACATCTGGGCAGGAGCCATACGTTGGTAATAACCCAGGCGAGAAAGTTTTCTGTCGGCTCGTTCCAAGTCCGTTGCAGAAACGTAGGCTCCAGGTTCCAAGCCGGCAAGTTTTGCGAAAACATTCTTTTTTGTCTTGGCGGAATCAAGATTTTCTGCGGGAGCCCAAACCCAGGCTGCACCGCGAACAAACTGAACAGAAAGTACGCCGGCGGAATCCAGATTGCCATTTACAACTGCGCCGAGGAAGCCTTGATTTTCGTAGTACTGTTCTAGCTTTTGAGCGACGGTGCGCCAGTTTTCACAAGGCTCGCCCACCGCAGCCGCCATTTGGGATTCATCGAAAGCGGAATGTTCGGCCGACCAGACAATTTTCTGAATACGGCAAGAACCTGCAGCCCAGAGAAGGGCGGCAGTCGCCAGCAACAGAATAATCGTTCGTCTCAATAACATCTTTTTAACTCCACTTCGATCGCTTCGCTTCGCTCGCAATGACAGTCTCAAAAATCACTAAAAATTAGCCCTCGCCTCCGTGCTCAACTTCTGGAAAACGTTTTCTTCTGCATCACCAAAACGCAAAACATAAGAACATCCAACAGAAATTACATCATTTAAATCCAGAGAAACTGATGTTTCCAATCGATAGGTATTGCCATCGTTATAGCCGTTCATCACCTGATAGGGAATTGTGCCGCCGCGGCCAGACACATGGGTCATAGAGAAGTTGGCAAATGCGTTCACTTTCTTGAGGCGGTTGTAGCCTACGCGTAAGGCACCTTCCCACAAATTCGCAGTAAAGTTTTCTTGTGACGCGTCTTCGCCAGCGCCGCGGCGATAACGGACCGACGGCTGCGTATAAAATCCATTCAAGAAATCAAAGCGGTATTTTCCGCTACCTTCATAAACGTTCCAGTCCCATGCCTGCAGCGCAGAAAGTTCCTCGTTCTGAATCAGCAAACTTGCGTCAACGCGATGATTCGTGTGAATTTGGAGTCCGCCATCCACATTGTGGGATACAATCTTCTCGTAGTAAGAAATCGAAGACAACTTCTTGTCGTATTCCAGCCCCGGCTTATAGCTTAAGCTGGCTCCCGCAGGATGATTCCAGTCGATCAAACCTTCAACAGAAATATGCCCAGAAGTTGTGCGCTGCACCTGTGATTTCGTCACCGGCGGAAAATAAAGTTTTCTGCCCGTTGTATCGCTGCCTTCGCTGGCAAAAGATCCGCCAAAGGTCACATCCCTCAGGAATCCATTCTTCACACCCAGCAACACAGCCGGCTTCCATCGGATATCCATACCGAAGGACGCGTCCGACGCCCGAGTCGCCCCCACGGAATCATTACGTCCAAGTCCCTCATAAACGAAGTCGCCGTTGTCCACGCCTTCGATGTACGTTCCCGTCAGGCTGTCATAGCGAACGTCGCCGGTCCCAGGCGCCACCGCCTTATAGACCGCCGTATAAATCTGTTCTTCCGTCAGGCCCAGTTTGTAATTCACCGTTCCCTGCAGGCCAACAGCCTCATTACCAAACTTTCCCACAACGTCACCAACCCAGGAATCATCCGCACCCGAAGAATCCTTATCGATTCTTTCGTACTGCAACGTATGGGAAACTGAGAACCACTTATTGGAATAGTTAGCTTCTTGTAACCAGGATGCCGCCTTCAAAGAATCGGTCCAATCCTTGCCGTAGGTATCGCCACGACGGCGGGCAATCTTTCCGCCCACAGATTCCTTCACTTCGCCTCGGTCAAAATACAAGCCAAAGCCCGCGGCGGACTTTCCGTAAGCCACCTCATCCGCGAATTCAGTAGCCTCGTCAGCATCATCGCCTCGGCTGATTTCTGTATATCGTACGTCCAAGGAACCAAAAGGCCTAAAGAAACCCTGAACAAAATTGGTTTTCATCGTGGCCTGGTAACGTTCCATTTCCTGATTTTGGAAACTTGCCACACGAGTCAAGCCGATTTCACTTTGAGCGCGGCTGTTTCTGTTGATCAAGGAAAGATTTGCCCTGGAGGAATTCCAGCTTTCGCCATCGTTACGGCGATAACCCCAGGTTGCATTACCGAACCAGCCGCCACCGAACCGCACCTTCATGGCGAATTCATCGTGAAGCAGTTCATCATCCAAAAGCGAATCCTGGGCGTTAGACAAATCCCATTCATCGCTCAACTTATACGTATTCCAATCCAAATCGGAACCCGGATTGTCAAGGATACCAAAGCCCTGCTGCACGCGATTTCCGTACACGGAGAATGCCACCGGGAAATGTCTTAAATCCTGGGTAGAATCCGTTGTGGCATACCAGCGCAAGGACTTACCTTCGGGACCATCCACATATTTCGAAACCGTATTGGTGTCGGAGCGGTTCATGGAAATTTCCAAGTCCGCATAGAACTGGTGGTTACCCTGAACTCTCATACGGGCGCCCACACGCTGATTCAAAACCGGCCGATTCAACGCACCCAGGGAATCATCACGAACAAAGTCTTCACCACGGTCAGCTTTCAGAATTGCATAATCATCACTGGTCCATACGCCACGTTTCAAGCGGTCCACATCGCTTTGCAGACGAAAGCCCGAAACATCCAAATACAAATTCGGGTGTCTGTAACTTGCGGCGGCGCCATACAATGAATAAACGTTGTCATCCTCGTAGGCATCGTATTCCATAAGGATTTCATCATCCACCGTAGGAATCAAGGAGCCCTTGAAATCCAGCATACCGCCGGCGTAATTCACGTCATAGTCAACGCCACGTTGCAGTTTGCGTCCATTAAGCCAAACCGTTTCAGACTGGGGAACCACCGAAATAAAATCTCCGTTCGTTCCCATGGAATAGCCTTCCCGTTGGCCGCTAACGCCATTGAAGGTTCTTGAAAAATGTTGAACTTCATCGGAACCATAAACGCCGCGAACCTCCGCCTGGCCGCCTCCAAAGCCGCCGTGGGCCCCAGCCATAATACCTAGGGAGCTTCTTTCCAGGGAATAAAATCCCATGGAATCGTCTTTCCAAGTCAAGTCACCCAAATGCAAAAACGCATGAGGCGTCTGGACCCTAAAATAAATCTGGTCCACCTCACGCAAGGTCGCCGTGGTCTGGTCACCAGCCTTTCGGCCCACATCAGACAAAAGAGCTTCGATATAAACGCTGTCCGTCAAGCGCCCCTGAATAGACAGGCGCAATTCCTGGTCCACCTGGGTGCCCCCATCCCCCACCGTAATCTGCATAGTCTTGTAACCGTGGGTTTCAAGGGAATCCTTGCGAGTGGTTGAATCCGCGTTTTGAACAACGTAATTCCCACCCCGGACCAGGATAGACGGATCCCAAACCGGCAAGGAGTTAACATCCATGCCGAAAGCGATCGTAGAGAACAGAGAGAGTCCCAAACAGACGCGTCGGGACATAAGAGCTACCTACGGACAGGTTCTACAAGAAACTGCCTTGTGGAAAGAAGTTTATGGCCCTGGATTAAGTCCACGCTCCATTCGCCGGGTTTCAGCAAATTGGGAACGATGGTCGTAAGGCAAATATCCTGGGACATATTGCAAGCGGTTTTTTGAATCGTGTCGGCGCCGTTAAACCAGATATGCATCAAGGTGTCGGAACTTTGCAGCGCCGCAGAAGAAACCATGGAGTAATAGTACAGGCGGGTGCCTTCTTCAAAAACACTATCCACACCGAAAGGCGTGCCGTTTACAATATGGCTGCAGACCACACTCTGGGCCAAGGTCAGTTCCGTTTCCACAGATTCCTGAACCGTTGCATTGCCCAAAGCAACCACAACAATTCGGTGAATCAAGAATCCCAAAAAGACAGCAACCACAACGATTGTTGTCTTCCGCAAATTACGAAGCGGAGGGAGCTTAGCCACAAAGCCTCCTAGCGAACCAGGCGGCTAGTGTTCTGAGTAAAGGCAGGAACGGCGTCTACCAGCTTTTCGACAAGCAGACGGTTGAAGTCTTCGATGCGGTTCGGGAGCTTGGAGCCCGGGAAGATCTGGACCAACAGCAATGCCTGGTCGACCGGAGCGATGTAGATGGAACGATTTTCACCGGAGTAAGAAACTGCGTTGAAATTTTCGCCACCGAGCATCAAACCAACCTGGCTTGCGGAGTCGAAAGAAGCGGTGCTGAGCACTGCAAGCGGAGTGGCGTCTAAACCAAGGGAACCCACTTCGGCAATGATGGAACCATCGCGATGGCAAAGGACGATATACTCGGCCTTGACACTAGCCTGGTAGGCAGACATCAAGCGACGGACCTTGTCAGCGTCATCAGAATAAATGGTAAAATCACTCATATCTTGGCCTCTTTAAAATGGGTTACTTCTTCTTGGGAATGTACGGACGCAATTCGATTTCGTCGTCGCCATCGTTAGTGGGCTTGGCAACATCGCGACCAAAGGTGGGCATTCTGGGGGGGACAGGAGCAGATGCGCGGGGGCGACCAAAGGGAGAGGATGTAGCTCCCTTCTGGAATAGACCTGCACCGGCAGTTGCACCCTGGGCCGGAGCTCCGGAAGGCGGCTTTGCTGCGAAAGACGGCATACGGAAGGGAGATGCACCACCAGCGGCGGGCTGCTGCTGGGGCTGTGCAGGTGCGGCAGCCTTAACAGAAACACCTTCCTTAGTCAGGGACACATCGTGAACGCCAGTATTGTTGGCGGAGGCGGCAGCCTGATGCAAGAAACCCTGCTTGACGTTAAACTTTTCGATGACCAACATAGCGATGGTCTTAAGAGTGGTCACAACGCCCTTACCGTTATGGGCAGTTGCCGGGAAGAAGGGCACGTTGCGGGGATTCAGCTCGGCGTTCAATTCGTCGAGGGTGAACACGCTGTCCATGTCGCGCTTGTTGTACTGAAGCACGAAGGGCATGTCGTCCAGGTCCATGCCGTAGTCCTGCAGGTTCTGACGAAGGTTCTGCAAGCTTTCCAAGTTTTCTGCCTGACGAGAGCGCTGGGAATCGGCCACAAACACAATGCCGTCTACACCACGAAGCACCAGCTTACGGGTACTGTTGTAATAAACCTGACCGGGAACGGTGTAAAGCTGGAATCGAGTCTTGAAACCCTTGATATCACCGAGGTTCAGGGGCAAAAAGTCGAAGAACAAAGTACGGTCACCTTCGGTTGCGAGGGACACCATGTCCGTACGCTTGTCCTGAGGCATCTTCTGGTGGATCACCTGCAAGTTGGTGGTCTTACCACTAAGACCTGGGCCGTAGTAAACAACTTTACAACTAATTTCTCTTGTAGCAAAATTAATCGAAGACATTATACATCCTTGATACTATCTAATATCAATGTAGTAAAAAAATATTCTTGTAATTTAAATCACAGTAGAAAAACCATCATTTTCTGAAGAACACAACGCAACAAAAAAAAGCCCCCGACTCTAGTGGGAGCTTCTTGCAATAGCACGACTTCGAAAAAAACAGTCCGCAGTCAAGAAACAAACTTTTTCAACAAGATATTCACAAAATGCAGAAAAGACCAGAGTATAAATACATACTCTGGCACATTTCTAATAACGATTGCTAAAATCGAAAGGCGACGCTAATTAAGCGAGGCTGTTAACGATCTTTGCAGCCTTTGCCTTGTAGTTGGCAGCGCGATTTGCGCAGAAACCGGCGCGATGCTTGGAAGCAGCCTTATCGAGCTGGCTAAACAAGTTCGGCAATTCCTTCAGAGCTTCTTCCTTAGTAGCAGCAGAGCGGATAGCCTTGAGGCTGGTACGGATGGCAGAGCGAGCGGAACGGTTCATAGCATTGGCCTTTTCGGCCTGGAGCAAACGCTTTTTGCAAGATTTGTGTTGAGGCACCTTAATATCTCCGGGTGAAAACCTACTTAAAAATGTTGGCTCAAAGTTAGTAATTATTTGAAATATTTCAAGGGGTACCGAAAAATTTCTATTTTTTAGGCCATGATTCCCTTTGTAAACCTTGTCGAACAACGAAATACGTACCGCAAAGAATTCGAGGAAATGGAAAAATCCATCCTGGATAGCGGTTGTTTTATCGGAGGCGAGCAGGTTGCAAATCTAGAAAAAGAGCTCTCGGAATACATAAAAGTTCATTCAAATGACGGAAAAAAGGCGGAAACCGTGGCCTGCGGCAGCGGAACCGACGCCTTGACCATCGCCTTGATGACCCTTGAGCTCGCCCCCGGCGACGAGGTAATCGTTCCGGATTTCACCTTTATCGCCCCGGCGGAGTGCGTCGCATTCTTGGGAGCCACCCCGAAATTTGCCGATATAGACCGCGAAACTTTACAGATTTCGCCGAAATCCGTGGAAAAATTGATTTCTGGCAAGACAAAGGGAATTATCGCCGTGAATTTATTCGGCCAGTGTGCGCCTTTTAAGGAATTGCGCGAAATCGCAGATAAGCACGGGCTCTGGATTGTGGAAGACTCCGCACAGGCCTTCGGGGCAACCCAAGGGGGAAACGCCGCCGGCACCTTCGGCGACGTTGCCATTACAAGTTTCTACCCCACCAAGCCCTTGGGGTGTTACGGTGACGGCGGCGCAGTGTTTACCGCAAACAGGGAATTAGCCGACCGCGCCCGCATGATTGCAAACCACGGCAGCAAGGGACATTACCAGCACGATATCATCGGCATAAACAGCCGACTGGATGCGTTCCAGGCTGGGATACTCCGCGTAAAACTGCGCCATCTGGACGAAGAACTGAAGGTTCGCCAGCAGAACGCCGCCAAATACGATGATTTTTTCAGTTCTATCGAAGGCGTAGTACCGCAAAAGCTTGCCTGCGGCAATTCCAGTACCGTAGCCCAGTACACGCTTTTGGTAGAAGACCGCCAAGCATTCATCAAAAAATTGCAGCAGGCCGAAGTGCCGTTCTGCATTCACTACCCCGCCACATTGCACAGCCAGAAATGTTTCAGGAGCTGCGCCGGGAACGTTACCGAGAATCCGAACGCCACGCTGGCTACCCAACAGGCAATCAGCCTTCCGGTGTGCGCATTCACCAACGTGAACGAGATTATCACCAAGTTGTCCAAGGTGATGTAACGCCCGTATACAGACGCAAACAAAAGTCTAAAAAACACCCTACAAAGGAACCTCGTCAATTGCTAAAATTGGCGCCATGAAAGGGAAACAAGTCAAAGACCGTTCTCTCCTCAGCCTCTCCTGGCCGCTGATATTCACCTTCGCCGTGAATATGATCCAGCCCATGATGGATAGCTGGTTCCTGTCCCGCACTTCCGAAGAAGCTGCCGCAGGCGTTGGTGCATTGATGCCTGTCCTTGCCGCATTGTTCACCGCCATTAACGCATTCTCCCAGGCAGGCGCAAGCATCGCCTCCCAGTACATGGGCGCGGAGCAGAACAGCCACGCTCGTTCCACCAAGACCATGGTCCTTTGCGGAAGCATGATGGTGGGCCTTTTGATGACGTTAGCGGTTCTTCCCTTGTCGGGGCGCATTCCCCTCTGGATGGGTTTGCAGGGCGGCCCCGTTATTTACGCACAGCAGTTCATGTCTGTGGTGGCCTTCGGTTTTGCATTTAGAGCACTGCAGTCTTCCTTGACCGCCTTTGTGGCGACCCACGGTCTTACGGTCTGGAACCTCATCGGAAACACCATCACCATCGTAAGCAACGCCATCATGAACTACATCTTCCTGGAAGGCCTCTTTGGGCTTCCCAAGATGGGAGCCAAGGGCGTGGGCCTGGCAACTGCACTTTCCTGGCTGATTTCTTCTGCAATTCTCTGGTGCGTTCTCCGCTACAAGGCTCAGCACAAGACCCACCGCCGCGACCTGAAGCGTTCCCGCATCATCCTTCCCGACTGGATCCGCATCGGTTTTCCTGCTGCAGCGGAACCCATCAGTTTTCAGCTGTTCAACGTGTTCATTACCGCCATGGTGGCACACATCGGAACGCTGGCCATGACCGCCCGAGTATTCGCCGGGAACTTCGCCGCCTTGTCTGTAATTCTCGGGAGCGGCCTCGGTAACGGAAACCAGATTCTGGTCGCCCACCTGGTGGGCGCAAAGGAATTCAAGACCGCCGACCAGCGTGTTCACCAGACCATTCTCATCAGCTGCATTAGCGGACTTATTTTGTCTGTAATCATGGCACTTTGCGGTACTCACCTCATTGGCGTCTTTACGGACAATCCCGAGGTCATTGCCCTAGGCCAGATGTGCCTTTGGTGCGATGTGGCGGTACAGCCCTTCAAGGCAGTAAACTTTGTTCTAACCACATCCATGCGAGCCGCTGGCGATTCCAAGTTCCCCGCATTTGTCGGAAGCGGAATGATGTGGACTTTGGGCGTAGGCACAGCACTGTTCCTGGCATTCGTTCTGGACCTTGGACTTCCCGGTCTTTGGCTGGGCATGGCTGCCGACGAATTCTACCGTTCTATAGCTAACTACTATAGGTGGCGCAGCGGAAAATGGCAAAGCAAGGCTGTGGTCTAGTCTTTGCAGGGCTATTGACTGGATTTACCTTGGGGTCGCCCCATTGAAAATTGCTATCTTTGGCCCGTGGCTTTTTACTCTAACGAAATCATTCAACAGCTGAAAACTCAGACGGATATCGCAACCGTCATTGAGAGTTTTTTGCCTTTGAAGCGTTCCGGTAACGGACGCTATCTTGGAGTGTGCCCCTTCCACAACGACCGTTCCCCCTCTATGAACGTGAACCCCTCCTTGGGCATTTACAAGTGCTTTGCCTGCGGAGCCGCCGGTGACGTTTTCAAGTTCGTCCAGGAACACGAAAAATTGGATTTCAAGGGGGCTGTGGAATGGGTAGCCAACTTTACAGGTTTTGCCCTCCCCACATTGGGAGCCCCCGAGAATGCAGAAATCGTAGAGGAACGTGAAAAAGTCCGTCGCCTTAACGAACTGGCCTGCGAATGGTTCGAGACCCAGTTGACCTTAAGCCAAAAGGCACAGGCTTATTTAAGCAGTCGCCACATCACCGAGGAAACCCGAAGACGTTTCCACATCGGTTACGCCCCTGATGGTCGCGAAGGCTTTATCAGTCACGCCGTAAAGAACGGATTTTCCCCTTTGGATTGCGTCAAGGCTGGCCTTGCCGTCGAAAAGGAACACGGCGGTATTTCCGACAAGTTCCGCGATCGTCTGATGATCGCCATCCAGAACATTTCCGGCGTCATCGTTGCTTTTGGTGGCCGAGATCTCAGCGAAAACAAGGATCCGAAATTCAAACCGGCAAAGTACATGAACAGTCCGGAATCAGCCCTTTACCACAAGAGCGACATTCTTTTCGGATTGCATCATAGCCGTCAGAGCATCGCGAAAGAAAATGCAGTAATTATCGTAGAAGGCTACTTCGACATGATCAGCCTTTACCAGGGCGGAGTTACAAACGTGGTGGCCGCATCCGGAACGGCGTTGACAGAAACCCACGCTAGCATCCTGGCCCGTTACGCCAAGACTGCCTATCTGGTATTCGATGGTGACGCCGCCGGCCAGAAGGCAACCCTCCGCAGTTTGGAAATCGTACTGCCCAAGGGAATCGCCCCCCGCGTATTCGCCTTGTCTCGCCCCGACGGCACAAAGATCGACCCGGACAACTTTGTGAACGAGCAAGGTCCCGAGGCGTTTAAAAACGCTCTGTCTACCGCAGACGACTGGCTTAGCTACCTGGCATCCCAAAAGGACTTGAGACGTCCCGAGGAGCGCGCAGAATTTGTAAGCTACACCAAGGCTCTGGTGAAGAGTATTGGCGATCGCGAACTGCAGAATCAATATCTGAAATTGATTTCCGAACGATTCAACACGGACCGTTCCCTGGCGCAAGTACGTCCCCTAAAACAGGAAAGACGCATACCGCAGCAGGATGTTGCGACGCCACAGCCGCAAGAACCCGTTATTCAATGGCACGCTATACCGCCTATTGAACTTCGCTTCGCCAACCTGCTGTTGCGAAACCCCACTCTGATGGACCGCGCCCTGGAATACTTTGACATGGACTGGGCCACTAGTGGCATCCAGATGTTCGAATCCCCCATCGTAGAGGAATTCGTCAACACCATCGTGGCCTTGTACGCAGAAACCGGAGCCCATTCGCCCCAGCTTTTGTACGAGAACGTCTCTCCCGAAATGAAGGCTTTTATCGAGGGTCTTCCCGAAGAACTGTGGAAACCTCCTCAGGAAATCTACGAGTTCTATCAGACTTTGACCGTACTTTCTACAAAGCTTTGCGACCGTCAGAAAAAGGCCTTGCCCCTGGATACCATGGAACGAGTGAACGTCCGTATGGAAATGACCAAGTTCACCCAGGGAATGCAGACCATCAACAACCTGTTGAACGCAGAAAAAATTCAGATTGATGCCTTTGCCGACCAGGTTGTCCGCAGCCGTTCCAAGCTGATTCAGTTCCAGGCCGCATTGACGGAAAATGCACCGATTATGCCGACCACGCCGCCGGCTATGAGTACGCCGATTCCACAGCCCGCACAAGTTCACGCGGCACCAGCGCAAACGACAGCACCCGTGCCGCCCCAGGAATTCGGCCCGCCGGAAGGTTTTGAACCGCCCGAAGATTTTGGCCCACCGGAAGGTTTCGAGCCTCCCCCAGAAGCCATGGGCGAAGAACCGCCGGAAGATGAAGAGTATAGTTACGATCCGGATGAGTTCAGCAACAGCGACGACGACATGGGCGGTTACTAGGTCACCGAGGCAAAAAATCGCGCGTCAAAAAAAAGTTTAAAAACGAGGAAATCATGTTAAGCATCAAGAATCTTAAGGCAAGTATTGAAGACGGCACCCAGATTTTGAAGGGTATCAACCTGGAAGTAAAGCCCGGCGAAGTCCACGCCATTATGGGCCCTAACGGTTCCGGCAAGAGCACCCTTTCCAAGGTGATTGCAGGCCACCCCGCCTACACCGTGAACGATGGTGTCGTTGAACTTGACGGCAAGAACCTCTTGGATATGGAAATCTGCGAACGCGCCAACTCCGGCCTGTTCATCAGCACCCAGTACCCCACCGAAATTCCCGGCGTGAACAACGTGGAATTCCTGCAGATGGCGCTGAACTCCAAGCGTAACTTCCTGGGCCTCCCGGAAATGAGCGACGCCGATTTCAAGAAGCTTTGCGAAGAAAAGATGCAGCTTTTGGAAATGGACGACCGTTACCGCGACCGCGGCGTCAACGAAGGCTACTCCGGCGGCGAAAAGAAGCGTAACGAAATCCTCCAGATGGCAATTCTCGACCCCAAGGTATCCTTCTTGGACGAAACCGACTCCGGTCTGGACATTGATGCGCTGCGCATTGTGGCAAACGGCATCAACCATATTATGAGTCCCGAAAAGGCAGTGATTCTCGTGACCCATTACCAGCGCTTGCTGGACTACATCAAGCCCACCTACGTTCACGTGCTGCGTCACGGCAAGATTATTCTGAGCGGCGGACCGGAACTGGCCTTGAAGCTGGAAGAACAGGGCTACGACTGGATCGAAGAAAAGTAATCGAGGGCGTCATGAGCTATATGAATTCTGAATTAGCACAGGCCGCCCAGGCTCGCATCAACGCCCTTGGCATGCCAAAGCGCAATAACGAGCTGTGGAGCTTCTTCCCGGTCAACAAAATTCCATCTGTAGTGGATGCCGATAGCACCGCTGCTGGGGCCGCAGCCGATAGCGCCGCTGTGGAATGCGCCGACTTCGGCATTGCCGCAGAAACCGACATCGCAGCCCTCCTGCCCATCGCAAAGTCCGCTCCCGCCATGAAGAAGGATTTTGCTGCAGGCGAAACCGAAATGGGCCTCATCAAGAGCCGCGATGACTTCGGCCATAGCATTTTCAACATCGGGAAGAACGCCAAGGTTTCCCTGGAAATTCTGGACAACAAGGTGGAGCACGAAATTGCCGCCGAGCGCTTCGACATCAACGTGGAAGAAGGCGCCGAGCTGGAAATTTTCTTTGCCAACCCCGCAAATGAATTGCCCCTGCAGTTCCGCCATTTTGTAATCAAGCAGGCTGCCAATTCTACGGTTCACTTTTCCAACATCCTGCAGGACGCAGGCATCGGCCGCATCAGCATTGACGTGGACTTGAACGGCGAAGGCGCCAACTTCGATTACCGTTCTCTCAGCGTGTTGAAGGGTTCCGCCAGCAAGCACCAGCGCCTGACCATCCGTCATAACGCACCCAACACCGTAAGTTCCCAGTTCGCCCGCAACCTGCTGGACGAAAAGTCCTACGTCAGCTACGACGGCAGCGTCATCGTGGGAAACGGATGCAGCCAGGTGAACTCCAGCCAATTGGTAAATTCCATTCTCCTCGGCGATGAATCCAGCGTTTCCGTAAAGCCGGTGCTGAAGATCTATCACGACGACGTGGAATGTACCCACGGCAACACCTGCGGCGAGCTTGACGCCGACCAGATGTTCTACCTGACCAGCCGCGGCATCCCCGCCGAAACCGCCAAGAAAATGCTCATGAAGTCCTTCGCCAAGGAGCTGTTCCTGCCCCTGAACGACGGCCCCGCCAAGAAGCGTCTGCTGCAGGTTCTGGCAAGCTTGTAAGACATAAGCCTACAAAAACGCCCCAGGAGTTAGAAAATTCCTGGGGTTTTTATATAAAATCTCTGTGCTGGAAGGTGATTCAGCAGTTATGCGTTCTGAAGTTCCTGCTGGATTTCAAGGACCTGCGAAAGAGGAATTTTCAAAAAGTCTGCAATCATATTTGCTGCATAACCTTTCTGCAAGTTTTCCTTAATCAGATTTCGGCGTTCTTCTTCTTGCTTCTTGCGTTCTTCAGCACGAATGGCGTCGTTGACGCTGACAAAACCGTACAGTTGCCCAATACTTTCAACAGCCATTTTTAATGTCGCCCTTGCATTTTGACTAAAGAACTCTCCTAAATATAACTCTATTTTTTTGACAAGGCAAGCAGCCTTTTCTCGGCCAAGCGACTTCAGCATTTCTTGTCATGGAACTTTGCCTTCGGCTTTTTACGAAATTTTTCAAACGGGTCCCAATTCTTGTTCCCGTTGTAGATGATGACAGCCTTCGTAGGCATCCAGGCGAACATTTCATCATTTTTGTTCACCATCACCTTGAAAGTGTAGCGATAGATTTGCGAGAACACAGTGTCGTCTGGCCAAGACTTATGCTCAAGCAGAATGCCGAAGAACACGTCCTCACCAGAGTTCGACTTGACCTTAAATGCGACATCCGCTTCGCCACGCTCCTGCACCTCATTGTAGGCCTCCGGGATTTCTTCAAGAGTGGTAAGATCCACTTCCGAAAGCATTGCGGCAAGGTTTAAGTTGGTCTTTGAGGCGATATTGAAAAACGAGTGAACATTTTCAGGGACCGAGTAAACGTATTTCAAGAAACCGTCATGGTCACGATTGCGTTTTGCATTTTCCATAAGCATGTTTTTTAGTGCCGCTGGCTACATTGCCGAGCGGGGCTAGGCGCAAGTTCACCTAACCATTTATATACACGTTTTTTTCGCTTGGAATGCGCCCCTGAAAAATGAAAATATTTTGTAAAAAAGGAAATCCCGGGGAAAAGGAGATCCCGGCTCAAGGCCGGGATGACATGTAGGGGTCCGGGATGAAAAAAATGCCCCGAGGGGTTGAAAAATCCCTGGGGTTTTGTTTCAAGGCTTTGCTTCGCTAAGCCTTGGCTAGGCAATCCACCTTCGATGGATGCCTAGTTAGAGTGGCGTTCACACGCCACTTCGCTGCGGCTCGACCATGCCAGAACGCAAGCGTTCTAGCGAGGCACTCGCCTTGCTTTAGTCCTGGAGACAACGCACCGAGTGACCGTTGATCTTGTAGTCGTAGTAGACGTACGCGCGGTTGTCGTCGATGCCCAGGCGGTAGGCGTCGTCGCTATTGAACTCCGTAGAATACCAAAAGTCGGTGTCGTTGCCCAAAAAGTAGAACTTCTTGCGGCTGCTGCTGTAGAAGCCAGCAGGGAGAGCAGAAAAGCCGAACTCATCAGCTCCGTTTTCCCAACTACCTGCACGTAGATTTCGAGAGCGTTCTGCCTCAGAGGTACCCACGGTAGACAGGAGACTTTCAAGTTCCTCCTTACTGGGCAAGTGCCAGCCGTTTGGGCATGCTTTTTTCGCATCATTCCAGGTGTACAGGCGACCGTATTTTTTGCAATTGCCTTCCTTGTAATCGTAGCACTTGCTCTCACTGGTCTTGTAATTCAGGTTTTCAGCCATCCACACCTTGCCATCGGGCATCTTCATCGTCTTGTACGTTTTTCCATCGCGGAAATCTTTTAAAGTTCCGCTCGATGGCTGCGCCTCCGAGCGCTGCGAGGTCACTTCGCTACCCTCATTAGAGTCCTGGAGACAACGCACCGAGTAGCCGTAGTGCTTGCTGTAGTCGTTGACGCCCGCGTAGCGGCCGTAGATGCCCAGGTAGTAGGCTTTGTTGCTATTGTGCTCCGTAGAAGTCCAAAGGTGGGTGAAGTAGCCCAAAGCGCCGAACTCCTTGCTGTAGCTGTGGCCAGCAGGGAGAGCGGAAAAGCCGAACATATCCGACCCTTTTTCCCAAATGCCCGCACGCAGATTTAGGGATATCTCATCATTAGAGGAGCCCACTGTAGCCCGGAGACTTTCAAACTCCGCCTTACTGGGCAAGTGCCAGCCTGCAGGGCATGCTTTTTTCGCATCATCCCAGGTGTACAGGCGACCGTATTTTTTGCAATTGCCTTCCTTGTTATCGTAGCACTTGCTATTGCCAATCGGATAATTCAAGTTTTCGGCCATCCACACCTTGCCATCGGGCATCTTCACTGTCCTGTAGGTCTTACCGTCACGAGAATCCTTTAAAGTTCCGCTCGGTGGCTGCGCCTCCGAGCGCTGCGAGGACACTTCGCCCCCCTCGTTGGAGTCCTGGAGACAACGCACCGAGTAGCCGTAAATCTTAACGTAGTAGTAGACGTCCGCGTAGTTGTCGCGGATGCGCAGGTAGTAGGCGTTGCCGCTATTGAGCTCCGTAGATGACCAAAAGCTGGTGTTGTTGCCCAAACTGTCGAACTCCTTGTAGTACCTGTTGTAGTCGCCTGCAGGGAGAGCGGAAAAGCCGAACATATCCAACCCTTTTTCCCAAATGCCCGCACGCAGATTTAGGGATATCTCATCATTAGAGGAGCCCACTGTAGCCAGGAAACGTTCAAACTCCGCCTTACTGGGCAAGCGCCAGCCAGCAGGGCATGCTTTTTTCGCATCATCCCAGGTGTACAAGCGACCGTACTTTTCGCAGTTTTCAGGTTTATCATCGTAGCATTTGCTTTCGCCCATCTGATAATTCAAGTTCTCAGCCATCCACACTTTTCCATCGGGCATTTGGACAGTCTTATATGTTTTACCATCACGAACATCCGTCATTAATTCATTCTTTTTTACCGGTTTTTTGATACAACGAACTGAGAATTTCCCTTCCCTATCATCGTTTTGTATTACACTCGCGTGGTAATTTCCAATATCCAGGATCCGACCGTAACTTTGTTTATCAGTCGTAGCAGACCAAAAAATTGCATTATCACCAAGGTTTATAAACTCACCACCTTTATAATAGCCAGCAGGAAGCGCAGAAAAACCTATATCATCGGAACCATCATTCCATTCTTTAACACGCCAAGGGCGACTCTTGGCTTTTCCACCAAGCAATTCTACAAAGTCTTTTTGAAATGGCAAATACCAACCTGCGGGACACGCCTGAATTGCCGCGTCCCTCGTATAGAGGCGGCCATACTTTTCACAGTTTTTTGAATTTTCACCGTAGCAAGAGCTTCCCGAAGTTTCATAGTTCAAGTTTTCAGCCATCCACACCTTGCCATCAGACATTTCTATTGTCTTGTAGACTTTTCCATCGCGATCATCAGTCATAGTTGACAATGAATTCTCTTTTGCACCCAGAGATTTCTGCTGAGAAAAGCCAACGCTATCTTCATTTGGATTCTTGATGCAACGAACTGAGTAATAGTAGGTATACAGATCCGGGTTTTCGGAGCTAATATCAGCATTGCTATAGCTGACATTCAATAATTGGTAAGCAGCATCTTTATTGTCCTCATACGAAGAAGACCAAAAGCTACTATTTTTGCTAAGGACAGAAAACCCATACAAATCATCACCTCCAATTTCAACGGACTTCAAAGCACGAGCTCTTGTATTCTCATCATTTCCCACACTAGCTAAAAGTTTTATGAATTCATCACTACTCGGCAAGTGCCATCCATTCGGACAAGCTTCTGCTGCCGCATCCCACGTATAAAGGCGACCGTATTTTTCACAGGATGTAGAATTTTTGTCCGAACATAAACTACCTGCTTTTTTGAAATTCAGGTTTTCTGCCATCCAAATATTGCTATCAGGCATCTTCACCATCTTATATTTTTGTCCATCACGATTATCTACAAAAGTCTCCATTTCTTCTTCCGGATTATCTTCACCTTCGACACAACGCACTGATAGCCACAGCCTTTTATCACTAAGACTATGACCATTAACAACGTTTCCAAAATTCCACGATTCAGACTCACTAGCATTCGCAGAGGAAGACCAAAAGTGCGCTTGTCCACCTTCATAATTGAAACCGCCTAATAGAGTTTTCATCCCTGCAGGCAAGACAGAAAAACCATAGGAGTCAGAGCCATTTCCTGTAATCTCTCTTTTCCATTTTCTGCATTTCCATTGGCACCTAGAATCACATTCCAAAAACAGTCCACTAGGTTTAGGTCTTTCGTTACCCCAAGCACACCTACAAATTTCATCAACACATTTATCATCATACCATCCATGGTCAGATTTCAAATTCTTTTCCGCGGAAGTCCAGCCTCCGACACTTCTAAATAAAGCTGACCATTCTTTATTACTCGGCAAATGCCATCCTGCAGGACAAGCCTTCATCGCCGATTCCCATGAATACAACCTGCCATATGTTTTGCATTTATTCGGTTTTTCATCAAAACAGCCGTTAGAGCCAGGAACTTTGTAATTCAAATTCTCGGCCATCCATGTCTTGCCATCGGGCATCTTCACGGTCTTGTAGGTCTTACCATCGCGGGAATCTTTAAGAGATCCTGCAATGGAGCATACGACCAACACACCTATAATCATCAGAATTTTTTTTACACTAATTTCAATATTCATATTTTCTCCGTCTTCTTAAATAAATTTCACCACATAAATTCTTATTTCATCATTTTCTATTCCAACACCTAATTCAACCTTTTCCTTGTGGATTTTTGCCTGTAACAGCATATCAAAACATTTACCAGTATACTCTACTTTCAAATTGTGATCTTTAAGAAAAATCTTATCATTGCAGTAGCTCCAAAACACATTGTAATCCTTCCCTGAGCATTTCAGGAGGTATCCTTCCTCACCTTCTACAAGGACCTGTCCATCCGACGAAATTTCTTTTACTTTGCACTGTATTCTATGGTAGCACATACTACTCCCTACTTTTATTTTTCCAGTCTCGTTCCTTTCCACATATCCGCATTCCAGCTCTGCGGGTAGAGAATTTCCTTTAATTCATTTTCGGTAACATCACCCCATACCTGGGGAATTCCACCGCAGTACGCACGCACATTCTCGGCACCGAAAATGGATATTGCACTTTCTATAGCCTTAGCCCCATACGCATCGGCTTCCTTTTCGTAACGATGGGCATCTGCATAACATTTCAGTTCTTCGCCATACATCCATCGTTTTTCACCTTTATACCCCACAATCACGCTGCAATACGCCTTTTCTTTGGACTTTTCTCGGCAGCGAATGGCCTCTGTAAAAGTCTGGATCCACACAACATCATCTACAGGCAAGGAGTAACCCAGCAGAACCACATGCCGGCATTTTTCAAGGCCTACGCGAACTTCACGCTGAACTTCTTCAAGGAACGATGTCGGAGTTCCCTTGATCATGGTCTGCATAATCATGGGCGAATTGCAGACAAATGTCTTTGCCCCACAGGAAACGCACTCCAGGGCATCTGATTGCAAGGATTCGTTACGCCAGCGTTTTTCGTTTTCTGTGCGGTTAAAATTATCGTTTTCAAATAACGGCACAGGCAAAGGCGGGTTCAAATGCTTCGAATCATAACCCCATTCGTCGCCAAGGTAATACATCATACGCCCGCAGGCGGGGCATTCGCGCCAGTTGGAACTGCCGTGGGCAAAAAAGAACTTGCCGATGCGCCCAACAGGTGACCCGGAAGCCTTGCATTCATTCTGCCTAAAAGCAACCACTTCGTCGTAGGAATAGGAGAACTTTTCGGACTTTCGATCTTCTGATTTACTTGAAATTTTTCGGCTCTTGGTTTGGAATCCAAAATCCAGCCACTGCTCCACCTTTTGCGCCGTCTTCAAATACTTATCAAAATGGTTCACTTCGCGGTTCGCATTGAACAGGAGCCACATGAAAACAGTTTCGAAATTGAAGGAGACAAAAGAAGTGCTGAACTGGTAAAATTCGCGACTTGTCAGGTCCGGGTATTTTTCGGCAAAAGAAAAACTTTCCTTTTGCATCAGGCGAGCAAATGTTTCTGCAAACTTTTTGTAGCTAGAAAACATCTCTGCCTTTTCGCCTTCTGCCAGATTTTTCCAAGATTTTGCAAAAAGGATTACCGTAAAGCAGATAACGCAGGCATACGCACCCTTGAGTCTGCTGTAATCTATGACAATTTCATCCTTTTCACCGATCGCCGCACGAACCTTGATACCCTGCTTGGCATTCATCTTTTTATCGAGCAGGGTATAGACATCACGAATTAGGTTATCCTCTTCCTCGTCATGAGGGCAAATGGATATAATCTGCTTAAGGGCCAGCCAGTCGTATGAATGACGAAGCTCCAGAATCCGTTTTTTCAGGATTTCATCTGATGGAGTTGTATTTGCAGAACTATAGGCCCTGCGCGCAGCGGTCAGTTCATCATCCGTAATTTCAAGCCAACAGTCTTCAACATCCTTGTCGTCACCAAGTAGAATAAGAAAATCTTCAAGGCGATTCAGGTCTTTCGGAGCAAAACCCTTCGCAAAATTCGACAGTTCCTTACGGCCACTAGACTTTGACAATTTCCTAAAAAATTCCGTCTGTTCACTGGTTTGGGGCATGCCAAGCAAGGCCGTGGCTCCGGCACCGATAAACACGAGGGTTTCCGACCATGTAGAAAGCTGGCTCATAAGACTAGATGAGGGTGATGGAGGTCAGGGTAAGTTTCAACTCATCACAAACGATTTTAGAGTCATCTTTTTCATCAAATTTCAGGCGTACTTTTGTGTTTGATATTTTTGCCTGAATGAGCGATTGCGCTGTATCGTCGATCCCATTAGGAGTCTCCAAATACAAAACATCCTTCGCATTCTGCAAACCCGTCTGTTTGCCACACTGAATTTTTCCATCGTCCGAAACAGGGCAAAACACATTATATTCTTCGCTACCCTGTTTTAAAAGGTAGCCTTCCGTTCCCTTTACCTTAAGGGACGATACACAACCATTAACTGCCAAACCAACTTCTTGAACAACGCATTCAATTTGATAAGCCATGCAAACCTCATCTTCTATTCGCCCACACCACAAATGTAACCAAAAAAAAACAAAGTCAAGTATTTGGCAGATTTTCGCCAATTTTTGGTTCATTTAGTGAAAATCGTCACGAGAATCGCGAAAAACACAAACAAATTGCGCAACATATCGCACATTCATTGACAAATTCATCGTTTTTTCGTATTTTAAATTAAAAACAAGCAATATATTGCACATTATGAATGAAATTTTTGAGATTTTGCAAAAGCGACGGGAAGCCCTTGGGTTAAGCCAAAGGGATCTTTCGGAAATGTCCGGCGTTTCACTACGAACCATCAACGCCATCGAAAACGGTAATGCGAACCCGTCCATCGAGGTCCTTTGCAAACTTGCGGATCAACTAGGGCTAAAGCTGTCTTTAACCGAGAGAGTCGTCAATGGCTAGGCAAGCATCGGTTTTCTACAACGGCATTTTGGCAGGTACCTTGACCAAGACTAAGGGTGGATTCATTTTCACCTACGACGAAATCTACCTTGAGTCCAAACGCCCCGCCATTGCGTTAACATTGCCCAAACGCCAGGAGCCCTACAAGTCCAAGGAGCTGTTTCCGTTTTTTGAAGGCTTGCTGCCCGAGGGCGAAAACCGCAGGCTTTACTGCAAGAGTCTGAAAATCGACCCCAAGGATTCCTACAGGCTGTTGCTGAAACTTGCCGGGAAGGAAACTATCGGTGCCATCACCGTGATGGAGGACGTATGACAAGCGCCACCTCCCCCACCATGCAGAACCGCTGCCATAGTTGCCTCAAGGAGACCCCTCGAGATTTTTGCCCCGCCTGTGCCAAGCGTTTGTTCGGTCTAAAAAAGTTTGGCGCCACACTTGATTTTTCCTTACCCGAAATCAAGTCCAACAACGGTTCCATCCGTCGGATTTCAATTTCTGGGGCACAGCCCAAGTTTTCGCTAATAGTAAACGACGGACGACTAGAACCTACTGAAAATGGCGGAACCTTCATCTTAAAGCCTGCGGTAGAAGGGCTGTTCGACAACACAAAGGATAAGCCCGCCAACGAGCACCTGACCATGCAAATGGCCAAGCAGATTTTCAAGATCGAAGCGGCAGACAACGCGCTAGTTTATCTTAAAGACGGAACACCGGCCTACATTACCAAGCGATTCGATGTTCTGCCCGACGGCAACAGGATCTGCCAGGAAGACTTTGCCCAGGTGGCAGGCCTCACCCCAGGCGAAAAAGGTTCCAACTACAAGTACGACTTCAGCTACCAGCAGATCGCCGACCTGATGAAGCAATATGTAAGCACTTACCCCACCGACGTTGAAAAATACTTCAAGTTGATTCTGTTCAACTACCTGGTCTGTAACGGCGACGCCCACGTCAAGAACTTTTCTGTCTACTCCCCGAATGCAGACGGGGTTTACAAGCTTGCCCCTGCCTACGATTTGCTGAATACATCCCTGCACGTTCAAGAACTTGGCCGAACCGCATTGGAACTTTTCAGCGAAAACGCACCAGCCGACGATTCCCGCGCAGACTTTGAAACGGATTTTTTCAAGGCAAACGGGTTCTACGGCAAGCCGGACTTTATGGAACTGGCCCGCCGCATCGGCATCAAGGAAATCCGAGCCCAGCGTTTTATTGCAGAAACCTGCAGCCTTTTAGGGGAAATGGACGCCATGATCGACCTAAGTTACTTAAGCGAGCCTAGCAAGGCGTTGTTCAAGGCGCAGGTGAGAGACCGGGCCAAGGCCATGGAGATGGGGTGAAAACGAGTCTACAGAAGGCCAAAATGACCGTTCAAAATAAAATAGAGACTTTCTATCAGAAATCCCGTATTTTGACACTCTTTTGACACAAAAACTTTATACATTGATGGTATGAAGTTTATAAATAAAATTCTTGTGTTTTTGGCAGTATTTGCCGCCTTTTCTTTCGCTGGAACAACAGGTCTAGATTCTTCGCCTGCGGCTCAGAATGACGCCCGTGAGAAGGCCGCTCAGAATGACGCCCGGGAGAAGCCAATTCAGAATGACACTAGGGTAACGTCCGCGACCATTGCAACCGATTCCGGTCTTTCTGGCCCCGTGACTACAGATTCCGCCACCGGGAATGCCGCCGTCACCACCGCCAAAAAACACGCCGTCTGGATTAAGTTAGAAGGCGACGTGGAACCTTCCATGTACGATTTCTGCGCCCGCGCCATTGGCGAGGCTCTGGAAGAAAATCCTGACTACATTGTTTTTGAGATCAACACATTCGGCGGCCGCCTGGATGCTGCCTTCGACATCGTTGACACCATCATGGCCATTCGAGGTCCCCAGACCATCGCCTTCGTTAAAAAGAAAGCCATCAGCGCAGGAAGCCTTATCGCCTTGGCCTGCAGCAAGCTTTACATGATGGAATCCACTACCATCGGCGACTGCGCCCCCATTGTGCAGAACAGCGATGGCACCCCGCAAATCGTGGGCGAAAAGATTCAGTCTCCCCTCCGCGCCAAGTTCCGCAACCTGGCTCAAAAGAACGGCTACCCCGAATTACTCAGCTCCGCATTCGTCACCCCGGAACTTGAAATCCTTGAACTCCATGCCAAGATTGACGCCGGCAAAAAGACCGAACGCGACACCACCATGATTATTGAGTCCGCCAAGTACGAAGTCATGAGCAAGGAAGACAAGAAATTCTGGGGTTCTCCCAAGATTCTCGTGAAGGAAGGCGAGCTTCTCACCATGACCGACAAGGAAGCCATGGCATTGGGATTCTCCCAGGGCACATTCAACGGTCGTCAGGACTTTGAAACCGCACTGGCCATCGAAAGCAAGAGCGAAGTGGAAACCACCATGGGCGAAAACATCGCCAGCGCCATTGCAGCCATCAGCGGCATTCTCTTGATTCTCGGTTTCGGGGCTTTGTACATTGAATTCAAGACCCCGGGCTTTGGCATTTTCGGCATTGCCGGCATTATTCTCATTGGCATTGTATTCCTTGGACAGTTCGCACCCCAGCTTGATGGCATGCTGCCTGCGGTGCTATTAGTTATAGGCGTGGTCTTGTTCCTGGTCGAAATCTTCGTGATGCCAGGAACATTCCTCTTTGGCATCGGCGGCATCATCTGCATGATTATCGCATTGACCATGAGCTTCTCCCCGGCAGACATTCCGGAATACGTGCCGGAGGCCGTTGAAGAATCCTTCGACGCCACGCCCTGGCTATTTGGGCTGTTCTATATGTTGTGCTGCGCGGCCATAGCCCTTGTGTTCCCTATTGCCGCAAGCAAATACTTGATTCCGCTGCTTCCCGAAGGCTGGACTCCCATGCTTAAGACGGACCTAGAGACCGCAGCCTCCCCCACGGAAGCCGTTAGCGAAGTTCGCCCCGGCGACATCGGCGTTTCCAAGACATTCCTACGCCCCGTAGGCCAGGCACAATTTACCATGTCCGACGGCAGCGTAAAACTTTTTGATGTGCAGACCCGTGGCGAAATCATTGAAGCAGGCCAATCCATCAAGGTGGATTACGTTCAGGAAGCACATATATTCGTAAGCGCAAATAACAGTTAGTTTTCTCAACAATTAGATTTTCAAAGAAAAACAAACACACTCTATACGGAGCAAATAAAATGGATACTATTTTCGCTGTTGGCATTGTCATTGCCGCCATCGTCGTCATCATTCTTCTCGCCTTCGTGGGCAAGTTCTTCAGCCTCTGGCTCCAGGCATTGTTCTCCAAGGCAAACGTGAGCATTTTCCAGCTCATCGGTATGCGCCTTCGTAAGGTACCGCCCCAGGTCATCGTCGAAGCACGAATCCTCAGCTGCAAGGCAGGCCTCCCCGTTGACACCAACCTGCTGGAAGCCCATTACCTTTCCCGCGGTAACGTGCTCCGCGTGATCCAGGCCCTCATTGCCGCCAACAAGGCAAACATCAAGCTGGACTTCAAGGAAGCCGCAGCCATCGATCTGGCAGGCCGTAACGTTCTTGAAGCAGTGCAGATGTCCGTGAACCCCAAGGTCATTACCACCCCTAAGGTTTCCGCAGTAGCTCTCGACGGTATTCAGCTTCACGCTGTGACCCGTATTACAGTGCGTGCCAGCATCCAGAAGCTGGTGGGTGGTGCAGGTGAAGAAACCGTTATCGCCCGTGTTGGCGAAGGCATCGTGTCTTCCATCGGTTCCGCACAGAGCCACAAGGAAGTTCTTGAAAACCCCAACATGATTTCCAAGAAGGTGCTGGCATCCGGCCTTGACGCAGGCACCGCATTCGAAATTCTTTCCATCGACATCGCCGACGTAGACGTTGGCCAGAACATCGGTGCAATCCTTGAAACCGACCGTGCAGAAGCCGACAAGAAGATTGCTCAGGCTAAGGCAGAAGAACGTCGCGCCATGGCATACGCTGCCGAACAGGAAATGAAGGCCAAGGTCATGGAAATGAAGGCTAAGCTGGTTGAAGCCGAAGCCCAGATTCCTATGGCAATGGCAACCGCTCTCCGCGACGGCAAGCTTGGCGTCATGGATTACTACAACATGAAGAACATCGAAGCCGACACCCAGATGCGCAAGGAAATCGGCAACGCACCGGAAGCTAAGTAATTAGAGACTAGCCTATGGAAGGTTTATTCATACTTGTTGCTGTAGTCATTGTCGAGGCAATCGTCAAGAAGGTTGCGGCAAACAAGAAAAATCAATCGTCTCAGGAGTCGCAGCGCTACTCCCCACCTGCCGAACCGAAACAAGCCAGGCGCCCAGGCAACCTGCAGGATTTGATTAAGCAGTTTGAGGAAGCCCAGCGCCAAGCCTCCCAGGGAACGTTGACGCCCGACACCCCGCCTGTGGAAGATCTCCGCGACGAATATGACGAGCGCGACGAGTACGACGAAGAAAATTTCGATGAAGAAGACGAAGTTGATTTGCCAGTGGTGACGCCGGCAAACCCCAACCGCGTTACCTTCAGAGAAATTGCCGAATCCGTCATCCAGTGGGAAGAAGTCAGCGTAGATTACTTGCAGCAAGCATTCGGATTTTCCGAAAGCATTGCACAGCAGGTTCTTGCTGAACTGCAGGCTCATCACATTGTGGGCCGCGACATGGGTGAAGGCTACTGCGATCTTCTTGTTCATGACAAGACGGAGCTTGCAAACCTCTTCAAGCGAGAACAGCGCGAAGCCGACGAACGCAAGGAAGCCGAAGCTCAAGAAGAAGCAATCCGCGAACGCCGTGAAGCAGAACTCCAGCACCAGAAGGAACTGGCAGAACTTGAGGATCGCGCAAAGCAGATGCGGGAACAGGCTCAGCAAATCGAGGCGTTGCCCGACGCCGTCGATAGCGACGAACCGCTTGACGCCCCGTGCCTTTCTTCTTCTAGTCACAAGACTCATAAGAGAACCTTTGATCGAGCAGAAATCCGCCGCGGTTTCGTTTGGGCAAAGGTGCTTGACGAGCCCCGATTCAAGAAGCGCTGGAACGCAAGAACCCGCTAAAACCTTGCTGAAAGAACTTGTTCAAAAAAAAACGATGCCCCCAAAAGGCATCGTTTTTTCGTCATTTTTCAACCTACTTACAATAACCAAGAGCACCTATTTGGTAAATCTCAATTTTTCCTTCCGTACCCGCCAAATGCGATACCAAAACATTTATAGCCGTAACATTCTTCACGAGATCTTGTCCTGAAGCACCCTTACCACTCATTGGTTTAAAATCTTTCCAATAAGCATCCACTGTTTGTTTCTCGGCACTTGCAGCCAGCTTAAATACAGGAGTTCCTCCAGATATGGAAAATAAGGAGTCTGGAATATCCTGTTCCAAATAAAACAAATGGTCTGCTTTATAAGTGACGCAAACACCTTCCCAATCGGACACATCGACACAATCCGTGGGAGAATTCAACACCGTGGGCAAATCAAAGATCAGCTTTACCCCAGGATAATAGGCACCCTCCTTTAAGGAATATTTGACGCAATAGCCATCGCAGGGATAAGCCTCCCCAACAGAATTTCCTTCTCCAAAAAATATTGCATCCGGCACAACCGACCAATTTTCAGGACCTTCATATAGATATGAAGTTACAGATTCAGATTCGCTAGAAGATTCTATCAATTCCACTGAACTCGAACTCTGTATAACTTCTTCAGAAGACGAGGATTCTTCTTCCGGAGAAGATCCCTTGGGAGATTCATCACCACAGGCAAAAAGCACTGCCATTACAGAAAACAAGCTTACTATAGACAATTGTTTCTTATACATATAGGCTCCTAACAATACCTACACACAATGATAAAAAAAAAGAACCCCGTCCCATTTCTGGAACGGAGTTCTTTAAGCTTTTTAGGCTAGGGAGGACTAATTAGTCTTTTCCGTATACCTTTTCAGCGTAGGTAGCGGTTGCCCACAGGTAGTCGCGGTTCATCTTGGCGATGTAGTCCACAGTGATACCCTTCGGGCAAGCAGCCTGGCATTCGTAAAGGTTGGTGCAGTTACCGAAACCTTCCTTGTCCATCTGAGCCACCATAGCGAGCACGCGCTTCTTAGCTTCAACCTTACCCTGCGGGAGGAAGCCCAGGTGAGCAACCTTAGCAGAGACGAAGAGCATAGCGGAAGCGTTCTTACAAGCAGCAACGCAAGCACCGCAACCAACGCAAGCAGCAGCGTCGAATGCGCGGTCTG
>JAKSID010000037.1 GCA_024399035.1 Fibrobacter sp. | reverse complement strand
CTTCTTCAACCTTAGCGCCGGGCTTGGTCAAAGACATTTTAGCGAGGAGAGCTGCGGTGCGGTCGCTCCACTGGATGTGCCAGCGTTCGAATGCGGCCATGTTGTTCTTCAAAAAGTCCTTGTCTGCCACAAGCTTGTTCAGCTTGGATTCAGCCTTCTTCTGATCGGCCAGTTCTGCTGCGCCGAACAGTGCTGCCCCCTTGGCGTCCACGAGAGTGAACTTGCCCAGGTAGGTGGTGAATGCTGCGAAGTTGTAAATGACCAGCTGAGCCTTTTCGCTGATCACTGCTTCGCGGAAGAAGAAGTTGTTAAAACGAAGGTCAGAAGCCTTTTCGGTGCGAACCTGCACGCCGGGCATCACGTTCATCACGGGAGTGGTGCCTGCGGGAGTTGCAGTAAAGGTAGAACCAATGCCGCCCACTGCGATACCGGTGGTAGACGGAGTGGTAGAAAGCGGGGTATACCAGGGCTGGATGAATTCCACGGCGAGACCCGGGGTCATAAGCTTCTGGACGGAACCGGCCATCTTGGCGCCGGCAAGGTATTCTTTAGTGCTCATATAGTTTTCCATTGAATGGAGGTGAAATTTTAACCCTTATAATTTAACAAAAAAGCCACCATGTGATATGGCGGCTTTCGTTGAAAGTGTTTACAACTGTTCGTACTGTTTCTTTCAGGCCGAACCTAGCAAATCTTACAGGCTAAAACCTGCAAAGATATTGTCACTCAGGTGGGGGAGAATACCCATGAAAATGACACCTACGGTAAGCAGGAAAATGCAAAGCTTCTGACGCTTGGTCATACGGAGGGTGGTCAGTTCGCCTTCCGGTTCATCTGCCCATGCGCTCTTGATGACCTGCAAGTAGTAGTAAAGTGCCAGCACGTTGTTCAGCACAGCGAATACGACCAGTGCGTAGTGACCGGTGGATGCACCGCTGAAGAACAGATGGAACTTTCCGAAGAAACCTGCAAGGGGCGGAATGCCTGCCAGGCTGAACATAGCTACAGCCAATGCCACTGCCAGGCTAACGTTCTGCTTGGAGAGCCCTCTCAAGGCGTCGAAGGATTCCTCGCGACGATGGCCGATAACGCCGAACACGAAGAATGCCAAGTAGTTTGCCACGGTGTAGAGGAACAGGTAGTAGATGATTGCGGTCTTGGACATTTCTGCAGGACCAAGGAGGGCCACCATGATGTAGCCTGCCTGAGCAATTGAACTGTATGCCATAAAGCGGCGGAGACGGCTCTGCTTCAGTGCGCCAAGGTTGCCTACGAACAAGGTAACGCCAGCGAGAATTGCAATGAGCGGGGCAATCTGTTCCTGTACAGGAGCCAGGGGGCCAAAGACCAGCACCACCAGGAATGCAATAGCGGTAGCCTTGGAGGTTACTGCCAAAAGTGCAGTCACAGGAGAGGGTGCGCCTTCGTAAACATCCGGAGCCCAGGTGTAGAAGGGGAACAGAGTCAGCTTGAAACCGATACCGCAGAACAGGAACAGCACGGCGATCCAAAGTAGGGGTGATGTGCCTGCCGCTGCAGCATTCTGGATGGCATCGAAATGAATGGATCCTGCAAAACCGTAAAGGTAGCTGAATCCGAACAATTCGAATGCGGTTGCCACTGAACCCATCAGGATGTACTTGGTGGCAGCCTCGGAACCCATCTGGTCTTTCTTGTTCCAAGCCGTCAGAATATACATGGGGATGGTTGCCATTTCAAGGCCCAGGAAGAAAGTCAGCAAGTCGCAAGCGGAAACCACAATGTAACCGCCGAAGGTAGCGAAAGCCACCGTTCCTGCAAACTCTGCAATCTGGTTCATCTGGGGTTTGCCATCGGCGCCGTGATCGAAGTAGTCCTTGGCAAGGAGCAGTCCCAGCAGGGCGCTCAATGTAAGCACTTCGCGCATCAGAATGCCGAAGTCGTCTACGCGCCAGTTGCTAATAAAGTAATTGCCGCTACCGCCAACCAAGGGCAGCAAGTTCAGCAGAACAAATACAGCAATCAGGCCGATGCAAGCCAAGCGCCAAGGCAGTTTAGAATTTCTGATTACAAGGCGGCAGCCGATCACCAGGAACGGGAGTGCCAAAAGAATCAGGTCGGGAATAATGAATTGAGGTACAGAAAAACTCATTTTAACCTCCAATCACCGGTGTAGAAGCCGCAGCAAGTTTTGCAAAAATCGGAGCAATGCTCTGGTCCAGCAAATCTGCAATCCAGCCCGGGAAAATACCGATCAAGAGTAAGCAAAGCACGAGAACCACAACCACGATCTTTTCGCGGAGGTTTGCATCGGTCAAGGTTTCGTACTTGGCCGGCATATTACCGTGAAGCATGCGGTTTGCAGTCTGCAAGATGTAAACTGCGGTGGTCGTAATAGAAAGAATTGCAAGAACCGTCACCACGCGGGTGAGGGTGGAATCCTGTGCGAAAGCGCCAATGAAAATGTTGCTTTCTGCGACGAATCCGCTAAAGCCCGGCAAGCCAAGGCCTGCAAAGCCTGCAATAGCGAAGCCTACGCCCAGGAACGGAATCTTACGCATGATGCCGCCCATTTCGGTAATGTCACGAGTGTGAGTGCGTTCGTAAATCATACCGATGGTAGCGAAGAACAAACCAGTCAAGAAACCGTGGGAAATCATCTGGAGGCTTGCACCGCGAAGGCCCACAGGAGTCAAGGCGGCAAGGCCCAAGAAGATAAGGCCCAAATGGCTAATGGAACTGTAAGCGGTAATGTACTTCAGGTCCTTGTGACGGAGAGCGATGAAGGGGCCCAGAACCACGTTAAAGATCAGCAGGGCCACAACGTAGGGGAGCCAGAACTTAGCGGCTTCGGGCATCAGGAACATGGCAACACGAAGGCAGCCGTATGCACCCATCTTCATCATCACGCCGGCAGCCAGCATAGAAACTGCGGTCGGTGCAGAGGCGTGACCATCGGGGCTCCAGAAGTGGAACGGGAACAGAGAAGAGCTAACTGCAAAGCCCATAAACATCAGCGGGAATGCCCACATCTGGAAACTCATGGGAATGTTAACCTTGGAAAGTTCCACCAGGCTCCAGCTTGTTGCGCCACTTTCGAAGTAGAGGCCGAACAACGTTGCAAGAATCATTGCGGAACCGAATGCCAAAGTCAAGGTCAGTTTCTTACCACCGTAATCCTTTCGGCCGGAACCGTAGCAGGCAATCATCAAGTACATGCACAGGGCTTCCATTTCGTAGAACACGAAGAAGAGCACCAGGTCAATACTCATGAACACGCCGTAAACGCTAGTAGCCAACAGCTGGATCAGAGCAAAGAATACCTTCTGGTTACCCTTGATTTCCCAGCTTACCAGAATGCCACCCCACACGATTACTGCGGTAAGGAGCACCAGGAAGATGTTGAGACCATCGGCACCTACGATGTAGTGTGCGTTCAGGGTAGAAATCCAAGGAATGTCCGTAAAGAAACGGAGCATCAAGGGTGCGGCGTTTTCGTCAACCGGGGTGCCGCTCAATGCGTAAACACGATAGGTCAGGTAACCAGCCAATCCCAGAACGAATGTGCCGGAAGTAGCGTGGATGCTCTTGATCAGTTTTGCCTTGGTTCCCGGAATAGGAATGCAAACGAAAACGGTCAGGAGCGGGATGAGCCAAATCAGATTAAAAAGTAATGTATCCATAGTACTTATAACCTCTCAATCCTAGAACGGAAGCTGACCAAAGAAACGCCACAGCAGTACGCCGACCACCAGGGTTCCCAGGTAGAATGTCAAGTTGCCACTCTGGGCGGTACGAACAAGGTCGCCCAGCTTATGTACAAACCATACGACGAATGCAAGGATGCCCTCGACGATGTAGTCCTGGATGAATCGGGCTGCGCGAGCGATGCCGCCGATAACGAACTGGCGAACCACGGCGTAGTAGATTTCATCGAAGTAGAACTTATGGTAAATCACCTTGTAGATTCCACTGCGGTTGATGTCATCCAAAGCACGTTCCACCTTTGCCTTGGGGCTTGCGTAGAGAACCCATGCAATCAGCAGGGCCACAACAGCAATTGCTACGGCAACGATAGGAATCCAGTGAGCTTCGGGAAGCAACATCAACTGGGGGACATTAAGCTTGCCCGGCACGAAGAAGTGTTCAAACAAACCCTTTGCTGCAAAACCGCTAGCCAATGCAGGCACAGCAAGAATTGCAATGGGAAGAGTCATAAAGAAATCTTCGTGAACGTGGCCTGCCTTGACGCTTTCGCTGCGGGGTGCGCCGTGGAAAGCAAGGAAGAACAGACGGAACATGTAGAAAGTGGTGAGGCCGCTGGTCAACAGAGCCAAGCCGAATACTACATAATGATGTCCCTGGAATGCCGTCAGAATGATTTCGTCCTTGGAGAAGAAGCCGGAGAACGGCGGAATACCAGAAATTGCCAGAATAGAAATCAAGGCGCAGACGTAGGTCACGGGCATCTTCTTGCGGAGACCGCCCATGGCGTCCAGATCGTTGGTATGAACCTGATGGATCAAGGAACCTGCGATAAGGAACAAACTGCACTTGAAGAAGGCGTGGGTAAAGATGTGGTAGGTAGAAGCGGTCCAGCCGGTAGTGATGACAACGTCACCCATACGGCAAGCGCCCAGAGAGAACATCATGTAGCCCAACTGAGAAAGAGTAGAGTAAGCGAGAATGCGCTTAATGTCTTTCTGAGTGCAAGCGATGACTGCTGCAAATACCATGGTGAATGCGCCCACAATCATGATCAAGTTCATGGTGTCGCCGCTGAGAGCGAAGAAGGGGAACAGTCGTGCAACCAGGTAAACTCCGGCCACCACCATGGTGGCACTATGAATGATAGAAGAAACCGGGGTCGGACCTTCCATGGCGTTAGGCAGCCAAATATGCATGGGGAACATTGCAGACTTGCCCCAGCCACCGGTAAAGATGAATACGCCGCCGAGAACCAGAGCGCTAGCCTTGTTCACGGTTATGAAACCAAGGTCAATAACCTGGGACTGGAATGCAGTCAAGGTCAGTGCGTTCAGGGTGGAGAAATCAAAGCTCTGCACAACGAAGCTTACGATCACAATGCCCAACAGGAAGAAGCTGTCGGCAAAGCGGGTAAGGATGAATGCCTGCTTGGATGCGCTTACTGCAGAAGGCTTGTGGTACCAGAAACCGATCAACAGGTAGCTGGAGACGCCCACCAGTTCCCAGAAGATGAACATCTGGAAAAGGTTGGTTGCTGCCACAAGGCCAAGCATGCTAAAGCTGAACAGAGAGAGCAATGCGAAGAATCGGCCTTCGGCACGATCGCCACGCATGTAGCCTACGCTGTAGATATTCACCATAAAGGCGATGAAGGTGACAACCACCAGCATCATAATGGAAAGCGGGTCCACCAACAGGCCGATGTTTGCAACGAAGCTTTCTGCGAACTTCAAGAACGGGAGTTCAAACAGGATTGCCTTTTGCGGGGCAAAGCCAGAAGTAAAGTAGCTTACTGCCAGGAAAAGGGCCGAGGCGAATGCGACACCGTTACAGATGATTGCAAAAGCTGCAGCACCTTTGGCGGAACGCTTGCCCAAAAAGAGACCGTTCACCACGAAGGTAAGGAGCGGCATCAAGAAAATGAGATAGCTGATAGAGACGTCATTAATCATGGAGATCCCTCAACTGTTCTACGTCAAGGCTCTTGCGACGGCGATACATGCTAACGATAATGGCCAAGGCCACTGCCATTTCGCATGCGGTCACTGCGATGACGAAAATGCTAAACACGGAACCTGCGGTAGCGTCCTTTGCGCTAAAGTAGGCGAATGCGATAAAGTTCATGTTGGCTGCGTTCAGCATGATTTCGGTAGAAATCAGCATACCCACCAGGTGGCGGCGACGCATCAGGCCCCAAAGGCCAATGCCAAAGAGAATGAACGAGAGGATAAGACAGTTCATTAAAGTCATTACTTTTCCTCCTTACCGCGGCGAGCAATAGTGATGGCGCCAATCAAGGTGGCCAGCAGCAAAATGCTGATCACTTCGAAGGGAATCACGAAACCTTCGGGACCGTAGCTCAGCAAGCGCAGGGCCATAGCCTTCAATGAAGCGAAACCTTCGGGAGCGGTAGCCGTAGCGGTCAGCAGTTCAGGAACCGGCAACACGCACTTGACCATCACCACCACGAATGCGATGCTCAAAACAAATGCTGCAAAGAATCGAGGAATCTTCGTGGTGAAAGCGTCTTCGCCCAAGTGGCTCGTAAGCAAAATGGTGAAGATAACGAAGATGACCACGCCGCCGATGTACACCATAATCTGTGCCAGGGCGTTGAATTCAGCGTGGAGCAGCAAGTAGAGAATGGTTGTGCCCACAAAAGAGAAAATGAGGAACACAGCACTCTGCAGAATATTCTTGACCGCAACCGTAAGGATGGCTGTCACCACCATAACGAAAGCGACCACGTAAAAGGCAATATCAATCCCGTTCATCGGGAAAGCTGCTGCCAGATTTGAAAGTGAGGTCAACATTAGCCTTGTCCCTCCTTCTTGTTCAAAATCATTTCCAGGGTCTTGATGTCGGTAGTGGCAGTTTCAAACTCGGGAGCCATTTCGATGGCGCCAAAGGGACAAGCCTCTACGCAAAGACCGCACTGGGTGCAACTTGCAAAATGATACACATAGCGACCCAGCACCTTCTTGCCGGCAATGTTCTTGGTTGCCTGCACATTGATGCTTCCGTTGGGGCAGCTACGTTCGCACATGCCGCAAGCGGTGCAGCGGTTGTTGCCATCGGCGTCTTCCACCATAGAAAGGCGACCGCGGAAACGTTCGTGCATCTTCAAAGTCTTGCGATTTTCCGGATACTGTTCCGTAACGATGCGCTTGGGGTTAAAGAAGTAGCGAAGGCTCACGGAGAGGCCGCAAAGCAGGCTCCAGGGGCCGGTAATGCACTTCTTGAAATAGTTCTTGAAGTATTCTTTTGTAGAAATCTGATTTGCCATAAATACCTCTACCTTAGCCTACCAAAGCCACATAAGCAGCGCCAGCTACCAGCAAAAGCAGGTTCAGGGGCAGCAGGAATTTCCATTCGAAACTCATGAGCTGGTCTACGCGGGGGCGAACGAACGTCCAACGGACCATCATGTAGCACCAAATCATAAAGAACACCTTGGCAAAGAACCACACAACGCCCGGAACCATAGTGAGGATTCCGTCAACGGCTGCAATGCCGATGCAGGGAGCGTGGAAACCACCCAAGAAGCAAGTGACGGCCAACGAAGAATTGGTCACCAATGCAATGTATTCTGCCAGGTAGAACATGGCGAAAGGTGTGCCGTTATATTCTGTATGATAACCACCGGTCAGTTCCTGTTCGGCTTCGGCAATGTCGAAGGGAGCACGGTTCATTTCGGCGGTGGAGGTAATGAAGAACATAATGAAGGCGATAAAGCCAAGGACCGGAGCCTTGAAAATCCACCAGTCAAACACGGTGCCGCTCTGGGTCTGGGTAATGGCCATCAGGTTAGTGGAACCTGCAACCATGACAACGAACAACAGAACCAAGGCGAAGGAGATTTCGTAGCTGATCATCTGTGCGCCGCTACGAAGTGCTCCCAGCAAGGAGTACTTGTTGTTACTGGACCAACCGCCAAGCAAAATGGCAAGCACGCCGAAACCGTTGATAGCGATAATCAGGGGAATGCCCATGTCGATGTCGGCCACCACCAGGTTCTCGCCAAAGGGAATGAGGGCTGCCACCATAAAGGGGGCAATCAACACAACCAGCGGAGCCAGGAAGAACACGAACTTATCCACGCCAGCCGGAGCGTAGACTTCCTTGAAGAGCATCTTCAAGACGTCTGCGATAGTCTGGATGGTACCGTGCCAGCCAAGGCGCATGGGGCCCAAACGGCATTGCACATGGGCGCAAACTTTACGCTCCATGTAGATAAGGATCGGTGCAGAGCCAATGTTCACAAGGCAAACTGCAATCACGCAGATAACCGCGTTGATCAAAAAGGCGACGATACTGTTCAATGTATCGGACTGGATGGAAGCCGGCAGGTATTCAGCCAGCTTTGGCACCCATTCTCGTACAAAGTCGCCAACAGGATTTGTGATTGAAGGAACGAACATGTACTACCTATCTGTCAATTTCCGGGATAACGGGGTCCAGGGTGGCCATAATAGTCACCAGGTCCGAAACTGTTAAGCCTTGAACCATCTTGTTCAGCACACCGATGTGGGGGAAGCTGGGGCCGCGGGTGTGGATGCGGTAGGGCTTGTCGCCGGAGGCTGCCACAACGTAGGTACCATACAAGCCCTTAGCGGTTTCGATTTCGCTGTAGTAGCGGCCAGGATTCAGCTTGACGGGCTTTTCCTTGCTGCGCCAGGGGCCTTCGGTGGGGAACTTGTCGATGCACTGACGCAAAATGCGCATGGATTCATGGATTTCTGCGATACGAACGTTGTAACGGTCGTAGCAGTCGCCATTGTAGGCCACCGGCACATCGAATTCAAGCTGGCTGTAAATGCTGTAGGGGTTGTTTTTGCGGACGTCGAAGTTCACGCCACTGGCGCGGAGCACGGGGCCGGAGCAACCGTAGGCGATAGCGTCTTCCTTGGAGAGCACGCCGATACCGATGCTACGTTCGCGGACAATCACGTTCTTGGAAAGGAAACGTTCGTAATCCTTCATGGTGGATTCCAAATGTTCCAGGAATGCCTTGACGCGAGGAATAAATGTGTCGGGAACGTCGAAACGGCTACCACCCGGTCTAAAGAAGTTGGTAGTCAAGCGGGAACCGGTCACTTCTTCCAGGATGTCGTGAATCATTTCACGTTCCTTGAAACCGAAGAGCAAGCAGGTCTGGCCACCCAAATCGCCGCCGAAGCAGCCGAAGAACACCAGATGGCTTGCGATACGGCCAAGTTCCTGCAACATAACGCGGATATATTCCTGTCGCAGGGGAACGCCGATGTTCATGCCCTTTTCGTAGGCAAGAACCACGCCCAGGTTGTTCTGGATTGCAGTCAAATAGTCCTGACGGTCGGACATGGGAATGTACTGCAGGTAGCTCATAGATTCTGCCTGCTTTTCCATGCCGCGGTGAATGTAACCGTGATGCGGAACCAGTTCTACGATAGTTTCGCCGTCCATGCGAATAGCAAGGCGGAGTGCACCGTGGGTACTGGGATGCTGCGGGCCCATGTTGACGAAGAATTCGTCGGAATAGGCTTCGCTATTTTCGTCACGGATGATTTTGAATCCCGGAGGGAGCTGTGTCATACTCATACGGGCCTCTTAATCATTTCGGGGTTAGTGAAATCTTTACGCAGCGGGTAGCCTACGAAATCCTTGTCCAGGAAAATACGGCGCAGGTCGTCGTGACCTACGAAGTTAATGCCGAACATATCGTAGACTTCGCGTTCCTTGATGCTTGCGGCGGGGTACAGCTGCATAATGCTGGGTACCTTTGCCAACAGGCTGGTGGCGCGCTTTTCTTCGGGAATAGATTCGTCCTTCTTCAGCGGGATGCAGAAGAAGACCTTGTGTCCCAATTCGATGCTGCGGAGCTGGGTAATCAATTCAAAGTGATCCGGGTAGTCGATGGCGGTTACATCAATGAGGTAATCCATCTTGAGGCGGGGATCGTTCTTTACAAATTCTGTAGCAGCTAAGTATTCGTTTACATCCAGTGTAATTTCTACAGGGCTGTCAGAAGTTGCAGTTGCGAGCAAAGCTTCGTCCACCGTAGCGCTTTCGAACTTTGCCTTGATTGCGTTGAAAATATCGGTCTGGGAGAGTTCGCCGGACTTAAGGTCTGCTGCTGCGGGGCGTTCCACTTCGGGGAATGTTTCCTTAACGACGCGAACCGGCTTAAAGGCGCTCTTATAGTCAGGATTTTCAGCCTTGAACTTCTCGCGGGCTTCGGCCATTTCCTCGTCCTTGATCTTTTCAAGTTCTGCCCAAGCCTTGGCTGCTTCACGGTAGCGGTCTACGCGGGACACGTCTTCGGGGTAGCCTTCCTGCCAGGGGTTACGGCAGGTCTCGTGGAGAATCTTTTCGCGGAGAGTCAAAAGACCGTGGAAAAGTGCTTCGGGGCGGGGCGGGCAACCCGGTACGAAAACGTCAACCGGCAGAATATTCTGTGCGCCGCGGACCACGGAGTAGTTATCGTAAATGAAAGGGCCACCGCTAATGGTGCAAGCGCCCATGGCAAGTACGTACTTGGGGCCCGGCATCTGTTCCCACAGCATCTGGATTGCGGGAGCCATGCGGCGGGTAATGGTACCAGCCAGAATAAACAAGTCGGCCTGCCTCGGGGAGGCGCGGAACACTTCGGAACCGAAGCGGGCGATATCGTAACGGGCCATGGAGCTGCTCATCATTTCGATAGCGCAGCAGCTTGTACCGTAAGTGAGGGGCCAAATGGAATTGGCTCTAGCCCAGTTCACCACATAGTCCACGGCATTGACAACATACTTGCCGCCGGGAATGGGGTCCAGGATCTTAGGTGCAAAATTGATTATTCCCATTTGAGAATTCCTTTTTTCCAAGCGTAGGCGAGGCCAGAAACCAGGATCGCCACAAAGATCACCAAGTCAATCACCACAACAACGGGCGAAAGAGCTGTGTTGCCAGCCATAATTTCCTTGTAATTTGCCATGACGGGGAGCAAGAACAATGCTTCCACGTCAAAAACGAGGAACAGCAAGGCAAACACATAGTAGCCTACCTTGAACTGGATTCGTGCGTTGCCGAATGTTTCCATACCGCATTCGTATGGGAGCATCTTATTCTTCGTCTTTCTGGTGCGGTAGCCAAGCAAAAGGCCCACCACCGTGGCTGCCGCCGCGATGAACGCCCCCAAAAAGAGGAATATGGATAGAATGATATACTCAGACATAGCGTTCCTCAATTAATAAAAGTTCTGCAGTTCCTGAACAGTACCGAACAGCGTGTTGCCAATCTGGAAACGGTCCAAGACATGCTTTAACAAATCCTTAAATTCATCAATCGTTGCGGCATTCATTTCATTCAGCTTTTCCTGAATGTTATTCACGTAGCCAGAACCCACGGGCTTGGCTTTCATGTCCTGCATCTCGCTGCTCCACTGCTGTAGCATCTGGTCGGTGTCGATACGGGAAATGACGTAACGGGTTGTAGACTGTAACTCCTGCAAAAAGTGTACCAAGAAGATTTCTTCCTGGAGAATACCCCAGCGCTTGTCCTTGGAATAGAGTGCCGCATTGCCATTTTTACCATAAAAAACGGCAGCCTGGGCATATTCAAGGCAGGTTTCCAAAAGGTGCTCGTAGCGGCGGATTTCGCGGCCAAGGTGCTTGAACCAGATAACGTCGGCTACGGGATTGGGTTCTTTGCGTTCAGCAACGTCGTTGGGGAAAAGGGCTCTAAAGGCGTAATAGACTTCCTCGTAATAGCGGTTACGCATTCTACAGTTGAATGCGCGGTTTTTCAGGGTATAGTCGCTATGGTGCAGGGTGGAAATCATAGTTTAACTACCTCGTGAACGCCTGTAATGTTCTTTATGTTGTTCATGACGGAATCAACCTGGTCCTTGCGGAAGGCCTTGCACACAATCTTGATTCTGCCGGAGGAGTGCTTGCTAGCCACAGTCATTCTTTCCAGGAAGATGTTTGCCTTCTTCAGTTCCGTGAGTACATCCAAAGTAATGTTCTTTCGGTTGTCCGTCTTGATGGTCAAGTGGGTGGTAAAGGAATGGCTTGTCTCTTCGTTCCACTCCACGGCCACTTGCTGTTCCTTGGGCAACTTCTTAAGCTCGGCACAGTCGGCGCAGTGAATCTCGATACCGATCTGGGGGCGGAGCACGCCAATGATCTTGTCGCCGGGCACGGGGCCGCAGCACTGTCCAAAGTGTATAAGCAATTTGGTTTCGCCGCCAATCTGCAGGGGCATCTCGTCGCGGACTTCGTTCTTCTTGTCCTTGTTGAAGGTGGGGAAGAATCGGAGGGAAGCGGATTCCTTGGTCACGTCGCGGCCACCGCTAATAAAGCGCTGGATGTCCACCAGTGGCAGTTCGCCCTGACCGATGCGTTCAAAGAACTCAGTAAGGTTGGCTGTGCCAAAGGCCTTGCAAATGTCCTCTTCCTTGGGGCGCTTGTCTTTTTCAATCTTCTGCAGGTGCAACTCGCGAATCCAGATTTCCTTACCCAGTTCCTTGGACTGCTGTATAAAGCTGGAACGGATCCAGCGACGCAGTTCCTGCTTGGCCTTGACGGTTTTTACCATCTCAAGCCATTCGGGGCTGGGCTCCTGGTGGGGGCTCTTCAGGATTTGCACAGTGGCGCCGTTAGGTACAACCTTGTCCAGATTCACAACTTCATCATTGATTCTTGCTCCGATACAGTGGAGGCCCAGTTCGGTGTGCACCGCAAATGCAAAGTCAAGGACGATGGCTCCGTCGGGTAGTTCGATGGACGTTCCCTTCGGAGTAAACACTGTCATGCCTTGAGGTTTCAGGTCCACCTTCAAAAAGTCCAGGTATTCCTTGGAGTCGGAGATTTCAGACTGCAGCTTTACCATGTGGTTGAGCCAAGCCAGTTCTTCGCCTTCGTGCTGGGTTTCAAGCTTGTAGGCCCAGTGGGCTGCGAAACCCTTTTCTGCCACAACGTCCATATCCTTGGTTCGAATCTGGACTTCTACCATCTTGTTCTCCGGACCGATAACGGTGGTATGGATACTCTGGTAGAGGTTGGGCTTTGGGGTTGCGATGTAATCTTTAAAACGGCTCTGTAGGGGAGTCCACAGGTTGTGGACGTAGCCCAGAGCCAGGTAGCATTCCGGAATGGACTCCACGATGATGCGGATGGCAAAGATGTCGAAGATGTCTTCGAACTGGCAGCCTCGGCTGATCATCTTGTTGTGGATGCTGTAAATGTTCTTGGTGCGGCCCTGGATGGTGCAGTCGAAATCTTCAAGAGCCATCTTGAACTGCAACGGGCCGATCACGGACTGGATGTACTTTTCGCGGGATTCCTTATTCTCGATAAGGGCGTCCACCAGCTTCTGGTATTCGTCCGGGTTGACGTACTTGAAGCTCAAGTCTTCAAGCTCGGTCTTAAGCCTGTAGAGACCGAAACGGTGGGTCAGCGGAATATAGATGTCCAGGGTTTCCTGGGCAATAGCCTGACGGCGTTCCGGCTTCATGTAGCGCATGGTTCGCATGTTGTGGATGCGGTCCGCGATCTTGATCATAATGACTCGCGGGTCTTTTGCCATGGCGATAATAAGCTTTCTATAGGTCTCTGCCTTCTGGGCTGTCTTGTTGGCCTCTTGGGCTGCGGTAATCTTGGTGACTGCGTCCACCATGAAGGCCACGTCTTCGCCAAACATCTCGGTGAGCTGTTCCAAGGTGTATTCGGTGTCCTCGACAACGTCGTGCAATAGGCCTGCTAGAACGGTGGGCTGGTCTTGCTTAAGGTCGGCGAGAATTTTTGCAACTTCGTAGGGGTGTTCGGTATAGGGCATGCCGCTTTTGCGGTACTGGCCCTCGTGGGCGGTGGCGATAAAGGACACCGCCTTAGACAGAATCTCCCGGTCGAGGGCGGGATTCTTCCTAATAAGCACGTCCACAATGTGGGACTGATTAGATGAAAGAGTTACCTGATCCATTGGTATCAAGTATATCTAAAAAAATGAGGCTCTGCTTGAAAAAATGGCGAAAATAAGCAGAAAATAGGATTTTTCTCTTTGACCTCGATATTCCAATTTGGAATACCCCGAGCGTGGGTAAAGTTGGTGTAAGGTTGTTGTCTAAGGACAACGCATTCCGACAATGTAGTGTGATGAGGAACACAATGAAAACTTATATTTATGTTACCTCCATTTCAAATGGTTGAGATGAGGTTGTTTTGGGTAAAAAATGAAGAGAACAAAAAGCATGGCCATTGTGGCCTTGGCCGCTCTTGGCGTATTTTCTGCTTGCAGCGGCGACAATAAATCCGTAAATTCTGGTAACGACGAATTCAGCTCCAGCTCAGAAGCCGTTCTGCCCGAAGATCAACTTTCTAGCTCCAGCGAAGACGTTGCTCCCGTTTCCAGCTCCAGTGAGGAGGTAAAACCGGCATCCAGTTCCACTGAAAAGCCAGCATCCAGCTCCAGCGAAAAGCCGGTTTCCAGCTCTAGTGAAGAAGCTAAGCCCGTCTCCAGTTCCAGCGTAGAAGTTGTGGCTCCGGCGCCCGCTTTCAAGGAAGACTACCGCAGCGAATGTTCCATCGGTGAAATTCCCACCAGCATCAGCAATGCAAAGCTGCCGGACCCATTCAAGACTCTCGCAGGAACAAGAATTTCCTCCAAGGCTGAATGGACCTGCCGCCGCGAAGAAATCGGCGCCATGTACGAAAAGATTATGTACGGCGACAAGCCTCGTAACCCTGAAAAGGTGGAAGGCAAGCTTGCAGGAAGCACCTTTACGGTGACCGTGACCGACAAGGGTAAATCCGCTTCCTTTGCTGTAAACATCAGTGGTGCAGGAACCAAGGATAACCCGAAGCCTGCCATGATTGGCTTTGGCGGTGGCTTTATGGGCAATACCTGTGGTAGCCTGGGTGGCTCCCTCACTGGTCTTGATATTGCCCAGATTATTTTTAACCCCGATAACGTGGCTCCCGAAAGTAATCGTGGAAGCGGCAAGTTCTACGACATTTACGGATCCAATGCCAGCGCCGGTACCATCATGGCCTGGGCCTGGGGCGTAAGCCGCTTGATCGATGCCCTTGAAAAAAATCCTGAAGTTGGTATTGATGTGAAGCGTCTGGGTATTACCGGTTGTTCTCGCTGGGGTAAGGGTGCATTGGCCGTTGGCGCCTTCGATACCCGTATCGCCCTTACCATTCCCCAGGAATCTGGTTCCGGTGGCGCTTCTCTTTGGCGAGTTGGTGCTCAGGTCAACAAGCAGAAAGGCAAACAGTTTGTCCAGGGCCTGAACAGCGCAGGCTCTGAAGGCAACTGGATGAAGACAACCTTCAAGAACTACGACGGAAAGGAAAACACCTTGCCCTTCGACCAGCATATGCTGGTGGCCATGGTGGCTCCTCGTCCCTTGCTGATTATCGACAACGCAGGCCAGGAATGGCTTGGAGAAGTTCCCTCCAACTACTGCGGCCAGGCTTCCAAGGAAGTCTTTGACGCATTGGGCGTAAGCGAAAACTACACCTATTCCCAGGAAGGCGGTCACGCCCACTGCTCTTTGCCCAACGGACAGTTTGACGAAGTCAAGGATTTCATCAATAAGTTCCTGCTGGAAAAGGATGGAGTTCAAACGGGAAAGATTGACTACACCAAGAATTCTGAGCAGATTAAGTGGAATAAGTCCGATTGGATCGACTGGGAGACACCCACTCTGAAGTAAAAACTTTTGGGGCTTTGGATTAGAACAAAATGTCATCCCGGGCAGCCCCTCTGTCACCCCGGGCCCTCGTATTGTCATCCCGGGCTTGACCCGGGATCTCCTTATTATACTGTAATCGGAGGGAGCCTGCCTCAAATGTCACCCCGGCCTCCGAGCCGGCTGCAACACACTTAGGAACTTGTTCCTTAGTGTGGCTGGTCCCCGTAGGGGGAGGATCTCCTTATTATACTGTAATTGGAGGGAGCCTGCCTCAAATGTCACCCCGGGCCCTCGTATTGTCATCCCGGGCTTGACCCGGGATCTCCTTTACAAAGTATCCTGGAACTGGTGGAACTTTTCAAGAAGTTCGGCGTAAGTCTTGGTAGAGTCCAATTGGGGGAACTGGGCTACGATAGAGTCCGGAGCGCAGAAGAACACGCCCTTGTCAGCCTGCTTCAGCATGCCGGTGTCGTTGAAGGAGTCGCCGCTGGCAAACACCTTGAAGTTCAAGTCCTGCAAGCTCTTTACAACCTTAGTCTTCTGGTCGTTCAGGCGCAGGTGATAGCCCTTGATCATGTCGTTTTCAACCACCAGGTTGTGGCAGAAGATAGTGGGCATGCCCAGATTCTTCATGATGGGGTAGGCAAATTCCTGGAAGGTATCAGAAAGGATAATCACCTGGGCTTCGTCGCGGAGCTGGTCCATAAAGGCGCGGGCGCCGTCAAGCAGTCCAAGGTTCGCGATCACGTTCTGGATGTCGCTGAGCTTAATGTTTTCGCGTTCCAGAATCTTGATACGGCCCTTCATCAAAACGTCGTAGTCGGGGATGTCGCGAGTGGTGAGACGCAGGTCCTCGATGCCGGTCTTTTCGGCAACTGCAATCCAGATTTCGGGAGCGAGAACGCCTTCCAGGTCCAGAGTCACGACACATTGCTTAGTAAACATAATCGAAATCCTTTTTTATTGTCATTGCGAGGCTTTACTCCAACTGTCATTGCGAGCGAAGCGACGCAATCGAAGCGTTATTTTCCTTGACGTTCCTTGATGATTTCCTGCAAATCAGCCATAGTCACCGTATACTTGTTTCTACAAAAATCGCAGACCATTTCCAGGTCCTTGCCGTCCTTTTCCAAGTCCTTCAGGTCGGCTAGGGGCAGTGCTGCCAAGGAACTGATGGTGCGTTCCTTGCTGCAGGGGCAGAAAGCCTTTGCACCAAATTCCTTGATCACTTCGATTTCGTAGGGACCTTCGAACTGGTAAAGCAGCTCGTCAACCATGGTCTTGCCGCCCTTTTCCTGAGTCTCGTACATCTCAGAGAACTTGGGCAAGTTCAACACAACCTGTTCCAAGGTGGTGGTGTCCTTTTCTTCCATTTCGGGGAAAGCTTCTACGTAAAAACCGATGGCGTAGTCCAACTTGCTGGGGTCCTGCTTGTTGAACTGGGCTTCGATGCCCACAGCGGAGAGAATCTGCTCGGACTGGTACAAGTAGGTGGCCAGGTTCTGGCCCATGGAGGTGCTCACCGCCTGTACAACACTTTCGTGGATACGCTTGCCGTATTCGTTCAGCTTTACCACCTGGTAGTTCTGGGGAATCAAAGCCGGTTCGTCGCCCTTGATCGCCTGGAGCTCGTCCTGGGGAATCATGGCGCGCACAAAATAGTAGGACTCTTCCTCTTCCTTGCGGCTAATGTAGGGGGTGGTGTCTGCCTTGGCGCAAGAAATCTCGCCGCCAAAGGTAGCAGTAACGCTTACCGTGCCCTTCATCTTGAGGCTGCTGCTCAAAAAGATGGACGAAATGGTGGTCTCGGCCAGGAGCTTCAAGGAATAGGACTGAGCCCCGTGCTTGGCGCCGATTTCGTTCATTGTGTTGGTAATATCCACAAGAACCAGGCGGAAAGGAGCCTTTTTGCCGGTAGAACGAATAATACGATCTTTCAAATTCATAATGACAAATGTAGTAAAAAGGGAATTTTTTCTCAAAAAAAGCTCCCTGTCCGGTGAGGCTTGAACGTGAAAAACGTACCGTTCTCGACTTGAACTGAAAATATGAGGCACATTTGTGCCGTATTGTGGGCGGGTTCTATGATATTGGTCAATTTTTCCCTTATTTCCGCAACTTTGTTCGTACTGATTGTAAGGATTTTGTAACCTGAAAGCTATATTTTACAATGTATATGGATTTAGGTGTTTATAGAGAGAAAAAAATGAATCGAGCCTATAAGCAAAGTAATGGAGCAAAGAAGGGCTTCACCCTGATTGAACTGCTGGTGGTGGTTGCCATCATGGGTATTTTGGCTGGCATGAGCTTCGCTGGATTCCAAGGTGCAGTTCGAAACAATCGAGTTAAGGACGCTGCGTTAAATCTTACGGCCTTCTTGGAACGTGTGGCTGCCAAAGCTAGCTCTATGTCCGAGCCTTTGTGCATTAAGGCTGTAGATACAAAAACCATCAAGGTTTATTCTGGTTGTACAGTTCAGGAAGGCGAAGAAGTTGATGGCTCAAAGCAACCAGATCAGCTTGTGACTAATGAGGACAATCTTGTGGATTCCTTTGCGCTGGAATCTACGATGAATCTTGTGACAACGACTTGTGCGGGGCTTTGCTCTAGCAGTGATAATACCTGCGGTAATTGGCTTAGTGTTGGTAAGGGTGTTTTTGTACCTAAACTGGGCCTTTCTGCAGCTCCCGCTTCTGGTTATGTATGTGCCCGTTATGGTTCTACCAATAGTTATGCGGCAGCGTTTAAGCCCAAGGAAAAGAATATTGTAGAACCCCTGATCAATATCGAAGGTTCTGGCTGGGATAACGAATAAGGAAGTTTGTTTTGATGAAAATTGTGAAAAAATTCTTTAGTCAACAGAATTGTAATTCTAAAGCGGGTTTTGGAATCACTGAGGTTCTTATTGCTGCCGCAATTCTTGGCTTTATGTGTGTTGCCTTAAATAAACTCCAGTCTGGTAATCACGAAACTTTCCTTAGACTTAGAGGTCGAGACGGGGCTGTCGAGGTTGCTCAGAGGGTTCTTGATTCCTTGAAATCAGTAGGACATGAATCAATTCCTAGTAATTCGGATCCTGCAGCAGATACGACCTTTACCTTAAGTGACGTGGAACTCCAGTGGGAACGAGGCCTTGGAGGAACAGCTACCGTTAAGTATACTCCGAAGGTTACAGTGTTTGCTTCTGCCGAATATAAGGCTGATAACAAATCATCTTTGCAAACAATTTCCCACACTTATGCAAAACAGGTGGAGGTGGAAGTCTCCTGGTCTTTTAAAGGCTCGTCTCAATCCATTACCATTTCGGGGGTGGTTCGATGAAGTGTTTGAATAATAGAAGGGGCTTTACCCTTATTGAGCTCCTGGTATACATGGCTATCGTGGGTATAGTTGTTGTTATTGCCGGTCAGGTCTATAGCGATAGTACCAAGATGCGTGTTCGTACCCAGAATATGCTTGCTGCTGGAGAAATGGCAGAAAACGCAGCAAATCTTATTAGGGATGATCTGGCTCAGATGGGCGCTAAGTCCAAAAAGGGAACAGATGATTACGAGATGCTTAAGGATGTGATGATGAAACCTGACGATGCGACCAATGTGCCGGATTCGTCTTCTTTCGTCTATACCTTGAGAAAAACCGCCACGGGAAAGTATGCTGATGTAATTTCTTTCCGCAGAGCATTCTACGAAAACGGCACTTTTAAGCGTATTGAACAAGTTTCCTGGTACTTGGAAAACGGAACTTTGTTCCGTTCTTGTAGAACTGTTTCTGGTACTGAAGACGAAGCGATTTGCCCTGCAGACAATGATGACCAAGAACTTGCAGAAGTTGCTATTGCTACAGGGGTCACTAACTTTATGCTGACCCCGGCAAGGCCTAGTAATTTGGACTTGGGCTCTGGGGATGTCAGTATCGATGGTTTGATGTTCCCCGAGGCTAATGAAGGCTTCAAGTTGCTTTCCCGTGGTGGTTCTGATTTCTTTGTACGTGCAAATTCTGTAGCTAACTTGTCTGGGAAAAATGTGACCCTGTCAGGATTTACTTCGAATTATCAACCTAATGGCACTGTTCCCGCCAATCCGACGAAACATCAATTTTTTCTGGCAGCCGAAGATGCCGAGGTGGATAACTGGAACTATTGCAAAGAACTGTCTTTTGAAAAGGGTAAAGAATACGAAATTTCCTTTTATATGGGCGGCGTGACAGATATGTCTAGAATGTTTAGACCGGACATTGACCATATGGCTGTGGGTATTCGCAAAAAGGACGATTCTGCACCGGACCCCTACGTCAGTGTTAAGGATTATCTTTTCTATCCTCCAGAAAGTGATGCTGGCTCTGGCATCCGTACAATGCGTTTTAGTGTGAATGAGCCAGGAACAGGCCCGTTTACAGGATGCGTTGCATTTACATTCGCTTTCTATTCTCCCACAGTCTCTACCGGATCCTTTGTTATCAGTAATGTAAAGGTCCGTAAGGTTGTGGATTCTGATTATACGTTTGTTGATGAATATCAACCCAATGTTTACGATCGAAAGAACGTTCGTGCGTTCCGCTTGAAGCTTGACGTTGTTAAGGGACGAGAAAACGGACATACAGAAATGATTATTCCTGTACCCAGCAATGGTACAAGGGGGTAGACCTATGATGAAATCTAAGAAAGGTATCTCTATTCTTGCCGTTTTGCTGTTTATGCTTGTGGCTACGATTGCTGGCACGGCCACCTACAAATGGCTTTCTTCCGAAGGTCGCTCCAGTGCTTCTCGCATGTTCCAAAGCGAAGCCCGTATGGCTGCTCTGGCAGGTATTGAATCCGCACGTTCTTGGTTTGCTTATCACGGTAATGAAACCGGAGCTGTTGTAAAGCAGGTCAAAAATGCGATGAAAAACAATAGGGTGGTGAAACTGGACAATCAGCTTGTCGCCTTTAAGAAAGATAAGCAGAATTACTCTGTTTATGTTGTAGATGTTGATGATTCTCAACAGCCTTATAAAATCAAGGTGGTTTCTGAAGGCTTCTCTAGAGATGGTACTGCCAAGTTTAGCGAAACCGCTATTTTCAAAGTTAGCGGTTTGTACCAGGTTGGTTTGCCGATAAGAACATCTCCTGTAAATTTTGATGCCAACTATTTTGGTGGTTCCATTGCTCTGGATGGCCGAGCTTCTGCTGAGGCTATGATTGTGAACGGAAATACTTCTGGAGAAGAAATCAGTGTAACAAAGAAATTGGTTGTTACTGGAAACGTTAGTCATGGGTCCAATAAAATCTCATTGGCCAAAACCAATTGCATTGGCGGAAATTTGATTAATGGTAACCAAGGTATTATGAATTTTGAAGACCTCTATGTTGGAGGTAATGCCACGAGTTTCTCTTATGGAACATCTTTTATGGCGAATTCTATTTATTTTAATGGAGATGTTATCCTTCCGACTACGGAAATGGGACAGGAGATGAGTGTTCGTAATGTCACCATTAATGGAACCTTTCAGGGATCTACCAATGCAAAGGGCCTTGATGTTTTGGGAGATCTTTGCCTTACTTCCAATGGAAAAATGGAATTTAACAATCCGGAAAAAGGTGGGGTAAAGGTTGATGGAAATGTATGGATTCCCGAAACAAATGCCCTGTCCAAGTCTGGAGCAGCTACGTATAAAAAGGTTGCTTTAGGTGGTTTTGGTGGCCCTGGTAAAAAAGCTTATATCAGTGGTGTCTCGAAATGTAATGGCTATTATTCCACTAATGGTGGCTTGACGTTGTCGAATAATAAACTGAACGGACACTATACAAACTGTCCTACAGATATGTATTATCAGGGGTCTGCTCTCAATGGTTCGACATATTCTCAATATGCATTGTTTACGACTGAGGCAGAAACGTTCTCAACGCTTCCTTCTAAGCAACCGTTCAATTGTGCAGAAGACATAAAAACATATTGTATGGATAACTATTTGGGCAATACGGAACGTTGCTCTGATGGTTCCCTGAAAATTGACGATTTGCTCACTACTGCTGCATCGCATTTTGGTGCTAATACGTATTCGACTCAGTGTGTTAGAGATGTCATGTCAAAGGGTTTTGCTGCGTTGAAAGGTGGTAGCGGTGTTTCTGAATTAAATTCTTGTTATAGCAGTAACCCCTTGAACTTGTATAATGGCTACTTGGTCGTAAAGGGATCTGCGGAAAAGTTCAGTTATATCTTTACAGATCCCGGTTCCACTCCTCTTGTTGGAAAATTCATCTTCTACATTGATGAAAACGAGAATAGTGCCAACAAGGTTGCTGGACAACTTCCCACAACAGGTACTCTTCCTTCTGGTGGGCAGTCTATTGTCTTTATGTATCTTCCCAATGGCGCTGGAGAACTTCTCCAAGGCGGTGGAGCTGGCTCATATAGATATTTCGTTTATTCTTTGCACGACATTGATGGTATTGGTGTTCACAATGGTTCTGGACAGTGGACAGGATCATTCTACCTGGCTGCAAAAAATTGCGCAAAGCTAAAAAAACTGAAACAAGGTACCGACCAAACGCTGATTTTTGACGCCTCCATGCTCAATGACCTTGCGGAAAGCAGTATTCTTTGTGGTGCGGAAGACGAATCCAGTTGTGGCGATGCAACTTCCACAGAGAGCGGTTCTGGCTCTACTTCTAGTGGTGAATCAGCCACCAACAATAAGGATTCCATCCGTGTTGCGGTTGGTCCCAATCTTTTGGTCGAACTGGAATCTCAATACAAAACAACAGAAACTATCGGCTCTACAGAAGATGTAGCTCCTTCTGTTGTGGTTCTTCCGAGAGTTGTTTATGTCAATAGCAATGCCAGCGGAAAACTCAGCGACTATTATAGTGTTGTTTCTTTGAATGGAGTTGGTGTTCTTGGCTCTGGAAGACTTAGTTGCACGGATAGTAAGCTTGAAGCAGAAGTCCTTCCGGAACTGACTGAAAATACGGTTGCAACCTGTACGTATTCCAACAGGAGTGCCAATGCGACTTATGAATCTGAATTCTTTGTGAAAATTTTGGGTCCTGCTGCAGCTGTTCCTAATGTTGGTTTTTCTGACGAATCATTGGTTAGCATAGACCCTGAACAACTCAATGATGGTAATGTTGCTACATCTGTGGATGTTAATATCAGCGAAGTGATGGCCGGCGAAGGTGAGTATTCAATGGATATCGTTGTTACCGGCGGTGTTCTTGACGATGGTAGTTGGAATATTGAAACGAATACGAGTGAGAATTTTACACTCATATCTTCAAGCTCCACTAATGAACGTAGGTATCGACTTACGGGTGAAATTTCGTCTTCTGCTGTTAAGGCTCACTTATTTACTGTAACGGTCAACTCCAGTTCTACAATCGGAAGCCTGATATTTACTATTGAAAACGCAAAGAACTGCTATCCAATTGCCGCAGTAAAGGCTATAACACTTCGAAGCACGATTAACATAACTCGAAACTCTCTTACTGCGTATTGTAATTTGCCGGGAAATGATGATGAATTTTGTAATCAAGTCAAGGATCAAGACTATCAAGACATACCATCTTGCGAAGACATGATTGAAAAAAATTTTGGTAATGCCTACGAATGGGTTACAGCCTATGGTGACGAATGCTCTGTTGCGAAGGGGGCTGATAATAGGTCGTTGTCCAATAACAAATGGACTTGCTATACAGGTGCCTCTACCAGCTTGATTAAGAAAAATGCTAGCAACATTGAAGCATTCTGTGATATTAACATTCCTACAGGTAGCTTCAATACCATTACTCCAGGTTCGTCTGGTGGAAAAGAACGAGTACTTTATGCTGATGTAAAACATAAAAAGTACAATCTGCATTTAGATTTGGTTAATAGGGGTGACGCTGGTCGCGTAATCGTATATTATTCAACTACAGCTTATGGCTCAACATATGATGTTGAACAAGCTGCGAAGGATCCTGAAAGTGGAATTCTCTTCCATGAGTGTGAAAAAAATTCTTGTGATTTTAACATTTATGCCGGGTACCATTTGTACATGAAGGGAGAAAACGGCTTCTCCTACTGGAAAATGGCTTTTGATGATAATCACGAAAACTATGAGCAGGTTGAAGGTAACCCGTATCATATCCAGGTTGTTGAGGATGTATACGCAAAGGCTGTGTTTAATGCCCGTGATGAACATTGCTTCTATGATAATTTTGATGGTACAGCCATTTTCTGCGATGCAAGTTCTTGCCCTTCTGGTAGTCAATCTTGCAATTGTATTGATAGATGTACCGAAGATTCTAAAATTGCAAATTGCTCTGTTACAGATGGGTCTACTAATGGAAAGGCCAATTGGACAATGGTTTATGCCAATGCTCCAGAAAATTGTATAAGAAGAAGGAATGGCGATTATGGCTTGCTGGGAGGATGTTATGAGTCTGGGTATTATAAGCCGTTAAGAAACGATGAGAGTGGCTTTTATTTCAAACGAACTCATAATAGCGCTATTTATCAAGGCGATGCTAAAAATGATGGCCAAGAGTCTGTTCTTTTGAACTATGCTAATGCAGGAGGCAATGGCACTCTTACTGCAAGTTTCATTACGGAAGCCATTTCTATGATTGGTGAACTTTGGAATGAAAATAGGTTTATCAATAGCGGTTTTATTCTAAGATCTGATGAAAAAGCTAAGAAATATTTGACATTGTCTATTTATGGAAAAAACCTTACAGGTTTGGATGTTGGTGGTGAGTATCAAATGTTTGCCCGCGTTTGTTACGTAGATGCAAATGGTAAAAACGTGACAAATGGCGGTAAAACATTATTGAACTTGAGTACCTGCTCTGAAGAGAAACGTATTACATTTGGAACCATTCCTATTGCAAAATCTATGTTCAATAAGATGAATGTCTCGGCTACTTTGTTGGGGACTGTTTTGAACGTGACTGTTGGTGTGGAACAAATTTTGGGTAGTAGTTCTTTGTTGACTTCAACAATAACATTTGATTTAACAAAGTCTCCTTTGCAACCGTTGTATAGTAGCTCGGAAAACAATCCATACAAGTATGTCGGATTGAAGCTGTCTGATGATGGATTTAGAATCTATGACATTGCATGGCGTTCTAATTCGGAAGAATGCTGGGATACACCTTATGTGTCTTGTAATTTTGCTGCAAGCTACGTTGGAGGCCGAGTACCTCTTGAACAGGACGTCATGCCTTGGGTAACCACGTCAACATGGCTTTCTGATAAGGTCTCTAAAGGTATCAATAATGGTGGTTGTGAAGTCAAGTATTTCTACAATGGCTGCGATATGGATCATTCTCGTTATGATCGGAGTGTTTCTACATTCTTGAATGATGTTGCAACGTTTATTACAGATGGTAGCTGCGATCCTAATAGAAATCCGGGTGCTTCTGGATATTACTGGGGTACCGCTGATGGTGATAAGAATGGTGCAGCACTAAAATCCAATGCAAAGTATAATTTCAAATATGAAGGTTTGCATGGGGAAGAAGTAACTGCGTCCACTATCGGATTTAATCATGATGGCATTGTTAGAAATGCTTCTGTGAGAGTTACCTGTAGTGGAATGAAACGCAGTTATCTTGCCAACTGCGGTGCGTTCTGGGTAGGTCCGATTAATGAATGCACAAACAACGAGACTCTTTTACCCAATAGTAATCCGGATTACGCGAAAGGCTTTGAGTTCCTTCTGGGTACAGAAGGTAATAGATCTCTTGTTTTGGATAAAACGGTGAATTTGCGTGATGCAATGTTGCAATTTACGTATAGCGCTGGGTCTAGCCAGGCTTCCTTCTACTTGAAGGATGATAAGGGACATACATCTTCTGTTGGTCAAGCAACTCCAGGTGAGGATGTCTCTGTAAACAGCTTGATTGACGAATTTGGCTTTGACCCGCAGAATGTTACTGAGATTGTATTCTCCTCGGCAGGCGGCTTTGTCATTACCGAAATAAAGAGCGTTTGCGCAAACGCACCGACAGCTTCTTGTGGCTTAGCTCAATATGATGCTGAAAACCGCAAATGGAAATTGTTTGGTTCCGTGACTAATGGTGATGTTTGTGAAATGTCTGTGAGCGGCGGAAACACTACAGTGAAGGGCTCTGTTGTCTGCGGACAAAGTCCTATGACGCTGTCCTCTGATGAAGCAAATGCTCTGGTTAGCTCCGAAATAACAGACTACACGGTCTCCCTGAAGGTTTCGAAAGTTGGTTCCGAATCGGTGACTTGCGAATCCGTTGCAAACGTCAGTGCTGTTGCTGTGTCTACACCGAAGCCTGTCGCTGCGGCTATATCTGCAAAGAGCGCGACTTGCTCTAAGAATGAAGATGGTTCGTACCATGTTGTTGTGAATGGTTGCGACTCCTATGACAATTGCTCCGTAAAAATTCAACGAAATGACGAAATGCCTGAAACGGTTTGCAACTGGGTTTCTTCGGATTGCTATGTGACTCTCTATAATCCAGGAACTTACGATATTTTGTTCTATGATGGAGCTCAGGATCGTCGCCTTGCTGGATGCTCTGGAATTATCTTTGAAGAAGGAGATAACAATGAATAAAAGGGGCTTTACACTTGTTGAATTGATGGTGGTAATCATCATCATGGGATTGCTCGCTGCAGTTGGTGTTCCCAAGTTGGTTGGCGTGATTGCTAAGTCCAAAGCTACGGAGGTACAGCCTGCTGCCGCAGCCTATGTCAAATTACAAAAGGCATATATGGCAGAAAAAGGTGGCGTAGGAACCTGGAAAAAAATAGGCTATACTGCTCCGGGTAAGATGGTTGTTTCTGATGACGAAACAACGTATCAAACGGACAACTTTGCTTATGGTGGTTCTGGTATTGAAATAAACACCACCGTAAAAAAAACAGACTTGAGAACGGTTCTCAGAACCGCTAAAGTTGGATGGATTGCTAGGAATCGAAATAATCTGAATGGCTGCGCCTCTGGCAATCAGTGGGTTGTTAAGGTCTCTGCAATTAATGATACGACAGTTTTGTACGAAGCAAAAATGTCTGACATTTCTTCTGGTTGCGCCGCGCTAACTTCTGGTTGGGGAATTTCAGATAACGGAATTACCTACAAAGATACTGAATTTGAAACGGCAAATGCTGTGACCCGTCCTTCTGAGATTCCGGTGAACACTTCTTCAGACGATCCTGAAGAGGATGAAGGCTTTAAGGTTGACGTTGAGGCCTCCTTGAGTTGTGACAAACAGGGCTGGTTAAATGGTGTGAAGAACGGTTGGATTAATTCTCATCCAGAATGCTTTAAGTTAAGGCAGCTTTACTTTACAAATGGTATTTTGAACTGCATAGGCAACGATCATGGTTTAGTTGAAAACAAGAAGGATGGCGAAACTTACGAAAAGTGCACAAAATTTGGTTATACAGAAACTGGTAGGTGTAAAATCTTTGGGGAGGGTTGCAAAACTGAATCTTCAGATTCTCAGGTTGGAGAAGGTGAGGGTAGCGATGAAGGCGGTTCTACGGGTGAAACTGGATCCGGTGAATCGTCCGGAGGCTCTTCCGGAACAGGTTCTGAATCGAAGGTTGAACTGTATGTGAGTTGCCCGACGACTCCGTTGCAACTACGTAAAAACGAGACGAGTGCAACAATAAATCCTAATGTTGTTGGTTGTAGTTCAGATTGTACATGCGAAGTTAAAAGTGGCTCAAAGTCATGTGCTAAGCATGAAAAATCAACTTGCTCATCCGTTACCTTTACAGATAATACAAAAAAGTCAAATAATCAGACCATCGAATACACGCTTTTGGTTTCGAAAGCTGGCGAAACAGAGCGTTGCGATTTCAAAGTCCTTTATAGTAATAATTGACATTAGTTTTTTGGAAATTTGATTTTTGAGTATTATAGAGAAATTATTGTCTTTCATCACAAAATATTCCAAATTGTTAATAAATATTAACGAAAATCTTTAAAAAAGTAAATTTTAAGCTATATTTATGATGATTAAGCAAGCGAGGTCTTTATG
>JAKSID010000036.1 GCA_024399035.1 Fibrobacter sp. | reverse complement strand
AGCCGATGATGAGAACCTTATCGATACCTTCGATCTTCATTTTTTATCTCCGTTTAGTTAATCAATAAATGCTAAATCCTTCGCTCCGCTCAGGATGACACGGTGGGAGCCGCTCAGGATGACACGGGGCGAGGGTAAAAAAAGAGCTGAACCAAAAGGCTCAGCTCCAATAAAATCAACAATCTTGGAAATAGCGGTGGACTTGCCAACAGCAATTGCGGAACAATGAATGGCGGAGGTAGCACCGTGGGCGCCAGTTCGCTTCATCATGTTCTTGCACATTGCGGTCATCGTTTCCAACTAATTTTCACAAGGTTTAAACTTGTGCAAATATAGTTAGAAATGTAAAACCATTCAACGCCTTTTAACAAAAATTGTAAAAAAGCTAGTCTTCGTCAGAATCGTCATCCAGCGGGTCGCCTGCCGGATCATCCCGACATTCTGCCGAGGTAAGATCAACAGCACTGTCGCAAACCTTGCCATCGCCCTTGCCACATCCAGACAACATCGCCACCATGGACAATACGAATAACAAACCAAGCATCTTCTTCAGCATCTTCACGCTCCTTCTCAAAACTCGTTGAGTATCAACGAGTTATATATAACAAAAAATTTCTAGTTGTCAAATTTTCCTCCCCAAACTTTCATGGACAAATAAACAAAAAACGCCCGCCGTAGGGCGAGCGTCTTTACAAGCTTTTTAGGCTAGAAGAATTACTGGCACGCTTCGCGTGCAGTAATCATCACCTCGGTCATAAAATCAAGCAAGCTTGATTTTACGACACTCGGTTCAAATTACTTCTGGCGCTACTTCGTAGCGCTTCGCAATCGGTTCGGTCATGCCCGACCATGCGAGCATGGTCGTCGCGACGCTCACCTTACTTGCTCTTCTTAGCAGCCTTCTTAGCAGGAGCAGCCTTCTTAGCAGCAGCCTTCGGAGCAGCCTTCTTAGCAGCTACGGAGCCCTTGAGAGCAGCGCCAGCCTTGAAGCCGACAGTCTTGGAAGCAGCGATCTTGATCTTTTCGCCGGTGAGGGGATTGCGGCCTTCGCGAGCAGCGCGAGCCTTAACTGCGAAAGTACCGAAACCGATGAGCTGAACGTTGCCGTCCTTCTTAACACCAGCAGCGATAGCGTCGAGCACTGCGTCGAGAGCGCGGCCAGCAGCTGCCTTGGATTCAATGCCGGCTTCCTTGTTAGCGAGGATAGCGTCGATCAATTCTTGCTTATTCATTTTATAACTCCTTGAGTTGGTTTAAGAATTTATGACTTTATTATACTTTTTTTTTGAATGATAAGTTCAACACTTTTGAAAAAAGATGCAAAAAAAAGGACACAAACTCAAGCCTCTAGGCTAGGTCCGTCCTCTTCTAGGCTAGGTCCAGCTTCATCTTCCGCAATAGCTTCGGCCTTTTTCTGAATCTTTTCCAGATAAACTAGGCAAATACAAGTGAAGGGAATTGCAACAATCAAGCCCAAGAAACCAAGCAGCTTACCCCAGATAGAAAGGGAAAGCAAGATACCTACGGGCGGCAAATCCATTGAGGAACCAACGATCTTCGGTACCAGGAAGAAGTCCTGAATTACCTGCACCACTGCATAGATTGCAAGCACAATGAGAGCAACTTCCCAGAAAGGCATGCCCGTATCCAAGGCGTAGACCACGGCAAGCAGCAAGGCCAAAGGAATGGTTGTGAGCTGCAAATACGGGATCATATTCAATGCACCAGAGAACAAACCAAAGGCGACCCCCATAGGCAGTCCAATCACACCGAAGCCGATTGCATAAAGGATTCCAACACTCAAAGCGACCAAGGACTGAGCACGGAAGTAGCTTCCCATGAACTTGTCAACTTCAGAACTAAAGTCAAACAAATCGGACTTATACTTCTTTGGGAACAAACTAGCGACACCACGGCGAAGCTTAGGCATATCAAGCATAATGAACACGAGATACATAAAGATCAAGGCTGCGCCAGACACCCAGGCAACGACACTCGAAGTCTTTGCTAAAAGGCCCCAAGCACTGGGCAATACTTTGTCTGCAACAGACTGCGCCGATTTCCAAAAGTCAAGGCTCTGCATGGTAGAGGCAACCTTTTCCCAAGAAATCATTCCCTTAATAGAGGCCCATGTGTCGGCTGGGATGAATGTGGAGATTCGAGAAATCCAAGCGGAGTCACTAAACATTCTCGGAATAAGTTCACCCAAGTGACGGACTTCGCTGACCACCATCGGAACAAACAAAAATCCCGCACCGGTCACCACAAGAGCCATGGCAACGATTACAATAATCACTGCAACGATTCTATGTTTTACCTTTCCCTGCAACTTGCAAACCAACGGGTCCAAGATATATGCCAACAGGAATGCGGCAAAGAACGGTGACAGAACGCCACTCAAGTAGTTAAGGCCCCACAGAATGGCACCAATGCCAAGAACCACAATAAGGTTCTGCATAATTCTGTCTATAGTCCACGCGCGTCTCATTTGCGCCTCCTTATATAAACCACAGAAGCAATCCAGACCAAAATCAAAATAGCAAGTAGTGCGTACATCACCTTTACAAAGGTATGGTCTACTCCCCACAAGCGAACGCCCTGCAACTTGATTTCATCGGGAATTCCAAGCATGGTTCCTTCGCCGTTGAATACTTCTAGAATAACTCCACGGTTAAGATACTTGAGTCCATCGTTTTCTTCAAGGCCCAATGAAGCAAACCAACGGTCCGGAACTTGCAACTCGTAAACAGACAGCTTCGTTCCGCCCTTTGTTGCAGCAAAGGATTTTTGCAATGGACGATAAGTTGTATAAGCGTTTTCCTTGCTGTACACCGGGTCATTAGCCATAATGCGAACAGACACATTTCGCATGCGGCCCGTTTCTACAACAACTTCCATCGAATCAAACCTGGAAAAGTCAAAGAACCCTGCAGCAGGCCTATTGTTCACTGACATCAAGTTGAAGCCAACACCTGCGTAAGGATAAGCCATGCCTGAGCGGATGTTGATGGTCGCCGTAATTTCAGAATCACTGCGAGCCAGTTCGCTGACGGAATAACCGCCCATTTCTTTATCCGTCAGTGGATAAATTTCATAGGCACAATTAGGGAAAAGAGTCTGTTCATTTTCGCGGAATGCAGAAAGCAGCACCACCCATAGGGCGAGCAGCAATACAAGCAGCGATGTGGAAACAGCTATCTTCTTCACCTTAATTTCCGTCGTCTTTCTTTCCGCTAGAATTTTTGCGACCGATGGCCACAATGGTCAAGCCAAGGATAACAAACAGCACAATGCCAAAGCCAAAATTACTTACGCCATAAGCGGTGATATTATAAAATGTCAGGTCAAATTTCTGGCCACGTTTTTGATTCCAGCCCGGTGCAATTTCAACGCGTGCAACAGATTCCTGATGGCGACGATTCTTAGAAGGATCGATGTTGCCATCGGTGTACCAGAAATCCGGAGTGTAGAAATGCTCCATAGGAATCGACACATGCTGGCGACCTTCCTTAAGAGACATTTCCTTAAGAAGCAGTTTGAATGTACGTGCATCGTCCAACTTTGTCACGTCCGGATCGTACGTCCAAACCTTCACCAGGATTTCCTTTGTACCGCGAGCCTCAACATCAAACACCACAGAGTCCACAAAAGTCCAGTTGCGGTATTTCTTCTTGTCGCCTTGACTCAAATCAAAAACAAGACCGCACCAGGCGCTACGCGTGGTATCTGCACCAAGTTCACAAGAAAAATTGAGCAAGGAGTCCTTGACCGCAAACTCAATATTGGAGGAACCACCATCAGACTTATCGTCGTAAGGAGCGACAGAGGCAGATTCCGCAAGCGGGAAAACGGGCTCGGTAAAATTACGGTCGGGCATGGCCAAGTAAACGCCAAGCACAACCACAGCTATCAAAGCAAGAATTGCATATGTCTTACGCATTAATCTCTACTTGTCATCGGGTTCAAGAATGGGTTTCAAACGCAGATTGTACTGCAACAAGTCCATCGGATCTTCTTCGGGCATCTTTTCGCCAACAAGCTTGTCCACCAAGTTGAACAGCCAACGAATGAAGAAGAAATGGTGCTTGCCCTCCTTACCCGGCACCTGGAACGGATGCTCCAAGGTTCGCTGAAGTAAAGCAATGGTCATGGAAGGGGTAAAGTGGAACATCTTGCAACAAGTTGTCACCTTTCCGTCGGTACCATAATCCGGGAGCTTTCCATCAACTAAGGGTTCCCCATGGTCAATGCAGCAAACATTATTGCAGACCGGGTCCTGCACATTCTTGGCCAACAACGCCTTGAGCCAAAGCTCACGAGACTTATCCGACAAATCAGAGCGGAAAGCCATGGTCTGGTCGCAAGGGAAGAAGGTGGAATAGCAATGGGGACAAATGCGGAGATCAAGATGAAGAATCTTGACGTCAGCAACTTCGGACTTACAATAAGGGCATTGACTCATGAAAATGAATATAGCAAAAGGTTCCCACGCGGGGGTAGTTCTCACAGGTCCGGCGACATCATTTTCAGTCCATTTTTTTATATTAACAGACATGGCTAAAGTAGTACAAATCACACCCGAAAATTTTGAAACCGAGATTGCCCAGCCGTCTGAAACCAGAGCCGTTGCAGTTCTCTTCTCTTCCGCAGAATATCCCGATTGCGCAGGCTACGCCCAGTTGATGGGCCAACTCAGCACCAGCATGGACTTTACCTTGGGCGTCGTCAGCTGCGATGACCGAGCCAACATGCAGTTAATTCAAGCTTTCCGTGTCCGTTCTGTCCCCGAAGTGCACATCGTGGATAAGGGTCAGATTGCCGACGTTTTGGCAGGAGTTCTCCCCGAAGACGAACTGAAGAAGCGCCTGGAAAAGTTCTACGTGTCCGACGAGAACCGCTTTATGACCGCCCTGGAAGAAGCCATCGCCCAGAAGAATTACGACGAGGCCCTCCCCATGCTGAACGAGGCACTCCAGCAAAAGCCCGAAGACAAGCAGCTCATGTTGCTGTGGGCAAAGGCAAGCTTGGGCATTGGCGATTCCGAAAAAGCCAAGGAAATTTTGAACAAATTCACAGAAGCCGACGACCAGTACAAGCAAGCAAAATCCTTACTGGAACTGATGGACTTCCACGCCGAAGCTGCCAAAAAGGACGTGCAGGGCAAAGAAGCTATCGTCTATCACGAGGCCTGCAGCCTTGCCGCCGCAGAGCAGTTCGAAGACGCCCTCCAGGTATTCCTGAACCTTTATGTAGAGGCTCCGGAATGGAACGACAGCGCCGCAAAAAAAGCCATGCTCACCCTGTTCGGCGTCCTGGGTCCCAAGCACGAACTGACTTGGAAATACCGCGCCAAGTTGAACACAATCATGTTTATCTAAAAAAAAACGTTAGGAGAACAATGATGAACACATTCAAAAAAATCACTTCCCTCTTCCTTCTTGCAATCGCCACCACGATTATGTCTGGTTGCTCAGCATCCTACCATCAGGATTTCCTGCAGGATCCTCAATCCATGCACGACAGAGCCAGAGTCCTGATCGTCACGCCGGAAAATGGTTCCTATGGTACTGAATACTACCCAACCTCCGGTAACGACGTGGTTCAGGTCCTGACCAAGGAATTGAGAAACTACACCACAAATATTTCCGTCATCCCTAGAACAGTCCGCATTGAACAAATCTACGAAGAAGATCTTCAGAACGTAGATTATATCATTATCCCGGAAATTCTTCACTGGGAAGACCGCGCTACAGGTTGGTCCTTCCGTCCTGACCGCATCGAAGTCCGCTTCGACATCTACGACAATCAGCGTCAACTGGTCAACTCCGTAAGCATCAAGGGTAAAAGTGCCAATATCGTTTGGGTTCAAAAGGCTCCGAACTCCCTGCTTCCCAAACCCATCCGCCGTCTGCTCCGCGAACTTTTCAGATAGTGTAAACTTCCGATAGGGTTAACTCGCCCCCAATAGGCCGTTTTAACCTATATTCGATAACTAGGCAGCCCTCCGGGGCTGTTTTTTATTTATATTCACCAACGTATTTTATTGAATTAATACACTCGGGGCTATGCCCCATAGGATGACACATGAAAAAGATCAAATTCCAGGACACCTCCTTCCGTGATGGTTTCCAGTCTATTTTCGGTGCCCGCGTGTTCGCTAAGGACTTTATGCCGGCTGTTGAAGCAGCTTGCCACGCAGGTATCACCCACTTTGAAGCAGGTGGCGGCGCCCGTTTCCAGGCCCTCTACCAGAACTGCGGCGAAGACGCATTCGACATGATGGACGAATTCCGCCGCGTTGTCGGCCCCAAGGCTCGTCTGCAGACCCTGGCCCGCGGTATTAACGTTGTGGCTCTGGCTCCCCAGCCCCGCGACATGATCAAGCTCCATGCCGACATGTTCAAGAAGCACGGCATGACCCGTATCCGTAACTTCGACGCTCTCAACGACGTGAACAACCTGATCTACTCCGGTAAGTGCATTACCGACGCCGGTCTGGAACACGAAGTCGTAGTTACCATGATGGAACTTCCTCCGGGATGCACTGGCGCACACGACCCCGAATTCTACGAACGCATCCTCAAGAACATTCTTGACGCTGGTGTTCCGTTCGCATCCGTTTGCTTCAAGGACGCATCCGGTACCGCAAATCCCCGCAAGGTTTTCGAAACCTTCAAGCGCGCTCGTAAGCTTCTCGGCGACGACGTTGAACTGCGCATCCACAGCCATGATACCTGCGGTACTGGTGTGGCTCAGTACACCGCTGCTATCGAAGGTGGCGCTGATGGCGTTGACCTGGCCCGCAAGCCCCTTTCTGGTGGTACTTCCCAGCCGGACCTTTTCTCCATGTTCCACGCTCTCAAGGGCACCGACTACAAGCTGGCTCTCGGCGAAGACGGTATCGTTGACGATCACATCAAGGAACTCATGGACGCAAACAACGTCGCCGTTGAATGCCTCAAGGACTACAACTTCCCGCCCGAAGCTCGTCAGATCTCTCCGGACGTGATTTTCTCCCCCATGCCGGGTGGCGCACTTACCGCCAACACCCTCATGATGCGCGAAACCAAGACCTTCCACCTGTACGACAAGGTGATCAAGAACATGAGCGAATGCGTGGCTCGCGGTGGCTTTGCTTCTTCCGTGACCCCGGTTTCTCAGTTCTACTTCCAGCAGGCCTACATGAACACCATCAACGAAAACGCTGGTCGTGATCGTTGGTTCAAGATGACTGAAGGCTACGGCAAGATGCTCCTTGGCTACCAGGGCAAGACTCCTTGCGAACCGGATCCGGAACTGGTGAAGATCGCAGCAGATCAGTTCAAGCTGGAACCGTTCTCTGTGGCTCATCCGGGCGTCCAGTGCGCAGAAGAAATCCTCGAACCGGGTATTCCGGCTGCAAAGAAGCAGCTTGAAGAAAACGGTCTGCCTGTTACCGATGAAAACATCTTCATCGTTGGCTGTCTCCAGACTAAGGCTGGCAACAAGGGTATTGACTTCCTGAAGGGCGAACGCAAGATTGGCGTTCCCAAGAAGGACCCCAACGCAGCACCTGCTGTTGACACCAAGAACATGAAGGCTGGTCAGGCTTCTACCTACCGTATCGCTCTCGGCAACCAGAGCTGGGACGTTCAGGTAAGCACCCTCAAGTAAAGCCAGAATGTCATTGCGAGCCCGCAAGGGCGAAGCAATCGAAGCAGAACCCGGCTAAGGTTCAAGAACAAGAAGCCCCGCGATCCAATCGCGGGGTTTCTTGTTTTTTATTCAACCAATTTTATTCTAGAACACAAACGATTTGCCTGCATAAATGGTGTAATTCAGGATACTACCCCAGGCTACGCCACCGTAGAATCCCGAGGGATGCGCATAGGTGAATTTCCAGGAATTGGTCCACATACTAATAAACCCTGTGAAGTACATACTCAATTCTAGGGTAAGATTACCATACTGCCCCTGGTCACCGAATCTAGTACCAACCCAAGCAGAAGCCAGCGCACCATAGCCATACCGTTCATCGGCATTGCGGACCAAGGGAGACGATAACGTTACATGAGAATCGTCACTTCCCCAAACAACATCAACTGTGTCTCGAGCCAAATTTTCCCTCATGTCATCATACTCTCCGCCACCCTGGAAAGCCTGGGCACCAGCAGCAATACCTAATATCACATAGCGGCCAAGATTAAAATCCATGCCAATAAGCAAGCGTTCCTGAATATTGACAAAATCGTAACGTTCCCTGCCATCTTTTGACAAAAGCCATTTCTTGTAATTATTGTAGTAGGAGTCGTCCGGATCTTCGCAATCTTCCTCTGTGCATGCAAAATTCAATTTGCCATAGTACCCGGCCATAGAGGCGTTAAAGAACAAGAATGAAGCTTTACCACCAAGCCTGTAGGTAAAGGAAGCTGTTCCACCAAGAGCCCTCACATTATCGACGTTTTCAGTCTCATTGGATCCGGCGTAAAACCCAGTCACGTCCACCTGCATTTCAGAATTATTTCCATCGGCAGAAGTACGATGAACAATAGGAGCTGGCTCTACAACCGCGCCCATGGAGCGCATTCTAGGTTGACAAGCCGTCAGCGCAACCGCCATCAGCGAAAGCGGAATCAATGCTAAAAGTCTTTTAGTCATAGTTTTCTCCTTCATAAAACGGAGACACACCTCCAAATGATGCGCCTCCGTTCTTAAAACTACAATTAAAAAACAAAAATAATATGCGTTACTCAAGCATAACCGCGCGAACAATGCATTTTTCCGCATTGTTTGTGCTTTGGAACACAATTCTGGATGCAGAATAGGCATGGTCAGGAGAAATATCAGTGTCAATTATTTCCGAAAGCGGAATCTTCTTGCCGACAAACATACCCTCGGAATAGCCATCCCTCAAGGACACGCCGCCCTCCTTGTAAGAGTCAAAATACACCTTGGTATTTTGGCAAGTTCCCGGCCAATAATAGATCTTGAAATTCGTATAATCTTTAAGGTTCTTCTTTTCACCAAAATTCACAAAAAAAGCAGATTCCGCATACTTGAATGTAGCGCTAAGTCCATAGCCCGAACCGTCTGAATATGAAGAAAGTTGAGTATACGCCATAGGGTATAAATTGAAGGCATTGTTGGGATACACAATTCTGTTCATCAGGGCGCTTGGCGCCTCTTCGTTAGTAACAGAACGTTCAAAGCGGGGATTAGAAACAACCACCGAACCACCATCGGAATTAAGCACAAGCCTAAACCAGCGGTAACCGCTTATAGAATTTTCCGCAAAGTTAATGGGCCATCGTAGTGTACGAGTTGTTCCATCCACAGGGACATCCTGTTCCTGAAGCTGTAACTGGCTAGCGCCATTCTTCGCTTTCAACAACAACAAATCCGCTTTCATCCAGGAAGACTTCGAATTGCTTACAGTAACGTCCACCACAAATTCTCCGTTAGTAGCAATCCCGGACCCATTATCAAAAATGGCAACCTTATGCCAGCCCGCAGGAACATCAAATTCAACAGAAGTATCATATTCAGAGCCAAACGTGCTATAGTCATAACGTGCATATCCGAATTTACGCACATTTCTAAGGCCGCCGATCTTAATGATTTCGGGCATCTTGGAAAGATCCATGCAACTTGCATTGGGGTCAAATACGCCCATTAAGTTTCTATTGCGAAATACAGAATTCGCCTTGTCATAATCATTCTTGGCAACCTCACACATAAATCTCCAGATATCCACCTGCATACCGCGCAAGACCAGCGTATCAATAGCACCCGAAGCACTTACAGGCATTTCGACGTGACGACCGCTGACAGGTTCCTTATAGCGAGGATGCGTGGGATCTACAGCATACATTGCCGTAGCAGAACTGCGGGAACCCGGATTTTCAAAGTTTACGCTAGAATATTTTTCCGTAAAAGCGCAATCCTTACGAATTGACAAATCACCATTGCAATTCAAGTCCAAGGCACTTGTAACCGGAATAAAAGTACTGTTCGTCTGCATTAGGGTATCTTCATCCCACTTCGTGGAAAGCGACATTTTCTTGGAACCTCCCAACGGCAGAGCAACAAGATATTCCATATCTTTTGGCATAGCAGTTTCAAAGCCACTTCTTAAGCTATTATACATCGTTTTTGCAAAGGGATACGTACTGCCTTGAACAAAGTCAAACGAGACAGAATCTGTCTTAGATCTTTCAACATCATCTGCCATCATTTGATACTTGCGGTTGAAGGCAATTTTACTTTTATACGTTCCATCGGTAGAATACATTCTACTTTCTGCACGACCCAGAACAACACCCTTCGTAGCCTTTCGATTCAATTTGAAAAATGTCGAGGAATGTACAGGAGAAGTGCCCTTCATTTGGCCTTGCGCAATCAAGATTGCCGGATACTTCTTATAATCTACCGCCTTTCGGTACTCGCCAAAAAGAAAACGATTGTTAGACAAATCATTTTCATAGACAAAATCATCATTATCATCTTTTTCGGCAAGGGCGTTGGTAATCAGCAGTTCGCTTGCTCCAGGGCCTTTTATCAAGTCGGAGAATGCTTCTGCATCAGCAGAGCCACCATATTTTGCCCAAAAATCAATGGTGTAGAACAAGCTCTTGGGCATTACCGCACCCTGATGGGGTGAATCCAACGAGCCGTAGATTCGGATCGGTGCGTCAGTACTCTTACGAGTGACATCGTATCGGTAAGCACCATATCGTCCCAAGATACCGCCCTGGCTAATGCCGAGGACAACGATTCCGTCTTCCATTTTATTGGGGAAACCAAAGAACTTATTGTCATTCACAAACTGGAGCATCTTTGTAAAGTACTCCGCGTTTTCTACAAGAGAGTTTCGAACCGTTTCGGAAAACTGAACAAGAATCGGCGTATAGCCCAACTTAGTCAGCAAATCCGTAAGGCCAAATTGCATAGCCTCCTCATGGAACGAAGTCAGCGTTCGCAGGGAATCAGTACTGAGGTAAATTCCATCAAGGATAAAGAACGGACGAACCAGATCAAAACCAAACTTTTTATCCGAATTCGCCTGAGGATTAACAACACGAATGCGAACATCGTTCTTCAGAGAAACAGAACAGTTTTCAGAATCTGCGGCGTTCCGACGGTCTACACCACGAGAGGCATAACTGACGCAAAGACCACGGTCGCCATCGTTATGGAAAAATAAGTCATGATTCTTTGCGAATGCACTTCCGATAAAGGCAAACAAGCCCAAAAGCAAGTAAAGACTTTTCATTATTTTACCTCCACATAAAGATTCTGTTCAACAACAAGCCCACCCTCAGAAAGCTTTACAGGCAGTTTCTGAACGCCTGCGGCGTTAAACTGCACATCAAGTTCTGATTTCGGTTCAAGAACATTCCAAGCGCCATTTGCGTAGACGCTCAAAGACGGTAATGCCGACCTATTGGTGCTTACAAAATAGGGGTCATAATGCAGTCGCAACTTAGAACCGCGCACAACCGCGGAAGGCAAGCCCGCCTGCAGCATTCTTGAGTTCAAGAAAGTCTTTGTAGCACAAGTTGTATCAGCGCAGACTCTGTAGGCGTAGTCCACATTACCAATCAAAATGGGCATCGCACGATTGTCCTCTTCCGCAGCAAAAATGCCTGCCTCGTAGTAAAGCGCCTTAGGATTAGCAATCACATTCTCCTTCAGACGATTTCGGGCCAAGTAGAACATGTTTCTGTACCAGCCCTTACTAGAGAGCAACGGCGTCAAGGATGCATCCTTTACAAAGGATGCGATCTGCTGATGCTCACTTTCACTTATTACAATCAGGGCATTGATGGAATCCGCAAGTTTCAAACGTTCCCCGCTGGAATACGCCGCAGACGCCTCCGGAAATTCGCTTTTAGCAAACTTGCCTTCGCGAACAGTACTGCGGGCATCAATATCCGAATAGACATACTTCTGCGAAACGTTTTCAGTCGCCGAGGTTTCAACGCCGTCAACATTTGCTAACGAGCCCGCCTTTTCTGCACAAGTAAACGCCACATCGTCAATAAACAAGATTGTGTACTGGAACGCAGGCACGTCAAACAGGCCAACGCCAATCTTTTCAATCTGAGTCGAAGCATTGCCCACCAAATTCGCAACCGGGATTTCGAAGGACATGGTCTTATTCGCCTCTACCGTCTTAAAGGCCACAGGGCTCGTACCAAAAGGACCTTGCAGCCAAAAGCCCATTTTGCCCTTTTGAGAAGAACGAACCTTGACCTTCAAGTTACCGCCCTTAACCTTTTGGGGCAAAGCGTCAAAAGACAGCACCCCCGTCCAATCGCCGACTTGGTCTTTCATACCCGAGAAGCGAATGTACGGAGGTTTCATACCATCCATTTCACCCCAGTTGGTAACCCATTCCGGCTTTTCAGGGAACGTGTTCATTACGTCTTCAATCTTACCATTTTCGCCATTTTTATACAGCGAAACTTCTTGACAATCCTGTGCAAAACTCGACAGAGACAATACGGTCCCGATCAAGGCTGCACACCTTGACATCCAATGTTTCATTGGACCTCCAATTAAATGATATGTTGATTTATCAAAAAGAGGCGGCACTCGCGCGCCCCGTCGCATATATAAAACGAGACTTAAATAAAAAAAGTACACCCGCTCTTATCGGATGTACTTAATAAACTATTTAATTCTCAGAAACAAAGTTAAACAAACACAATTCGTTTGTAAAGGGATTCGTCAAAAAAAATTATTTCATTTCCTTAAGGGTTATTTTCAGCTCACACACATAGGTGTCATTCTCAACCTTCGTCTTGTAATAGAAAGCTCCCTTATAAAGAAGATCCATTCTCTTTTTAAATGTTTCCAAGCCAAGACCGCCCGCAGAATCCTTGGACTTACGAGGAAAATTACTGTTTTCCATTCGTACATAAAGCTGATTGTCAAATTGTTCCACGAAAACATGGGCAAAACTTTTTCCGTTGGGATTAACACAGTGCTTCATGGAATTTTCCAAAAGAGGCATCAGCAACAAAGGTTCAATCACCTGGTTCGGATTCTCAATATTCTTTTCAAAAGTGAATTCAAAACTTTCATCATGGCGAAGCTTTTCTAAGTCTGCATACTTTTCAAGAATATCCATCTCCTCTTTTAGCGTAATAAACTTGTCCTGAGTTTGGTACAAAGTAACACGAAGAAGCTGGGAAAGTTTTGTCATGGATTTTTCAGCCAACTTGGGGTCGATAGAAATCAACGAAGAAATGTTATTCAAGGTGTTGAACAAAAAGTGCGGGCTCAGCTGTTGCTTTAAAAAATCAAGTTCATACTCAATGCGAGCACGGCTTCTCTCACGAATAACAAAAGCACGAACAACCTGTCGTGTGAAAACAGAAATCAGGATACTGCAAAGGCAAACCAAGAACAAACTAACACAAATGCCCAATATAGCCGTTGGGCTAAGCCTGCCCTGAAAAAGTGCACTGGAACTAACAAAATCTGCCCAGCTATTTTCGGGAGTTCTTGTCGCCAAGAAAAGGCATATTTCTCGGCTAAAGACACTAAGCACCATCCAGGCACCATTCCCTAAGATGAATTTAAAGTACTTCTTTTTAAAGAACCATTTTGGAACCATGTACTTTTGATTCACCCAGAAGACAAGGCAGGTCATCAGCAGGGGAACATAATATTCAATCAAACTTTCAATTTCGATTTTTCCAGAGGCAAAACTGCCGGAATGCATAATAATCAAAAATGGGAACAGTAGAATAAAGCCCCAAATCAAAACAGAGATAATAGGTATAGGAGCAGGAAATGCATCTTTGATATTTTCATCGCTGATCATTTTAAGAAGTTCCTTTTCCCCACGATCAAATTGCGCTTCCTGGAGGTTCGCCAAATGACGTCTTTGCTTTCCTAAAAAATCAAGAATGCAGTCTTTTATCTTTACTTTCATGACAATTCCTACGATTTTCACAAAATTTAGCCTTAAAATCAGCAAAAAACCTGCGTTTATGACAAAAACGTGACAAAACTGCGTAAAAACCCGACAAACGGTTACAAAAAAAAGACAAAATCTGTATAGAACTTTTGCGAAGACTAGTTTAAACGGTGACACTCCAAAACGGCCTTAAAGGTATCTTTGTATACGTAAACAAGAAATGCTAGGAGGCAGTTATGACTAAGAATTCAACACTTCGCGGGGAAAGGGACGTATACTTCCAGTACCTGAACGATATTTCTAAATATCCCCTGCTGACAAAAGAACAAGAAAAAGTTTTACTCCAGAAGGCACAGGCAGGCAACAAGGCCGCTATGGATCTTTTGGTAAAGTCCAACCTTCGTTTTGTGGTGAACATCGCCAATCTTTACAAGGGTCAGGGACTTGATGTTAACGAGCTGATTAACGAAGGCAACATGGGTCTCATTGAAGCAGCCCAGCGCTTCGATCCGAATCAGAAGATTAAGTTCATTAGCTATGCCGTGTGGTGGGTTCGCCAGAACATTACCCGCGCCATCGCAGAACGCGGTCGCTTGGTTCGCATTAGCGCCGAAAAGGAACTGGTGCTCCGTCGCTTCAACAAGAACGGCGGCAAGCTTCGCCAGGTCATTGGTGGCGGCCTCGCAGTAGATCCTGCAAGCCTCGAAGGTCTTTCCAAGTACAAGGCTCACGACATCGAAAAGATTCTTATGATGGGTAACCGTTCCACTTCTCTGGACACCCCCATCGGTGAAGATGGTGACACGACTATTGGCGATACCATTGCAGCTGAAAACTCTGTAACCGACGCTTTCGCAGAAAGCAAGAATCGTAGAGACGTTTTCAACAAAGTAATGAAGCAAAATCTTTCCGAACAGGAAATGCAGATCATCAAGCTCTATTTCGGCTTCAAGATGGATGCAGACCTGAACCTCAAGGAAATTGCTCCCATGGTCGGCCTCTCCAAGGAACGCGTCCGTCAGCTCAAGGAAAACGCTCTGGCTAAGTTAAAAAACGACCAGATTCAGCGTGCCCTGTACGACGCAGCCTAATGGTTGGCACCAAATCACATTGTTTGTTTTTTCTCTCTCTCCCATAGACTCAAAAACCGGCCCTAAACGGCCGGTTTTTTCCGTTTTTTAGCATTCAAACGAAAATCAAATTGTATCTTTAAGGCATGAATTTCTATAAGCCGAATTTTCGCAGTCTTTTTGTAGCCTCTCTTTCTGCTTTGTGCCTGGCCAACGCCTCCTTTGCAGCAAAGGACAAGCAGACCCCTCCCGGTGACTTCTACGACGAAGTTTCCCGTTTGAACAAGGTTCTTTCTGAAGTCAACCGTAAGTACGTGGAAGATGTGAACCCCACGGAACTTACCGATGCCGCCCTCAATGGCATCCGCGACATTCTGGACCCGCACACCACCGTGTTCTCCCCTAAGGACTATGAAAGCCTTAAGGTTTCCATGGAAGGTAAGTTTGGCGGCGTAGGCATTACCATTAGCCTCCGCGACAACGTTCTCACCGTCATCTCCCCGCTTTCCGGCACCCCGGCATTCCGCTTGGGCATCCGTGCAGGTGACAAGATTCGCAAGATTGACGGCAAGGACACCAAGGGCCTTTCCCTGGACGATGCTGTAAACAAGCTCCGCGGTAAGATCGGCACCGACGTGACCGTTTCTATCCAGCGCGAAGGCGTGCCCGACCTGATGGACTTTACCATCACACGTGCAGAAATCATTGTACACGCAGTGCCTTACTTCGGCATGGTTACAAGCGACATCGGCTATATCAAGCTTGCAACCTTTAGCGACAAGACCACAAGCGACGTGGTGAATGCTATTAACGCCCTCCAGAAGCAGGGCATGAAGAAGATCATCTTGGACATGCGTTACAATCCGGGTGGACTTCTGAACCAGGCTATCGACATTAGCGAACTCTTCTTGAAGAAGGGTAACACCATCGTTAGCACCAAGGGCCGCACCCAGCAGACCGAAAGCCGTGCCCGTAAGGACGGCGTAGTCAAGCAGGACATTCCTATGGTGGTTCTGGTGAACCAGGGTTCCGCAAGTGCCGCAGAAATTGTTTCTGGTGCATTGCAGGACTGGGACCGCGCACTTATCATCGGTAAGACTTCCTTCGGTAAGGGTTCTGTACAGACCATCTTCCCGCTGGACAACCAGGGCAACGCCCTGAAGCTTACAACCGCATTCTACTACCTCCCCTTCGGCCGTTGCATTAACAAGCCTGAGAACGGCATCAAGGGCCTGAAGTTGCAGGAAGAAGAATACGAAGCCGCAGAAGCCGGCGATGAAGCAAAGGTGGACTCCCTTAAGAAGGACACTGTTGCTCGCGATACTTTCTACACCAACAACGGCCGTATGATGTTCGGCGGTGGTGGCATCACTCCTGACGTAGAAGTTGAACTTTCCCCCATGCCTTGGGTTGTTCAGGTTCAGGAACGCATGGCCATGTACTTCAAGTTTGCAGTAAAGGCCCGCCCGGGTCTGGAAAAGAGTGGTGCTAAGATCGACGCCAACTGGGAAGTCCCCGACTCCCTGTTCCAGCAGTTCCGCGACTTCTGCATGAACGACACCAACTTTACCAAGGTCAAGAGCAACGCTCTGGTAGGCGTGGACCAGCTCGAAAAGAGCATCATCCGCGAACAGAACTACATGGGCGACAGCTCCAAGACTGTTTCTGACTCCCTGCTGGCACAGCGCATCGCAGACATGCGTGCCGCCTTGGAAAGCAACAGAAACGCTCAGTTCGACGAAAACAAGGATTACATCAAGGACGGCATCAAGCGCGAATTGCTGACCGCCTTTATCAATGATTCTGTAAGTACTGCATTCTCCCTGAAGCGCGATGAACAGCTGAAGGAAGCTATCAAGTACCTGAGCGACATGAGCCTTTACAGCAAGGCTATCAGCTCTCCCAACAAGAAGGCAGCAAAGAAGCCCGAACAGGCTAAGCCCGTCAAGAAGAAGTAAGGACCAGCCTTGATTAACGTGATGAACAAGATTGCAGAAAGTCTGGGTAAGTATATCCGGAAGTTTCTGCACACCGTCATCAATTATCTGCTATTCGTGTGGCAGATGTTCAAGTGCATTCCTGGAGCATTCAGCAACTTCCACACTACCGTAGAACAGATGCAGCATGTGGGTGTGACCAGTATTCCCGTGGTGTTGGCGGCATCCCTTGCAACTGGTGCCATTATGTCTTGGCAGCTGGCCTACCAGTTCGCCGACATGATTCCCTTGATGTTCGTAGGCATGGCCGTAGGTAAGTCCGTGATGGTGGAACTTTGCCCCATTCTTACGGCAATGGTCTTAGCCGGACGTATCGGTGCTTCCATGTGCTCTGAACTTGGCACCATGGCCGTGACTGAACAGCTGGACGCCTACAAGGTTCTTGGTCTTAGCCCCCATAAGTTCCTTTTGGCACCACGACTGATTGCGACCGTGATTATGCTCCCGCTCCTTACGGTGATCAGTATTTTCGTGGGTATCGTCGGTGGTTACGCAGTTGCCGCCATCTACAAAGATGTATCCTTCGCTGTATTTTTCTACGGTGTCCGAATGTTCTATGAGAACTGGGACCTGGCTGTGGGCTTGATCAAGGCATTTGTATACGGTTACTTTATTGCTAGCTACGCATGCTTCTTTGGTTTCAATACGAGCAGCGGTGCAGAAGGCGTAGGTAAGAGCACTAAGGCTACCGTGGTGGCCGGTATGACCAGCATTCTGATTGGCGGTTTTGTACTTTCCAAGTTGCTGCTTCTCTAATGGAAAATTTCGAGAAAAAAAGACGTAAAAAAAATGTCTGTGGGGGTGAACTTACAGACATCAGTGTACTTTTAAAAATGGTTCTGGATAAGAACAACATTTCCGAAGACATGACCTTCAAGGCCATTTGCGAAGGCTTTGAAAACATCGTCGGGACCCTACTTTTACCCCACGTAAAACCGGTCCAAATGGACAAGAATATTTTGGTGCTAAAGGTCGCCAATTCCGCATGGAAACAGGAATTGTTCCTGCAAAAAAAAGCTATTATTGACAAGTGTAATTTAGTGTTGGGCAAGCCTGCAGTGCGGGATGTCCGGCTCATCTGATAAGGTTAAAAAATGGCAGAAGAAAACGTAGCAGAAGAAGAAAAGAAAGGCGAAGACTATAGTGGTTCCAGCATTACCGTTTTGGAAGGTCTGGAAGCAGTTCGCGTTCGCCCTGCAATGTACATCGGTTCTACCGACATTCGCGGTTTGCACCACCTGGTATGGGAAGTGGTGGACAACTCTGTTGACGAAGCCCTGGCTGGCTTCTGCACCCATATCGAAATTTCCATTTTGCCGGGCAACGGCATTCGCGTGACCGACAACGGCCGCGGCATTCCCACCGATATCCACCCCAAGGAAAAGGTGGGCACCCTGGAAGTCGTGATGACCAAGCTCCACGCTGGTGGTAAGTTTGACAGCAATTCCTATAAGGTTTCTGCAGGTCTCCATGGCGTGGGTGTTAGCTGCGTTAACGCACTTTCTACCAAGCTTATCGCTACCGTCCGTCGTAACGGCAAGGTTGTAACCCAGACTTTCAGCAAGGGCATTCCTTGCGGCCCGCAGCAGGAAATCGGAACCTGCGACGTAGAAGATCACGGCACAACCATTGAATTCTATCCCGACGATACCATCTTTAGCGAAACCGTTTACGTTTACGACACCCTGGCAACTCGTTTCCGCGAACTCGCTTTCTTGATGAGCGGTTTGCGTTTGACTTTGACCGATGAACGTGACGAAGAAAAGAAGACCGAAACCTTCTGCTTCCCCGGTGGCGTTTCTGAATTCGTGCGCTACGTTGACGAACATCGTACCCCGCTGTTCAACGAGCCCATTCACCTGGTGATGCCCGATGGCCAGTACCCGCTGGAAGTGGCTATGTGGTACAACGACGGCTACCAGGAAAACTTCTTTAGCTTTGTGAACAACGTGAACACCTACGACGGTGGTACCCACGTTACCGGTTTCAAGACTGCATTGACCCGCGTGATTTCCAAGTTCGCCGCAGAAATGCCTAAGGCCAAGAAGGACATCACCATCACCGCAGACGATATCCGTGAAGGTTTGACTGCAGTGATCGCTATTAAGGTTTCTCAGCCGCAGTTCGAAGGCCAGACCAAGCGCAAGCTGGGCAACTCCGAAATTGCAAGCTATGTGGCTTCTGCATTCGGTGCCAAGCTGGACGAATACTTCCAGGAAAATCCGGCAGCCGTCAAGGTCATTCTGGACAAGGTTTACTTTGCAGCCCAGGCTCGCGAAGCAGCACACAAGGCTCGCACCCTCGCTCGCCGTAAGAACGTTCTGGAAAGCGGTGGCCTTCCGGGCAAGCTGGCCGACTGCTCTAGCCGCGACCCCAAGGAATGCGAAATGTTCATCGTGGAAGGTGACTCTGCAGGTGGTTCTGCAAAGCAGGGCCGTAAGCGTGAATTCCAGGCCATTCTTCCGCTCCGTGGTAAGATTCTTAACGTGGAAAAGGCAAGCCTCCACCGCGTGCTGGACACCGAAGAAATCCAGAACCTGGTGAACGCCATTGGTTGCGGTCTCGGTACCGAATGCAAGCTTGAAAAGCTCCGCTACAACAAGATCGTCATTATGACCGATGCTGATGTGGACGGTTCTCATATTCAGACTTTGCTCTTGACCTTCTTCTTCCGCTACATGCGCCCGTTGATTGACGAAGGCCACGTTTACCTTGCAATGCCTCCTCTGTACAAGCTGAAGGTGGGCCTCAAGGAACGCTACCTGTTCGACGAAAAGGAAAAGGAACAGGCAATGGCAGAACTGGAAGACAAGAAGAACGTGACTATCACACGATTCAAAGGTCTTGGTGAAATGTCTCCCGAACAGCTGTTCGAAACCACCATGGATCCGGAAAAGCGTTTCCTCAAGCAGTGCTACGTGGAAGACGCCGTGGTTGCCGACCAGATCTTCAGCATGCTCATGGGCGAAGACGTAGAACCTCGCCGCAAGTTCATCGAAACCAACGCCTACAAGGTTTTGAACGACCTGGATATCTAATCATGGTGCCTAGCAAAGACGACTTTCAATCCGTACTGGTTCAAGCCCGCGAGCTCGTTTCTGAACAGTTGGAAATGACCGAGAAGGTCATTATGGATGTTGCCAAGGCAGCACCCGCCGGCATCGCCGAACGTTTGGAATCCTTGTTCCAGCGTAAGGGTAAGCGCATCCGTTCTACCCTGCTTTGCTTGATTGCAAAGAGCGGTGAGAAGCAGCCTGATACAAGCCGCGTGGCACACGCCTGCGCAGGCATTGAATTGCTCCACCTGGCAAGCCTGGTTCACGACGACATTATTGACGGCACGGACATTCGCCGTGGCCAAAAGACCGCCCATAAGGAATGGGGCACTCAGGTGGCCGTTCTGATTGGCGACTACGTTCTTTCACAGGCCATGCGCTGCGTGATTAACGAAGAGTCCAGGGACGTGCCTGTGGCCCTTTCTGACGCAGCCGACAAGCTCATTAGCGGTGAGATTCTGGAACTGGACCATTCCGGCGATATGAACCTTTCCTTTGAGATGTACGACAGCATTATCGACGGCAAGACTGCGGCTCTACTTGACGCTGCGGCACGCATCGGTGGTGTGTTGGCAGGCTTTACCCCAGAACAGGCTGATCTCTGCGCCCAGATGGGTAGCCACTTCGGCATTGCATTCCAGATTGTAGACGACCTGCTGGACTACGGCTTTGGCAGCAAGAACCTGGACAAGGCAAAGTTCACCGACTTGTCTAACGGTTTGATTACACTCCCCTTGCTCTACTATTTTGACGCATGTTCTGCAGAAGAACGCGCCGAAATGGAAGGCTTGATTACTAAGGCTTCTGAAGCTGGCGTACCCGAAATCATCATCGAGAAGATGAATGCTAAGGACGCTTTTGAAAAGGCTAAGGCTTGCGCCCAGGAACACTTGGAAAAGGCCTTGGAAATCGCCCAGAGCCTGCCTGCAGGCAAGTTTACGGACGAGATCGTCGCCATGTTCTCTTCCATGAGCGATCGCGGAAATTAACGCAAGGCGAGAGAAGCGCGGGTGCTTGCACACGCATTTCCGAGCCGAAGTTAATGCACTGCGCAGCAGGGCCAATTAATGACGCGAGGGGACACCCCTCAATCTCCCCACTCACAAAAGTCCGTGCTAGTGCCCGGACTTTTTTTCGTGTTTGAGGGCGGGTAAACCCGCTCCTCAAGGGGCCCCTACCCCTATATATGTTGCAGGTCTAAGGATTGAAGGGAACTCAGCCTCCCTCGAATTATTTCTTTCGGCCCCAGAAGCTCATAAATACGAGCACGGACAATACGCACACTGCGATGATAATCCAGAAAGCAAGTTCGCTACCGCCGCTGGCATCACCGTTCATGCCAAAGGGCAGACGCACGTTCATACCGAACAAACTAGCGAAGAACGTCGGGAGAGAAATAGAAATGGTCACGATGGTCAAGTTCTTCATCAGCGTATTCACGTTATTGCTGATGACGCTTGCACGGGCATCCATCATGGACGTCAAAATGTTTGCGTAGATTTCAGCTTGCTGCAGGCTCTGACGATTCTCAATCACAATGTCATCCAGCAGTTCACGTTCGGCCTCGGTCCAGTTCATGCTGCGGCCAATCTGCAGCTTCTTGAGGAGGGTGTCGTTACTGTTCAAGGCACTGACGTAGTAGATCAAGCCCTTGTTCAAGCTGAACATAGAAAGCAGGTACTTGTTTTCCATTGCAGTGCGGAGCTTCTGTTCCAATTCATCGTTGATGCGGTTGATTATCTTCAAGTGTTCGTTGAAGTGGAAGATAGCGTAGTTCAGCACACGGAGCACAAAGGTGTTCAAGCTGTCGATCTTGGAGAAACGCTTTTCGTCAAGGATGGGGAACTCAGAGTCGGTCAACAGAAGCACCCAGTCCTTGAAGATAAAGATACCGAAGGATTCCACACGGAACTGGAAGTTGTCGCTGGCGGAATAGTTCTTGGGCTTCTTAAACACGATGGTGGTAAAGTCATCATCGTACTCAATTCGGGAAAGTTCGTCCGAGTCGAATGCGGACGCAATGGTATGCTCAGTAATTTCGTATTCCTTAACCAGGACGCTTCGTTGTTCCTGGCTAAGAGAACCCATCATGACGATATCGGCCACGTCTTCGTTCGGGGCACTAGCGAGGCGCCCTGATTCGATTTTATAGTACTTCTTGAGCATAGAGCCCCCTTGATCGAACGGGGACAAATATAGGAAATAGACGAGAGACGAAAGACGAGAGACGAGAGAAAAGTACCTTTTTCAAACAAAAAAAAGTCCCAGCTTTAGGCTGGAACTTTTTCAATAGAGAACCTGTGGTTTTCTACAATCTGTTATACACCGCCCTTGAAGCGCCTGGAGTACCAGAGCACGAAGGGAGAGCAAACGCAGACAGAAGAGTAGGTACCAATCAGAACGCCGAATACCATCACGAGACCGAAGTCACGGATAGAGGAACCGCCCATGATAGCGAGAACCAAGCAGACGAAGAGAGTGGTAAGAGAGGTAATCACAGTACGGCTGAAGCACTGGTTGATAGAGCTGTTCAAAGTCTTATCGAAGCCAGAGGTACCGTAGATGGAAGTGTTTTCACGAACGCGGTCGAACACCACGATGGTATCGTTAACAGAGTAACCGATCATGGTGAGGAGAGAAGCGATCAGAGCACCATCGAAGGAGAGACCAAAGAGGGAGATGAAGCCCAAGGTAATGATGGAGTCGTGGATAAGACCAACCACTGCACCGATACCGAAACCAAGACCGAGCTTACCGAATCGGAACCAGACATAGAGACCGATTGCGAGCCATGCGAGGATGATAGCGAGGATAGCGTCGTTACGGAGTTCCTTACCGATGGTAGGACCAACGCTGTCCTTAGCGACGATTTCAACCTTCTGGTTGGCCTTTTCAAAGGCCTGAGCCATCTTAACTTCGAACTGAGCGTCATCAGATGCACGCATGCTAATCTGGTAGGAGTTAGCAGTGGTACCGCCCAAGGAGCGAACCTTAGCGCCGCTAATGCCTGCAGCAGAGAGAGCCTTGTTCAAGTCAGTTTCGTGCTTGCCATCGTCCTGGTACTGCACGGTGTAGACCTGACCACCAGTAAAGTCGATGCTGAAGTCGAAGCCCTTGATTGCGATAGAACCAATGCTTACAACGATCAGGATCAAGGAGACGATACCGAACTTCTTGCGGTTGGGAACGATTGCGAGATTTGCATTGTTGAGAGCCTTGAAGCCGCCACCGATAGAAAGGGTGGTTGCGTCACGCTTAGAAAGCTTGAGGTCGAACACAGCGCGGGTAACAGTAAGAGCGCAGAACAAGGAAGTGATAATACCGATCATCAAGGTAAGACCGAAACCCTTCACGGAACCGGTACCAATCTTGTACAAAATAAGTGCGGTAAGAACGGTGGTCAAGTTGGAGTCGAAGATGGCGCTGAATGCGCGTTCGTAACCCTTAGCCACTGCTGCGCGAGCGGTAAGACCATTCTTGATTTCTTCACGGATACGTTCGTAAATAATGACGTTAGCATCGAGAGACATACCAAGCACGAGGATGAAGCCTGCGATACCCGGGAGAGTCAAGGTAGCGTTGAACACGGACATCACTGCTGCGGTGACCAAGGTATTGATGATCATACCGAGGCTAGCAATGAAACCGCCGAGACGGTAGTAACCGACCATGAAGACCAAGCAGAGGACCAGACCGACAGCGCCGGAACCGAAGCCCTGAACAATGTTTTCTTCACCGAGGGTTGCACCAACGCTACGAGATTCGATGATCTGCATAGGAGCCTTAAGAGCACCAGCACGGAGCACGACAGCAAGGCGGTTTGCTTCCTTCATGTCGTCGAGGCCGGTAATCTGAGCTTCGCCGTTGGGGATACGTTCGTTAATGCGGGGAGCGGAAATAACCTGGTTGTCAAGAACAATGGCCATCTGCTTACCGACGTTTGCTGCAGTAACAGCAGAGAACTTCTTAGGACCGATGCCGCCGAACTTGAGGCTAACAGCAACTTCGCCAGCGCTCATACCGTCAGTAACACGATGGGGACGAGCATCAACAACATCGTCGCCACCCATTTCAGCACGACGCTTCAGCAAGTAGAGGCGCTTGGCCTTGATCTTGGAGTCGCGCTGCACAGGTTCGAGACCGCTACCGAAAGCAAAAGCAACATCGCGAGGAATGAGCTTCTGAACGCCTTCGGTTTCGAGGAGTTTCTTGACCTTTTCGATGTTTTCTTCGGCGATGAAGCCGCCGTTACCGAAGGTCATGTAGTACTGAGAAAGAGCAACGCCAACTTCGCTTGCCGGTTCTGCCTTGACTTCTGCAGCGGAATCCTTAGCGGGTTCAGCCTGAGCAGTCTGGGTAGCGCCACCGAGAAGTTCTTCGTCGGAGAGAGCCTTTGCAGTGTCCTTTGCAGGAGCAGCAGCGGCTGCGGCGGTATCGACAGCAGCAGAGTCGTTAGCCACGATATCGGTGGTCTGACGGGTCAGGTACTGGTCGATGAGAGTAACGATCTGGGTAAACTTTTCAGATTCAGCGAGAATCTTGAATTCCAGCTTTGCAGTAGAACCAACCAGTTCCTTTGCAGTGGAGTCATCCACACCTGCCAGTTCAACCAAGATACGGTCGTCGCCGCTGGGAGAAATCTGGGGTTCAGAAAGACCGAACTGGTCAACGCGGTTACGGATGATTTCCAGAGATTCTTCCTGGATGTCCTTCACGTCTTCGTTCTTAAGGTTAGTCTTGTCGATCTGAAGGGTCAGGCTGGTACCACCGGCCAAGTCCAAACCGAAGTTGATGGACTGAGAGCCCTTCTTCGGATTTTCCTTGAGGAAGGTTTTCTTTGCTTCACCAGTCTTGGAATGGACTTCGATAGAAGGCCAGACCGTGTAAGCGGAAAGGATAATGACGAGAAGAATGATGATTTCTCGCAAACCGAATTTGTTCTTGTTCATTTGTAATCCCTTAATATTACGATATCCTTGGCGAAAAAGCCTTTCAACCTTGCCACCAATTCATAAGGCACTATTATCTAGTTGGGCGCAAAGATAGTAAAGTTACAGATATATTACCACTTAGAAATGGCAAAACACGGGGAAATAGCCCTGTCAGCCCAATATACGTCCAGTTTCAAAGTCCTTCCATCCAGGGACCTGACAATGGAGAAGCCGTCCTGGCGGTTTTCCACCGCGAAAGAGCCGTGCCTAAGGGCGGGTTCCTGATGGCGGAGGGCGATTAACTCGCGAATCCAGTCATAAACGGGGTTCTTTTGCATTTCCTTGAGGTTTTCCCAGGGGACGGTGCGGCGGTTGTCGGGATCCTTGCCGCCTTCCATGCCTAATTCGTCCCCATAGTAGACGCAAGGAGCGCCGGGCATAAAGAACATAAGGGCCATGGCGAGGCGTACGCGGGCCTCGTCGGAGCAGGGCTGGTTCTTGAGACGACTGGTGTCGTGGCTGCCCAGCAGGTTCATGGGAACGTCGCCCGCGGGCAACTGCCCCAGGGAACTGTAACGGAACTGAGGGAAGGCGCCCCTGAGGCGGGTGCAGAACTCGTCGGTGGAGATAGGCTCCTTGTCGAAGAGGTATGCCATGACCGCCTTACGGAACACATAGTTCATGACGCCGTCGAACTGATCACCCTGAAGCCAGCGGCTAGGGTCGTCCCAAATCTCGCCTACGATGTAGGCATCCGGATTGACAGCCTTGACGCGCCGGCGAAATTCCTGCCAAAAACTGTCATCATTAATTTCATTAGGAACATCCAGACGCCAACCGTCAATACCACGTTTCATCCAGAACTCGCCCACACTCATCAAGTATTCGCGAACGTCCGGATTATTTGTGTTGAACTTTGGAAGCGCAGGCATATTCCACCAGCACTCGTAATTAGGCTTGCCAGAGTAGGCGTGCAACGGCCAACCCTTTACGTGGAACCAGTCCACGTAGGGCGAATTCTTGCCCAGTTCCATCAGGCTATTAAACTGAAAGAACCCGCGGGAGCAATGATTGAACACGCCATCAAGAATAACGCGAATCCCCAGCTTATGGGCCTTCTTGACCAGCCGATCAAAATCCGCCAAGGTGCCCAGCACCGGATCAATTTCAAAGTAGTCCACCGTATGGTAGCGGTGGTTGGAATTGCTCTTAAAAATCGGGCAGAAATAAATGGCGTTTACACCAAGGCCTGCAATGTACTTTAGTTTGTCTTCAATACCGGCAAGATTACCGCCGAACATGTTTTCACGAGTGGGCTTGGAATTCCAATCCACGAAGGAGCCCACGGCATTGTACCGCGGGGAACGGCAGAAACGGTCCGGAAAGATCTGGTAAAAAACGGCATCCCTAACCCAAGCTGGCGCAAAAAGAGTCATATTAATTCGTTCCGATTCGTTTGCCTCGGGGTAGGTTGAAGGGGGCAGAGCCCCCTACACCCTAGAAACTTGCGCAGCAATGTTTCAGGCCAGGGGGTCCAGGGGGGGGGGTAGAACCCCCTTGCATTAAATCTTCCACATGGGGCGGCGCTTGCGCACATCCACCAGCTTACGAATGTCGGAACTGAGGGAAGAGTAGTCCAGCAGGTCGTCCACGGAACAAGGCAGTCTGTAGCACCAGTTGGAGGCGCCCACTGTACCCGGCACGTTCACACGTTCTTCATTTGCAGGCACCTTGGAAAGATTTGCAGACAAAGCAAAGTAATCCTGTGCAGGCAAGATACAGAACATACTGTTAGAAGAGAACACATGGGTCAGCACGGCACGAGCCACAGTGGGGGTCATATCCTTAGGAGCCGCACCCGGCAGGTGTGCATGAGACCAGTAAAGATCCTTGTCGAAATCCGGTTCTTCCCAAAGGCCGCGAAGCGTAGAAGTATCGTGGCAGCTGGTGGTGCAAACGGAAAGTCTCGGGTATTCAGCCATATCGTAGTACGGAGAATAGGGAACATTCCAGTTACGGGCCCAGCGTTCAATACGCAGAGACAGAATGTTCAACTTGTTCAAGACAGAGGGCACACAAGGCGGCACGGCGCCAAGGTCCTCGGCGCAAACCAGCATATCGGTTTCGTTAGCCAACACAGACAAGAGCTTGGTTGCGTTTGCTTCCCAAAGGCCATTCTGGCAATCTTCGTTGTGCTTGAGAATTTCCTGGAGTTTCTTCTGTTCGTATTCCGGCAAGGTGAACAGCACCGGCTGATTGTACCAGTACCAGAACGGATAGAAAGTGTTCTCGTCGCCAGAAGGAATGAATACACGATTCCAGTAAACCTTGAGCAAGCCATCCTTGACGGTTTGAGCTTCGTCCAAGGAAGTGATAGCCTTTTCGCAATCGTATTCCGGCTTAATCACAAAGCGGTCGAATTCGTTGGGCAGGTTCTGGAAGTACAGAGAGACCAAACGTTCGGTCTGGTCGCCCAGGAAAGAACGGAGCTGGTCCACAGAGTAGTTGGGACGGCGGAGATATTCCAAAGTCTCGGGAATAAAGCCAGCATTGGTCAGTTCGGTCTTGGTGAGGGGCACGCAAGGATTGAAGCGGCCCATGATACCGGTGACTTCCTTCTGCGGAATGGACCAGATGCGGAAGAAGCCCAGCACGTGGTCGATGCGGTAAGCGTGATAGAACTTGCTAGCCTGGGCCAGACGACTGCGCCACCAGGTGAAGTTGTCCTGTTCAAGCACATCCCAACGATAAGTGGGGAAACCCCAGTTCTGACCGCTGTAGCTAAACATGTCAGGAGGAGCGCCTGCGCGATCGTCCAGAGAGAAATACTTGCGTTCGGACCAGACGTCGGCACTGTCTTCGTTGATCAGGATAGGAATGTCGCCCTTGAGACGGAGGCCCAGTTTGGAGATTTCGTCTACGGCGGACTTGAACTGCATTTCGGCAACGCACTGCATCCAGGCCTGGAACAGGCAGTCCTTGGCAAACTTCTTCCAAAGCTTTTCCAGTTCCTTTTCATCGGGATCGCGGAATTCCGGCCAATCCTTCCAGCTGGATTCGTTATTCTTTGCCTTGAGGGTGCAGTACACGCAGTAAGGCTTTGCCCAGCTATTTTCTTCGATCCAACGAGTCAGAATTTCGTCTTTCTTGATGGAGTCGTAACTGTTATCAAAAATCTGACGGAGAATGGAGCGCTTCCAGGTGGAGATCTTGTAGTAGTCGATCTTTCCCAGATGATCGAAATCGGCCTTGGCAGCTTCGATATCCATTGCGAATTCGGAAGAACCTTCCACAGACTGGATATTGATGAACACCGGGTTCAAGGCAAAGGCGCTTCGTGCGCTGTAGGGGCTGGATTCTGCACCGGTATCATTAACCGGCAACAACTGGATAATGTTGAAATCACAGAACTGTGCCCAGCGAGCAAAAGGAATCAAGTCAAGATATTCACCGATACCGATGCTCTGCTTACTATAAAGACTAAAAAGGGGAACGGCTACGCCGCTCTGGAAGAAAGATAATTCACCATAACGCATGCCCGAAATATATATATTTTTTTAGATTTATTTACATGAGTTACGAATGCAAACACCTGAGAAACACGTTTTGTGACAAGCGAAAGAAGGAATGCGACCCTGGTTCCCCGGGCTGTGTTCTCCGCGGCAGGTTTGTTTTTCCATTTAGTGAAAATGCCCAGGGCAAAGGCAGCGCCCAGCCCTCCGACAAAAAGCAGCGAATTTTCCTTGAGAACGAATACAAGAAATAACCCATACAAAAGAAAAAGTCCCGAAAACGGGACTTTTTTCGTTCTATTAGAAATGCGCCGGTAGCAAAATTTAATCAAGGAGTGTCAAGCAGTACGAGGCACGAGACTCCGTAGCGTATATTAATACGTGAGGAGTCGAGTAACGAAGTAATGCGCAGGTTCCGCGGTCCTATTTAATCAAGTATTGCCAAGCAGAACAAGGAAC
>JAKSID010000035.1 GCA_024399035.1 Fibrobacter sp. | reverse complement strand
CTCGAGCCCATCGACGCACCCGTAGAGAAGACACGGTTGAAGGCATCAGATGAAGAGTTCTCCGTAGCCGTCCAGAAGTACGCGTAGCTACCCACATTGTAGAAGGAGCCATAGTACCGGGAGCCAGCAGGGAAAACAGAAAAGCCGAAATCATCTGATCCATTGCCACTGTTCCATCCACTATTTGCTTTCAGCTTGGTTCCTGCACCACCGGAGCCTCCTACTGCATTGGCAAGAGCATCCCATTCGCCTGTTGTCGGTACATGCCAGCCAGGCATCAAAGTCGCCCTATTGTCATTAAGGTGCTTTACAGCATGCCAATTGTACAGCAAGCCATACTTATTTCCATTAACTCCATAAGTAGCTTCGCTATTGTTGTAATACCAAGCAGCTGGTGTTGACGGGCTTCCGCCCGGTCCAATTGCGATTTCTGAAGCCTTATAATCAAGGTTTTCAGCCAACCACGTTACACCATTGATAGTTACCGTTCGATAAGTACGACCACCAATGTCGGCTGCACCTTGGTTAAGGATTGTTACAGTTCCAAGGCCAGCACCACTAAAATTCGCCCCATCAACGACAACTACGTAACTCGTGTAAGCGGACGGAACATACACTGGAAGGCTTTTATAACCAATATTTCCATTATCATCGCAGATGATAAACTTATTGCCGCTTACAGGAACAATCGGTTTCATCGAAAAGGATATTTCGCCGCCACCACCGCCACCGGTGATTGCTGCAATCAGGTCGGGACAATCCGCGAGAGCTGCTCCCGGAGGAACGATAACGTTTTTTGCTTCAATGGCGGCCAGAATGTTAGATTTTACACCCTGGAGTCTTGTAATTTCATTTTGAATCGACATATATTCCCCTACAGTTCAGAGAGCTGTGTTTCAACTTCGCCGACAATACCATCGACATATTCCTTGGATGCGAAGGGACCGGCAAGTTCCAACCCAGTACCAGCGGCATTGATAACAACTGCCTTGCCTGCATTCTCTTCCGAGAAAAATTCCGGAGGGATGAGCTGGCCGCCAAGGACATTTTCAACACCATCATCAGTCCAGAATACCGCTACAGAACCATCGATATTGGCGATAAAGAGCTTCTTTATCCTGGTCAAATCAGGATTTTCGCCCAAGCTACCCGTTGCAAAATAACACTGCAGAGCATCCTTGGTGATATTGCTCTTTTCCCAGGATGCGGAGACAAATTCCCCGGGGCCGTTTGCTTCCTTGGCACGGTAAAGTTCGCCTTCGTGGAAGACAAATTCGCCAGCAGAGTACGTGCTTTCCGGGCTAAAATCATCCGCAATATCAGATGTAACGGAAATACCACCGAGATCAACTCGCTTGGACGAGTTCAAGATACTTACGATGGCGTTGTAATGTTTTTTGCGAGCTTCAATAGAATCAACCTCGCCAAGCGAGAAAGTTCTTGAAGTAATAATTGCTTCGTTTGCCATATTTCACCTCTTTTTATTGATTAATCCATGTGCCTGTTACGTTGATGGTACCCATGCTTACAGAGCCGCCCTGAGAGGCAAAGCGAGCTCGAATGCTGTATTTCTTCGCACTTTCAGCCGAAAAAGCAAAGCGACATGTCATAAGCACCTTTTTTTCGCTACCTTCCCAAATGTTGGCTTTGTACAGGGGCTTTTCAATTACCGGTTCTTTTTTAGTATCGTCGTACAGCTGAAGCGTAAAGTTGCCTCCCAAAACTTGGTTGTTGAAGTCAATGACAAACTGAAGCGTAAAATCGACAATTCCGCTTTTAACCTTTATGTTGTCGCTAGGTACAACCTCGAAAAAACCTTCTCCCGATAAAAGAGTCACAGGATCTTCTTTATGCACAGTGAAGTCATGTGCCGTAGGTGTATCGATAGGTTCACGCCAAAATTCATACCAGGTAAAAGAAAGGTATCTTGGCTGATACCATGTAATCATGGCAGAGTTACCAGGGTGGATTGCAACCAGAGTTTTATTGTCTCCATATCCAATAGGAATATGAATATTTATTCCTCTTGCAGGACCGTAAGGAACGACAAAAACAACACGGGCAGCAGTAAAGTTTTCCGTATTAAATTCTAGGGGGGCAGTGGAAGAAGAAGTGTCGTTCGTATTGATTTCCACGACAACTACATCATGATTAATTCCTGTAAGGTTAATTACACTATCCCGGGCATTGACCTTTACAATCGCAACCTTGTCATAATAATTAGGAGGAAAAGGCAGATGCCCAATTTCATTTTCTTTTTTTTCGTAGGAAAGATCCATCAGGGCATTCATCGCCTCGGGATGGACAGATTCACCAGATTTCCAGACTCTTTTTTCCATTTTTTACTCCAGGATAAAGATTTTACCATTTTCAAGTTCAAAGACGCGGCCATCTTCAAGCATCAATGCGGAGGCGTTTTCGGCGCTGTTTTCAAGCACAAAAACCCGTCCATTTTCAAGTTCAAGCAGACTTCCGTCTTCAAGTTCGAAGGCAGCAAGTTTTGTCACTTCCCAACGAATTGTGGTGAAAGGAATCTTGTTATCTTCAAAGGCGTTCACAAGAGGCATTATTTCGTTAAGCATCTGCCCACAGACAACAGTCCAGGTGTACTGTTCGTCGGGGTCGAACATTGGTTCGCCTAAATGGGACACGCCTAACCTGAACGGCCTTTTCGGCGGTATGATGGACACATTGTAGCCCATAAGAAGCGCCAAGGCCTTATAATGCTTTTCTGCAATGCCAGAATCCAGGTTATACTTGGCAAGCAAGGCTTGCCGCCTATCTTCGATAGTGCCAGAGCCGTCCAGTTCATACAGTTTTTCCCACATTGCCAGGGTGCGAACTGCTGAAGACGGCGAAATTTCATTGTAGGCTTCGTCTGCATACGCCAAGGCTCTATCAAGTTCCAGGGCAACGGCATATTCCTCCGCATCCATTTGGAGCGGGTACAGCTGCTTTAGAGCCTTGAAATGGGGGCTTTTGTTTGGGTCAATCATTCTACAACCATTTCGCCAAGGGTAAATACTTCGGTTTCCTTGCAGGTCACGATGTCGGTAAGTTCTTCTTCAGCGCTGCCGTTGAAACTTCCATAGACACGGGCAAAAGTCGCGCCGTTTTGAATGGCAAGCACAACGATTTGTGCCGGAATGAGGGTTTTGCCCGGAGAGAGTTCGGCAAAATACTTCTTGACGGATTGGGTAAATGTTTCAACATCCAGGGTTGGAAGCCCAGACACTTTAATCCTCAAATCAACCGTGATTTCTTCCGGGACATTGACATAGATTTCCCGGGGAGCTACAGGGCCTTCTTCCTCGCATTTAGCGCGGATTGCCTCGCAACAACGCATAGACAAGTTGAGCGGAGTCACAAGGATCATTGCAGTACCAACGCCATTGTGATTCTTGAGGCATTTAGCTGTTGCAGCTGCCTCTACATCGTCGCTTTCGCCATAAATTTCAAGTCCGGTACACTTGATGTGGTTAAGAGCTTCCTGTTGCCAATCCTCAAGACCATCAATATACTGGAGCTCAATTTTAAGCTTGGAGACCTCAAGTTTCGAGAAATTAAGCTGGCACCATCCATGCGCAACATCCACTTCGCCAATCTTGATGAACGCGTCTTCGCCATCGTTTCCATAGACATTCAGAACGGCTTTTCTGGATGTACTGAAGCCAAGACCTACACCAATAAGGGGTGTAGGGTCGCCCAAATCCACAACGATGTACTTTTCAACATCGGATGTTCTCAGTTCAAAGCCTACGGTATCGACATGGGGATTCAGCAGCTCGGAAGCATGAAGCTCATAAACATTGCCGCTGATCATGGATTCCTGAAGTTCCACGGTCTTGCCGACACTGGTGGCTTCGAGTGCCCATCGTTCAAAGTCAAAAGGTTTTCCGCCGCTTGCTGGCTTACGGATATAGGACAGGATGAACGTCAAAAGTTCGCTTGGCGTAAGCCCTTCGACATTTTGACCGCGATCTGCAGCAAATCTCTTGAGGCTTTCCACGCTCATGGACGTGGGAAAAATCTGATTGAGTGTCCAATCGGTCTGCTTGTAGAGTCCCCAGATTGCAGATGCCGCGCACGCAAAACGGATGTAGGTATCGGTTCCCTGCGTAATGTTGATCGTAGGGTTAAAGTTCTTGGCATCGACAATCATCCTCTGAAGGATTTCATCAACTGTTACGGACATTGCCAACCTCCACAAATCGGCTAAAAGTGATGGTCTTGCCGGTATATGCAACGCATTCTACGTTTATCAGCAGCCTATCGGCGCTATCGTAGTTCGCGAATGCTTCTACAGACTTAAGGTGCTTGATATCGAGAAGCCACTGAAGGGCTTCTTCTGCGTATTTGACTGCCCTTATCCTGGTATTTTCGGAAGCGACAGCCTTTAAAAGTTCCTTGAATCTATGACCAAACTCCGGCTTCTTGAAGAAAGAACCCTTAGCAACCGTAAGAGAAAGCTCGACTTCTTGCTTGATATCGTCAAATGTCATGAAAGGGTCTCCGGGAAAGTGCCAGGGCTTGGCGGTGTCGTGGGCATGGTTTCTGTAATGGTTACCGTGGCGGTTTTTAGCACGTTTTCAATGGCCTTAAAAAGCGTTTTATAGGGCTTTTCAACGGTCTTGTCAGTGATGCAACTTTTGATAGCTTCTGCGACGGCAACGGTCATCAAGGAGAATGTCGGGGCCACAGAGACCACAACTGTTCCACCGTGGGACGGCACTCCTGGTTTCGGGACTCCATCCCAGAAGGCGCAAATTTTAGCTGCCATGTTGGTTATGGTTGCCTCGGTATTATCCGTGGTAAAGGCGCTTTCAAGCAGGGAAACATCACCACCGGCAGTAAGAACAGCACCAGCAATAGTCCCGCCCTTGGCATACTTATTGTAGGCCTTGGCAAGGTCAGGAGCCACATTCTTTTTGCCGTCAGCACCCTTTACGATACGTTCAAACTCGTTACTTAAAGTATCAAGATCTAGCATTACATATCCTGAGCATCGGTTATGGGTGTTGGCGCACCAAGGTTGCCCACATGGGTGTGCTTGTTGTAGTTCTGACGCAAACGGTCCAGGGTTCCAGACTTATCCTGGACATCACCTGTTACGCGAAGGTCGCCATCGATGTCAACGCCGCCACTGGCCTTGATCGCTATGGTTCCATCATCTTTAAGGATGATGTAATGTTCCTTTTCCCTGTAAAGGGCTGTTTCGCCTTCGTTTACGGAAGGCCTATCGGCACCATCGGATGCAACGGCAATCACCACATTGCCAAATTGAAGCAACAGCACGCGGTCACCTTTGCGAGGAATGCTGATAAAACCGAATTGCTGCATCAGCTGACGGTCTTCAAATTCAATGTCGTTGGCTTTTGCCGTGAGATTTCGGAGCTTTCCGGCAACATCCTTGCAGCTTTCAACAATGCTTGTAAAAAATTTCATCATATAACACCTCCGGGCTGGAGCGTAAGGCGGGTCCTTTTTCCTTCCTGGCGGGAAAGGGTGAATGTCCTGGACACGATCAGGTAATTGTCATTTGCCCCATTGAAATCATCCTGCACATCGCAGAACTGATTGATGGTCCAATTGTTGCCTTTCTGGGAGTGCCCTGCCACGGTATATTCCAGCTGGATAGCCTGGGCCTTTTCGGTAGCAAGTTGCAACTCAGCCGTCTTTTTGGCAGGGCCTTCGTTCTCGTTCCAGTTGGCGACAAGGGGCATCTTGAAGGGATAATCGCTATTTTTTACGGTACATTTCGTGTACTTGATATCGTTATCGGATTGGGATTCCCCGACAATTCTTATTTCGGAATGGCCGTTTTCAATAGACTTTGTTACAGAACCCTCGATATAGTCCATTTCGGACACATCCTCAAAGGCGTGGATATGGAAATTGGCGGAACCACGGGCCAAAGGCTTGTCAAAAACGAACTGGCCCTCCGGAGAAACCCAGAACAGAAAACCCTGGGAATTGGCCGCTTTCTTGATTACATCGAATACAGAATCTCCCGGAGAGACCTCGACATATTGCCGCTTAATTCTATCCTTGGAAGCCCCGGAATTATACACGAAATCCTTCTTGCTGATAAACGGAATATCCCGGACAAGTTTTTCTGCCAAACCAGGCAAAGTCTTTGGCAATGCCCCAAATTTGGTAACGCTTGTATTTGACAAAAGCCAGGCCGTGGACTTACCCTCGACACTGAATCGGGGGCCTCCCTGCTTGGAAAGAGTTCTCCTGGTAGTAAGGACAATTCCTGTAAGCACAACAACACGATTCACATAGATTTCACAGAGATCGCCCTCGTTAATGTCGTATTGACTGTCGCATTCAAATGAAAATGAACCTTCCGGGGAAAACAAGTCCGCTTCAATGCTATAGCTGATGAACTTGTCAACCCTGGCATTCTTGACGGTAAGAAGCACTTCATCACGATTCATAGACAAGTACCTCCCCAATCATGAATGTTGGATTCTTGACATTGTTTAAGGCGCAAAGTCTTTCTGCAGCCTGGTAAGATAGCCCGTTATCAACAGCGATCTTGTGGAGCGGGGTTTCGTGAGTCACCTCAATTTTCTTTGTTGTCATGTACTCCATCTTGATGCGGAGTACAGCTTCGGATAATGTTGCAACCTGTTTCTTGAGGCGGTCGGGGCTAGAAGACACTGGAAGTACCTTCTGGACGAACTCGCGAGCCATGGCAAGAGAGTCTTCCATATCCTGCGGGGACACAAGAATTGGGGCACTAGGCTTGCTAAGGCTACGGCCTTCCACATCATCGACAACGACATTTTCGCGGGCCATGCTTTCGCCAAGGCGCTTTTCGTCCTCAGAAATGAGTCTTCCCGCCTCTGTAGATATTGTAGCAGCAGCGAGCGTGGCAAAGCACCCATAAACGGTTGCAGGCATACCGGCTACATTGCCAAGCATTTCGGTAGCGCTGGTAACCAAGGTACTTATAGAAGCCTTTGAACTGGTATGATCATCAATTCGCCTTGCAAGACCAGTGAAAGAATCCAAGCATTCCTGGAAAGCTCTTGTAAGTGTTCCGGAAAGCGTATCAAGGTAATCAATAGTGGCGCTAATGGCATCAAGAGGGGCCTTGACGCTTTCGATAACGCCAAGAACCTGCCCAAGGCCCTGATTGACTGCGGATGCAAAAGCCCTGGCGGCATCGCCAAGCTCGCCCCACTTGTCAAGAAGCGACCAGTCTTCGCCTTCCACGTCGGGAACTCCAGCCTGCTGCATGGATTCCGCAATAGCGGCCATGGCTTCTTCATTGCAGGCGGTAGCCTCTTCGAGGTTGGATTCGTAAGGGTCCGTGTAGTTTTGGGTTTCCGGCTGGATTCCCGCTACAACAAACTCAAAAGTGAACTCTGCAAACTTTCTACGGCGATCTTCGCTAAAAGATGCGTTTCGTGGATATCCTTCAACAACGCCGTGTTCAGGGTGCACGAGCTCAATAGGGCTTGGAAAATAGGACAAGAACCAGTTTCTTATCTGGACAAAATTGTCCTCGTAGTCCTTATTCTTGATGACGCAGTAAAACTTGAACGTCTCAGGATCAACGCCCATATCCTCGATATCGGCACCGTTTTTATACGGGTATGTAGTCTCAGAAAGGGTATGGCTAATGTCATCCCCTATAGATACGAGACTTAAAGTCCAAGGACCGAGTGTAGATTCAACGCCTTCTGCCATCATTTACCCAAACTTGGAGTGTTCTTCACTTTGACGGTAGGTGGCTTTACGCCCTTACCAGATGTTTCTACAACAGCCTTTTCGCCACCGATGATGTTGATGTTGAAACTTTGATTTTGCGGCGGAAGTTCGATTTTAGGCGCAAGCATTTCCATGTAAGTCTTGTTATCGACTACGGTCTCCTTGCGTTCCTTGTTCTTTTTCACGGCTTCCTTCATCTTTTCGGATGCGGCATCCATTTCTTTCTGGAGCCTGTTCACCTTCGCTTCATTGACATAAAAAAGGCTGTTCAGTTCATCTTGCATGGCATTGAAGGCGATATCCTTCTGTTTAGCCCAGTAGGCGGCTTCATAGCCATATTTATCTTCTATGGTCTTGTTGCCCTGAGCCTGGATTTCATCGCGTTTTGCCTTCATTTCTTTGTTGGTGTTGTACAACTCCACGCAAGCATCGCCAAACTCATAAATTTTCCCAACAGCCCAGCCTGTAGCAGCCGTCAAGGCACCCATGCCAAGTGCAGTACCTCCGAGCTTGTTAAGGCCCGATCTTGCCCCGGAAAGGGCCCTGCCAAAGCGTCCCTGTTCCCTGGTGTTTGCCACTACCTGCTTTGTATTCGCGGCATTCCTTGCCGGAACGTCGTCATCGTCCATGTAGTAGTTGGGGTTACCCATGCCACCCTGGCCCATATTGACCACAAACACCTTCTGGACTGCGGCTGCACTTACCGCACCGCCTACAGCATCGGAGCCACCCTTTGCCCCCTTGCCGGTCCAAAGGCCCTTCATTTCGGCACCAAAAGCTCTAACCTGGTTTACCAGGCCACCAAGTTTCACAGCACCAAGAGCGAGGGCTGCAACGGTCATGGCCTTGAATCCAGCCGTCACAAGGCTCTGGTGATCAGAGAGGTATTTAAGCACATCGGAAAGCTTATCTACAGGACCAACAAGATTCACGTCAGCGAATTGTTCTGCAATCGCCTTCATCTTTTCAATGGACTTGTTGAAACCATTTGAAATTTTTTCGTTTCGTTTATCAAGTTCAGCGGTGTTAGTCATACCAGCTAAACCGCTTTGAGTGATGTTATCGATGTTCTCCCAATTTTTCTTATACTCACCAATCAATGGTTGAAGAGCCTTGATAGATGAAGCACCGAAAAATTTCTGGAGTTTTTGGATATCTCCGCCAGTTTTCTGCATCAGTTGGCGCATAATGGCATCAAAATCGTTAAATTCATTATTCTTATCGAATACATGAACACCGATTTTATTCAGGTCTTTGGCCTTTGCCGAAAGTTCGCTAAAAAGAGTAGATACAGATGTGGTAAGTTCCGCTTCGCTCTTGATCTGAGCGTTCATGACTTGCAAATAGGAACCAAAACGGGCAAATTGTTCCGGAGTCTTGACACCATGAGTAGATGTCGCTGCAAGCAAAGCTTTACCTTCTCCAGCAAATTTCTGGAGAGTAAAAGAACCCTGGTCACCCTGAATAATGAGGGCATTAAAAAACTTTTGCGTTTCATCGGCGGTAAGTCCCATTGTCACCCTTAAGGATGCCGCAACAGCCGCAAGATCTTCTACAGAAGCTCCGGAGGCATTTGCCGCCTTGGCCAAATTACCGCCCATTTGTTCAGAAAAATCAAAATCACCGGTAACTTCACCGATGCGAGAAATGCCCGCGAGAATGGTGTTTGCATCAACACCAGTCTGCACGGCCATATTGTGAAGCGATTCGCGGAACGCCCTTGTGTCCGCGTCGCTCTTTTTCGCTGCCATTCCATAGTACATGAGGGACTGAGAAAGGTCTCCCACGTTCTTCATGGCCATACCGATACCACCACCAAGCAGGAGCGAATTGAACGGGGTCACCAGCTTGTCGGCAACACCGTTTATTGCACCGCCAAGCCTGCTAATGCTCGCCTTGGCCCTTGTGGCAAAATTATCCACAGCCTTAGTTGACCTGGAAAGGCCATTCTGAAGCTTTGCTGGGTCTGCCCCAATCCTTAGTGTAAGTTCACTTGTTGTCGACAATGGCAAAGTCCCCGTCGTCCTTAGGTGTGGTAGATTTGCCCAGAAGCCCCTTAAGCGCAAAGACCAGGAGCCACTGGGCATCGGTTATTTGGGTTGCTGGGCAACCAAAGTATGCAGAAGCCTCCAGGCTAAAGGCAAGTTTGTGACTTTCAATTGAATCTGGTCCGGCGTTTTTTTTAGCAGTTCCTTCAAAGATTCAAAGTCTTCGTCGCTCAACTTGTTGATATTCGGGTCCTGTTCCTCAACAAAACCATTGTACTCTCCAGAGAGGTACAGCAATTCTTCGGGGGTGCAGGATTTGCGCAAGTCTTCGGCATTACGGAAAATCCTTTCACCTGTAGCAGGATTGTAGCAAGCGCGCCACAAGCCATGGACTGCTTCCTGTTCCCTATAATCGGCAAGGTTCACGAGGGAAATCTCAATGCCTGCCTTCTTGAACTCCAGCTGAGCGTCAATTTTGGTTTGGCGGCATTCAGACATGTTCAAGAGACGCATTTCAACCTTGATATCCTCATGGCCCGGCCAACCAATGACACGGCTCACCTTATGGGACGCCTTGATCTGCTCAATGATTTCGTCGGCGTTATCATCGGATGCTTCGCGAATGTTCTTCACAAATTCGTTCATCAGCTTTCCTTACTTACGGTCTTCTGCATGGAAATCCAGGGCGTAATCCTTGGCGGTCTTGCCGTCAAGTTCATTCGGGGTGGCCTTCAAAAGGCTGCACCCGGTAAAGGTCACCTTGTTTCCGCCCGTATACTGAACGATGACGGTTGCGTTGCCGTCAAATTCAGCAGCAAACACGTCAAGGTCAGCACCCTTATCCGGGACGTAGGTCATTTCAAAGCCAAATTTCTTAGGGACATCAACCACGGAAGTTCCATCCATGGTGTCAACTTCAACCTTGCGCTCGATTTCCTTTTCCTTGAATTTCGAAATGCCGGTGTACTTTTTGCCGTTGACAAGAACGGTACAATGGGAGATTTTAGCCATATATCAGCTCCTAGTTGAGATAAAGGTCAATGGTGGAGTAAATCTGGTTGAGACCAGGAACGACAGGGGCAGGAATCTGGCAGATCAGACGGCCCGGAATGTCGGTAGATTCTTCCACACGGAAAGCAGATTCGTAACGGTCAATAAAGCGGAGCAGCTGAGCCTTTTCAAGCTGGCGAGCGGTCGCGATATTGTCTTCGTTGAGGGCATCCGGGAGAAGTTCGTGGATAACCTGGTTCTTGTACTTGATCTTGTGCATCGCAAGGATGGAATCACGGAAGTAGTCAAGAGTCGCGATAACGCCAGTATCGACCAACTTTTCAAAGCGGACACCATTCTTCATGCTGCAAGTGGTTACAGCGCGCACGATGCAGAGGGTGCTTTCTTCTTCAATCAGGGGAATCACACCACCGTTCAAAAGACCGTCCTGTTCTTCGCCGCTCCACTTGTCATTGGTATCAGGGATGCCAAGACCGGAAATAGGCGCGTCATTCATGGGAACATTGGGCTGGGAGTTGCTTGCAAATACAGCGGCAAGAGCAGCAGAAATTTCCCAGGCGGCAGACGGAATGGAGTTCTTTACGGCTGCAATATGGAGACGTTCACAGTTCTTGGCCTTCGCAATGGAGGTTGCTGCATTCACACCGTCCACCACTACGGCGGCAATACCGCGCTGGCCACGCTGTTCAAGCGGGGCGGCTGCATCCATAAGATGATCCTTGAGCAGGGTCAAGTTATCGGCATCGCATACAGGCAAGGCAATAAGGTGGTAACGTTCCGGGAAAGCAGCCTTAAGAGCAGACTTGATATCCACTTCGCCAACGCCAGCGGTAAGGTCAGGTTCACCAACGGCAATGTCAGTACCCTTGGTGGAAACGGAAACCTTCACACCACCCTTTGCGGCAGAAATGTAGGCACCGTTACTCTTGGCGGTAAGGGTGACTTCGCCTTCGTCAGCAGATGCGACAAACGGGGCGGATGTGTCGGCATTCACTGCAAGAACGAGGTTTGCAGCGACGGTTTCGGCAGAATCACCAACGGCGACACCCACAGAGACGCGACTCTTGTTGTAGAAAACGCTTACAGAACCTGCAGCGGTTGCACCGGTCTTGTCTTCAGGATTTTCGACGGCAATCTTCCAGAGGGCCTTGCTGCCTGCAACCGCGCTATGGCGAAGCAGGGTGATCTGGGCATACTTCCAGGCATTCTTTGCCGCCTGGTACATCTGATGCAGCACGGAGCCTGCACCGGCAAGGTTCAAGGCTTCCACCTCAGTATATACCGCAGTAGGCTTGTTCGCTTCGAGCGAGCCTTCTTCCGACACGTCACCAATCAGAAGAATCTTCTGGATGTTTGCCGGGAGGCCGTTAGGGCCTGCGTAGTAGTTATACTCGGTGTAGGAACCCGGAATCTTGGTTTCCGGGATATTGGTTTTGATCGTCATGGTTTACTCCATTTTGTTAAAATCCACTTCACCTTCAAGAACAGTTTCTCCACCTTCTGCAGTGAAGCTGCTCATGATGGATTCAAGCACGCGATATTCCTTTTCAGATTCTTCGGTATGAACATCGATGCTCGTTTTAAATTCAAGTTCGCACACCATCACGCCTTCGGACAAGTAATTTTCATCGGTAACCTCACGCCAGCCTTTGGCTTCAAGAGGTTCAATGTCCAGGCCAAGGTCGTTATTGTGCAGCTTTCGCACCACATAGCTTAACGCAGGGTGCATAGTCTTTCTGCGTTCGCTTTCTGTAGCCACATTCTTGACAACAACGGAAACGACAACCTTTGCAGTCTCCTTGATGATCCCGGAATTATCCGAAACCTCATATTCACCAGACATGACGGCTACAGCCATGCCAGGGCGCACAAGAGCGGGCAGAATCCTTTGAACATCTACAGCCTTGAAAGGCCCCGTCTTGTCAGAACAAAAAAGTTCAAGAATCTTTATTTCAATATCGGAATTGGTCATAAGGAACTCATGGATTCAAGAGTGAACATGGAGGGTGCATTTGTACCCATAACCTTAAATCCGGCTTCTTCAGCCTTATTTCCATCTTCCAGGCCAATGGATGCTTCGCCATCGGCAATTCGCTTCAACAGAGCGATAGCATTGTTATACCTGAGCTTCATCCCTTCGGAAATGTTCATTTCCGTAATTCTTTCGTAGAGATTGTAGATACTCAAGTCAACGCAAACAGAACGGAGCACGCTAGGGACACTAGGAAGTGGAAGCCTGTAGCGCTTTCCAATGTAGGCATCAATCAGGGTGGAACTTTCCTCGATGGCCTTTCCCACGATATCCAGCTTGATTTCCCCATCGGCGTTTGGTGTGAGGTCGTCCGTCACTTCTACCAAACGGGCATCCGGCACATGGCCCCTAATGTCTTCTAGCGTGCAATAGTTCATTTTTTACCCTTAGGCAGTCTTGACCACGTTCTTGAGCAGGAAGCCTGCATCCTTTGCGGTTACGACCGGCTTCTGGTAGAAGCCAACCTTGACCAGTTCGCTACCCTTAAGGCCCTTTTCAGGCTTGTCGATGACTTCGACAATGCGATCGCCAACCTGGGCGGTAATGCCCCAGGCAATACCTTCCTTGAGGCTGGAAAGCGGTTCCTGGTAGTGACCCCAGATGTTGGAACCCCAGCAGCGTTCAAGGGTCGGAGTCTTGGAATTCTTGGTGGTGTTCACGCGGCTTTCGCCAACGATGATCTTATCCACTTCGAAGAGTTCGCAGAGCTGCTGACGGGTAGCCACGCCGGAACCGTTGCTGGTCGGGTAGATAGCCTTGAGCACATTCGGGTCCATGCGGAGCTTGTGATAAGCAGCTGCACCCATACCAAGGATGTTCGGGCGGGCAAACGGCTTTTCAAGGTATTCCATGATGGTTGCCACGATATCGAAGCCAGTAGCGCCCATACCTTCGGCATTTTCGTAGGTATGGCTACAGCCGGTGCCGTAATTGCTGGTATTCTGCACAATATCGGCAACTTCCTTTTCACGGCCAAGAAGCAAGAGGTTCATCATGTATTCAAGGCGAGTGTTGGAATAACGGGACATATCGACAACGCGTTCCAGGTCTTCCTTGGGAATCAAGTCTTCAAGACCATGGGCAACAACGAAGTCGGCAACTTCTTCACCGGATAGGTGGATAAGGTTCGGTTCAGATGCACGGCCCACCTTGGTATCGGGCACGGTAAAGGCATCACCAAGTGTTCGCTTGAAATACTTGAAGGAAAGCTCCTTGCCTTCGAGCTTGTCAATAGGCATCACTTCATCGGCGATCATCTTCTTGTTCTGGTAGGCAATGACGATACCGGTCTGCTGTTCAGTAACAGGGAACAGCATGGTACCAGCGGTCAAGACACCGGAAGATGCGCCAAAGAGGTCGCAAACGATCTGCGGAACGCCGCAGGCGGTAAGTGTGTCGGTGCCAGCAAAAGCGCAAACGGCACACACAAGAGAAATAAGCACGAGAGCGATTTTAGTCATCTTCTTCATGTTTTTTTGTCCTTTGGTTTAAGTTTCCTGGGAAGCAGCCGGGGCCACATAGGAACGCACGATGAGTACGCGGATTACGTCACCAGCGACACCGCTATCAAGAGCCATGCCGATAGCTTCGCCGGATGCAACAGCAACTGCCTTGCCGTTTTCGCCAGCACCAATCATGCCGCCGTAAGTAACAGCGCCGCCTGCTTCGACGCGGGCAATGCCGTCGAGCTGCACATCGCAAGGATGGCCTACATCGGTATCGACATCGGTAGATACGCCAATAACGGCATTACCGGCTGCAGCAAGTTTTACGTTACCATCCGCAGAGCCTACAGTGGCAAAGCGGAAGGCGGGGACTGCATTTTCTGCAGTGAAGTTGAGAATGTTACCCTTCATGGGAACTCCTTGTTAGTGAAAGATTTCCGAGGCTGCCTGGGCGTAAGTCAGCTTACGGCCCTTTGCCTCCTGTTCTGCCATGTACTGGCTAATACGCTGAGATGCCGTTACGGTAGGCTTTTCTGCGAACATTGCGGACTCCCCAAGAGCGACGATCTTGGGCAGGGCCTTCACGGCATTGCTCAAAACATCTACAGGGTTCACGCGTTCTTCGCCTTCGCCAAAGCAACCGTCACCATCCACAGGCACAGACTGTACCATTCCGAAGACCTTCATAAAAGTGTTCTTCAAATCCTGGTTGCAGCGTCCATCGGCAATGGCGGCATCCAAAGTCTCGGAGAACGCGGCGCTGGCAGCGGTTCTCTTGGCAGCAAGCTTGTCTGCCCTAAGAGATTCAACTTCTGCCTTGAGCGACGCATTCTCGTCGCGAAGCCGCTCCGTCTCGTCGGAATTACCTTCTCCTACACCACTAGAAGTCGGTTCGCTCGGGGAGGGAGTTGTAGGCTTCGGATCACCACCGCCTGAGCGTTCGTGACCGGTAGTTTCGTTGCCCGAAGGTTCCCCTGCCGTGGCACCGTTGTCAGTGCCTTCTACAGCAGGTTCACCATTCGGGTTTTCAGCAGCAAAGTTCGATGCAGACTCTGCGGGAGGTGCTGGCGGATTCTGCTTCGGCCAGGAATCATCATCACGCAAAGTGTCCGGAATACTTTCCAAATCCTTGATAAGGCTTTCCGGGTAAATCTTGTCAGCTTCCTCGATACTCTTCTGTTCAATCAAAAGTTCGCGCTGGGAGCGGAAAAGCCCTGCAAGGCTAGAAAGCATATACACAAGGCGTTCAAAAACGGAACGCGGCACCAGGCGGTCCCAGGAGTAGGACTCGGCAAAAACGCACACGTCCTGCTCGGATTCCCCCTGGTCAATTTCGGCAAAGTTTCCCTCGCCAAAGCAGATGGGGGCCATTCCCTTCATGGCCGGTGCTACAGCCCCGAGAGCGCCAAGATGTCGCAAACCCTTCTTAAGGCTCTTGTAGATGGCTGCAGAAACGTACTTGTAGTTGCCAGCCTTCGCCTCTTCGGCAAAATTACTGTCAACATCGTCAACCTTGACTTCAAGCACCTTGCCGCCATCCTTGTCAGATACACGACTATCGACAATGCTTGCAACGCGCGGATCATCGACATTCGGGTGGCCCTTGACCATGGGCGGCTGGTAACCACCCTTGACCTGGTTGTGAATACCCTCGTTCAGCTCTTCAAGATCGCTCTCCGAAAAGTTGTGGACATTGCCAGCCATGTCGGTCACTTCGCCGGTCTTGAAAGCTTCAATCCAGCAGCTCTGCAATTCATCAGATTTCAGTTTCTTCTTGTTCATGCCCCAAATCTACGAGAACCACACCGACTTAGGTCATGACACTGTCATGCCCTTTGTCAGAGGTCTTTCATTAAGTTTGGGCGGAGGTACTATATGGACAAGAATTTCTGGAAAGAGGCCATGAAACAATTTGGCGTGGGCATCATCTTTGCGCTCATGCTAATGGTCTTTTATTCGAACGAAAACACAAAGTGGGAAAAGAACGCCGCCAATGACCAAGTGCGCTGGGAAGCGCTGCTGCAAAAGTACAGCGACGACCAGAAGCACGCCATGGAAGCAATCAGGGCCTGCTGCATCGAACACTCCGGGAGGAACCAATGAGCAAGAAGGATGTAGAGCCAAAGGCCAAGGAACTGTATGTAATCCATCAGCTCACCCTCGCAGAAATCAGCCGCGAACTCAAAGTCTCCACCCGCACACTCCAGAACTGGAAGGCTGCGGGAGAATGGGACCTGGAACGAACCCGCCTTGGCACAAGCGAAAGCTACTGCCACCACAGTCTTTTCGACATCGTAGAAATCAAGACCAGGAGAATCAAGCAGGACGAACTCAACGGAGTTCCCGTTTCCAGCCAGCGCGTTGCAGACCTGGAACGCTTCATCAGTGCAGCCGAAAAGTGCCGTGAATACGAATCCAAGGCACCCAAGAAGGAAAAGAGCGAAACATCCCCCGAAGAACGGCAGAAAATCGCCATCAAGAAAGCAAAGGAAATGTTCGGCCTATGTCCAAAGAGCTAGAAGAACTCTTTTTCCCCTACCAGAAACGCTGGCTCCTTGACAAGAGCAAGGTTAAAATTTTCGAAAAGTCCCGCCGCATCGGTGGCACATGGGTCCAGAGCTTCGAAGATGTGGTTGACTGCATCGAACAGCCTGGACTCAAAGTGTTTTTCTCTTCCGCCGACATGACCGCCGCGGGCGAATACATCGACTATTGCGAAAACTGGATAACAAAGCTCAACGCATTGGCAAAGCTCTTGGCCGAAATTGACAACGGCGAAGTGGAAGAATGCGAATTTGCCGACGAGGACAAGGGCATTAAATCCAAGGTTATCGAGTTCAACAACGGCTCGAAAATCTATGTCCTATCCAGTAATCCGAAGGCATTCCGCTCCAAGGGCGGTAAAATCGTATGGGACGAAGCTGCACATCATGACAACGACATGAAGATGTGGGCAGCGGCAAAGCCTGCCGCCATGTGGGGCTACTCCATCAGAATCCTATCAACGCACAACGGCGTAAACTCCCTGTTCTATCAGCTCATCCAGAAGGTACTAAAGGGAGAAATCAACTACAGTGTCCACCGTGTACCAATCCAGCTCGCCGTAGAAGAAGGTGTCGCCGATAGAATTTGCGGGCGAAAGCTCACCAAGAAGGAACGCGAGGAATGGCTCGAAAACGAACATCGCGGATGTATGACCGAAGCCATCTGGCAAGAGGAATACTGCTGTAACCCGCAGGACGAATCAAAGGCCATGCTCAGCTATGACCTAATCCACAGCTGCGAACAGGAAGGAATCTTAGGCCTGGAACAGGCAAAGGGGAACCTCTACCTGGGCTGCGACGTTGCACGCCACCGCCACCTTTTCGTAATCTACGTCATGGAAGACTTTGGCGACCGCCTTGTGACACGAGCCGTAGAAGCCATACAGAACAGAAAATGGAGCTACCTGAAACAAAGACTCTACAGGTACCTTGCGCTACCGAACCTCGTTCGCGCCTGCATCGACCGCACCGGATGCGGCGACCAGTACACCGAGGAAGCCATCGAAATGTTCGGAAGCGTAAAGGTCGAAGGCGTTCTGTTTACTGGCACCGTAAAGGCAGACCTTGCGCTCACACTCTTGCGGGCTTTCGAAGACCAGAAAATCGTACTCCCCAAGAATCCGAAATTCCCGGACATTGACGGACGCGAAGACGACAAGCAGCTGGAATCATTCCACTCCGTCCGAAAGATAGTCACGCCATCCGGCAATGTGCGCTACGATGCGCAGAGCACCGACAAGGGCCATGGCGACTTTTTCTGGGCTGCAGCACTCTGCAACCACGCAAAAGTGGCAGGCGAAGGCGGCCCGGTATTCGTCAAGACAGCAAATCCGTTCAGCCGAGAATCCATGAATTTCGGGGGGTATTAGAAAAAGCCCCGTAAAGGCCCGTCTAAGCCGTTTTTGTCAAAAGACAAGCAAACGGACACCGAACCAAAAAGAATCATTTTTCAACGAGTTTGAACGGCATTTCAACGCGATTAGAAAACCACTGAGGACTGTATGAGCAAAAAGAACAGAAAAACGCCCAGCGACACCCAAAACGGGGCCAAGCAGCTCCGCCTCGCAACCGAAATTGCAACCCGCGCGGTAGCCACATTCGTAGCCAGCGAAGACTATCTGCCAAACCCCGACAAAATCCTGAAGGAACAGGGCGGAAACATCAAGGTGTACCGTGAATACAACGACGGCCACCACGACGCGGTCAAGCAGAAACGCTTCGCCGCAATATCTAGCCGTCCATGGACAATCGACGGAAGCAAGGGCGACGCCAAGAAGGCAAAGGTCATCGAGGACCACCTCTGGAAACTGGAACTACGCAACACGATCTTACAGATGCTCGAAGCCATCGGCTACGGATACGCCGTCCATGAAATCATCTGGAATACCGTGGAAACCGAAATGGGTGTGCTCATCCTGCCGACGGCAATCAAGGACCGTCAACAGGAATGGTTCAAGTTCGACGATGAAGGCAAGCTGCTCTTCCAGGACAAGAACAACAACCGCACCATTGTACCCGACATGAAGTTCCTTGTCACAAGGAACCGACCCACCGCAAGCAACCCCTACGGCGTACCCGTATGTTCCAAGTGCTTCTGGCCAATGGCCTTCAAGAAGGGCGGTCTCAAGTTCTTCATGATCTATGCCGAAAAGTTCGGAATGCCCAAGGCCATAGGCAAGGTTCCCGCAAGCGCCACCGAAACCGAGCAGACCACCTTCCTGAAAATGCTCAGCGGCCTTGTTCGAGATGCCGTAGCGGTCATCCCGCAGACTGGAACCGTGGAACTCCTGGAAACCCATGCGACAGCAGGAAGCCCGTACATGGAACTTGTGCACTGGGCAGACTCCGAAATGAGCAAGGCCTGGCTTGGCGAAACTCTCACCACCGAGCAGACAAGTTCCGGCGGCACACAGGCAATGGCCACCGTACACAACGAAGTCCGAGAAGACCTCGCCATGGACGATGCCGCAATGATCGAGTCCAGCATCAACCAGCTCATCCGCTGGATTTATGCAATCAACTGGCCCACAGAAAAAGACATTCCCTGGATGCAGATCATCCTCCCGGAAGACCTGCAAGGCTCCCGCATCGAACGCGACAAGTCGCTCAAGGAACTGGGCGTAAGATTCAACCAGGACTACATCGTTGACACTTACGGTATCGACTCCAAGTATTTCACCATGGCCGAAGACGAACCCGGAAGCAGCTTCGCAGAGCACCATGAAAATGGATGCGGTTGCTTTGCCGAAGGCGACGCAAAAAGCAGCATCGAAAAGATGATCCAGGACTTGTCTTCAAAAGACCTTCAAGAACAGATTGAAGAACTTGCAAAGCCAATCGTAGAACTCGCGGAACATTGCGGGAACTATGAGGAATTTGAAACGGAGATCTACAAAATTCTCCCGAACCTTTCCAGCAAGAAAATGGAAGAGGCCGTAACCAAGTGCCTTGTACTCTCCGAAATGCAGGGTAGAGCCGATGCCTAACGAAAAGCTTCAGAAAGAACTTGAGCCGTTGTTCAATCTCAAGCCAGAAAAGGCTATAGATTATTTCAACAAGAAGGTCGCTCTTGGTCCAAGAAAACACTGGGATTGGACGGACACAATGCGTCAAGCACATGACCGTGTTTTTGTCGTAGCCAAGGCTACCAGCATTGACCTTGTAAAGGATATTCAATCCGAGTTATCCAAATCCCTGCAAGAAGGGATTCCGTATCAGGACTTTGCCAACAACATTATCCCAAAACTCAAAGAGCGTGGATGGTGGGGTAGCATTGATGCCGAGAACAAAGACCAGGGCATTGTAAAACCCATCAAGGTGGACCATAGAAGGCTCAGGAACATCTACAACACGAATGTCAAGACGGCCTATGCTGCCGGGCGTTACGAGCAGATGATGGATGAAACAGACATAGCTCCTTATTGGCGTTACGTAGCCGTTCCAAAGGGTGCGGGAAACAAGAATCCAAGAGTCGAACACGCGGCTTTGCACAACCTTGTTTTTCGATATGATGACCCATTCTGGCAAACGCATTATGCGCCTAACGGATGGGGGTGTCATTGCACAGTCGTTAATATGACCAAAAGGGCCCTTGAAAAGAAGTTCGGCAAAAAGGCTGAAGAAGTCGTAAGGAAAAGCAAGCCTGAAGATTTCGTCACGACAACCGAAGAATTCGAGCGCGAACATATCAAGAACGACGGTTCCGTTGAAATGCAGAAAGTCAAGATTACAACAACCGGTTACAAGATTGGCGGTAAAGTCATTTATCCAAGCCGGGGATGGGACTACGCACCAGGATCGTATTCTTTGGATTTTAACCAATTATTAGAAGAAAAGATTACCAGTGTTCCTGAAAATGCAAAATTAAAAATGCTGGAACAACTTTCGGATTCGTTAAAGAAATCATTTGAAAATATTATCGAAAACGAATCGTTAATGAATATGCCAACAAAAAGGACTTTTGTCGCAGGTATGATTCCCGAAGATGTCTATGAAAAACTCAAAAAAAGGAATCCGTCTTTAAATTTAGAAACAAGGCTTTTAACCCTAAGCGACGAAAGCATTATTCATTCTTTGCGTTCTAATCATGACGCAATACCTAAGGAAATTTTAAAAAAATTGCCTGAAATCATATCATCATGGGAATGCACTTATGATGAAAATAGAGGTCTACGTTTTTGGTCACCGTTTGTCTCTAAAGAAGACTCTCAAAAACGTTATGTAGTTGTTTTTACTCCAGATATCAAAAAGAACAATAAGCTGACTTTAACAACTGCATATTCAATCAATAAAAAAGATTTTAGAGAGAAAAATAGGCTCAAATAGAAAAAAGAACGCGAGGCAGGGCGACAAACTCCTGCATACGGTTTGAGGCTCACGAAGTCCAGAGTAACCCAAGTGGCCAATCTCGTTCCACTAACTCAGCGCGTTCTTTACCACCAATATACCTCTTTTCTTGGAGAAATGCAAATGGTCACTACAGAAATTGACGACAAAAAGGTGAAAATCACCCTAAATCACATCAAGGACGCGTCCAAGGACATGAAACGGCCTTTTAGGATCATCGCCCAGGAAATGAGGGAGTCCGTCCGGGAAAATTTCGAAGTTGGCGGCAGATTTTCAAAAGCTGGTTCCATTATTGGCGGCACAAGCAAATGGGTAAAGGGAAAGTTCGGTGGTTCACTCATAAGAACCGGAAACCTCCGCGATTCCATTACCAGCAAAAGCGACGAAAACGGAGCTCAGGTAGGAACAAACCTGAAATATGCCGCCATCCATAATTTCGGTGGTAAAATAAAAGAACATGATGTTGTTGCAAGGAACGGAAGGGCTCTTAAGTTCGTGGTCAGCGGAAAGACGCTGTTCAGAAAAAAGGCCCACATTCCAACGATGGATATCCCCGCCCGCCCATTCATGGTTGTGCAGCCAGAAGACATCGAAGGCTTCAAGGAAACAATATTGGAACACCTTACAGGAGACGCGAAACCCTAGAACAGGCTCAGCTGACCGGACGCAGCCTTCACGGTTTTCTGGTTGAGGTATCTGTAGATGGTGCGCTCGGAAAGTTGCGTTTCGAAGGCGAGCTGATGAACCGACTTGTGGCCATTCTCGATGATATAGCGCTTTGCAACTGCAGGGCTCATCCTGGCGGGACAAGCAACATGGTTCCCGGCAAAACGCTTCCAGATTCTTTTGGCAACATCAAGACCCAGCGAGCTTGCGACCCACTTCAAATCCTCGTTCGGCATGTCGTTGATAGTGATGCTGTCCCAAACAGTCATTGACCACAAATATAAATCAATTTGTACAAAAAAACAACCAACCCAGACAAAGGAACACGATGACCGAAGAATATTTTGATGAAGTTTGGACAAGAAGCCTTATAGTGACTTTGCATACGAACTTTCTAAGGAAATTCAAAATAAACGACAACAACGAAATTGAAGAAAGAGAAAAACCGTTTGACAGCCAGCCTCTAATCAGCATCCTCCCCGAAAGACTCTCTAGCAGCCTTTAATTTTGAATTCAGTTCCGCAGACAAGTTTATGAATTACAACCTCAAAAAAGGAAAAATCAAAATGAAAAAAAAGAATTCCATCATATCAAAAATCATACTCCTTCTGGCCGCTCAGTTCACATGGCCCGCAATATGGGTGAGCAGCCTTAAGGAAGACTGCAAACTTGAAACCGATGATTTCAAGAAAGTCGAAGGAACATTCATGCGGATATTCCTGTTCATGTTCTTCGTGAACTGCGCAGTGATCATCCTTGCTGCAATGAAGCTCTACGACATCATCCAAGCACACTTTCTTCCGCTAATTTTTTAAGGAGCTTTATGGCTATAGAAAAGGTAAACGAAATACCCTCGTTCTTCACCTTCAATGTCAAGCAGAATTTCACGGATCAGGTCCATGTCTCGTTTCATTGACTTACCTCTCGATGTAGATGATGTTGCCGATTATGCGGTGGCTTGGGCGGGGGGCATGGGCGCGGTGGGTTCGTCGGTGGGTTCGGCTGTATCCAGGGGTTTCGGGGGGGCGTGGCGGGCGGATAGGCCCAGGGCCACGGTGAGGTTGAACAGGTTGACCAGCTGTTCAAGCGTGGGGGTGGAAGCACCTGTGCGCCAGGTGTCGAGGGTGGCGGGGCTTACGCCCATGAGCTGGGCAAGGCGGGGTGCAGGCGTGTTGCTTAACTCTATGGCTCCGTTTATGTCGATAAAAAATGAAGGTTCTTCGATCACACTACTAACACAATTTGTGTTATTTGTGTTTTCTTGCATTACGAAGCCTATTTCCTTAAGTCTTAACCAGTATTTAGGCCCTATTTTGCGTTCACCTTTTAGGTATGCGCTTAAATTTTGAGGTTTTACCCCCATAGCTTCAGCGAGGTTTTTCATGCTACCAAAATGTTCCATTCCGAACATTCTAATACTTTCTAACACATTTTTATCAAAATCTCTTGACATAGTGTAATTTAAGTGTTATATTGTGTTATGTAGTTGTGTTAAACAACCACTACAAATAATACAAATAAAAAGGAATGCAAGCCGAATGGATGCCAATCTCACCGTGACAAAATTCTCCTGGGCGGCAGCTGCCAGGGAAGTCTCCAAAAGGGCCGGAAAGGCCTACAGCGCCCAATATATAAGGGAAGTGGCCACTGGCTACCGCACCAACAACCAGCTCCGCCCCATCCTCGAAGAACTCAATCTCATCAAGAAGGAAACAGAAAATGCTTAAGTCCCCTATCGATATCGAAGAAGAAATTTCCACCGAAGGGGGGACCGATTTGGTCCACCCTTCCACCACCGAAAACGCCCTGGTGGAGGTCAAGGAAGAAGAACTTGACCAGAACACCGCCGAGGCCCTGCGCATCCGTTACCGTATGTTCAACGGCGAGGATATCCGCATGAGCGTGGACGAAAACAAGAATGTCTGGTTCGTGGCCGACGATGTGGTGAAGATTCTTGGCTACACCAAGGGAACCGCATCCGTCATCAAGCAGCACTGCAACAAGGTCTATGATACCGCTGAACTTGAAGACGGCAAGGAGCTTGCCAAGAAGATCACGGTGAAGACCAACGGCGGCACCCAGAGCATGATCGCCATTTCCGAACCGGACCTTTACCGCCTCATCATGCGTTCCCACATGCCGGAAGCCCGCAGCTTCGAGAAGTGGGTGGTAGAGGATGTGCTCCCTTCCATCCGCAAGACCGGCAAGTACAAGGTGAGCCGCAAGATCGACTACAAGCCCGCCGAGCCCGCCCAGGTGGAGGCATCCGAAGGTGTGGAGCCCGTGCAGCTGGAACTGTTCCCCTGCAATCTCCAGAGCGTGTCCTTCCCGCGTCCGCTTACCGACAAGATCAACGCCGCCAAGAAGCGACTCTACGACCAGGGCCACACCTTCCCGAACAACAAGGAGTTCGTGAAGTTTTTGGTCACAAAGGCACTTGAAACTCTGGAGGACTAGGGATATGAACTTTAGCATGAATGAAGATGTCTTGAAGAAGCTTGCAAGCGAACCGGGACACACGGTTCTCGAAAAGCAGCTCATCGTATATGCGCAGCATCTGTGCCAGCGCATCCACAAGCTCAACAAGGACAACGTGGAAGCGAAGTTCCTGCTCTACTCTATCCAGGCGAAGATGCTCAAGAATATGCCCTGGATCGTTGACGAGACCTTGAAGCATCTGGAAAAGAGCTGCCTTCCGCCCAAGGGCGAACGCGAAATGGAGGATGTAAATGTCAATCCAGGCTGTTGAGAACGTAATGGTGGATATCGAGACCCTTGGCACTTCTAGCGACTGCGTGATTCTTTCGGTGGGTGCCTGCGGCTATGACCGGGGCGGCGAACTCAAGAGTTTCTACGAGCATATCGCGATTGCCGACTCCCTGGACTATGGCTGCCAGGTGGATGCCGACACCTTGATGTGGTGGTTCCGCCAGGGCGAGGGTGCCCGCATGGCTATCGTCGATGGCCAGAAGAAGTCGCTCAGGCTCGATACGGTGCTTAAGGATTTCGCCATGTGGCTTGCCACCAACTTCACCGACAAGTTTACCATCTGGAGCAACGGCGCGAGCTTCGATATCCCGATTCTTGCGAACGCGTTCAGGAAGGCTGGCATGAATGTGCCCTGGAAGTTCTGGAACGAACGCTGCTTCCGTACTGTGAAGTCCATCTACAGCGACATCAAGCCGCCTGTAACCGAGACTGCACACAATGCGCTGGACGATGCCATGAACCAGCTGCAACACTTGAACCTTATCATCAAGGCCATGGCCTAAGGAACTTGAACATGATTCATTCCACTCTTCTCAAATCTGAACAAGTGATTCCATACAAGATTGTCCGCGACAAGGTTTACCGCTGCGTCATCTGCGACGGTGTCTCCCATGTCACCGTGAACGGTGTGCGTACCTGCGGAAAGTGCATCCATAGCGGTGCGCTGCTCAATCATCTTATCAAGACCGGTGCAGTCCGCGGGTAGCCTTATGAAGCCGATTTGGATCAGTACGTCTAAGGTTTCCGAACTCCTTAAGATTTCCGAGAGGCATGTCCGTAACAGGCTTTCTCTCTGGGAATACAAGTGGGAAGAGGAGAATGGTCGCAAGGTGCTCAAGATCAATGCCAGGAGCCTCCCCAAGGAGGCTTGCGACCGCTATATCCTGGAGACGCTTCCCGAGGTGGAAGAGGTGCAGGCAGTGGCCCCTACCCAGGAGGATATCGAGTCCACAAACCGCGCCTATGAACGCGCCACAAGTCGAAGCAAGAAGAATTTCGACAAGTGGTCTGTCATCTTGTCGAAGTGCGAGGGTATCCAGGGCACGCGCGAGCTCGAAAGGTTCGTGGAGAGCTGGAACCAGAGCCACCCCGACATGAAGACTTCGGTGCAGAGTATCTACCGCCAGCGTTCCGTCGTAGCAGACTTCGGCAAGATCGCCCTTATCAACCACCGCGAGATCATGGGCAGCACCGTGAAGGACCGCTGGTTCGACGACTTCAAACAGGCATACCTTACCGCAAACAAGCTCTCTGTGTTTTCTGCCCGCATGATTGCGCTTGGCATGGCTATCGACCGCGGCGAAGTGAAGGGAGACAAGGATTTCCCGAGCAAGTCCGCCTTTACCCGCAGGCTCCAGCGTGAAGTTTCCCCGGATGTGATTTACTTTGCCCGCGAGGGTAAAAAGAAGTTCTACGACAACAAGGGCTACCACCTTGACCGCGACTATTCAGACATGAACGCGGGCCAGGTGTGGGTGGGCGATACCCGTACATGGGACGTTTTCGTGAAGGTCCCCGGTCAGGAAAAGCCCGCCACCTGCTACATCACCCTTTTCATGGACTTTCGTACCTATATGCCTATGGGCTGGTGCCTGCACCATACAAGCCCGGGCACCGAGAATACCTTACGCGCTATCCGCAACGGCATTGAACGCTATGGCCTGCCCGAAGAAATCTACGTGGATAACGGTCGCGAATACCGAAACAAGGATTTCTCCGGCCAGAGCCGTGGTCACAAGATCGTCGAAGACGAACAGTACACGGAATCCCTGGCAAGCCGTCTCGATATCAAGATGCACTTCGCCATCGTAAAGAACGCCCGCGCAAAGATCATTGAACGCCAGTTTTTGGTCATTAAAAACGGTTTTGATAGGCTGTTCAACAGCTTCAAGGGCGGTACCGTAGTCGAAAAGCCGGAGCCCTTGAAGGGTGTTCTCAAGAGTGGCGACTTCCTTACCTGGGACGAGTTCGCAATGCTTGCCGACAGATACCTCCGCGAGGTTTTCCCGGGGCTTCCGTGCCAGGGCAAGGTTCACGAGGGTAAGACCCGCTCCGAACTCTGGAACGAGCTCATTGTAAAGCGCGAGCCTATGCGCCGTGTAAGCCGCGAGACCTTGTCTTTGCTTACGAGCAGGACTGTTTCCGGGAAGATTGTGCACATGGGTTTCCACATTGCCGCTTTGGATGCCTGGTATTGGGCCGAATGGATGCCGGTGTGGAAGGGCCGCGAGGTCATGCTTCGCTACGATCCGGATGACATGAGGACCGCATGGTGCTATGACGCAGACAAGAAGCTTATAGGCGAATGCACCCTGCAGCAGGCCGTCGGTGCCATGGTCAAGGATGACGATGCCATCGGCAAGGCACAGATTGCGGAAGGTGTCGCCCGCAAGAATCGCGAAGAAAAGCTTCTCAAGGAGATTGTCCCGGAAATGACGAAGGAACAGGCCGCCGAATACATCGGGGCAATGCGCACCGCCGTTGGACCGCAGGACATCTTCATCCCGCAGGGGCCTACACACCTTACGCGCCACGACAAGGATTCTTCTGTTCTCAAGGCAGACAAGTTGGTTGGCAATGCGGACTTTATCAATATGCTGGGTGAAGATTTCGAGGAAGAAACACCTAGCGATCTCTGGGATGAACTTGCAAACGGTTAGGTTACTCTATGCAGCAGTTTGATAGTACGACACTTCTGAGAATTTACAGGGCTGTAGCCGGACCTACGCAAAAGAGACACGTCGAAATGGCGATCAGGCTTATTAAAAACAAGGGTGTCGTACCTGTAGGGCCGAACAACCCGGAAGTAAGGACCTGGTATCGTGTCAGGAACGATATCAAGGAACTCCTGAAAGACCTTTAGAAATTCAAGCCGATGGAAGCATTTAAACCTTCTTTGTAGCCATTGTCATTACCGCTTCCGGAGGCTTACCCTTTACACCAGAAACCATCGAGGATAGAATGGAAGCTACTATTGAAAATCTCAACGAATATATCGCAAAGACCGGCGCAAGCCAGACGAAGGTGGCCAAGGCTCTTGGCATTTCCGCAGCGACCCTCAGCTACTTCCTGAAGGGCACCTACACGGGTGACGTGGACGCAATCGTCGCAAAGGTCAAGGACTTCCTGGCAACGGAAGCGGAACGCGAACGCAGCCGCCAAAAGGACGGCATCATCCCCACCAAGACCTACAAGACCATCCACAAGTTCTGTTCCCTTGTGCTGACCCACCAGGTATGCGGAATGCTCACCGGTGACGCGGGTTGCGGCAAGACCACGGCCCTCAAGGCATTTGCTAAGGCCCATCCATCCGTCATCATGGTGGAAGCAGATCACGGCTATACCGCCAAGGCGCTCTTTGACGAACTCTGCGATATCCTTACCCTTGAAGGTCGCGGAAGCCTTCACGACAAGCTGAACCGCGTAAACCAGAAGCTGAAGGACTCCGGTCGTCTGATCATCATTGACGAAGCAGAACACCTGCCTTACCGTGCCCTGGAACTTATCCGCCGTGTGCATGACAAGGCGGGCGTGGGCATTGCCCTCTGTGGTATGCCCCGCCTCGAAAAGAACGTGCAAGGCGACCGTCAGCACTTCGCACAGCTCAACTCCCGCATTTCCGCCCCTTGCCGTGCAAAGCTCCTGGATAACGCCGATATCAAGGCCTACATCGAAAGCCGTTTCGGCCTGTACGAGGACAACGTGGTGGAACACGCCGCCAAGCTCTGCCGTCGCAACTTCCGCCTGCTTTCCCACCTTGTGCTCTGGAGTACCGAGGTAATGCGCAACAACGCCCGCGACACCCTCGATACCGAAATCCTTGACGCGGCATCCCAGATGCTCGTGGTGGCCCAGTAATGACTACCCCGGCAGACAAGAGGGCCGAGGACTTCAAGAAGATCCACGGCCTTGCAAGGCTCCTCGGAATGGATGACGATGCCTACAGGACAATGCTTATGGACAGGTACGGTGTCAAGAGTTCCAAGGACCTTTCGCCACAGACAAGGGCGGCGCTCATAAGGCTTCTCAGGTTGCAGGTGGCAGGCAAGGCGCGAGGGTTTGCTGACCTCTCCGACCGGGCAAAGCACAAGGCCACACCGGCGCAGCTCAGGGCAATAGAAGCCATGTGGGCCAAAGTCTCCAGGGCAGAAACCACGGAAGCCCGCAAGAAGGCCCTGAACGCCTTCTGTGAAAGGCTCACGGGAGTGTCCTGCATCCAGTGGATAGGCAAGGCTGACGCAAAGACTCTAATCAAGGCCCTGGTGGCCATGGGGGCGACCCCTCCAGAACAATTCAACAAGAACAAACCCCAAACCGATAGGTAATACTATGGCAAAGAAAGACTCCCAGGGAAATTGGCTCGACGATCGCGGCCAGGCTGTTCCCGATAAGTACATCCCCGCTATCGACAAGAAGCGCGACGCACTTGTAGAAAGCATCATCAAGAGCGTTGTCAAGCTCTCCGAAAAGATGGCGACCGAAAAGGTGAAGATCGTCGCCTCCATTGACAAGTACCTTGACGAACTCGCAAAGGAAAACAAGGTCAAGGAAAAGTGGAAGGGCAACATCCTTCTCCAGAACTTCGACAAGAGCCTCTGCGTAGAGCGCCGCATTGACGACAACATCGGCTTCGATGAACGCCTGCAGATGGTCAAGACCATCGTGGACAAGTGGGTTGCTGGCCGCCTGAACGGCATCGACGAAAACCTTTCCAAGGTGATCACCCACGCATTCAATGTGGATAAGCAGGGCCGCGTAAACACCGCCATGCTCCTGAAGCTCCTGCACCTCGAAATTGACGACAACGAATGGAAGAAGGCAATGAAGCTCTTGAAGGAATCCATCATCGTCAAGTCCACCAAGCAGTCCATCAACTTCAAGCGCAAAGTCGTAAAGGACTCCGGCGAAGCCTGGGAAAACATCGTCCTCAACTTCAACGACATTTCCCTGAACATTGAAAAGGAGGACAAGAATGCCTAATCAGGAAACTTACCGCACCCTTGACCTCTTTCGCGACCAGCTTGTTCTTGAAGCCGATTTCCGCTTTGGCTATGCCGTTGTACTCAAGCAGAACCAGGGCAAGCCCCTTGTTCGCGGAGTTGGAAGCACCCCGCACAAGGCCGTCGAGGACCTTGCGAACCAGTGGGAGAAGGGCTAGTGACTAAATCCCAGCTTTTCCCCCTGCTGCTGATTATCCTTGACCTTTTGGCGGCCCTGGTCTATGGAATCGTGGACCACGATGTCCGCAAGGTCATCTACTGGGTGGCGGCGGCAATCCTTTCTATAACAGTGACCTTTTAGGTCTTTCGGGGTTGCAGTGGACACGGCGCGGTAGAGTGGACGCGCACGGCAGGGTTCGAGCCCCTGCACCTCAACTAATCTCCCTGGGCTGGTGGCGGCAAACTCCTTAACACACCACACTACACAACACCGCCGTCGCCAGCCATTCTTTCAAGGACCAACAATGAATCTCTATTACCGCCCAGACATTCCCACTTGGGAAAAGTACACAAAGAACACCGAGCTTTACAGCATCAAGAACAAGCTCCACATCGAAATCCAGTCCAAGAACATTCCCGGAACTCTTGTCTATGACATCATGCCCGGATTCTTCACGGACTTCCGTTCCGGTCCTTCCATCGTAAACCCCTTCATCCCGAAGATTGGCGACACGAAGACCGCCCTGGCTTGGCTTATCCACGATGTGAACTATCACGGATTCCTCAGCAAGAAATATGCAGACCTTCTACTGCTTGAAATGCTTGAAAATGCAGGCATGGGCAAGGTCAAGAGGAACGCAGTTTACTACTCCGTCAAGTTCTTTGCAGGTTCCCACTACAGCAACCTCGACGATGATCAGGGCGAACTCTACAACCACAACAAGACCCTCGTAAGGATGCAGTGGCTCGACAACAAGGGCGCAACCATCAAGAGGTTCAACGGCAAGAGTCTCATAACAGCCGAGGCTGCATGACCAAGGAAACCCGCAAAAAGCTTCAGTCATTCCTGTTCACGGTAGCCAAGGTGATTTACTGCA
>JAKSID010000034.1 GCA_024399035.1 Fibrobacter sp. | reverse complement strand
GCCAGAACAACCTTCAGAAGAAGCTGTTGCTCTGCGAACAGGCCGAAGACCTGCTCACCGACTTGAGCGAAGCAACTGTAGGCGCCTCCATGAACAAGGTCAAGCATCTCCGCCGCCTCTGGAAGGAAGTGGGCGCAGTACCTCGCGAACATTCCGAAAAGACCTGGAACCGCTTCAACTCCGCTTGCGACAAGGTTTTCGCCTTCGGCCGCAAGGATGAACCTAAGGCAGAAGCTGCAGACGCCGGTGCAGAAGCAAGCGCACCTGCCGCAGACGCTCCCGCAGCTGAATAAACGCAGAAACGACGCGAGTCAAGCAAATTAAATTAGGACGGCCCGAGGGTCGTCCTTTTTTTCACGTCGCTGTCATCCCTAACTTTTCGTCACATTGTCATCCCGGTCTTTTCACCCAATTGTCATCCCGGACTTTTCACGCCGCTGTCATCCCTAACTTTTCGTCAAATTGTCATCCCGGACTTTTCACCCAATTGTCATCCCTAACTTTTCGTCACATTGTCATTCCGGACTTGGTCCGGGATCTCCTTTAATTTCTAAATTTTGAGTCATGAAATTTCCTCCTTGGACATCCGTAGACGAAGCAGCCAAATTGCTGGCAGACGGCCAGGTCGTTGGCATCCCTACCGAGACTGTTTACGGCCTTGCAGGTAACGCCTATGAGCCCAAGGCATTGGCGCAGATCTTCGCCATCAAGGAGCGCCCCACCTTCGATCCGCTGATTGTTCACATTTGCGATGTGGCACAGTTGAAGGACGTGGCCAAGGATATTCCCGAGGCGGCCTACAAGTTGGCAGAAGCCTACTGGCCCGGCCCCATGACGCTGATTCTGTCCAAGAAGGATTGCATCCCCGATCTTTGCACCAGCGCCCTCCCCTCTGTGGCAGTGCGATTCCCGTCCCACCCTGTGGCGCAGGAAATCATCCGCAAGGCAGGCGTCCCGCTGGCCGCACCCAGCGCCAACTTGTTCAAGCACGTGAGCCCCACCACGGCCCAGCACGTTGCCGACCAGCTGGCAGACCGCGGTATCGCAGGAATTGTCGATGGCGGCCCTTGCGCCGTTGGCGTTGAGAGTTCCATTATTTCTCTCGTAGGCGAGACACCCACTGTGCTTCGTCCCGGTGCTATTACTCCGGAAATGGTGGAGAAGGTTCTGGGCAAGGTCTCCATCAAGGAATCTACTTCAAAGCCCGGCCAACCGATGGCAGCACCCGGCCAATGCGACACTCATTACCGTCCCCAGGTGCCGCTGTTCTACGGCAAGTTGCCCGCAGGTTTCAAGCTGCCGGCAAACACAGTGCGCATCGCTTTCGGCAAGCAAGAGGGCGTTATTCCCGCCACCCTGAATCTGTCTGAGTCCGGCGACATGCTAGAGGCTACCGCAAAGCTGTACGCCTACATGCACGACTTGGATTTGCCCAAGTACGAATTGATTCTTGTGGATGAAATTCCGAATGTAGGCGTGGGCATGGCACTGAACGACCGCCTTAAACGCGCATCTATAAAACTATAATGACGCAAAGGGGTTGCCACACGTCCACATAGTGGATGAAGCATTTGTTAGTGCTTTAGCACTTACAAAGACTTGTCCCCTATGGGGATGAAGCATTTGTTAGTGCTTTAGCACTTACAAAGACTTGTCCCCTATGGGGATAATTCTCACTAAGGGCTAAAGCCCTAAGTGTTCATTTACCTTTGGAATCCCCACTCACAAACAAGCCGCTAATTTCAGAAAAACATGATAAATTACGGGAAACTAGGCAGAATAAAGACCTATTTTCCCGTAATTTTACATACAACGTATCGACATATCAAACACATTCTTTGATTTAGCAATCATTTCAGCAGTTCACATGCTCGAAGCCGCAGCGTCCAAGCCTACAATCAATAAATTTCTTGTTTATTTTTCGTGATTCGACCACCAAAATTACAAACAACATAACATTTTACGGGAAAACAAGAATTTCTCGTCCATCTTTTCCCGTAAAAAGCACTCATTTCCAGAAATTATCTCCCCGAAGAGAGGGGCTCGGCCCTCCCTCGAATCTTTATAGCGGGAATTTCTCGAAGTTTTCGTAGGTATAGTCGCGGGTGTACGCATTAAAATGCCACCACTCGCTATTCAGCGGAACCCAGCCCGCCTTCTTCATGATGCTGCGAAGTTTGTTGCGGTTATCAATTTGCTCCTGAGTCAGCCTGCCGCTCTTTAATGCATCGGCCTCCCCTACCAAGCCCGCACAACGTTCAAAGGAATCAAAGTCGGTGCCCATGTCCAGCAGGTTGCCTTCTGCATCCGTGATGCTCAAGTCCAGCGCCAGGCCGAAGTTATGGAGGCCGCCTTTTACGGGCGAAGAAACGTAGTGGGAATAAGGCGTGCCGGCCACCATGCGTTTCAAAGCAGCCTGCGCGTAAATGGGGCGGGCAGCGTCAAAGATTACCAGCTTGGAGCCAGGCATATCTTTTTCCATAATCGCAATCGTACGCTTCAGCTTTACGTATGCATCCTTACGGACAAAGGCCCGCTGCACACCGCAATACAAATCATGACCAGTAACGTTATTGAAGGTACCGTACCGCAGGTCCATCTGCACGCCCTTCAGGCGGGTGATTTCCACCAGGCTTGTATCCGCCTCGGCGTAAGCAATCCACTGCTTTACAGAAGAACAGTAACGCAAGGGCTTTTCAGGTTTTGCAGGTTCGAACTTCACATCGGTTGCATACTGCGCCGCAGCAAAAGCGACACAGCTCAATATTGCAACTGTCAAAGTTTTCAACCACATAACATTACTTCTTCGACTGCTTCGTCACTACGTTCCTCGCAGTGACAACATTATACTAGTTCCTCGCGGCAACACAAAAAATTCGTCTTGCGGCAGTACCTAAATGCCCAGATTCACTTCTACGCCAAACTGTACGTACAAGCCCATGCCCTTTGCCATAAACGGCACAAGATCGTATCCATCGCTGGCCTTGTCGTTATCATCCAGGATAACCCAGGAACGTTCACGCTTGTTATCAGAGCCCAAGAAGCGCAAAGCACTCACATCCAGATTAGCGAAGATGTTGTCCACCTCGAAATAGAAGCGGGCGCTGTTAAACCAGAACCTCTTCTTGTTCAAATCCAGGTTCACGCGGACGTCCGTACGGAACATGTCCGTGAATTCATTCAAGTCCTTCAGCTCACGAGTACCGATGCCGCCGTTCTCTGTAGCCGGCTTAATCTCGTAGTAGTACAGCGGACGATGCAAGGCTGCGTGATGAGTCAGGATCACAGAGATAATGGAATCCTTGCGGGGATAGTAACGGAAATGAGAAACGATATCCAAACGGGAGTTTGCTTCCCAAGGCAGGGACTTGTCGTTCAGCAATTCGTACTCACCATAGACAGAGCTTACGTTGGACGACATGGAGAAATGATGAGAAGTCTTGTATTCCACAGAAGCGCCGGCGCCCAGCACCCAAGCAAAGTCAATGGGCGTTACGTCGTTGTAGTAGGCGTAAGCCTTGGGCATAGGCAACAGCGGATTGTGGTAGTAACGACCAAAGCCAGAAGCCTGTGCAATCAAGTACTTGGACTTGTAGCCACCGCCGATCTTTGCAGAAGTTCCAGATTCCAAGCGACCATCCAGCTTGCCGTTATCATAAAAAGGCTTCCAGTCACCGCGGAAAGCTGCGTTAGCAAACAAGCGCCAGTAAGCCGTATCCGTCTTGGAAAGGTTCTGTTCAAAGTCGAAAGAAGCCGTAGGCAAAGCGTCGTGGCTAGACCAGTCGGCCACAGCACCCACAGACAAAATCTTCTGGGAGTAATCGCTCTTCCAGTTCATGCGGGCGGCACCCGAAAGAACGCCAGTCCAATAATCGCCCTTCTTCACGGAGCCTGCAATGGGATAATTGCGTTCCAAAAGATGGTGTTCGTAAAGCAAGGCACCGCTCAGCGTAGAACCAAGAAGTTCACCCTTGAAAGTCTTGTCCAAGCCACCGCTAATGGTACTGTGAGTCTGTTCATAGCTATCGATAAAGGCAGTCTTGAAACCAGGATTAGACGGCTGGGGGTCCGGGAAAATACCGGTGGTATCACGTAAGGTATCGCCCAAGTGTTCGCGAACATAGCCTGCGTGCCAGCTGGTTCCAAAGCGGGATTCGTATTCGGCGCCCACCACCAGGTAATTCTGCACACCTTCAATAATATCGATGGTGTTAGAAACCGCATAGGTGTGGGAAGTATCCTGATGGATGCTGTATTCATCAGAGCTGTACAAGGCGCGGAGAGCCCAAGTATTGCCATTGGTATCGGCACCGTTAAACTGGCCATAGAAATCCATGGCGCTCAGGTTAAAGGGATTGGAATTCTTGACTGTGCAATCCTTGCAGTCGTCGGCGCGCTTGCGGAACTCGGTAAAGAACTTTTCACCCAGGTTCTTGAGCATGGCCTCGTCCTGACGGCGCCAAGCAAAGCGGAAACTGTCCCAGAAGAACATGGGAGCGTCCAGCACAACCTCTTCCATGGTAATGCCTGCACCAAGCTTAAGGCCCCAATCGCCCTTGGTCTGTTCGGGAATGTACTGCACGGAGGTAGCTAGGCCCTGACCGAGAGGACCTTCGCCATAATGGTCGTGAATTTCAATTGCACTCAAAATGTGAGGATTGATCACAGACAAGTTGCCTGGGAAACCCACATCCAGGTGGCGCATATTGGGAATACGCAAACGACCCAAGTGATAAGCCACGTCACCAGCACGGGAGCCTTCGTAGTAAAGGGCGCTGCTAAAATCCTTCTGGCCAGAAATACCCGGCATCTGGCTCAAGTGTTCCGTAAGGTCGAAGCGCATACCGGCGGCATCTTCCAACTTGTCCAAGTTCACCTTGCGTTCCACTTCCCACTGAACCTTTTCCTCGCCGCCACCGATAATGGTGCTTGCGCCCAGGTTGCGCACGTTGGTACTCAGAGTCACCACCATGTCCAAAAGGTCTGCGAAATCCTGAAGTTCAACAAGAACGCTATCAAAGCCATCCTTCTTAAAAATCAAGGAGGCATTCTTGGAATCCACGGTGTATTCGAAACGACCATCGGAATTGGTTTCACCCACCTTTTTACCGGACTGGTACGTGATCATCACATCCTTAATCGGAAGGTCAGTTTCTGCTTCCAAAACCACACCCATAATCGGGGTCTTGGTAGCAGCAAAAGTATAGCTCACCGCAAGAACAACAAGGAACAATAAGGAACGAATCTTCATATTTAAAAAGTTAGAATAAATTTTATATTTTGATGGCTATGTTAGATGTATTCTTGGTACAAATGGATTGTGGAATTTTTGATAAGGTGCGTTCGCTCCTTTCTAAAGCCAATCTACAAAAGCACAAGGCCGGTGAACAAGTGAGCGGGATCATTATGCTGCCCGAAATGTTCGCTACAGGCTACATCCCTACGAATCCATCTGACTACGCCGAAGACTTTAGCAATGCCGAGGCAGGCGCCACCGCCAAGTTCCTGAGCGAGCTGGCAAACGAAACCGGATGCGCCGTCATGGGCGCAGGTATTGGCATTGGCCCCGAAGGCAAGTTGCGCAATCACAGCAGCATCTATCTGCCTGGCCAAACCACCGAATATTCAAGTTACGACAAGGTCCACCCCTTTTTCCCCGAGCAGGAGGAATTCAAGGGTGGCGAGAACATTAGTTTGTTTGAAATTAATGGATGGAAAATTTCCAGCGCCATCTGCTACGACCTGAGATTTCCGGAACTGTTCCGCGACGCCGTAAAGAAAGGCGCGCAGCTCATTACCGTGCAAGCCGCATGGCCCAAGATCCGTGTAGAACATTGGGAAACATTGCTCAAGGCGCGCGCCATCGAGAACCAGGTTTACATCGCCGCCGTCAACGGTGTTACTATTGATGGTGTGAGCGACAATGGAACCGGTAGCAAAAACGATGCCATTGCCCTGGGCGGCAACTCCATGATCATCACTCCCCAAGGCGAGATTATTTCTCGCGGAAGTAGCGATTGTGAAGAGGTTGTTCACAACTCGTTAGATGATGTTTCATTAGCTGAATACCGCAAGGCTTTTCCAGTCCTAGATGGAATAGTTTAATGCGAATTGATTTAAATCACACTATCAGTTTTTAGAAGTGTGATTCTTAACACCTTGATTATCAATACTTTATCAAAAACGGTGTGACGTAGATTTCATTCCCATTTTTTTGAGCCCAATTTTGACATTGAAATGTCAAAAAAAATATCTATGTTTGTTTACGTAACAAGGGTTCACAATCGACGTGCGAGGTCTACCATGTCTCCTAACAAATTCCAGTATGCAAAAGCATTGATCAAGGCCGGTGTCACCCGCGACTTGGTTCTACGCATCACTGCGATTTCCAGTTACCAGTACGTTCAGATTCAGCGCGAACTTGCAGCCTAACGGTTAAGTAGGTTTCTCGTTGAAGCTTATCCTAGTCATTCCTCCACAGCCTGCCACTCAGAACATTGAGAGGCAGGCTGTGCTTTTTTCCTGCTTCCGCGACGGCACACTTTTGCTCGAAGGCAAAGACGGCCTGAAGCCCGCAAGATTCTTTATGACTCCTAAGGACAACTTTCCTTGGGAAGAATTTATCCAGAAAATGCTGGTGGCCTGGCAGCTGGGCGAGTACGAAGACTTGCCCCGAGAATTCCACCCGCAAAAAAGGATCCCGCCTTTTGTCACCGACGGGCTCTTGAGCGAAACATTGCCCAACCAATTGAAAGTGCTGGCAACACTAAGACAGCAGGGTTATTTCCCGCCCCTTCAGGCTAGAAAAGAAAAATGAACTCCGAAGAGTTCATTTTTCTTTTCAATTATGAATTATGAAGTACGAAGTATGAGATGAATAATCGCGCCTCCGGCGCCATATCAAATCTCGTAATTCGTAATTCATAATTGATAACTAAAGTTATCGTTAATGTTGCGCCTCGGTCATGTCAAAAACTTCGTTTTTGCCGCGACTCTCGGCTTAGACATTAATTGTTAATACTCTACCGCATTTCATGCGTTAGAGTATTAACATTCCATCGCCGTAGCTGAACAGCTTAAGCTTGTTCTCCACGGCCATCTTGTAGGCAGCGAGAGTATTTTCGCGGCCATAGAACGCAGACACCAGTAGGATCAAGGAACTCTTGGGCCAGTGGAAATTGGTCAGCAAGCCATCAATCACCTTATAGCGATAGCCAGGATAGAAAAAGGCGTGAGTCACGCCAGTCTGTGCCTTCAGCGTTCCGTCATCGGCGGCAATAGTCTCCACCACGCGGGTGCTGGTGGTGCCTACGGTAACGATGCGGCCACCGTTTGCCTTAGCCTTATTGATAATGTCAGCGTTTTCCTGAGTCAGCTCGTAGTGTTCACCGTGCATCTTGTGCTGGGTGAAGTCTTCTACGGAAATGTTCTGGAAGGTCCCGGGACCTACGTGAAGAGTAACTTCGGCAACATACACGCCCTTGGCCTTCAAAGCGTCAAGCATTTCTTCGCTAAAGTGGAGGCTTGCGGTGGGTGCGGCCACGGCGCCAGAGTACTTCGCAAAAATCGTCTGGTAGGCTTTCTTGTCTTCTTCGTCGTCGGGACGGTCAATGTAGGGCGGAAGCGGAACATGGCCTTGAGTATTCATCACGGCTTCCAGTTCCACCGGAGTCACTGCAAAACGCAGCACGCGGGAGCCATCCTCGTTAATGGATTCCACCGTAGTCTTGACGCCGGCAATAAGCAGTTCGCGCCCTACCTTGAAAGCCTTACCGGGGCGGACCTGCGCCTCGTAGCGGGCGGAACCATCTTCCGCAGGAATCATGGCCTGTACCAGCAGCGTTTCCACCTGGCCGCCATGAAGGGTTTCGCCGTACAAGCGGGCAGGAATCACCTTGGTGTTGTTCACCACCAGGCAGTCGCCGGCCTTGAACAAGTCGACTATTTCACACGCCTTCATAATATGGCGTTCGCCCCCATCCTTGGGGCAATGGAGAATACGCGTTTTGCCCTTGCCTGCCGTGCGGCTAGCGATTAATTCCGGCGGAAATTCAAAAGTATAATCAGAAAGATTGTGTTCCATTTTCTCTGTCCGATTTACGCATCGATTTCAGCTAAAGCCTTCTGCAGTTTATCCTTAATGGTCTTCTTCAGACTTGCAGGTTTCAAAATACGAAGTTCAGTAGAAACGCCCATGAGCCAGGTAATGAAATCCGGAGTGATGCGGAGCTTCATATCCACGATCATGTTCTTATCCTTGTCCAGGCGCTTTGTGATTTCGGGATTGAAATGAGACTTTTCAAATTGGGTCTGAAGCCACTTGGATTCCGCCTTGATCAACAGGGACACTTCTTCTGCGGCGTCGCTACCAGTCCACTTGCCAAAGGCATACTTGTAATAATCCTTGGCCTTAAATTCAACCCTTGCAAAAGGAGTATTTGTTTCGGAAACGCTGATGATATTTTCAAACAGATAGTTCTTGTATTTCGGTGTTCCGTCTTCGTTGAGTTCCACGGTAATCAGGTACAGCGTATCCACGCGCATAATCACCTTCACTGGGCAAACTTCAATCCAGCCGGAGGTAAAGTCACTGGAAGAATGGCGATAGTTCATTCGAATCTTGAAGCCCGAATGTATTGCCTTCAAGACCTTGTTCACCATGGTATCCTGGAGCTTGTGATCGCAGAAAGGACCGTAATCCAAAATGTAGTCCGGGTCCAAGGCGATCGCCTCGGGCTTGAAATCTTCCTGGTTGGTGTTCTGCATTGCATCAATCATCTTGTCCAAGAGCTTGATGTTCTTGTTATCAGAAGGATCCGTGGGAGTCATGGTCTTCTTGATCTTTTCCAGCTGCTTCACCATGGTCTGGTTGAAGTTTGCTTCGCCATCGGTACGGATGATGTAATAGGTTTCACCACCTTCCTTAAAACGATGCAGGCCACAATTTTCATTGGATATGACTTCCAGGTGACGGAACACCGTACGGGTACCGCAGTTCAGCGCTGCAGCCAACTGGTTCACAGTCATCTTGGTTTTAAGCTTAGCCTTCAGGTCATTGATTTTCTGATAACTTGTAGACATAAATAATCCTTAATTTATTGTAGCCTTAAACGATTATCCACCGAAGTGGTTTTGGCATTTTTCATAACAGCCAGGAAAGCAACCTGTTTCTGAATCACAGACTGGACAACGCCTTCCAGGATATATTTTTTTCGTGCGTAAGAAACTCGGATTCGGGCGCCCTGCAACATGGAATGCAAGGCCAGGTCTGTTTCCATCTCCTTGCACTGCTTACGTATTTCTTCAGACTCATCCGGTAGCACCGTGATGTTGCAGTTCATGTCGAGAACGCCAGGAATCTCCCCTACTCGGGTTTCAAAATCTTTTGCAAATTCAGATTCGTAACAAGACGCAGTCACTTCGGCCTTACCAAAGGTAACCTTGACCGAGTAGTCGAACATCTTGCAATTCGGGGATTCAAGAACAGCCAGAATCGAGCGCTCGATCTGCCCATCCGTTACAAAGGAGTCGGGCTGGATTCGGGTAAAGTCAACGCATCCGCGAACCCTGGGGAGACCATCCACGCAAGCTTTCATGGCCCGCTTTGTAGACAGGTTCTTCACCAATCCATTCAGAAACACAATGCCCTGGCCCACCTGCAGATTAATCTTCTTGGAATCTTCGGGAAAGACCTGGGATAGCTTATTGCGAGCGACAGTCTGCAACTTGTCGTTAGGCAAGTTCTGGCTCTGTTCCGGCATGGAGATAAACACCAAGGTCTTGTCATCCAGAAGAGCAACCAACTTATCCTTTTCACCATCGTTCACAAAGCCCACGCAAGTTCCAAACTGGTCGCGAACAGCGTGATAAACATGGTCGCCCATCAAAGTGACCGAACTCTGGGAAGGCAGAAGACGATAACCGTCAGGAGCATCTTCCGATTCGACAACAACCTTTTCGCATTCAATTGATTTTGCAGGACCACCATCAAAACTGATGTTGATGATTTCCTTGTCGGGACCCTGGAAAACGCTTTTCACAATACCCGGCTTGGGTGTTCCCTTGAAATAGAGCCAGTTGCCCGGATAGATTCTATTGTGGCCGAAGATCTTGGCGTAATCGCGATTGACCTTGTCAGAACGGCAGAACGTAAACTCATGGGAAAAAGCAACGAAAAGCGTCTGGCACTTTTCGCAGCTGCACAAAAGCGGAATATGGGAATCCATTCCCCCGTAGGTGGAATAGTTTTCACGAGCATAGATGCCATGCTCCCGCACCTTCTGGCAGCGGCGGCAGAACAACTGCTGTGAAAACAGCCTATGGGGAAATAAAGGACGCATTGATTGAGTGGTTAGTGGTTAGTGGTTAGTGGTTAGTGGTTAGTGGTTAGTGATTAGTGGTCAGTTATTACTGTTTACTAACCACTGTTTACTAAGCACTATTTGTTATCCCATCAACGGAAGAGCAACGTCGATACGACGGAGGGTTTCTTCCTTGCCCAAGAGTTCGAAGAGTTCCCAGAGACCGGGACCTGCGGTAACACCAGACACAGCGAGGCGGGGTGCGCCCACCAGTTCGCCCACCTTGTGGCCGATGCGTTCTGCGAGAGCGTAAAATTCCTTTTCGATGACCGGGGTCTTGAAGTCTTCGATAGAAGCCAGCATATCGCGGACCTGCTGGCAGAGTTCCTTGGAGCCTTCACCAAAGTGCTTCTTGGCACCCTTTTCGTCGTAGGTTTCCGGAGCCTTGAAGAAGTAGGTAGACATTTCAGCCAGGTCCTGCACGAAGTGTGCACGGGGCTTCAGATTCTTCACAATTTCCAGGAGACGAGCTTCAGGTTCGTTACTCAGGTCAAAGCCCTTGGCGGCAAGACCTTCCTTCATGATGCCCAGGAGCATTGCGTCATCGCACATGTGGATGTGCTGACCGTTCATCCACTGCAGCTTCTTTTCGTCGAAGCTTGCGGGCTTGGGATTAATGCGTTCCAGGGTGAAGCAGTCGATCATTTCCTTGATGGTCATGACTTCGCGGTCGTCACCCGGGTTCCAGCCCAGGAGAGCCAAGTAGTTGACCAGAGTTTCAGGCAGGTAGCCCAGGTCGCGGAAGTCGCCCACGGAGGCAGCACCCTTACGCTTGGAAAGCTTACCGCCGTTCTTGTCGAGAATCACCGGCAGGTGGCACCATACAGGAGGTTCCCAGCCGAAAGCCTTGTACAAAAGTTCGTGCTTGGGAGTAGAAGAAATCCATTCGTCACCGCGGAGCACGTGGGAAGTACCCATCAGGTGGTCATCGCAAACACTTGCGAAATGATAAGTGGGGTAACCGTCGCGCTTGATGAGAACCAGGTCGTCCAGCAGTTCATTCTGGTAAGAGATGTGGCCGCGGATCATGTCGTCGAATTCGGTAACGCCAGTTTCGGGAACCTTGAAGCGGATCACAGCCTTTTCGCCAGCGGCAATGCGGGCTTCAGCTTCTTCACGAGGAATGTTACGGCAGTGGCGGTCATAACCGGTCACGGAGACGCCGGCCTTTTCCTGTTCGGCACGAACTTCCTGAAGGCGTTCTTCGGTACAGAAGCAGTAGTAGGCATCGCCAGAGTCAAGGAGCTTCTTGATCTGTTCGTTATAGATGTGCAAGCGTTCGCTCTGGAAGTAGGGGCCGCAATCCTTTTCGCAACCCGGACCTTCGTCCCACTGCAGGCCAAGCCACTTCAGGTCGCGCATCAAGTCGTGCAGAGCAGTTTCGTTATAGCGCTTACGGTCGGTATCTTCGATACGGAGGTAGAAGACGCCACCCATGGCCTTGGCGAAGAAGTAGTTATAGATAGCGGTACGGGCACCGCCAACGTGGAGGTAGCCTGTGGGGCTGGGGGCAAAACGCACACGGACGGGACGCTTATTATTGCAGCAATCGCACATATTGTATTCCTTTTCAGCGCATGACCTGCGCAAGGTTCCGCGCGGACTGCGCGGGGTTAAATTTTTCTGTGTCAAAATCTAACAATAAAAGACAGACGATTTTTATTTCACGTTATGGGATTTCGCCAATAAGGCTATACATAGATTGTAAAAGTCAATTTTTCGGCATACAAATTGTGGTTGCACGCCTGTCAAAAGCGCACGTTTCTCATTGAGTATCAACGACTTGGCATATTTATTGCTATCTTTTTCGTGTATATGTTCTAATCATAGCGGGTTTTGCGATTGCACCGCCCGCGCATCCAAAAGGTTCAAAATGGAAGCTTTTACCGCCTTTCTTGATACCATCGACGGTTTCGTCTGGGGAATTCCCCTGATCCTGATCGTTCTCTTTGTGGGTTTCCTCCTGACAATCCGCCTGGGTTGCCTGCAGGTGATGAACCTGCCCAACGCACTTCGCTACATGCTCCACAACGAAAAGGGCGGCGAAGGTGAAGTTTCCAGCTTTGGCGCTCTCTGCACCGCTCTTGCCGCTACCATCGGTACAGGTAACATCGTGGGTGTGGCAACCGCAATCGGCACCGGCGGCCCCGGCGCTCTCTTCTGGATGGAAGTTGCAGCATTCCTGGGCATGGCTACCAAGTACGCCGAAGGTTTGCTGGCTGTAAAGTACCGCTCCGTTGACAAGGACGGCAAGGTTCTGGGCGGCCCCTTCTTCTACATCGAACACGGCCTTAAGGAACGCTTTGGCTGGAACATGAAGTGGATGGCAACCCTGTTCGCCATCTTCGGCGTTTGCGCCGGCGTCATGGGCATCGGCACCATCACTCAGGTGAACGGCATTACCAGCGCCATGGCTCGCTTGACTCCCAACGCTTCTGAATTCGTGAACATTGGCGGAAACTCCGTCAGCATCACTACCGCAATCGCAGGCATCCTGGTCACCGCTTTCTCCGCCTTCGTGATCATCGGCGGTCTGAAGCGTATTGCCAAGGTTTCTACCTACATCGTTCCTGTCATGGCAATCCTCTACATCGTGGCTTGCGTGCTGTTGCTCCTCTTGAACTTCTCCCACATTTCTGAAGCCATCGAAACCATCGTCCGCGCAGCATTCAACCCCAGCGCTGTTACCGGCGGTGTGGTTGGAACCATCTTTATCGCTATGCAGAAGGGTATTGCCCGCGGTATCTTCAGTAACGAAGCAGGACTGGGTTCCGCTCCTATTGCAGCTGCTGCCGCAAAGACTAAGGAACCTGTCCGTCAGGGCCTGGTTTGCATGACCGGTACTTTCTTCGACACCATCATCATTTGTACCATGACCGGCCTTGCCATTGTGGTTTCTGGCGCTTGGGACCCGAAGCTCGGTCTTGAAGGTGTGAACATCACCATGGAAGCATTCTCCCGCGGCTTGTCCATTATCCCCGGCGGCGCAGTGATTGCACCTTACTTCCTGGCAATCGCCCTGGTGTTCTTTGCATTCACCACAATTCTGGGCTGGGCATACTACTCTGAAAAGTGTCTGCAGTACCTGATTGGCAGCAAGAAGAAAAAGGCAATCCTTGCCTACCGCTGGGTTTACGTTGCAGCAATCTTCATCGGCCCCTACCTGACTGTAAGCGCCGTTTGGACTTGCGCAGATATCTTCAACGGTCTCATGGCATTCCCCAACCTGGTGGCCCTCATTCTCCTCTCCGGCATTGTGGCAAAGGAAACCCGCGACTTCCTGGATCGCTTGCACGCAGGTAAGATCGGCGAATAAGACTCAAGGCGATTTTCATGGAAAAGAAATTTGCAGTTGTTCTGCCGGCAGGCGGCCTGGGCAAGCGTATGGGCGGAAACATTCCCAAGCAGTTGATGGTCTTGGGAGGCAAGCCTGTTTATCGTTATTGCCTGGAAACCTTCCTGCAAATGGATGAAATCGCCGAAGTAGTAATGGCTGTGCCCGCCGATTGGAAAAGCCATTTTGAAAACGAACTGGCCGCTGCCGGATTCTCTCCGGAAATGCGCGCCAAGCTAAAGATTGTTGTTGGTGGCGCGGAACGTTGGCAGTCCGTAGAAAACGGAGTGAACGCATTGACTAGCGACGCAGAATACGTTCTGGTTCACGACGTAGCCCGCCCTTTCATTAGCAAGGAAATCATTCTGGATGTCTGCAACACTCTGGTGAACAAGGGCGCTTGCCTTGTTGCTAAGCCCGCCGTAGACACCATCAAGATTGCCGCAGACGGCCGCGTTGAAAAGACTATCGACAGAAATACCGTGTGGATGGCGCAGACGCCTCAGGCCGCCCGCATTGACGTTCTGAAATCGCTGTACAAGCGTATCGCCGCAGAGCCCTTAAACTTCGTGCCCACTGATGAAGCCAGCATTCTGGAATACTTTGGCGAGGCGGTCTATATCGTGAAGGGCGCCGCAGCCAACGACAAACTGACCACCCCCGAAGACTTCGAGATCTTCGCAGCAAAGATTAAGACAGCATAAACAATCCTGCAAGGAACACCACAAGGCCCCCTGCAAAGGAAGCCACAATGTGAATGTAAGCCGCCAGCCATCCAGTTTTGGCGGCGCTTTTGTTTATGCCCGTTTTCAAGGCAATGGCCGCAATGCCAAACATAACGTTGGTCAACATCATGCCGATGCAAATTACTGCGGCAGCAGCCAGAGCCAACCCCACCATAGAATTCAAAAGGCAGAACAGTACAATCAGAGCCACCGCCGGACAAGGCACAATTCCAGTAACAGCAGCCACACCAATCAGTTCTTTCCAAGAAGTATTTTTTGACTCTACAACGTTGGAAGGCGAGACCGTTTTGCGATTTTTCAAAAGTTTCACCATATCATGAATTGCAATTCCAATAAGTAAAAGGCCCGTAAAGCACACCAAGCCATAGCTCACTTTTTCAATGCCCTGGCGTCCCAATTCAAAAGTGGGGAACACGGTGGCCTTCAAAATTCCGTACAAAACAAAAAGCAAAATCACGGCGCTCAAGGTGTGAGTAAAGGTAATGCCAGCCCCCAAAGCAACCCCATGTTTCCACTTGCCATTTCTAGCCAAGAAGTAACCCACCACAATAGACTTGCCGTGGCCAGGGCCCAACGCATGAAGCATTCCGTACAAGAAGCAAATCAAAAGAAAAGTCCAGACAACCCCAGACTCCCCGTTTTTCATGGCAGTGATTTTTGCTGCAATATTTTCACGGAGCATCTTCTGCTGGTCTGCAAAATTTTCCGTCAAACAAAAAACATGAGAGTCATGAATGCTTACAACAGACTGATTGTCTTGAGCAACAGAATCCGAAGGCGTTTTCGATTCAACTATTTCTGAAGGTGCAATCGATTCGGCGGTTTCAGCAGATGCCGTAGAACCATCCATCGAAAACTTTTTCTTTGTAACTGCAGAAAAAGAGAACTGCGCACAAAGCAGCAACAAGGCAACAAGCAATGCGGCTACAGACGATCTCATTTCTTGAACCTCACGTAAAGACCCTCCACATCGGACCTAAAGGATTTCATCAACGTAAGCCCTTCAAGGTTATCGTCGTAATATTCCACTTCCATTGCATCGGGAGCCTTGGCACCCGAATTTTCCATATCCGTAGTTACAGAGATATAAAAGGTCGGATCCGCAACCACTACGACAAAAAACTGATAGTCCTTAGAGACGGGAATCGAAAAGCGCACCAAGTAGTCTAGGACCAGCCTTCCATCTTTATTCTTCGCCTGGAAATTTTCAACGCCCGTTGTTTTTAGAAACTTCGTTCCACTTAAAACGTAGTTGTAATAATTCTGCCCGGCAAGAGGTGCCAAAACGGCATTCTTCAACGATTCCAATTCCTTTCCAGAAAGCAAACCATCACCATTTGCGTCGGCAGCAGCGAACATGGAAGTACCATAAATCTCGTCATATTCCCAATGGTTCTGAACACCGATAAACCCAGTCTCGTCAAACACAGCCTGGACTGTCACATCCGCAAACACATGCGGGTGCGCCCAGGATATGGTGGCTAGCAGAATCAGAAACAGGAAAAAACACCTCATCGCAAGTCAATATATAAAAAGTCCCGCCCGCGGGGTGGACCGGGGCGGGAAACCCATCCAGTTCAATGAGGTAACTTTTTCGAACTAGTGGAGGTTTTATGGCATATTCTTAGCCGATGCCGACATGTGTCGGCATGACACGGGTGTTAGAAAGCGAATACGGTTTCCAGGCCAAAGTTCAAGCCAACCTTTTCATTGTCGGCATCATCACCCACCGGAATCACAACCTTGGCAATTCCTGTAAAGTCAAGGCCTTCCACCGGAGTAAAGTAGGCGCGTGCACCCAAGTTAAAGGTGGACTTGTCTTCGTTTACATCTGTGGAATTGGAATGGAATTCCACGGGAATACCCAAGGTCAGTGTTTCGAGAAGGCTGAAGCTAGGTTCTGCATAGGCAAAGAAGTATTCAGGAATTTCATCGCCATGATCAATGGGCGCATCTTCGTTAAAGTATGCATAGAAAACTGAGCCCTTCACGTTCACAGGACCCACTTCCAGAGAGGGTTCCACCAAGAAGGCGTGAGTGGCGCCCGGTTCATCTTCTCCAAGATTGTCCATATGGAGACCATAGACCGCATGGAGGCCTACAGCGCCGAACTTCAAATTCGCATCAATACCGGCATGTAGTTCGTTATGTTCAGGTTCCTGATAGGACTTGTAATCCACATAGGGGCGGATTGTTTGTTCACCAAGGCCCAATTCGTAGGCTACATGCGCGTCATAAGCAACGCCTACACACGATTCTTCACCATCTTCAACAACGCAAACTTGATTGTCGTTGTCACCGCGACCAAAGCCAAGGCCAAAAACAAAGCCATTATAGTCAACTTCAACTCCTCGGATATCGTGTTCTGCCATACCGGCGGCATTATCTGCCGGGTCATCATATTCATAGTAGTTCTGGAATGCGCCTTCAGAGAACGTCAGGTCACCAGCCTTAATCACAAAGTTTTCGCTCTTGGTATACTGAACGAAAGCACCGTTATAGATCGCCGCAGGGTCTGTTGTTTCGCCATCGGCTTCCAACTGGACTTCCGCAGACCACTGATCATTGAACTTTACCGCAAAATTCAGATCAAAGGTGGTTGCATATTCATGGTTCACCTTGTCGTCATTGATAAGGTCGCCAGTGTAAGCGTCAAATTCCACTTCACCAGAAATTGCGAATTCAGGGCCCTTGGATTCTGCGGTGGATTCAGCGGAAACGGCATCTTCCGCAAATGCGTTTGCAGCAAGGAGAGAAGCCGACATTAAACCGAATGCAATATTGTATTTCATTATTTATCCTTTTTTTCTTTTTGTTATAAACTTTAGGGGCTGTGTCGGGCATTGCCATCATCTAATGGATGATCGCCACGTTGTTTTTTAGCTTATACAAACTTTGTTAGATTAAGCTAATTGAGAGTTTGTAAATTAGGGCCGTTGGAGGAGACACGTTCCAACGGCCCCGATTTACGTTTTTGATTTAATAGCGATTCTCGATCCTTTTTCGCTAGTCTTCAAAACGCTTTTGCTTGTTTGCCTTGATACCGAAGAGCTTCAGGAAGATTCCAGTACCGATCAGAACAATGACTGCCGTGACAATCCAGCCGGTGCTTCCGCCCACAGGAATCTGGTAGAGAAGTACGGCAATGGCCCAAGCAAGGATCGTCTGAACAGTCGCCATCAGCACGCCAAGACCCAGGCCGATTTCGCGAACCACAACGCCCATGGCAGCCAAGCAAGGCACGTACAGCAGGATGAATACCAGGAAGGCAAACACCTGCCAGTTGAATCCGTCGTGACCACCGTTATGGAAGTAGGAGCGAAGGTTAGCGTAGATGTCGGCAGTTTCGCTAAGGTCGCCTTCTTCAAGAGCGCCCATGGCATCTTCATCAAGTTCAATGCCGGCAGCAGCAAGCTTTGCAAAGACTTCTTCACGAGTCTTTTCGTCTCCTTCTTCTTCGCCGAAGGTTTCGATAGCGGCGTATTCCTCGCAAGTCAAAACCTTTGCTTCCTGAATTTTATCCAAGGTTTCCTTCTTCAGTTCTGCAGTGCTTTGGGCTTCAAGTTCGCCAGAGGTTCCCAGGATGTCCGTAAGAGAGCCAAAGACTTCGCTGAGGTTTGCAGGGATAGAAGAGACAGCTTCAATGAATGCAGCCTTAAGATCAGGAGCACCATCTTCCTCTTCTTCTGCAGGGCATTCGTCAACACCTGCAATGAGAGGCTTTTCTTCTTCGGCGGGAGGTTCTGCTGCGGTGCTGTCGGTAACAGCCACAGTTTCTCCTTCTGGTGCCGAGGCGGTTTCAACAGCCGGGGCTTCCTCAGCGACAATTTCTGCGGCTTCAGAAGGTGCAGCGGGTTCAGCCTGAGGGCCTTCGACCGCATCACTCTTCGGAGCCATGGAGTACAGGGAATTCATGGTGCCAATGACAGCTTCCTTAGCCAGCAAACCGGTAAAGAGGGAAACGGATGCAGGCCAGTTGTCTTCTTCGACACCAAAGGGTTCGAACACCGGAGTAATGGTCTTGCCTACGGAGGAGAGCAGGCTGTTTTCAGAGTCTGCGTTGCCGGCAGTAAACTTGCCATCCACATAGCCGAAAGCGTTGAGGAAGCCAAGGACAGCCACAGCAATGGTAATCACCTTACCAGCGCGAAGCACATAGTCCTTCAGCTTCAGCCAGGAATGGATCAGCAGGGACTTCAACTTGGGCAAGTGATAGTTAGGCAATTCCATCACAAAGTTGCTGGATTGGCCCATAAAGAGGGACTTCTTCAGGAACAAGCCATAAATGATGGCGAAAATAATACCGACCAGGTAGAGGGCGAACACGATGGTTCCCGCCTGTTTTCCAAAGAAGGCAGCTGCGAACAATGCGTACACCGGAAGGCGAGCGCCACAGCTCATGAAAGGTACCAGGAAAATAGTGAGGAAACGTTCGCGCTTGCTTTCGAGAACGCGAGAGCCCATAATGCCCGGAACGCCGCAACCAAAGCCCACCATCATGGGGACAAAGGCACGACCCGGCAAGCCCAGGAATCTCATAAAGCGGTCTGCCACGAAGGCGGCGCGAGCCATGTAACCAGAGTCTTCCAAGAAGGTCAGGCACAGGAACATGAAGAAGATCACCGGAATGAAGGTAGACACCGTCTGGATACCTGCACCAACTCCGTCAGCGAGAATAGCGGTAATCCAGGCAGGAGCACCAATAACATTGGAGAGCAGGTAACCGAGACCATCTACGAAAATAGCACCGAAGAGCACATCGAAGAAATCGATGAAAGCACTACCGATAGTCACTGCAATCCAGAACACCAGGTACATGACCACCAGGAAGATGGGCAGAGAAAGCCAGCGATTCAAGAGAATAGAATCCAGCTTGTCAGAGAAAGTCTTCTTGGAGCGATTGCCGACAATTACTTCGGAAGCAATTTCGTGAGCCATGCTGTAGCGGGCATCGGCCATGACGAATTCAGATTCCTCACCCAACTTTGCAGTAATTTCCTCGCGATTCAACTTGACTCCGGCAGCAGCAAACTTGTCTGCATAGCTGTTGCTATTGCCCAGGTACATGAGAGAAACCCAACGGGGGTCCGCATCCAGCATCTTTGCAACAGGAGCTACCTGAGGTTCCAATTCCTTCACCACAGCTTCAATCTTGTCACCGTAGGTGAATTCAGTCGGGATGGCAATTTGGCTCGAGATAACATGGGCCATCTGGCTGATGAAATTGGTAATACTCTTTTCGCTCACTGCAGAAAGAGGGATTGCGGGCACCCCGAAACGCTTAGAAAGAGCCTCAAGGTCAATATGGAGGCCACGCTTTTCGGCAATGTCCATCATGTTCACGGCAATGACCATGGGCTGCTGCATATCCACCAACTGTGAAGTCAGGAACATGTTGCGTTCCACATTGGTGGCGTCCATGATGTTCACAATCAAGTCGGCTTCACGGGTCAGCAAGAAATCGACGGCGGCGCGTTCATCTTCGGAGTTGGCGAAGATGGCATAAGTACCGGGAAGGTCCACCACGCGGATGTGGCGGGCACCCAGATCAAAATAACCTTCCTTCTTTTCAACAGTAACGCCGGGCCAGTTACCTACACTCTGGCGAGAGCCGGTGAGGGCGTTAAATAATGCAGTCTTACCGCAGTTGGGGTTACCTGCAATAGCAATAGTAAACGGTTTCGGGGCCATTGTTACACTCTCTTCAAATTCAATACGTTGCCTTCTTCCCTACGCAAGGAAAGGCGGTAGCTTAAGACACTCACTTCGATGGGATCGCCCAAGGGAGCAATCTGCATCACTTCCAGAGTCACACCGCGCACAAGGCCCATGGAGAGCAACTTGGACTTGTATCGGGCATCGCCATCGTTGTAGCCAACGATTTCGACCTTGTCGCCCTTCTTCAGTTCAGAAAATTTCGGTTCGGCATTCCACTTCTTGGTGGACTTGGGAGAACCGCAGCCGCAATTACAGCTCATTACTTACTCCTTGCAACCTTGGGCTTTTTAAGGCTTGCGGTTACAGTGATATTGGAAGGCTTCATGAAGTCTTCAATTTTCGACAAAGTCTCAGCGGACAGAATATGTTCCATGCAGCAAGCGTCCTTATCAGCAATGGCTTCGGAAACACCGAGACGAATTAAGAATCCTTTCAGTAGGATGTGGCGGTTCAGGACATCAGCTGCAGCCTTCTCCCCTGCTTCCGTCAGTTCCACACCACTATAGGGCTCCTGGGTGACCAAGCCCAGTTTTTTCAATTCCAGGATGGCCTTTGCCACAGAAGGCATTTTCACGGAAAGAGCAGCGGCGATATCCTTGACACGGGCGATACCGTGGGCCATACGTAGCATATGAACCATTTCCAGATAGTCCTCTAGGCTCTGGGTGAGTTTGGTGTGTTCGTTTTCCATTGTTACCTCTTTTTTTGTTAGCCGAGACTAAAAATAGTTAACCTAGGCTAATTAGTCAAGGCTAATTTCAATAATTTTTAGTTATAGCTAACTTTTTACCAAATTAGTTGCAAAAACGGACCATTCTGGACACTTTTAAAGACTCTAGGGGCAGGCCTTTTCAAAGGATATGCTATTTTTCACAGCAGTTGGGAGCCCGAAAGACACCCCAAGGGGCCCAAGGAGAAAATATGAAGAAGATTATCACAACCCTCGCCTGCCTTCTGATGGCAACCACCATTTCTTTCGCCGCAGAAAAATCCGATTCTAAGTTTGGCGCCGGCGTGAAAGCAACCTTCGATTACAACATGATGTACGGCTTTGAAGAAGACAACGACGGCACCGACGGGGACCCCTCCGGCTTTGGCTTTGACGCAGGCTTGATGTTCCGCTTGAATCTGGCCAAGGGGCTCTACTTCGCTCCCGAAGTAAATTTTGCCTACACCAGCACCAGCCATAAGTACATCAAGAAGGAACGGTCCTATACCGCCATGGACTTGGAAATTCCCTTGATGTTCCGCGCTTCTTTCGTTTTCTTGGAAAAACTCTATGTTACTGCTGGTCCTCAAATCGTATTGAACCTAAAGAACGATTCCGATATTCCTCCCATGGCTGATGGAGGTTCTTTGCTTGGCGGAATTGTAAACGGAGCTATATCTGCCCTTGGTTACGCAGAACACACCGAACAAGGTTTCTTTAACTTCGGCATCGCTGCAGGCCTTGGTTACAACATCGTCGGTGGCCTCAACGTTGACGCAAGATTCTACATGGGCTTCATGGAATTATTCCCCGATACAAAAACTATTGGAGAAGATATTGAAAGCGGAGATTCGTTCACCTATATCAATATGCACGGCGCAAAGATGATGAAATTCAAGGTCGGCATTAGCTACTGGTTCATGTAATGATTTTCAACGGCTGCACGCCCATTATTTCTGCCGCATCCATGCGAAGCCTGGATAGCGAGACAAAGTTGTTCAATACCGAGAACAGCGACTTCGCAGCATCCGCCATCGAAGCCGGTTACGACTTGATGAAGGAAGCGGGCGCAGCCCTCTACAATAGAGTCTTGGAACTTCTCGGGAACAAGAATTCCCGTGTGGCCGTTTTCGTAGGCGGCGGCAATAACGGTGGCGACGGCTTGGTCCTTGCCACTTTGCTTATTGAAGCAGGCGTTCCCTGCACCGTATTCTCCTTGGCCAAGCCGGAGACCTTCAAGAACGAAGCCCGCATGGCTTACGAAGACTTTGCAGCAAACCGCGGCAAGCTGATTTACACCAGCGGAAACCTCCCGCAGAGTCCCGATTACGCCTTGGTGGTGGATTGCATGCTAGGCAACGGAACCTCCGGTGAGCTACGCCCGGTTTTCGCCCAGGTCGTTGAGACCATCAACAGCTGGAATATTCCCGTATTAGCGGCGGACGCGCCCACAGGTTTTGATTCGCTGGAGCATCATCGCGGTGCGGTGTGTATTAAGGCAAGCGAGACTATGCTTTTCGGCCTCCCCCGTCTGGACGCATTTACCAGCGAAGGCTCCGAAGTTTTTGGCGATGTGAAAGTCGCCCGACTCAATTACCCGTTGGAACTGATTGAGAAGTACGACGAAAACTTCTACATGGCAGATGAAAAGCTGATCTCCAAGTTGCTTCCGGTTCGCAACGAAGCCGGAGAAAAGCGTTCTCAAGGAACCGCCATGATCATTGCAGGTTCCGGCAACATGACTGGAGCCGCAGTCCTTAGCACCGAGGCAGCCTTACGCAGTGGCGCAGGCCTTGTAACGCTTGCCGCACCCAAGGCCATTCTGCCTGTTCTGCAAACGAATTTGGTAGAACCCGTTTTCTGCGGTTTGGGCAACCAGTACAGCGAACTTCTTTCCGTGTCCCACATTCCGCTTTTGCGCGATAAGGCCGAACGTCAAAACGCAATCGCCATCGGCCCAGGTCTAGGTACCGCTCCCGAAACTCAAGACGCAGTCCGCGTTTTCCTCACAGGCCTGAACACGCCTGTGGTCATTGATGCCGACGCCATCAACGCTTGCGGCGCCACCTTCTTCAAGAATCAAGAAGGTCCCACAAACGCCATCATTACGCCTCACAAGCGCGAATGGGAACGCAACTTCGAAAAGTTGCCCGACAACGAGAATCTCTATCCGGAATACCTCCGCAAATTCGCCGAGCAGTTCAACATGGTGATCTTGCTGAAGGGCACACCCACCTATGTGGCTCTCCCCGACGGAAAAGTCTATGTGATTCCCGCACGCAATTCTGGAATGGCAAAGGGCGGCAGCGGCGATGTTCTCACTGGCATTATCGTTTCGCTTTTGGCGCAGGGCCTTACCACCGGCGACGCAGCCGTATTGGGCGCACTGTTGCACCAGAAAGCCGGCCGCCTGACCCGCGAACATCTTGGCGCATACTCCATGCTGCCCAGCGACATCATCAAGCATTTGCACTTGGCATTTTGCTAAAAACTCTCGGTAATACCAATTTAGTCCTCCGTTTTTCAGGTCACCAAAGGACTAAAATCCATTTTTAGAAAACATAGTCCTCTAAAATTTAATTTGTATGTAATAAAAATTGTCATGGGTAATCAAATTCCTTGAAAATCAAGGACCAAACAGAGAATACTACACATCTAGTCCTCTGCCAAGACAAAGACCAACAAATACAATTTCAAAAAAACAACTTTTTTCAGCAAAATCAAAGGACTAAACAATACTTTCTAAAAATTAAGTCCTTTAAAAGCGAAGAAACACGTCCAAAAATTGACGAATCCTATTATTTTCTAAATTTTCAATATGGCAGAAAAGACTTTACTACTTCTCGACTCTTACGCTCTCGCATTCCGCATGTTCTACGCTTACAGCCAGAACCCGCTGAAGAACAGCAAGGACGAAGATGTTTCAATGATGCATGGTTACTGGGGTGCGGTGCTTCGCATTTTGGCAAAGCATAAGCCTACTCATTTTGCCATTGCCCGAGATGTAGCACATACCAAGACTTTCCGCCACGAACTTTACCCCGACTACAAGGCCAATCGCGTCCCCATGCCCGAAGAAATGGCAGCACAGATGCCCCTGCTGGGCGAGTCCCTTGCAGCCAGCGGAATTCCGCTTTTGTCGGAACCGGGTTACGAAGCAGATGACGTGATGGCAAGTACTGCCGTTGCCGCCGCCGAAGCTGGCTTCAACCGCATTCTGATTATCAGTAAAGACAAGGACATGAGCCAGATCGTGAACGACAAGATTCACTTGTTCCATCTGGAAAAAGGCGCCGACGGCATCGACTTTGGCCCGGAGCAAGTTCTCGAAAAGTACGGCCTGCCGCCGGAAAAGATCCGCGACTACTTGGCATTGATGGGCGACGCTAGCGATAACGTTCCTGGCGTGCCGAAGGTTGGTCCCAAGACGGCCATTACGCTGTTGGAAGAATACGGCGACATGGACAACATCTACGCCAACATCGACAACATCAAAAAGAAAGGCCTGCACGATAATCTGGCAAACAACAAGGAACAGGCATTCCTCAGCCGTGAACTTGTAACCTTGCAGACCAAGCGGGCCTTCAGCGGTAACCTGGACGCCTTGGAATATAACGGCATTCACGTGGACACCTTGGCAGAAATGTTCAAGGAACACGAGATCAACAGCCTGTTACGTTTGCTGGAAAACATCCCTAGCAAGACGGGCTTTGTGAAGAGCGACGAAGAAACGGTCGCCACAGAAGTCGTTCGCGCAGACTTTGACTTGCCCAAGGATATTTTGCCCACTTACATTTGCGTGGACTCCGCTGAAATCTTTGAACAGATGAAGGCTGAGTTTGAGGCCGCACCCCTCATTGGCGTGGACACGGAAACCGACGGATTGGACCCCATGCAGTGCGGTTTGGCAGGTCTGTGCCTGGCCGCGGAAGAAGGCAAAGGTTATTACATCCCGCTGAACCACCATGATGAAATCGGTTTTCCCTTACCCGTGGCAAAGGGCGGCAACTTTGATATCAATGTTGTGAAGGAATGGTTCGTGGAACTGTTCGGCGCAGTTAATTCAGGATGCGAACGCGCACCCCGTTCCTTCGTTTTCCATAACGCAAAGTTTGACTTGCATGTTCTGGCTCGCGCATTCGGCCTGACCCAGCAGCAGATTGATAACGCCAACATCATCGATACTCTTATTGCCGCATGGATGTTGAGCCCCGGCGAAAACGGTCTGGGCCTGGACAATCAGGTGATGCAAAAACTGCAGCACGAAATGATTCCCATCGAGAATTTGATTGGCCGCGGAAAGAACCAGATTACTTTTGACCGCACCCCTATCGCAGCCGCCACCGAGTACGGCGCAGAAGACGCGGTGTACACCTTGCGCCTTTGGGCACCCCTGCAAAAGCAGTTGCAAAAGTACGACTACGAAAAATATTTCTACCAGCAGGAAATGCCGTTGCTCAAAGTTCTGTACCAGATGGAAACTGTGGGCATTGCCGTCAACGTTCCCAGCCTAAAGACTTTGGAATTCGATCTGCAGCGTCGCATTGAAAATCTTGAAAAAGAAATCTGCGACATGGCTGGTTGCGAATTCAATATCGGTAGCCCCAAGCAGTTGGCCGAAGTCATGTTCGACACCTTGGGCCTCCGCGAAGTCAAAAAGCGTAGTACCGACGCCGCCGTTCTTGAAGAACTGTTCTACGAGACTGCAAGTCCCTTCGTGGCATCCGTCATCGAGTACCGCGAGCTGAAGAAGATGCAGAGCACCTACATCAGCGTGCTGCCGACACTTGTGAATCCCGAGACAAAGCGAATCCACACCAGCTTTATCCAGTGGGGTACAGCAACAGGCCGCCTCAGCAGCCGCGATCCCAACTTGCAGAACATTCCGGTCCGTAGCGACTTGGGCAAAAAGATTCGCGCCGCATTCGTTCCGCAGAATCCGGAGAACGTGATTCTCGCCGTTGACTACTCCCAGATTGAGTTGCGCATGCTGGCACACTTGAGCGGAGACGAAGCCCTTATCGATTCCTACAAGAACGAGATTGATATTCACGCCCGCACAGCCGCAGCCATCTATGGTGTGCCGCTGGAAAACGTAACCAGCGATATGCGTCGCGATGCCAAGGTGGTGAACTTCGGCGTACTTTACGGCATGACCGCCTTCCGCCTCTCCCGCGATCTAAAAATCCCCATGGGTCAGGCCAAGGACTTCATCACCGGCTACTTCGATATGTACCAGGGAGTGCAAAACTTTATCGACAGCACCAAGGCCTGCGCCCATCGCGATGGCTACGTAGAAACCCTTTCCGGCCGCCGCCGCTACATTGCAGGCATCGATAGTTCCGACCGTATGGAATCCCAGATGGCCGAACGTATGGCTGTAAACACACCAGTGCAAGGCAGCGCCGCCGATCTGATCAAGATCGCCATGATCCGTATCCAAAAGCGCATCAACGACGAACAGCTTCCGCTCCGCATGATGCTCCAGGTTCATGACGAACTGGTGTTCGAATGCCCCAAGGACCAGGTCGACACTCTTGCCGCCATGGTAAAATCCGAAATGGAAAACGCCATGCAGCTCCAGGTACCATTAGTCGCCAGCGTCGGTTCCGGCGAAAACTGGCTTATCGCTCACTAGCCGCGCCCCGCGCAGCCCTCCACCCCCACGCAAAACAATTTTAGAGGAATCTATGGCAAACGAACCTAAGAAAATGTCCCCCAAGGTCGCCATCGCACTGATCGTCGGCTTGCTCATCGTCTGCAACGCCATCGTGATTATCGGCAGCCAGCTAAGCAACTAGAAATTTACAACTGTTGAAAGTTCCACACCACATTTCAATGGTGTGGTCTTTTTTTATGCTCCTTTTATAGTCATCCCAAATATATTTGTAGTCGGTGTTTTGGATCTTTTCGTAAAGGACCAATATGAAAAAAACGATGTTTGGGTTGATGTTCGCAGGCGCCATGGCAACTGCTGCATTTGCAGATTTACCGACAGCCGCTCAAGTTCAGAAGAACATGGGCATGGGTTACAATATCGGAAACTCCATGGAAGTGCCCAATGATCCCACCGAATGGGGCAACCCCTATCCCACCCAGGCATTGCTGGACTCCATCAAGGCAGCCGGTTTCAACACAGTCCGCATCCCCTGCGCTTGGGATTCCCATACCCAGAACGGCAAGATTACCGAAACCTGGCTGGATTCCGTAAAGACCGTGGTGGATTACGCCCTACGTAACGAACTGTACGTGGTGCTTAACATCCATCACGAAGGTGAAGGCGGCTGGTTCCAGACCAAGATGGCAACCTACAAAGACAACACCGTCGATACCAAGATGAAGAACTACTGGACCCAGATTGCCAACAAGTTCAAGAACTACGACGAACATCTTCTTTTTGCAGGCGCCAACGAACCGGGCGAAGGCCAGCAGGGTCTCTCCTGGACAAGCCAGCACGCCCAGGTTCTCATGGGCTATTACCAGACCTTTATTGACGCAGTCCGCGCCACCGGCGGCAACAACGCCACCCGTACCTTGATTATTCAGGGCTTACAGACCGACATCGACAAGTCCGTAGAATTTGCCCCCACAAGCATCTTCCCCAAGGACAAGGTTTCTGGCCGTCTCATGTTCGAAGTCCACTTCTACGGTCCCTACCAGTATGTGCTTATGACCAGCTCCCAGAACTGGAACTGTCCTAACGGCGACATTCAGGTGCAGTACTACTATGGCGACTACCAAAAGCCCAGCGAGCCCACACGAAATGCAGGTTTCAACTGCTGGGCAAATTCCGTCGACAAGGACCAGGCTGGCATCGGATTCCCCAACGCACAGTTTGCCAAGATGAAGTCCAACTACGTGGACAAGGGTTACCCCGTCATAATCGGAGAATTCGGCTCCCTGTACCGTTCTCCGGAACTCTCCGGTTCCGACCTGGAACTGCACCGCAAGGGCCGCATCCAGTGGCACAAGGACGTTGTAACTGCGGCAAAGAACTACGGCCTTACTCCCATCGTCTGGGACATGGGTAACGAAGGCGCCAGCTACGACAACATGGCCTACATCCGTCGCCAGACCAACAAGTTCGGCGGCAAGATGGGACAGGTTGTAGAACCCGAAATCATCAACGCCATGCGCGGTGTGTATGGTCTTGGAACCTACGTAAACAAGGGCGTCACCCACACGGAAAGATTGATTCCGGGCAGTACTCCCATTCAGAACTCCAGCAGCTCCGTGGCAAGCTCTTCCAGCGTGCAGCAGCCGGCTCAATCCAGTTCCAGCGTGCAGCCCGCAAGTAGCAGCTCCGTGAACCCGTGGCAACCCCAGTCAAGTTCCAGCAGCGTCGACGCCCGCCCTTGCGATGCTCTTATACCGGAATGCGGCTACACGCCGCCCACTTGCGAGGCTCTTATACCGGAATGCGGCTACTCGCCGGAATCTCTGTGCGCCATGGGCATAACAGAATACTGCATGCCGACGACTCCTGATCCGTGGGCTATTGCAAATGCTTCCACTGCAGCCAAGGCAAGCCTTTCTCGTCAGGGCAACCTGCTGGTAGTACAGGGTAACCGCGCTTCCATCCAGTTGTTCGACTTGAACGGCAACCTGGTCCGCGAGGCCAAGGCACTTTCCACCAGTGTCTCGATGAGCCTAGCTGGCCTCCATCAGGGAATGTACATCGCCAAGAGCGCCGGTCATACCCTGAAGGTCAACATCCGCTAAAATTTTCAACACCGCCCCCCAAAAACGGCTTTTTTCGAAAGAATTAAGCATTTTGGGGTGTTGTGAAATATTCATCACATATTCTCAACGAATCGTAAAAATCGATTCCAGTTCAAGCTTTTCAATATACTTTTAGAATGTATAGCAACAATTGGGCATTATAATAAAGGAGTTCCCAAATGAATTTTAAGCATCTTTTTGGCCTCACCTGCGCCTTCGGCCTCGCTGCCACCAGCGCATTCGCCCTTCCTAAGGCAACCGACTTGGTTGCTGATATGGGCCTCGGCTACAACATCGGCAACACCATGGAAGTTCCGGGTAACCCCACCGCATGGGGCAACGATTTCCCCACAGCTGAATATGTAAAGGCCATCAAGGCAGCCGGTTTCAACACTGTCCGTATCCCTTGCGCATGGGATTCCCACGCCTCCAACGGCACCATCAACGCCGGCTGGCTGGACTCCGTAAAGACAGTCGTCGACCTCGTAATTGGCGAAGGCATGTATGCCATGCTGAACAGTCACTGGGATAACGGTTGGCTGGAAGACCACGTCTTTGACGGCATGGGTTATGACAAGACTGGCGAAGTAAACAGTTCTGCAGCAACCGTAGCCGCCAAGCAGGAAAGCTACTGGAAGCAGATTGCAACCAAGTTCGCCGCCTATGACGAACACCTGATTTTTGCATCCGCCAACGAACCGGGCGTTAATGACCCGTGGTTCGAAGGCGGTACTGATGGAGGCCAGTGGGGCTTCGATGAAAATCGTATGAAGGTCCTGAAGTCTTTCCACGAAGCATGCATCAAGGGTGTTCGCGCAGCTGGAGGCAACAATGCCACCCGTACTATCATTGTTCAGGCTCCCCGTACTGAAATTGACAAGGCTCCGCTCCTGAGCAGCAATATGCCCACCGACCCCACAGGCGCTGGCTACATCATGGCGGAAGTCCACTACTACCCTTACCAGTACTCCTTGATGACTGCTGATGAAAGCTGGGGCACCCAGTATTATTACTACTACGACATGCCCAGCTCCACCGACAAGACTCATAACATGGGCTGGAACGTTTATTCCAAATCCATCGACGATCAGGCACTGGGCACCCCCAAGCAGATTGCCAAGGCCTTCGGTGAACTGAAGACCATGTTCTGCGACAAGGGCATTCCTGTTGTGATCGGCGAAATGGGTGCAGTCAAGCGTCTCGACGCACTTACCGGTGCAAACCTGAAGCTCCACCTTGAAGGTCGTGCCGCCTGGTACGGCGAAGTGGCAAAGGTCGCAAAGGCAAACGGCATCATCCCCTGCGTTTGGGATACCGGTGACGAAGGCAACGGCAACTTTACCATCGTCCGTCGCCAGACCAAGAAGTTCGGCGGTAAAGTCGGTGACATTACCGACTACGAAACACTGAACGCCATGCGTAAGGCTTACGGAATGGCAGCTATCGAAGGCAATTCCATCGACGCCCTGGTAAACGCAAGTCTCGACGAAAGCAACAAGATGCTCGAAGTTACCTACAACACCGTCACCAGCGACTCCAGTGAAGTGGGAACACTCCGTTTCAATGTCTCCAGCAAGAACTGGTCCAACTACACTGCAATTTCCTTCCAGGCAAAGATCGATGTAGAAGCAACAGGTCCAGTAGACGATGTCACCTGGATGACTTTGAGCCTGTTCGCCATGAGCGGCGACACCTGGAAATGGGACGACTATAACTTCGATGCTAGCGAACTTGACGGCGGTTGGGCAACCTATACGGTTCCTCTCAACGAAGAAGGTCTCAACATCGAAAACAAGGCAGCTGTCAACGCATTCGGTTTCAACCTCTACGGAACTCAGCTCAAGGGTAAGATCGACTTCGACAACATCCGTTTGATCAAGGCTGACGGTTCCGCCGTTGTTCTTGCAGACTTCGACAAGAAGTTTGGTGGCGAAACCGAAGGTATCGCAAGCGCAACCCGAGTCACCTCTACCGCCCCGGCAATAACCAATGCCATCAAGCCGGTTGTCGCCTCCGCAAGCAAGATGTTCGTGAACGTTCAGCAGGGCTTTGTAAACGCAACCTTCACCGCCACCGAAGCAGCTTCTGCCTCCGCAAAGCTGATCAACGGTCTCGGCCAGGTGATTGCAAGCCAGAACTTCACTACTCGCAAGGGAAGCAACACCGTTCAGCTGAAGGCAGCATACCGCGGCCCCGCAATGCTCGTCATCAAGCAGGGCAGCCAGATGCAGACTCAGAAGGTGATCCTGAAGTAAAATTTGGTGTAGGACCCGCGCTATCTCTGCGGGAATAACAGGGCCGAGTGTTCCTGTCAAACAAAAAGCCCCCGGCACAATGCCGGGGACTTTTTTGTTGCGAAAAAAACATCGAAATACATTGCTCTTTGAAATTTTCCAAAAGTTTTTTCTTTTTTTAGAATAGTTTATGGAAAGACAAAAAACAAAGGACCTTCCGATGAATTTCAAAAGAATTTTCAGCATTCCCTGCTGCATTGGTCTACTATTTAGTTCAGCCAATGCACTTCCCACAGCAAAAGAAGTCTTCGCGAAAATGGGAATGGGTTACAACATCGGAAACACGC
>JAKSID010000033.1 GCA_024399035.1 Fibrobacter sp. | reverse complement strand
TTTTTTATACATGAAAACCCCGAAAGTTTTGTCCAACTTTCGGGGTTCACATCAATCATTCCGCGGACTTTTCTAAACTGAATTGTGCGACGTTGGCACTTTCTGTTTGGTCGCGACTCTCGGCTCCTAGGCGTTGCGCAACAGCGCACGCACTTCGTCGCCTCGGTCATAGGCAAGAAAACTTGCCTGCGACTCTCGGCTCCCAGGCGTTGCACCTACGGTGCACGCACTTCGTCGCCTCGGTCATAGGCAATGATTTGCCTGCGACTCTCGGCACCCAGGCGTTGCACCTACGGTGCACGCACTTCGTCGCCTCGGTCATAGGCAATGATTTGCCTGCGACTCTCGGCTCCTAGGCGTTGCGCAACAGCGCACGCACTTCGTCGCCTCGGTCATAGGCAAGTAAACTTGCCTGCGACTCTCGGCTCCTAGGCGTTGCCATCAACGGGGTCGAGGCTCTGTTCGCCTTGGGCCACGGGGCCGCCGGGCATCTGCTGAGGAGCTTCCAGCATGTACAGCGGCAGGCTAATCAGTTCTTCGTTATCCACAACCAGGCGTACAATGTACTTGTCCGGGCGCTGGATCTGCAAACGCTGGAGGTTCAGCACCAGGTTCACTGCAGCGGTGTCAAAGCCCTGTGCAACAGGTTCCAGAGGAATCTTGGACTGCATGGGCGGAACGATAGGCTTGCCGCAAACGTCTTCGATAGTGAGAACCAGTTCGTGTACGCCTGCTTCAGCACGCTGGTAGCGAATGCGGAAGGCTGCGGAACACTGGGGAATGACCAACGGGAACTTTGCAAAAACGCGGTCAAAGGCTCCAAGAATGTTCAGACGACCGCCCATACCGTTGGCAGTGGCTGCGTCACAAATTGCTGCAATTTCAATATTCATTTTATTCCTCGCAAGTAGCAGGTGTTACTTTCCAGTTATCGGCCGCATACTTCATGATGATGGGACCGTTGTATTTGGTATTTGCGGCGGCTCCGCTTGCACGGCCCAACATAGACAGATAGAGTTTCCCGCTATCGTCAAGTGTCAGCTCCGGAGCGTATCCGCGCAGATAATATCCGTTCTTATCATAGAAACTTTTACCGAAGTAAGGCAACTGGTTTTCGCCGTGATAGTGCCATTGGTTGTCTTCGTAGCGGAATACGTGAACCTGAGACAGGTTTGCACGGATTGCGTCGCCGCTAGCGATATAGACAATGCCGTTTCGAACAGCGATGCTCAAATGATAAGAAATGTATGCTTCGAAGATCTGGGTGGCGCTGCCCCAACTAATCGAGTTGGTCTTGATGGAGCCCTTCTTGAATTCTGCGCCGTACTTGTCAGTGTCGCGGTTCATATAGGCCATATAAACGCTGCCACCATCAACAGCTAAGCCGATTGTGCTGTAGTTGTTTCCCATGGAGGTCGATGCCAACAAGGAACCGTAGCTGCTGTTCAGCATTGCAACGTATCCTGTGTACGAGGTTGTGTTGCCAACGCCCACAAGGATTACTCTGCCATCGCTGGTTGCTACGGCGTTGATTTCGCGAAGTGCTGTGGAGAATACGCTTACCTTGGTCCAGTTGGAACCGTTGAGGTATGCCAGGTACCCCTTGTTGCTTTCGGCGGTGTTGATGTATGCGATGATAGGCTTGCCTTCGGCGCTGAAGGTCAGCTTGGGTGCCGCAACGCTTGCGATGGTGTTGCCTGTGGTCAGGGCGGAGGTGCCTCCGGCAGACTTCTTTACAATAAAGTCATTTCCTGTGGTCAAGGCGCCTACGTAAAGGTCCTTGCCGTCGGATGCCAACTGAACTGCAGTAACGGAGTCGGAGGTGGTAAATTCCCCAAGTTTGCTCCATTTGCTGCCGTTGTAGGTAGAAATCTTCACAGTGTTCTTGCCAGACAAGTAGGCGGTTGCGGGCTTGTCGCCAATGAGGGCGAATGCCACCGGCACGTTGGATTGTGCTGTTTCAACCACAGTGTCTTGGGCAAGGTTCTGCCAAGCCTTTCTAAAGTAGATCGTTCTGTATACGGTGTCGGCGCTGTGGCGCAGCTTAAAACTGGGCGTAATCGCCTCGCCTTCTTCAACGGTACTGTCGAGGAATGCCAGACCGATGGTCATGGCGCCTTCTTCGCTGGGGCGGATAAGTGCGGTGTGGACTTCTGCGATGGTGGTGTCCAAGGTTCCGTCGGTAGGCCCTTCGTAGAAGTAGTCGTCCACAGAACTGAAGTTCCAGGAGAAGCTGTAGAGCGACTTGTCCGCGGCACCCAGATCGCCAGGCTTCGAGCAGAAACCGCCCCAAGTCTTGTCGTGGATGAATCGGGATTCGACGGGCAGAGCGTTGTCGCCGCTCCACAGGTATACGGTGTCTGCTGCAGAAATTTTGCCCGTGGGGTAATACTTCATGATGCGGACTTCGGTAGTGTCCTTAAGAACTTCCCTAGTGCTCTTTTCTTCGGCAGAAACAATGCAGTACATGTTCTTGCCTTGTTCTGAGTAGCTAGAGTCCTTGCCCACGGCGAATGACTTTCCGTTGGCTTCGTAGTCATATTCCGGTACGGATTTTTCCATACTCTTGCCAGTTTCCTTGTCCACGCATTCCCAGCTGAACCAGTTGATACCCTGCCATGCTGTATTCACCTTTGCGTCCAAAGTAAATGCGTCGCCTTCGTTCAGGTAAATCAAATTGCTGGAGACCCAGATCTGAGGTGTTTCAGAAGTGTACTTGAAGGTTACGGTATCGGTTGCAGTGTTGCCATCGTTATCGGTTGCGCGAGCCACGCAGATAAAGTTTGCGTTTGCTGCGGGAGCTTTCCAAACGGTGTCGTAAACGCTTACGGTCTTCCAGTTGCTAGAGATTCTGTCGGGCAGTGCGCAACTCCATTCGCGTTTGACGATTTCACCCGGGTCCGAAGCAACGCCGTTGATGTCGCTGGCGGTTGCGTTAAGGGCGATATTAAAGCCTTCGCGAATGGTCATGGACTTGTTCTCGACCTTGACCGTAGGCGGTGCAAGAAGTACCTTGATTTCTACAGTATCCTTGACTTCGTTGTCGTCGTCGTCGGTGACCTTGATAATGCAGAGGTACTTGTTGTCTTCCTTACTGGGCATGGTCATGCTTGTCTTAGGCGTTGTGGAGGAACTGTAGGTAAAGTTGATGCTCTTGGTGGAACTGGAACCGCAGCCCCATTCGTACATGACGATGGAACCCAGGGAGTCCACGGCGTGAGCGTTAAGTTCTACAACGTCCTTGATGGTTACGGTCTCGTAGTTTGCAGAAGCTTTAACGATGGGCCTGCCCACAAGAACCGTGTAGGCTGCGGTATCGCGGGCGGTGTTGTTGTCGTCGTCGGTGACCTGCACAACGCAGTAGTAGGTAACTGCTTCGGAGGGCATGGTCACCGTGGTGTCGCTCTTGGACATCTTGATCCAGTCCGGCAGACTCTTAAGGTTGGTGCCGCAAGCAATTTCGTACTTGGTAATCTGGCCCAAGGCGTCATAGGCGGTTGCACTCACTTTCTGCTGGCTGTTGATCTTTACGGCGTCTGCGTGAGTCTTCAAGGTCACGGTCGGGGGATCCTTGAGAACATTGAAAGTCAACGTATCGCGGCCTTCTTCGCCATCGTCATCGATAGCGGTAATCAAGCAGCGGTACTTGCTGGATTCGATGTTCGGCATATCAAGTGTAATGACGTAGTCGCTAATGCTCTTTGCCGGTGTAGTCAGAACCTTGGAATTATCGTCCTTCACTATTTCGATATTACCGTCGGAACAACCCCAACGGATTTCGTTGATGGTGCCGTACTTATCGCTACCGGAAATCTTTGCGTTGACCTTGGCGTTAATCTTGTATTCACTGCCGTCGGTGGTTGCAGTAATGACAGGCTTGTCGCTAATGACCTTTACAGTCACGGCGTCGCTGGATTTCTGTCCGTCGTCGCCAACAACGTTCAAGGTAACCTTGTGGTCGCCCAGGGTCTTGTATCCAAGCTTTGCTGTGATGGTTGTTGTTTCAGAGGTGTATTCCTGGGCGGTGGGGCAGGTGAATCCGCTTGCTAGATTCTCGCCACAGTCCCAGCTTACAGTAATCTTGGTGCTGGTGTTGCCGGGGTAGGCAGAGGCCTTGAATTCTACGGCGTCGTTCATGGTAACACTGATTTCGTCGCCCGGCTCGGTAAAGTAGATGGTGGGCTTGTTGCTCAACTTGCCGAACTTTACCTGGGTACTGATGTTCACTCCGTTACTTGCATAGGTCGCGGTCATGACATAGTCCGTATTCTCTTCGGTAAAGGCGTCAATATCTTCGTAAGTCAGCTCAAAGGAACCCTTGCCGTTTTCGTCCAGCTTGGTTTTCTTGTCGATTTTCTTGCCCTTCATTTCGGCAGTCCAAGTGACGGAATCTGCAGCGGGCAGAGCGTTGCCTACGGTTACTTCGAAGGTTAACTTGTTGGATTCTCCGATAAGCTGTTTCTTCTTGCCGTTTACCGTAAGGTCGATGGTGGTTGCGTCAATGTAGATCGTGTCCTTGACTGAGGTAATGTTGCCTGCGTTATCCTTGGCGATGGCTTCCCAGCCGTACTTGCCGTCTACCAAATTTTCCAAGTCCAGCTTACAGTTGTAGATGGCATCTTCGTCGGTCTTGGTGCAGGTCAGTTCCTTTTCATCGCCTTCGAACTTTGCAGTTACAGAAGCCAGGCGAGAAGCAAGGTCCCTGGCATAGATGTTCAAGTTGATCTTGCGGACATCAAAGGTATCTACGTCGGTGATCGTAACCACAGGGGAGGTTGTGTCCTTCAAAATAAGGTCGTCCACCTTGATGGTGGTGCCGGATTCAATGAACAAGTCCTTTTGGAAGGCGTACTGGTATTCGCGGATGCTGGAACTTGCGCGAACTTCGTAGGAACCGTAGTCTGCCTTGATGGTGTAGTTACCCTTGGCGTCGGTAAAGCCGTCAAAGATCTTGCTGCCGTTGTTGAACTCGATTCGGATGCCGGCGTGATCGTCGCGGCCTTCGAACTTAGCCACACCGTAGAAGGTACCCTGGGTAGAGCTCAGGTCGCCGATGTAGAAGTTCCAGGGGCGGCTGGTACTGTCGGAGGTGGCGATACGTTCCATACGCACGATGTCGTAGCCGTCGGTCACGTACATATCCCAATAGATACGGCCAGTGATTTCAGTGCTGGGATCATCCACCAAGGTAATGACGTTCCTACCGTCTTCGGTAGTCGGTTCAAAAATCTTGGAAGTGATTTCCTTGGCAATCAAGTCGTCGGAGGTGAATGCCTTGGTAGGGGCCTTGCCGTTCTTGGAAACCTGGGCGTAGATGAAGAATCGCAAATCCTGGGGGTTGTCTTCGTCTTCGCTTTCGTAGTAGAAATAGAAACGTTCCTTGTTGCTGTGGCGGGAGCCGTCCAGCGGAGAGATGATCTTGAGGGTGGGCAGTCTGTTATAATGCAGATAGACACTGTCCATGGCTTCGTTGCCGTCGTCGTCTTCTACGATGATGTAGATCTTCTGGTTGCCAAGGGAATCGATGTAATCCTTGTCGTATTTAATGGTCAGGTACAGGGAATCCTTGTCTTCTTCGTACTTCCATTCCTTGGGCTTTCCCTTGCCGCTGGCATCCAGGTCTACCTTTACGCTCTTGATTGTGCCAAAGGAGTCTGCAGCAAAAATGGGGAAGGTAATATCGCCGTCGTGCTTAGTCCACAGGGTGTCCTTGGGTACGCTAAGTTCCGGCTTTGTGTCAATGACGTTGATGTAAGTGCGCTTGGTACCCGTGCCTGCGGTGTCGGTTGCGTTGTTGCCGTCGAATGCCACAAACATGGGGTAGTAAACGCCGGGCTTGGAGTAAGACCAGGCGAAAGGCTTTGCGTTGTCGCCCGTGATTTCCACAGTGTCCTTGCCTTCGATCATGGTCCACTGGAACAGGTAGATCTTATCCACGAAACGGGGCAATACGCCAATCAGGTAAACAGTGTCGTTTACGGTAACCGTCAGGGTATCGGGAGTAGAGTTTGCAGAGTCCACGGGGGTGTTTGCCATGGAGTCGATAAACGCCTGGGGATTCTCGAAAGGAACACGAGAAGAGAACACCCTGGAGTGGTTGTTCTTAAGGCCCACATTCTCCTTTAGCGGAGATTCCCTGGAACAGCTATCCAAGAACAGCAGGGCCGTTGCTGCCATAAACAAACTTATCAGACTTTTTACGCGCATGGTAGGGTCCTCGCCAATATACTTTTACACATTATAATTTATCTTTTTCTTTACGATTTTGGTGTGATTTCTTGCACTGGGGAGGCTATTTATGGATGTAGTTCCACTTTGGTACTGGCTTGTTGTCTTTTTTGTTTTTGGCGCCTGCGTAGGTAGCTTTTATAACGTGATTGTGTACAGAATGCCTAGGGGTATTTCCTTGATAAATCCCCCTTCTCACTGCCCTCTGTGCAAAAAGCGTATCCCGATCTATTTGAACCTGCCTATTATCGGTTGGATTATTCTTCGCGGTAAGACTGCCTGCTGCCATAAGCCCCTGAACATCATCTACCCCATTGGTGAAGCGCTGTGCGGTTTGCTAGGTGCGTTGGCTCTTTTTGCTGCGGTGGCGGTGAACTATGGCGGTGTGGTTCCGGAACTTTTCAGTGTCCCGGTGATGGTTCCTGCAGTGTGGGCCGACGCTTTGGCCATGTTCTGGCTTTTGCTTGCTGTTTACCCTGTGTGCGCAGTGGATTTCAAGTACAAACTAATTCCTGATTCCATGAGCGTTGGCGGCATTGTGGCGGGTCTTTTGATCTCTCTGATTCCTGGTGGAATAACCCCGCTTCAGAGCTTAATCGGCGCCGTTGCTGCCGGTGGCGGCCTTTGGCTCTTGGGCTTTGTGGCTAGCAAGGTCTTTAAGAAGGATGCCATGGGCTTTGGTGATGTAAAGCTTTTGGCTGGCTATGGCGCCTTGATGGGTTGGCAGTCCGCCTTCATGATTCTTGTGATTGCCGCCATTATCGGCATTATCGTCATGATTCCGTACGCAAAAATCCAGGAGAAAGTAGCTGCTAAGGCTGTGGTGGACGATTCCGCCGACGCTCCGGGCCAGATTCCCTTTGGACCTTTCCTTGCCATTGCCGCTCCCGTAATTTACCTGTGGGGCAACAACCTGCTGCAAATGTATTTGCAGTTTGTTTTGGGCGAATAACTTTTGCGAAGGCATAAAAAAGGCGGCTTGAGGGCCGCCTTTGCTGTTTTGAAATTGCTTGGTTTGTGAAGTCTTAACGGAGGCTCATCAGCTGATGGGTAATGAGCCAGGCCTTCAGTCGGCCCCAGTTGGTTTCGCCTTTCTTACGGATGTCGGTGCTCATCTTGAACATGACGAAATCGGTAAGTTCTGCTTTTCCCAGGGTCGTTTCGGCATCGGCATATTCAAAGGAGTGGAAGGTGTTGCTGACCTTCAGGTCTGTATCTCGAATGACCTTGCCATCGACAGCGATGGAAAGGTGGTTTTCCACAAGAACGATGGTGAAAATGTGGTCTTCGCCATCTAAAAGGTCACTCTTGCCGTAAACGATGGTGTCTGTGGCGACGGAATCCAAACCGCTGTAGATTCGGGTGCAAAGGCTCTTTGACTTTTCCTCGCACTGGCGAATCTCGTAACCGACCTGCTTGCCACTATAATCTTCCTTTACGTTGCTCAGGAGAACCACAGGCTGTTTTTCCTTGCTACCGTCCAGATTGATCTTGAAACTGAATCCGGTGTTGGTTCGTTTCATGTCGATGGATTCAACGGTAGCTTCTTGCACGGATTTTGCAGAGAAAACCACATTGTTGGAAATGTTCTGGTTGGCTTCATCAATGACATCGTAAGTGGCGGTGTCTGAAACGAAACTGATTTCAGCCCAGTAATTGCCTGCCTCGGAGTCATCTGCGCTTACCAACCTGCAAACGCCTGCTGTGTTAACCAAGACTGGGCTTGCTACATCATCCAAGGAAACGGGAACCAGTATGTTCTTTATGGATTTGTCTGTCAGGGAGTCTAAATAAACCAAGGCCTCTTCGGGAAGAACGAAGGAAAGTTCGCCAACGGCTTCCTTTGTAATTACCGGTTCTTCCATGACCTTGCAGAGGGAGGTGGTGTATTCTGACGTGGTGCCTGCTGCATTTACCGCGTATCTGCAGAGATTCTGGTAGACGCCCTCAGGAATGTTTTCCATGAGGAAGGATCCCTTGGTCACATCGTCTTCTGTCAGTGTGTGGCAGGCGAAGGAGTAGTCCAGACAGACCTTTTCCGAGGCGCTGTAATTCATGCCCTTCAGGCTGATTTCCCTGCTGTAGGTCTTGCCTAATTTTGCAGTTTCAATCTTGCGGTACGGTTCTTCGTCCTTGGTGATTTTTTCTGCGTTTTTCAGGTCGATGGAGCTGAAACTGGCCATGGTTTGGTCGTCATTTTCCACCTGCAGGGTGTAGTCGAAATAGACGACGGGTTTGCCGTTTTCGTCTCGTTCGTAATTCTCGTTGAAGGGTGCGTTCTCGAAGGTTGCCTTGTAAATCAAGTCCTTGAAGGTGTAGTTGCCGTTTTCGTCGGTAAAGGTTTCTCGTTGGACCACTTCGCGGGTGGTGCCGCCGTCTACGTTGTAGTTGCCTTCCGCTCTTTTCAAAAGAACTCGGGCGCTGCTCATGGCATTGCCGCTGGCGTCAAGGACTTTTCCCTGGATGTTGGTCAGGGCGTATGCGCGCTTGATGATGTCGCAATTTGTGACTGCTTCGCCTTTTTTGCTTGCGACTTTTTTCAAGTTGCTGGGAATGCCTTCGCTGCAACTTTCAGACGTGATAATCTTTTCCCCGGTAACAGGGTCGGTAGAGGCTGTTTGGCCGGATTCGGTTTCGGTCCACACGCCGGCGGAATTAGTGTCGGTACAGCCGCAGAACATGCCTACGGTTGCGGCAAAACCTATGGCGAGACTGCCCGCTCTCGTAAATTTCTTAGCCATTGTTGCCCCCGTTGTTCTCGAGATTTGAGAACATATGCAAGTTCAACTGATAGACGCCGTCGGCTTTTTCCTTGTCCTGGGAAATAATTCGGCGGGCCTTTGCCTTGAATTCCTGCACCGCCTCCTCCAATTCCTTATAGGCGTTGCTAGAAATACTGAAAGTCAACGTGCTCATGATGGTGGGCGCCTTGGGCGGAGTCATCAGAGCCTGCTTGGAAAGTTCAAAACACTGCAGCTGATACTGCTTGATCAGTTCGGCGTTGTTGTAGGGGCCGCTGCTGATAGATTCCTGGGTCGGTTTCCAGTACCCTTCTTCGTTTTTGCGGGCGAGACCCAGGCGCTGCAACAGCTCCAGGGAATCCTTCAGCTTGCCCAAGGTAACCTTGGGGAAAATTCGCTTTTGAACGGGGGCCAAATCGTCGCCAACGTCCATGGCGTCTAGGATTGCGAACAATGCGCTGTTGTGCCAGTGGTTGTAATATTCGTAGGCGTCGGTATTCAGAATATTTTCGGGATTGGGGTGCTGCTGGAGCAGCTCTTCCATGGCGGCCTTGCGGAGTGCGTCGGTCTTTGCCTGGTCCACTTTTACCATGGTTTCGAAGTACTTGGCCTCTTTCTTGTCTAGGCCCAGAACCTCGATGAACTTAGCCACCATGCGGGGACTAACCTTTTTTCCTCTGAGAACATCGGCAAAATAGCTACGGGTCTTGGGCAAACCCAAAAGATTACAGATCTCGGTACGGCTAAAAGACGGCTCGACCTTTGATCTTGCCGCCTGGTACTCGTCTAGGTACTTTCGGAAATGAGTAAACTTGTAGATGTCGATGTACTTGTCCATACCGCAAAATTACCCAATTTTTTTGAGAACGTCAATATGTTTTCAAGAAAAATATTGAGAACAACGGGGCGAAAAGTTCCGCACCCCAGGAAAATGTGGAAAAACACACGGATTTTTACGCTTCTTACACGTTTTAAGGAACCTTTCCCCTAGGTAAAGCATCTATATGTAAGTATTTTAACTATAATCTTTTGCGGGAAGAACAAAAGAGATGAGAACAAAGGGTTTGGAAATGGGTATTAATGTTGTTTTGAAGAAAATTGTCCTTGGAGCTGGTCTTTTGGCGGGCTATTCCTTTGCCGCACCAGCGAATCCGATGCCTTTTACGGTGGATAACCAGGGCGATTCCGTTACCCTCCAGAGGGCGGGTGACGAACATTACAGCTTTACAAGGACTTCCGACGGGTTCCTCGTGCTGCGTCAGGACGACGGCGTGTATTATTATGCCGACGAGAACGGTGCCGCCACCAAGTTCAAGGCGAAGAATGCGGAACACCGCAGCGATAGCGAAAAGGCCTTCTTGAAAAAGCTGGACAAGGACGCATCCTTCAAGTCGCACCGTAAGAACACTCCGGATAGATTTAAGCGCCCCGCAGGCAAGGCCCAAAGGGCTCCCTGGGTGCCCACGGGCGACACTTCCTCTTCTGCGACCGGCACTTCTGCGGGCATTTCCACAACCGGCACTTCCGCGGCTTCCAGCAGTAGCGATAGCGACGCGCACCCTGTGCTGCGCCTGCCTGCCGCAGAAAAACACGCTAACGGAACCAACAGATTCCCCATTCTTCTAGTGCAAGGCGTGGGAGCCACAAATATGGACTCCGCCAAGGCCAGCAATATATTTAACCAGGAAGGTTACTCTTCTAGCGGTTATATAGGGTCTGTTCGCGACTATTTTGTAGATCAGTCTAGTGGAAAGTTCGTGCCTACCTTCGACGTGTACATGGTGTCGGTTTCTAAATCTGCATCCTCCTATAAGAACGATGAAGGAACTTTTGTGGCGGAAGCTATTGCTGCTTTGAAAAGCAAGTACCCTTCTTTTGACGCTAGGTTATACGATGCTGATGGCAATGGCGAAGTGGATGCTGTCGGCTTGATTTTTGCTGGCTCTGATCAGCAGGCGAATGGCATGGGCGGTTTTCAGTATGAACTGCGGTGGGATAAATGTGGTCGCCAGGATGCCGGAAACGGCAAGAGGTTTAATTCCTATTTCATTATCAGTCAGCAAACCTACATGTTTGCGGGCGTTCTCCACGAGTTCAGCCACACTATGGGCTTGAAGGACCATTATTGCGTAAGGTCTAATGATTGCTATAACGATTTTACTAACACGGAGTATCAGGCTCCGGGTGCCTATTTATGGGACGTTATGGCCACGGGCATGTACAATGGGTCTGGCGTTAAACCGCCAAACTATAGTGCCTTTGAACGAGAGTTTATGGGCTGGCTCAATTACACCACCTTGTCCGCATCTTCCAGTGTAACTTCCATTGAATCCATTGATAAGTCGAATATGGCTTACAAGATTCCTGTGACAGGTAATAATAACGAATGGTTTGTTCTGGAAAACCGTCAGGCCAACAAGTGGGACTCTGGTCTTCCCAATCATGGGATGCTGGTGTGGCACATTGATTTTAATCAAACGGCATGGGACAACGATGCCTTGAATGATGACAAAACACATCAACGCATTGATGTGGTGGAAGCCGGAAATGTTTTGCTCCGTTCTTACTATGACTCGTATAAGACTCAAAGTTCTCAGCAAAAGGACGACTCCTTCCCGGGCTCCCAGAATGTGACTTCCTACGGCCCGTTCAAGTCTTGGAATGGTACGAACCTAAACATCAGCCTCTACAGCATTACCGAGCAGAATAACTTGATTTGCTTTGCGACCCAAAGCGGCGTGACGGTGGGTGACTGCGTTATCCCCAGTTCCTCCTCTATTGCAGTTGTTCAATCATCTTCTTCTGCGGCAAGTTCTTCGTCGTTGGCAGCGAGTTCCTCTTCTGTTGTCGGCATGTCATCTTCCATTGTCAGTGCAATCCCCGCGGCTGTTTACAAGAGCCAGGTTCAATTGATGATGCACGGCTCCGTTTTGGATATTGCTACGGCAACCTCCGGCCCCAAGAAACTGGAATTGTTCGATATGCTGGGCAATAAACTCTATGCAACAGATTTCTTTGGTGCCCGCCATTCTGTGGGCTTGGCTCCCTTTGCCGGTAAGGTTCTTGTTGTCCGTGTTACTGAAAATGGTAAACTCCTGAAGCAGAACCGCATAACGGTGAAGTGACCTAGGATTTGAATAAATATTTAAAGGCGGTGCTAATGTGGCATCGCCTTTTTTATCTATAAAGAACAAATTGTTTCATATATAACGTATTCTTTAGAATGTGTCGAAATAATTGCAAAAAAACTTGGATTCTAATCTATTTGTCTTGAAAAAATGGATTAAATTTTGAGATGAAAAGATTCGTTCAGTTTAGGAGTGATTATGCTTTTTAGAAAACATTTGAAAAAAATATTATTGGCGGTTTTTGCCGTTTTTTGGTCGGGTTGCGAAAATGGGGCCGCCTCGAATCCGATGCCTGCGTACGGCTGCGGCCCTTGTGGCTGTGACGGCAACGGTTGTGAAGTCGTGCCGGATTATGGGGCCCCTTATGATCCTGAAGATAGTTCAATTTATGCGCCGTTGTACGGCGTGAGCGTTCCTGACGATTCAATGGTTGTCGATTCGATGATTGTTGATCAGCCGGCGCTCTATGGTCCGCCTTGCGTATTCAATGGAACTTGTGGTGATGAAAGCGTCACAAACGAAAACCCTGGTCAGGAATAAATACGATGCACTTGAATTTGAAAAAGCGCCTTGCCCTTGAATTTTATCGCCACTACCGTCACAACGAAGTTGCTACACATCCTTTGACTTATTTTTTCTGGGAGTGCACCTTGCGCTGCAACCTGCACTGCCTGCACTGCGGTAGCGACTGCATGAAGGACGCTATTCCCGATATGCCCCGGGAAGACTTTATGAAGGTGCTTGATAGTTTGGCTCCCCATATCGATCCCAAGCATTTCATGGTAGTGATTACTGGCGGTGAACCGCTGATGCGCCCGGACCTTGTGGAATGCGGTAAGGAAATCCAGAAGCGAGGCTACCCCTGGGGCATGGTTTCCAATGCGCTTGCCATGAGTCCAGAAAAGTACAAGTCCTTGCTTGAGGCTGGCCTTCGCAGCCTGACCATCAGCCTTGACGGTCTTCATGATAGCCATAATCATTTCCGCGGTTCTGAATTCAGCTTTGACAATGCACTGCGTGCCATCAAGATGGCCGCCAATACTCCGGGCCTTACCTTTGACGTGATGACTTGCGTCAACCGCGAAAACCTTCCGGAACTTCCTGAAATCCGCGAGTTGCTTACGGCCATTGGCGTAAAGCGTTGGCGTATTGCAACGGTGTTCCCCAAGGGACGCGCCGCCAACAATCCCATCTTCAAGTTGCCGGATAACGAGTTCAAGCAGGTCTTTGACTTTATCCGCGAAACCAAGATGCAAGGCAGAATCAATGTCAACTATGGTTGCGAAGGCTTCTTGGGCAGCTACGAAAAGGAAGCTCGCAATTATCCCTTCTTCTGCCGTGCTGGTGTCAACGTAAGTTCTGTGCTTGCCAATGGCGACATTTCCGCCTGCCCCAGCCTTCGCGGTGACTACATCCAGGGTAACATCTACAAGGACGACCTGTGGGATGTCTGGCAGAACCGTTACCAGATTATGCGTGACCGCAGCTGGACTCGCACTGGCGATTGCAAGAAATGCAAGTACTGGCGCTACTGCGAAGGTTCCAGCCTTCACCTCCGTGACGAAAAGAGCGGCGAACTGATGTACTGCCACGTAAAACGCCTGCAGCATGCCATCGATATGGAACGTGAGGCTGCAAAACAGGCAAAGTAGATTTTTGGCCTAAAGGAGAAAAAATGAAGATTCAAAAATTAGTGGCAAGGATATTCTTTGCCGCAGCGTCCTTCTGTTGGGTCGGCTGTAACGACAATTCGGTATCTCCGGTGGTGACCCCAGATACTAGTTCCTCCGTAGAGCCGGGTTCTTCGAGTGAACCCGGTTCGTCGGCCGCAAGCTCGTCTAGTTCCGAGGTGAGGTCCAGCTCCAGTGACGAACGAATTCCTCCTATGAGCGCAACCGTATATGGCATTGAACCGGCTTTCAGTTCATCTTCTGAAGAAACGTCTTCCTCTTCGGAGGAAAAATCGCTTACTCCTAATGACTCCCTAGGGGCGGCCTTGTCTGCCATGGATGTCTGCGATGGTCATGGCGACATCCAGTATTTCAGTGCCTATCGAGCCTCTTGGTTTACTCCTGAAGAGCAGGGTCGTAACAGCGCTCAGCGACAAATGTTATCTAAAGTGAATGAGTTACTGGAAAATGATGCCAAACTCTCTAAGGAAAAACGTCTGTGTCTGCAGGCGTTTAGTCAAAAGATTGATGATTTTGGCGCCTTGTATGGTTCTCCCACCCCTGCAGAGTACGATAAGTGGGAGGCTACCTGCAACGATGGAACTGTAGTGCGCAGTGAAGTTTATGAAACCTTGTTGAAAGATCATGAATCTAGGAGCGAAAAAGCCCGAGCCGAAGAAACGGCATCGTTGGAATCGGAACTCAAAAAATGCGACGATTAAGAAAAAAGGTCCGTCTTGTGACGGGCCTTTTTTGATGCGGTAAAAAAATGGTGGCGCTATTTGACGTCCTTATCGTTTCTTCCGCCCACTTGGAACAGGGCGAATTCCATTTGGAATACTTTGTCGCTGCCTTCGTCTTCTTCGGCGATAAGGGCGATTTCCTTGCGGAAGGCGTTGATGCGTTCAACGATTCGGTCGTAGCCTTCTTGGCTAATGCCTAAGGTGAGGCCGGAAATATGACGTTTGCTGGGCGGATCGCGATCGATGGAGTCTGCACCCATCTTCAGGCACTTCTGGTGGTATCCGCGCAGGGCCATCTTGGAGGTGCGATCACCGGTCGTGATTGCGCTTTCGGTCAAAATGTAGTTGCCATCCTCGTTTTTCTTGATCAACATGCATTCTTCCAAAAGCTTAACGGACTGTTTTGCTTCTTCTACGGAAATGCTGGGGTTGACTCGCTTTGCCAAGGCGGCGTAATCCCCGTTAAAGCCAAACATGCCGATAAGGCTTCTGATGAACAGGTGGCGGGGATGAGAGTAGACCATGTACTGGGCGTGTCCAAGGAGGTGCTGCTTTTCTGCGAAGCGGACTACCTTGAGAACGGCCTGCATCTTGTTGAATGCTTCGTCGCGGTCGTCGGAGGTTTCGGCCTGGTTGAATTCTACCAGACTGATGAAAAACTCAGTTTCGTGCTTGCCCAGGCGTAGTCCGGAGGCCACCTTGGGAATGCTTTGGGTGGAAAGGTTCTTTTCGCCGTTCATTACGCGGCTGATGAAATCCTTTGCCTTGAAGCCGATCTTGTCAGAAAAAACGCGGAGGGAGAAAGCGGGGTTCGCTTCCTTCTTCTGGTTGTAATAGTCCTTCAAAAATACACGATAATCCATGTATTCGAAGACTTTTTTCTGTTTTTTCTGTTCGGTCATGCTACAAATGTAAGAAAATGGATAAAAACGGGGGCAAAGTAAAATTGAGAAGCGTTGTCTATGAACAACGCTAAATTGGGAACGGATGACAAAAAAGTGGAAAAAAAAGTGTTTTGAACCTACATTTTACAACGTACCGGATAAAAATGGCAATTCAGCCCCGTTGTCTGGGAATGGGTGTAAATATGGGAAAATGTGTATTGGGTTGTTCCTCGTTGAACAAGTTTCTTGCGTTAGTTGTGATGTCTGGCGCTTTCGGCTTGTCCAACGCCGCGTTGTCTCCTTCTGAAGTGGTAACACTTCCAACGGATGTGAATGTAGGGGGAGGAGACGTAGTGGGTTCCCAGCTCATCGGGGCTACATATAACGCTGGCAAGGGGCCGGGTGTTTGGATTGTGGCAGACGGCGGTTATCGTCTCTATCACAATGGGGCGCTCCTTGCCGAAGACAACCAGGCAGGCCGAGTACGCTTTGTACCCATGACCTTGTTGCCGGGTGAAAACGCCTTTTCCGTTGTGGGTGTCAACGGAAAAGGCGCGCCTGGCGTCTTGGTGCAGATTGACGACCTAGATCGTTCATATTACAGCGGTTCCGAATGGAAATCCAAGGCTGCCGTAGGAAGCAATTCTTGGAAGAACAAGGGCCGCGACCTCTCCCAGTGGGGCGGGGCCACGGTCCTTAGCTATTCTAACACAAAGATGCCTAGCGGTGGTGAATTGAAGGGCTTTGCCCCAAATACCCAGGCCAAGTGGATCTGGACTGGTAGCGAATCAGACAAGAACGCTATCCTTCTTTTCAATTTGAATGTGAAGGCCGAAGGCTTTGGAGCTGCTACCACGGGCGGTGACAAGGGCAATATCGTCATTGCTAAGGATTCCGCCGAAGTTCGCAAGTACTTGCAGTCCAATGATGCCGTGACCATTCTGGTTCCCGAAGGAACTTACGATTTCCGTCAGTTCCGTAATGCGGTTACCGAAGCCACCAGGCAGGGCCGTACCTGGTGTACCAAGAAGTGCGGCGAAATGAACGCAGTCACTGGTAAGGAAAATGTTTTCTACAGAATTGCTTTTGAAGCCAATTCCTGCGCTTCTTTGAATGATGGTTCCGTTCCTGTTTCTGAAAGCGCCAATCTCCAGTCCTGGAGTGACTGGATTACCATCAAGGGCAACAAGAGCCTGGTCGGTATGGGCCGTGGTGCAAACCTCCGTGGCGCATCTCTCAATAATCGCTGGAACGAAGGCGGCCACAACAACATCTACCGTAATCTCGCTATATACGATGTAAACCCGCACCTGATCGAGGCCGGCGATGGTCTGGAAACTAGTGGCGACAAGGATCACCACATCAAGAACTTCTGGGCGGACCATATTAGTTACAAGTGGATTTCCGATGGCATGGACATGGAATTCGTGGACAACGCTACCATCAGCTACACTGATTTGGATGGCGCCAATGAATTCAACTGCTGGGGCACCGACCCTTACATGGCTCTGGTGGAAGACGCTCACTTGACTTACGCTAACAACTACTGGCACAATTCCTATGGCCGCGTTCCCAAGGTTACGGGCGAAACTAACGGCTCCCAGGTTCATATCTACAATCAGCTGGTGGATGGCAACCGTTTCTTCATCGCTGGTGCCAATGGCCATAGCTCTACGGCAAAGGCTTATGTCCGCTACGAAAACAGCTACATCAAGAACGGCAATGGCTACTTGGCTGAATGGGGTGACAACGGTTACGTTTACTTCAGCGGCGTTACCTTTGACAATACCAAGCAGCAACATCGTTACAACGGCACTGTAACCCAGGGCGTTCCTCAGGCAGAAACCTTCAATCCCTCCTATTCCTGGGAAAAACGCACTGTTGCAAACCTGCCGACGGATCTTCCGAAAATCACAGGTGTAGGTGGCCGCTATGGTTCCATGCCAAGTTACAATCAGGCTTTTGGCATGAGCAAGAAGGCTGCTGAAGTTAAGCTGAGTGCGCCTGTGGCTGGAGCAAAGTATGATGTTGGTTCTGGAATTGTCTTGACCGCTGCAAAGAGTGCCGGTGATGGATCTATCAAGAGTGTGGCCTTCTACGTCGGTAATGACCTGGTGGGTTCTGCGACTGCATCGCCGTTCCAGGTCACAGCAACGGGATTTTCTGCTGGCGTTTACTCCGCAGTGGCTGTAGTAACCGATAATAACGGTTTGACTCATATGTCCGAATTTGTGACCTTCGAGGTGGTGGGCGAAACTTATCCCGAAATTACCAAGTGCGGTGCAGGTCCCTCCAGTCAGTCCATTGAATTGGGCCAACCCATTGTTGATTTCTGCTACACCTGGAGCGGCGCAGAAACTGTTACCGTAGAAGGATTCCCCAAGGGAATTACAGCTAGCGTAGATAATAGCGTAAAGAAGGTTTCCTTTAGCGGAACACCCGCAGAAGCAGGAACCTTTGCCTTCAAGGTTTCTGCAACGAACAACGATTCTACCTTCGTTAAGAGTGGAAAGATTGTGGTAACAGATCCTAACGCTCCTGCAAGCTCAAGCTCTCAGGAACCTACTGTAGAGTCGTCTAGCAGTGCAACTACCGATGCCATTGTGGGCAAGGCCAGCTGGTCTACCGAAGCAGAAACCGGTTACTATCGTATCTTTGACCTGCAGGGCCGCCCGCTCTTTGCAGGTGAACGCAAACCCGCCAAGATGCCTGCCGCCCGCGTTGTGGTGGTGGAATTCACCAAGGCAGGAACAATGCTTCGCCGTTACATACAGGCCCGCTAGTCTGCATCGAAATTAAAAACCAAACCAACAACCAAACCAAAAAAGAGCCGATTCCTTTTGGAACCGGCTCTTTTTTTATATCTGATTAGGATTGTTCGTCATCTGAATCCGGCTCGTCGTCCGGTTCATTTTTAGGAGTGTTCATTTCAATCATCTTTTGAGCCTGCTTGGCAAGAATGTCGTTGCCGTTCATGTCAATGACTTTCTGCAGTCGGGCAAGGCCTTCGCGTTTTTCGATGTTGTTGTTGACGCAGATTTCACCTAAGGTAAAGAGGGCGCGTCTTGCAAAGTTGGCGTCCTTCTCCAGGGTCAGTCCCTTCTTGAGAAGTACAATGGCCGCCTCGGGAGCGTTCTTGGACTTTGCGATTTCGCCCCATTCCAACCACTGGTTGCTGGAGAACTCAATAAACACCTTGGGGCCGGTCAGCTTGTCTACAAGTCCCTTGACGGCCAGCTTGTCTACGGGGTGTTCCTGCAAAAGCGAAGTAAGGGCCTGTGACAGAAGGCGCTGTGCGTTATCCATTTCGGCGGCCTTCAGCAGGGCGAAGCCTTCGTCAATCTGCTTGCGGGTCTTGGCCTTGCGTTCTGCCATGGGGTTTCTGTTGGCGTTGTCGCGCAGGCGTTCCGCCAGGGCTTCTGCGTGGATTTCTGCAGTAGTCTTGCGACGGGTTTCAATCTTGAGACCTGCAAGTGCACCCAAGCCAAAGCAAACGGGTGAAAGAATTGCCACAGCCCCGAAGATGCCCGGATTTACCATCCAGTTAACAAGAATGTCCAAAATGAGGCCCACGATGGAGACTGCAGTTACAATCTGGGGTGCAAGTTCCTTTTTGGGGGCAAATGCGGCGGCACCCAGCATAAAGCAAAGGGCCAGGCTCATACCCATGTAGCGTTCGCTTGCGTAATGGTCAAAGAAACTGGTGCTGCAAAGAATGTCTACCAGGAAACCACCGCCTACTGCAAACAAGACGGCGAAACCCGCGGTAATGTACATCTTCCAGCGGGGCTGCATGCGGTAGAATGCAAAGAAGAAGAAACCGGCAAAAATAAAGTAGCTAGGCACGCTGGGGAACAGGGCCCAGCTGGTAAGCAGTCTTTCGTACTGGGCGCGCTTGGGTACAAAGGCAAGGCCGTAGCGGGGGAACTTGTCGGTGAACTTATTGATCCACTTTTCCTGCTCACGGTTGAAGTCGTCTTCGGTGGGCATATAGTTCTTATGCTTCTGGGTCCAGGCAATCTTTCCGCCTTCCAGTTCCCACCAGTTGCGGAACTGTACGCGCATGCCGGGGAGGCGATCCTCGATAATGTAGCTCGGATTCTGGGCCAGGTACTTTTCGCGGTAACGTTCGAATTCCTCGGCCTTGATCTGGTCCGTAGGTTCAAGGCCCACCAGGCGGAACTGGGCTGCGCCTACATCGTCCCACCAGTTGTTAAAAGTCTTGACGATGTTCTTTTCGCGATTGTGCTGCTTGATATGGGGCTTAATCCCGGTGCCAGCATTAAAAAGACCGAGAGCCACAATCAGGGCGATCACAATGCAGTGGGAAAGCTTCAGGTATCGCTTGCACAAGGCAACCAACGACCTGAGGGATCTCAGGAATAATCTGTAGTAAATTCTCAATGTAGCCATATTGTGAATATAATCACTTTTTTATCGACGGCCGTATTCGCCAAGCTGATTCCAAAGGAAATCCGTGTTTACATCACGGAAACCCTGGGCATTTACCCGTTCGCGAAGCTTGTGGGCAATGTCAAACAAGTTCGGGCACGTGTGCATTCTGTCGTAACTATCGAAAATGGTCAACTGGTCGATCCACTGGGTAAGTTCCGGGAAACGGGGATCGTCGAATTGATTCTCCCTTCCGGTCTTCATGTATTCCAGGTAGCGGTCAGTGATGCGGTGGTTGTCTTCGATAAAAATGTCCATGCTCTTGGGGTAGAGCTTTTTACCGGTCAGGTATTCATGAACGATAATGCCAAAGCTGAAATAGTCCACGGAGGAGGTCAGGTTCTCGCCCATAACGGCCTGTTCCGGTGCGCTGTAGCAAGGTGTTAGCTGTCCGCCGTATTCGGTAACGGTTTCACGCATCTTTGCCTGGGCGTAACCGAAGTCGCAAACAAGAATCTTGTGGTTGTTCTTGTGAGACGGATTCTGGCACAAAAGCAGATTCTTGGGCTTAAGATCCTTATGGACCACCTGGTAGTAATGGAGCTGGCTGATGGTGTTTGCCAGGTATGCCAGCTGGGCCACGCGCTGCAGTACGTCAAAATCCGACAGGTCGGTACGGAAAGTCTTGTCCAGGGAACAGCCCTTGATGAATTCCATTTTCAGGTAAGGATGTCGACCAGCGGTACCGCCGCCCATGCTCTGGACCACGCCCTCGATATTGGTGGCGTGAATCAAGTTGTTGATTCGAATTTCATCCTGGAAGGCGCTAAGCATGGCGTTCAGTCGATGAATGCGGTTGGTGCCTTCGGGTGCCCAGTACTTACAGATCTTTACAACGATTTCTTGCTCGGCCAAATGCCTTGTGCTGTCGGGCGTTTCAACCCAGTGCTGTGCACGGAACAGATTGTTGGTACCTTCCAAGGCCAGCGGTTCTGTAAGCTGGATCTTTCGGACAGCCCCGTTATGCAGAAATTCCGGGTTTTGGTCAAACCAACGCTGGTACTCCTCCATGCTGTAGTTCGGACGGAGGGCCAGGTTTCGGGATACGCGATCCAATGTCTCGGCAAGAATATTTCGAAGCATATTCCAATAATAGCTATTTGATGTATTCTAAGAAGTTGTCCATAAAAAAAGGAACCCTGCTGAGGCAGAGTTCCTGTTTCGAGAAAACTCGGTTACTTGTCCTGTGCGTCCAAGGTCTCGGTAATGATCTTGTAGGCCTCGTCCACGTCGTCGCAGAAATGGAAAAGGTTAAGGTCTTCCTTGTTGATCATGCCGGTCTCTGCGAAGTATTCCCAGTTCACAGTCTTTTTCCAGAATTCGCTGCCGAAGACGATGATAGGCATCTTCTGGGCGTACTTGTTGGTCTGTACCAGGGTGAGCATTTCAAAAAGTTCATCCATAGTGCCGAAGCCGCCGGGGAAAGCCACCAGGGCGCGGGCCTTTTTCAGGAACCAGTACTTACGAACAAAGAAATAGCGGAACTGGAGGTTCAGCTCGTCGTCAATGTAGGGGTTCGGATGCTGTTCGAAAGGCAACTTGATGTTCAAGCCGATGGAGGGGGTACCTACGTCGTTTGCGCCACGGTTGCCAGCTTCCATAATGCCCGGGCCACCGCCAGTCATAATGGCGTAGCCTTGTTTGTGCTTGTTGGCCCACTTGCCCAGCTTTGCACCCAGTTCGCGGGCGTCGTCGTAGTAACGGGCCACCTTTTCAAGGGCGTTCAGCTTTGCAAGTTCTTTCTTGTTCTTGCAACCCTTGCGGCGCTTGGTGATTTCGCTCATGGGGAGTGTGCGTGCGGAACCAAAGAACACGATGGTGTTCTGGATATCTTCTTGTTCAAATACCTGATGGGGACCCAGGAATTCAGAAAGGATTCTGATGGGGCGGCCGATGTCGCTGTCCATAAACTGTGCATTATGATACATCATCTGTCCCGGGGTAACCTGGAGCTGCTTCTTCTTTGTAGCCATAATAAAAACTCCTTTTAGATCAAGTGAAAACAAACGGTTAATTGCGTTTTACTTGAATTAAAATACACTCAAAATGTAAAAGGTCAATAAATAATTACAAAACTGAGAATTTTAGGGCGAAAAAAAGTTTTTATTTTACTTACAATTTCACGGAAAATTCTCTATATTTGTGCCATGCTAGTGAAAATTTGGACTGACAATTTCGTTATTACGGGTGAAATCGACACCCTCCGCGATGAACGCCTTACCGACTACATTCGCGAAAACAAGGACTTTATCGCTGTGACTCAGGTTAAGGTGGCCGACAGAACAGAACACGACCTGTTCCGTACCCACTTCCTTAACGTGAGCACCAGCCACATCGAAATCATTCTGCCTGCAGAATAGTTCGTTAGCTTTGCGAGCGAATTAAGTGGACAACTCAGGTTGCCCTGAGTGGCTGAATCGCTGATTTTTTTGAAGAAATAAAAAAACGCCGCCCCTTTCGGAGCGGCTAATTTTTTTACGCAATTTTGAGCTGTCAGGCTTTTCGATTACATGAAGAACCAGTGGAGCTGCACGCGAGTTGCGAGACCGAAGTCAACGCGGCTGTCGTCGTGGCCATTGGTGTCGTCCATGATAACGTTGAGGCTTAGGCCAACCTTTGCAGAAGCGTAGAAACCGCCAACCAGCTTAACGCGGGTACCTGCCAGGGCATTGAAGTCCAGCTGGTTCTGATCGTCACCCCAGTGGGAGAACAGGAATTCGCCACCAACGCTAATGGGCAGAGCCAGCTTGGTAATGAAGTAGTCTGCACCAACGCCCAACTGAAGTTGGGTGTAGTTGTCGCCGTGATCGTCGTTAGCCGGATCACCAGAGGTTTCGCCATGGTGATAGAATGCGAAGATACCGGACAGTTCCAGGTTGGGGAGGAGAGCGAAGGTCACATAGAACTTCTGAGCGCGTTCGTTATCCATAGCGTCGAGCAGGTCGAGACCGATAGCCAGGTTGCCTTCGGCAGATTCAACTTCTTCGCGGCTGCTACTACGGGAGGCCTTCTTCTTTTCGACCTTAGCCGGGGCTTCGTCTTCTTCGTATTCATCGTCATCGTCCTGTGCATAGCTGTAAGAGCACATAGCAAATGCAGTGAGGACTGCAAGCAACATTTTTTTCATTTCTTACTCCTTGGTGAAATCTGTGACCAGAATATAGTTTAAAACCACCCATTTTAGGTGTAATCTTTTTTTAGGGTTTTAACAACGTAATTTTTTGTTAAAAATCCATGGCGATTTTCTTGATCAGGAACTTGCGGGTTTCGTCGTCCACTTTCTTTGGATCGTAGTCTTTACCGAGCAAACCGGCATAAATGTTGAAGGGGCTGGCGGTTCCGCCCATTTCGTTACATTTTATTTTCGTAAGAATAGTTTTACCTTGGATCTGGAGGTCCAGGATGTGCTCATTCAGGTTGATTTCCTGTCCGCGATGGTTCAACATCACCGGGAGGGCCCTTGCGCTGAACTTTTCACGGATGCTGTTTGCCTGGGTTTCATCCAACACGTCGGGGGTAAAGCTGTAGATCATGGCCTTGGGGAAGTGCTTGGAAAGCTTGTCCTTCAGGGGCTCGATGTTCACGATTTCCATGCCGCGGGGGAAGGGGGCAGAAAGCTTCTTCATGGTTTCCGGCAGGCCCTCGGGGGTAATATCCAGAGGCTTCAGCAGTTCCACGCTAATGATTTCGCAGTAGGTTTCAAGGCCCAGGGGCAGCGCGCCCATGTTCACGATACGGGGCTTGGGGCTAAAGCCTTCGCTGAACTTGATGGGAATGCCTGCGCACAGGAAGGTACGTTCGAAGAAGCTCAGCATGTTGTGATGGGGCAGGAAACGGCTGAGGCCTGTCTTCTTGAAGGTAATCTTGTAGCTGAAGCAGTCCTTCTGCTTGGGGCGGCGTTCTGCCACCAGCTTCTTGATTTCTTCGGGAGTGCGGCTAGGGGCCTTGTGGCGCACCGGGTCGTTTGCCAAATGGATTTCTGCGCCGAAGCCCGGAATGCCGCACTTCTGGCAGTCGCCCCACTTGCAGTTGGGCACGGGGGCAGAGTCTTCCTTGAAGGCCTTTTCCCATTCGCGGCGGAGGTACTGCTTGGTGGTGCCGGCGTGAATGAAGTCCCAGGGGAACACTTCTTCCTTTTCGCGGGTGCGGTACACCCAGCTGGTGTCGTAGCCGCATTCTTCCCACACCTGGAGCCAAGCGTCATAGTTGAAACGGTAGGCGTCACTTTCGAAGGTAAGGCCCTTCTTGTAGGCGGCGTAAATGACGGGGGCCAGGCGACGGTCGCCGCGGCTATAGACTGCTTCCAGGTGGCTCATTTCCCAGCCAGCCCAGTTCACCTTGACGTTGGGGTGCTTAAAGAATCTTTCGCGCACAAAGCGGATGTGCTTCAGGGCGGTTTCCTTGTCCATAAAGGGTGCCCACTGGAGGCCTGTAAAGGACTTGGGAATAAGAATGCCCATAGAAACTGCAATCTGGCAGCCGCGCAGGTACTTGCGACCAATCTTTACCAGGTTTTCGATCAGCTGGCAGAAAGCTTCCATGTCTTCCAGATTTTCGGTGGGGAAGCCGATCATGGTGTAAAGCTTGATCTTGTTGAAACCGCTACTGAATGCGTGTTCGGCGGCATTGTACATGTCCTGGTCGCTGATGGTCTTGTTGATCATCTTGCGGATTCGTTCAGAACCTGTCTCGGGGGCGAAAGTGGCGCTGCGGCCGCCCTTCAATGCGGAAATCTTTTGAGCCAATGTTTCGCCGAATGCGTTCACACGGATGGAGGGGAGGCTCACGTCTACGGTATCGAAGAACGGATCGTCGATGATGGAGTCGGTGAGGCCTTCCACCGGCTTGTAGTCTGCGGTAGAAAGGCTGAGCAGGCCAAGTTCGCGTTCGCCTGTGGCCTGGATGCCTTCCTTGGCAATTTCAAGAACGTCGTCCGGATCCAATTCGCGGCAGGGGCGGTACCAGATGCCTGCCTGGCAGAAACGGCAACCTTGGGCACAACCACGCATCACTTCTACGCTGAAGCGGTTGTGGACCAGCTGCATGTTGGCAATCAAGTTCTTGATGGGGTAGTTCTTGCGGTCCATTACGGGAATGAACTGGCGGCGTACGCCGTTGGTTTTTTCGTAGGGCCCGACTGCCGGTTCTGCAGGAACGATATCGCCGAATTCGTTCACCACCGTGGGGCGGAGGCTGGGGACGTATACACCGTCCAGCTTCGACAGGTTTTCAAGAATCTGCTTGCGGGGGAGGCCTGCCTTGCGGCCCTCGCCTACACAGCGGAGGAACTTGACCATCAGTTCCTCACCGTCGCCAATCTGGAAGGCGTCAAAGAAGTCCGCCACAGGTTCCGGGTTGGCCATTGCCGGTCCGCCGGCCACAACGATAGGATCTTCCTCGCGACGGTCCTTGCTCCAGACGGGTACTCGTGCCAAATCCAGCACGTACGGCACGTTTGTAAAGTTCAATTCCGTCTGCAGGCTCATGCCCAGAACGTCAAAATCCTTTACGGGGGTGTAGCTGGCATAGCTGTACAGGGGAATATCGTATTTCTCCATTTCCTTGGCCATGTCTTCCCAGGGGGCGAAACTGACTTCGCAAAGCAGGTCCGGTTCCTTGTTGATTACATGGTAAAGGATTCGAATGCCGTTGTTGCTCATGCCGATTTCGTACTTATCGGGGAACACAAAGGCCATGCGTCCAAGCATCTGGCTGTGGTCTTTTACCACGCTATTGGCTTCGCCACCCATGTAACGGGCCGGAGATTCAACAGCGGGGAGAGCTAAGGCAATCTTATCGAGAATAGTCATAGGCCTAAATTTAGAATAATCCGCGTAAAGGGCTGTTTTAAACAAATTTTTTCAGCCACTTTCCGTAGAAATAAGTAGATTATCGGCATGACGATTTTTTCTTTTATTCTTTGGCTTATTGCTTTCGTATCCGGTGTTGCCGTTGCTTTCTTTGTTCCCGAGACGACAATCACCCTTAGCGGCAAGTTTATTTTTGTTGGCGCCTGGGGCGTTGTCCTTGGCTTCGTCCTTTATTCTGCCTGCAAACGTAAGATCGAAAATAAGCAGATCGAATTTGACGAAACCCTGAACGAACTTAAGGCTTCCAAGATGGAGATTACCTCCAGCAACCCTGTGATCCAGGAACCCATTGCTCCTGTGGCAGAGCCTGAACTGCCCAAGGGCGCTATGTCCGCCAAGGAAGCCCTCGAAAAAATGGCTCCTGCAATGGTCAAGGCCGAGTTCCCCATGGAAGAATGGAAGGCTTACGCCAAGAGCGTTCTCAAGAATCGTCCGTTCCCCGAAGTTCTCAAGACCATGGAAGCTCTGCTTCCGAAATTGTTCGCCAACGCTTCCGGTATTCTCTATATGTATGCCGGTTCCCAGACCGATCTTCACAAGATTATCTCCTTTGGCGACAAGGTTATTAGCGACGATGTAATCCGTCCGGGTGAATGTGCAAGCTTCAATTCCGGTGATATTGTTGTTTCTGACTACTCCAACCCGGATCTAAAGGGTGGCTGCACCCATTTGCATCACCATCCCAAGGGCATTTCTTTCTGCTCTCCTATCGAGGGAATCGATGAACATTTCGGTATTTTCTCTATCCAGACCGATGTCCTGCCGGATAATGAATCCAAGGAAGACTGGCTGGAAAAGGTGAGCGTCCTTGCGACGACCTTTGGCTTGTACATTGCAAACCAGAACTTGAATATGCGCTTTGAACAGAACAGCATCCGCGATTCCCTGACCGGTCTGTTCAATCGCCGCTATGCCGAGGAATCCTTGACTCGCGAAGTGTTCTCCGCAGTTCGTCACAAGAATCCTATCGGTGTCATTATGATTTATCCGGATGCCGCCCAGGAAATCAAGCGTGCCCGCGGCCGCCATGCCGTGGATCAGCTCCTTTGGGAACTTGGCCAGCGCCTGCCGGGCTATATCCGCAACGAAGATATTCCTTGCCGCTACGATGGCGAAGTGTTCTGCATTATCCTGCCGGGCGCAGACCTGCAGATTACCCGCCAGCGTGCCGAAAAGATCCGCAACGAGATTGCTCAGCTCCAAATTGCCTATGGCGATGGTATTCTGTCTACCACCTTGAGCCTGGGTGTTTCTGTAATGCCGGTTCACGCCGTAGATGCTCCGTCGCTCTTCTATGCGGCTCACGCCTCCATGAAGTACGCCATCCGCTTGGGTTGCAACCGAGTGGTGCTGGCCGACGCCTTGGTCAAGCAGTAGTTGCGAACAACATATTATAAAAGCTCCCTACGGGGAGCTTTTTTTGTACCAGCGCGTCCTTTGACTCTTTTGTAGATCGTAAATAAAAACACCCCGGCTTACGTCGGGGTGTTTTTTTGGGGGTTAGGAGGAGAACAAAGAGTTCTTGAACACAAAGATATCAATTTGCACACCCCCTAGACAAGTTTTTTTGAAAAACCCCGAAACAAGTGTTGTGAACTTCTCATTGACCACAACAACGGAAAAAATTGCTAAATTAAGGCTAATATGAAGAAATTTGTTGTTCCTGCAGTATTGTTTGTGCTGGCTGCCGTTTTGGTCGCATATCTTGCGCTTGACTTTTCTGGTTCCAGGTCCTCTTTTAATTCCGAAGCCTATTTGGCAGAAAGAGCCAAGATCGACTCCCTTGAAGTTGAACTTTGGAGTGCCCAGGGTAATCCTGACGCTCAGGTTGCTATTCGTACTGAACTGGCTTCGGCATGGGAAACCCTGGCTGCTTTGCGTTCCGGTCCCTCTGCAGAAGAAAATGCTGCTCCTGAGTCCGGCGAACAGGCTGGTGAACAGGCCGGTGAACAGGCCGCTCCCGCAACTGCCCAGCAGTCCATGTCCTCTGATGTGATTTTGTGGATCGTCGGCGGTGCCGCTGCTATCATCCTGTGCATTGTTGTGCTGGTTTTGCTCCTCAAGCACCGTCAGGTGATTATTACCCAAAAGATGGAAGCAGTCAAGGCTGCTGAACGTTTCAAGGAACCTAAGGGTGGCTTTGACGATGCTGTTACCTTGGTTTCCCGTCCCCGCCCGCAAAAGCGCTCCATTATTGCCGACGCCGAGGAATACGCCGCCCAGAAGCGCGAAACCATGGCTCAGCAGGCAACGGATCGTCCCTCTGACGCCGAACAGAAGGTGGCCTTCGAAGACGAGAACGGCGTTCCCGAAAACAAGATTCTTACGGGCTCTCCCGAAAGCAGACCCACGCTCCGTCCGACTGCCAAGGAACGTATTACTTCTGCAATGCAGAACTTGTCCGATGTTTTGCGTGCTCCCCGCGGCCTTTCTCGCGAACGCACCATGAGGCTTCGTGCCCAGAGCCATAACGTAACCGGCGATCCTAGTCTCGCAGGCAGCAGCCCTCTGGAAATCACCCGCTTTGACAGGGAAAATTCCGAAAAGAATAAGATCCTGCAACTTTCCCGCCGCGGTGTTCCCGCTTCTATTATTGCTTCCCGAATGAAGCTTCCCCAGGATAAGGTGGAATCTATCATTCGCGAAAACCAGGACTAAGCGCTAATGCGTTACAGGTTCCGCTGCGAATATCTTGGCAGCGCCTTCTACGGCTGGCAGGCCCAGAACGAAGGTGGCAAGACCAAGTTTGTAACGGTTCAGTCCGCCTTGGAAGAGGCTTTTACTATCGCACTTCGCACGCCCATCCGCATTGTGGGTTCGGGCCGTACCGACACCGGCGTTCATGCCCGCGGTCAGTGCGTTCATTTCGATTACGATGGCGAACTGGATGTGGTAAAGACCATCAATTCCATTAACGGCCTTACCAAGCGTCTGGTCCGCATCCGCGACCTGGAACCTTGCGACCCCGAGTTCCACTCCCGTTTCGACGCCACCTGCCGCTACTACCAGTACACGATTTACACAAGGCCTGTAGCCCTGCAGCGTGATTTTGGCTGGGAATGCGGATCCCTTCATCTGGATCTTAACGCCATGGAAAAAGAAGCGGAATCCTTCTTAGGCCATCACGACTTTATCGATTTTTGCATTCCTCGTAACGACGGCAAGCCCACGGACTGCATCCTGACGGAGTTCCGCCTGGAGCGCCTGAACGACTGGAGCTGCATGTTCCACATCAAGGGCAACCGTTTTCTGCACCGTCAGGTCCGAGCTATGGTGGGCACCTTGTTCGACGTAGGCCGCGGCCGCTATCCTCTGGGCACGGTCAACCAGATTTTCGAGAAAAAATTTAAGGGAGAGCGCACTTGGGCTCCCCCTCAGGGTCTTGTTCTACAGAACGTAGAATATAAGGACTATTAATTGCGCGGTTTGACCCGCGCTTTCTGTGCGTCCAGTATTAGTCCGCGTTGCGGATGGCTTCTACCATATCCTTGATGGCACGGTCCATACCGACCATCACGGCTCGGCTGATAATGCTGTGACCGACGATCAGTTCTTCCACACCTTCGATAGCTGCGATAGCGCCTACGTTGCGGTAGTTCAAACCGCGGCCGCCCTTAACGCGAAGGCCGTACTTACGGGCCAAAACGGTCATGTCCTGCAGTGCAGAAATTTCGCGTTCGATTTCTTCCTTGCTGCCCAGGGTGCAGGAGGTTGCGTACTTGCTGGTGTTGAATTCAACGAAGTCTGCACCGATCTTTTTGGCGGCCTTCACCTGTTCGGTTTCGGGGTCGATAAACACGCCTACGGAAATATCGTTGCTCTTGAGAGTGATCACCGGCTTGACCAGGTCAGCTGCCTTGGCTGCCACGTTCAGGCCGTCTTCGGTTGCAAGTTCTGTATGGATTTCCGGGACCAGGGTCACGGTGTCCGGCTGGTTGTTAATGGCAATCTGCACCATTTCCTGGGAAGGAGCCATTTCAAGGTTCATCTTGGTGGTGACTGTGCCGCGGAGGAGTTTTACGTCGCGGTCCTGGATGTGGCGCTTGTCTTCGCGAAGGTGTACGGTAATGCTGTTGCATCCGGCCAGTTCTGCAATGACTGCTGCTGCTACGGGATCCGGTTCGCACACCTTGCGTGCTTCGCGGATAGTTGCAATATGGTCTACATTAAAACCCAGTTTTACGCTCATACAGGCTCCTTATCAATACTCCATGAATTTAGATAAATATACTAAGCTCGTTCCCTGGCTCTTTGCTTTTTCTGCAAGGTCCTTGATTTTATTCAAGTTTTTCATTTCCAAAGGAATGACCATGGTAGATAAACCGCTCTTTCGCGCTTCGCGAAGCTGCTGCTTGATATAGTCATCTAAGGATCTGTTGTCGGGATTGTAGCGTGTAGAATTCTTGCAGCTGATTTCCAGTTTCTTGCAAACGTCAGAAACCTTGGACCTGCCGTTCATGGTTGCATCCACGAACCACAGGTGGTTTTTCTTGGCTGGCTTTAGAATGGCTTGCATCAAATGTTCATGTTCCACGGCTTGTTCGCCCTCGCGAGAAACAACGCCCTTTGCGCTGGGAATCAATGCCTTGGCTTCGTTGATGACTGCTTCAATTTGTTCTTCGGTATGGTGGATACGGAGCGGCCTCAGCTTGTTGTGAGCTGCGTTCAATTTGACAGATTCCAAGGTCAGCCAAAGGTCCAACTCGGCATTATTAATCTTGTCCATGTTGGGGTAGAAATAATTGCTTACACCGAAGGGCGGAATAGCCAGGGTAAAGGGGTAGTCCAACTTGTTCAGTTCCTCGACAATTTCCGGGGGCAAGTCCTTTACTGTAAATACGACTGCCATTGCAGATGCGTCATCACGGAAAACTCGATCGGACACCTGGAATTCTACATGGAGGGTATCCTGGTCGGGCTGCAGAATAATCACGTTGGCAGCCTGCAGCACCTTTGTGTTATGGAGTTCTTCCATGTACAAAACCTTGCCGCCCTTCTTATCAACGAAACGCTGGGCTTGCAACAAGTAGGTAATGATGGATTGACCACGGCCAAGAGTCCAGATATGCTTGTTTTTTCTCTTGGAATAATCGGCGTTCACGGCCCGGAGTTCCTGCTGCAGGGCTTCCTTGAACGGAACCGTGTCTACAACGGTTTCTTCTACAGCAACTTCTTCGGCCGGTGTTTCTTCGTTCTGGGTAAGACCTTGTACCAGTCCGGATTCTGCAAACTTAGGGAGAATCACCACGACTGTTGCTATGATAGTAACCAATACGATGATAATGGCGATTATGTGTTTCAAATTCTTCATCTTGTAGGTAAATATAACTACATTGGGAGCATGCCTATCTTGTTTGCCCTGGTTGGTGCCACGGGAATTGGTAAATCCAATTTGTCCATGGATCTGGCCGACCACTACAATGCTGAAATCATTGGCGTAGACTCTCGTCAGATCTACAAGGGATTTTCCATTGGTACGGCTCAGCCCAGTCAAGAATGTATTCAGCGAGTCAAGCATCATCTTGTAGATTTTCTTGAACCTACGGAAACTTTCTCCGCTGGGGAGTTTTGCAGACAAGTTAAGGAACTGGTTTCGGCCAATCCGCAAAAGAACTATATCCTTGTGGGAGGTACGGGCCTTTATGTTCAATCGTTGATGCTGGGGCTCCCCAATATTCCTACGATTCCCGAAACGATTCGTAAGGATTTAGAACAAACTATTGCAACGTTTGGTGCAGCTACTTTGTATAAGGAAGCCTGCGCTATGGATCCCGACGCCATGGCCAAGGTGGAACCCAATAACGTACAACGTATTACTCGAATTCTCGAGGTGTATCGAGCCACAGGTCGCAAGCTGTCTGACTTGCAGAAAGAGCGCGAGGGTGGGGTAGGTAAGCTCCCGATTTTCTGGCTACAACGTAACCGAGATAATTTGTACAAAAGAATCGACCAGCGCGTAGATCAAATGATTAAGGATGGCTGGATCGACGAAGTCAAAGCGCTTGCCCAATCCGTTCCTTTGGATGCGCCGGCCTGGCAGAGCCTTGGCTATCGTGAATTATTATATGCTCAGAGCCAATCTGACATTGAAATTACGGTGGATGAAGTTAAAAAGAAGACTCGAAACTACGCAAAACGCCAGCTGACATGGTTCAGATGGCAGGTTGAGTCCGTTTCTGTGGATTTGGAGGCTAAAAACAGCCCCTTCCAGCAGATTGTGTCCGTCGTAACTCCTTAAAAGTGAACGATTTATCGAATTTCTTCGTTCGCAATTTGAAAAAAATTGTGGATAGATTGTGAACTCCTAGTGGGATACGTTGCGTAAGACCCGTTTTTTTTTCGTTTTTTGCAAAAAACAGCAAAAAATGAGAAAAAACTTGAAAAAGAGGCCTTGCAAACATTCTGGAAAATTCTATAATTGGCCTCACCCTCGAACGAGAGCGGCGACGCACGAGTTCGGGA
>JAKSID010000032.1 GCA_024399035.1 Fibrobacter sp. | reverse complement strand
TAAGAAAGATCCCGGCTCAAGGCCGGGATGACAACCTGGTTTGCCGGGATGACAACCTGATTTGCCGAGATGACAAACTGATTAGTCGAGATGACAACCTGATTTGCCGGGATGACAAACTGATTAGTCGAGATGACAATTCGAGATTAAAAAAAGCGACCGTAAGGCCGCTTTTTTTATTTCGCGAAGTTCTCACCCGCTATTCAAACAGGTCCGGATGTTCCTGCATTTCATCCAGCTGGATCTGATGCAGTACGGCGCGACCCTGGGACAAGCTCATCTGCACATCAATCAAGCGCTGGTTCTTGGAACCGCGGAACTTGATTTCCATACAGCGTTTCGCCATAATGAAAGGACCGTCCACCAGGATATCTGCAAAGGTCAGCAGTTCCAGCATGTGGGGGTACCTTTCCTTGTTGGCCATGATGGTCTCGAAAACAAAGCCCGTAAAGATTACCAGGTTAAGACCTCGTTCCTTGATTTCGCGGGCCAGAGGCACCAAGGCTTCCGCCTGGAACATGGGATCGCCACCGCTCAGGGTAACGCCATCCAGCAGAGGGTTTTCCTCGATCATGGAAAGCAGTTCCGCCAAGGAAATATCGTGACCGCCATTGAAATCGTGGGTCTGGGGATTGTGACATCCCGGACAATGATGGGAGCAACCCTGGGTAAAAATAGAGAAGCGGATGCCCGGGCCGTCCACAAAGGATTCCGGCTCTACACCCGCTATACGCAGGCGCATAGATTCGAGGCCTTTCGCTGCAGGAAATTCTTCCTCGCGATCAACGTCTTCTACGAATTCGCTATCTCGGTTCATCTATGCGTCAACAGATTTTTTATTCAACAAATTAGTTTTCGCTGTCGTAACCGTGCTTAACGCGGTCGTTCACTTCAGCAAGCTTTGCGTTGTTGAAACGGTCCACTGTACCAACCAGGTAACCAGTGATGCGACGGATACGTTCGAAGCCTACACCTTCGCCGTACTGGGACTTTTCCTTATCAGACATTACATACTCCTTAATGTTTACTTTATACTGAGAAAAAATTCTTTTCCAACTGTTCGCACACGATTAGCGAATGCCCAAGAAGGCAGGCATGCCCGGGAACTTCTTGCGCAGTTCCTCGATCTTCTGAGGATCGATGGAATGACCTTCCTTACGACCGCAACGGGGGCACACATCATTGATCACGCCAACGTAGCCGCAGACAGGGTCACGGTCAACCGGGTGGTTGATGGAGCCGTAGCCGATGCCGGACTTAGCCATGAAGCGAACGATCTTTTCGAATGCATCCAGGTTCTGGGTCGGATCGCCGTCCATTTCGATATAGCTAATATGACCGGCGTTGGTAAGGGCATGATACGGAGCCTCAAGTTCAATCTTCTTGAAGGCGCTAATCTTGTAGTACACCGGCACATGGAAGGAGTTGGTGTAGTAATCGCGGTCGGTAACGCCCGGGATAATACCGAACTTCTTCTTGTCCATGCGGAGGAAGCGACCGGAAAGGCCTTCTGCCGGGGTAGCGAACAGGGTGATGTTCACGCCGAGACGCTTGGATTCGCTATCGCAGAAATCACGCATATGCTGGATGATTTCCTGGCCCAGCTTGTGAGATGTTTCAGATTCGCCGTGATGCTTACCGGTGAGAGCCACCAGGGTTTCAGCAAGGCCGATGAAACCGATAGAAAGGGTACCATCCTTCAGGACTTCGCGAACTTCGTCGTTCCAGCCCAGCTTTTCGGAACCAATCCAAATGCCCTGACCCATGAGGAAGGGGAAGTTCTTCACACGCTTACGACTCTGGACTTCCATACGTTCCAGCAACTGGTCGCGAACGAGAGCCAGCATGCGGTCCAGTTCCTTGTAGAACAGGTCCAGGCTCTTCATCTTGAGGGCGATGCGCGGAAGGTTAATGGAAGTGAAGCTCAGGTTGCCACGACCGAAAGTGATTTCGTGTTCCGGACGAGCGGAGTTACCGATAACGCGGGTACGGCAGCCCATGTAGGCGATTTCAGTTTCGGGATGGCCCGGCTTGTAGTACTGAGCATTGTACGGTGCATCCATGAAGCTGAAGTTGGGGAACAAGCGCTTTGCGGAAACGCGGCAAGCCAACTTGAACAAGTCATAGTTGGGATCTTCCGGATTCAGGTTCACGCCAGCCTTCACGCGGAGAATCTGAATCGGGAAGATTGCAGTTTCGCCGCCGCCCAAGCCTTCTTCGGTAGTGAGGAGCAAGTTGCGGATCACCATACGAGCTTCAGGATCGGTGCACATACCATAGTTGATGCTGGAGAACGGAGTCTGGGCACCAGCGCGGCTGTGCATGGAGTTCAGGTTGTGCACGAAGGCTTCCATTGCCTGGAAGGTTGCCTTATCGGTTTCTTCGTAAGCCTGCTTTTCAGCAAACTTCTGAGCACCCATGACGATTTCGGTAGAGAAAGTCTTGGAGAGTTCGCGAGCTTCGGTCTGGACAAACTTTTCGTTGGGAACGAGAGTTGCAACCATGCCCATTTCGAACATTTCGTCGTGAAGCTTCTTGACGATGGGGCGGAGTTCTTCTTCTTCCTTACCGGTGAGAAGAATCAAGGCCTTCACCATGTTGTTCAGGTAAGCCTTGCGGTAGGTGATGCGAACACCGTCGGCCATGGCGTAGTCAAAGTTAGGAACAGCCTGACCACCGTGCTGATCGTTCTGGTTGGACTGAATAGCGATGGCAGCGAGGGCTGCGTAGCTACGGATGTCCTTGGGTTCACGGAGATGACCGTGACCGGTATTGAAACCGTTCTTGAAAAGCTTGATCAAGTCGATCTGGCAGCAGGTCATGGTGAGGGCGTAGAAGTCCAGGTCATGAATATGGATATCGCCTTCGGAATGAGCACGGCTGTGTTCCGGCTTAAGCATCATCATGGTGTAGAAATGCTTTGCAGATTCGGAACCGTACTTGAGCATGGTACCCATGGCGGTGTCGCCATCGATGTTTGCGTTTTCACGCTTCAGGTCGGATTCCTTTGCGGAACTGAAAGTAATGTCGCGGAGGGTGTGCATGAGGCGGGTGTTCACTTCACGAACACGGGTACGTTCTGCACGGTACAGGATGTAGCTCTTGGCGGTGTCGCCGTAGCCAGCTTCGGTAAGAGCCTTTTCAACGGCATCCTGAATGTCTTCAATTTCGGGCTTGGTCTTGCCTTCTGCTTCCAGACGGCCTACAGCGTAAGCTGCAACTTTAAGAGCGGTACTGCTAAGAACATCTTCGCCACCGAGGAGATCAAGCTGGCTCTGAGAAGCCTTGATTTGTTCGTCGAGTTCCTTAGAGGCACGGAAAGCCTTGACAATAGCATCTGCAATCTTTTCGATGTTGAACGGCATCTCTCTGCCGTCACGCTTCTTCACAGTAAAGATCATCACCAATCCTGAGTTTTTTGGTTCGCCAGGCGACAAAAACAGAGCCTTTTATCGAAACTGGCGAAATTTGTTCAATTTCTACATTTCCACTATATCTTGTGCCCTCTTGTTGTCCCCAACCACAAGATATGCGATACAAGATAATAAAAGATATTGACTTTTGTATAGGTTGATCAAAAAAAATGTGATTTTTTTCAAAAAAGTTGTCACATTTCTGTAAGTTTTGAAAAAGTTTCAAAACAAAAGGGTTAGTGCACAGAAGAACACGTATTTTCTTAATTCTTTGTCACATAAGAAGTTACGAAAACACTTCGAAAAAAAGGACTTTTTTGGGGACAATGCCTTGACAAGTCCACCACTATATATGGGATTTTTTTAATGAAAAAGGGGTGCGGGAAAAGGGACTATTCGCAATGAAAAAGGGGTGCGGGAAAAGGGACTATTCGCAATCAGTCCCCGCTACGCGGCTGATTGCTCACCCAAAGGGCTCGTATCGCCTACGGCGATCCGAGTTCTACTTCAGCTTTCACGGGCTACGCCCACAAAGCCGAAGTAGGCGCACCCCGACCCCGAGGGGTCTTCGGTTCCCAATCCCCATTGTCACAGCATATAAAACAAAAAAAAGACGCTTTGCAGCGTCTTCTTTTGTTTTAGAGCGGGAAAAGGGACTCGGACCCTCGACCCCGACCTTGGCAAGGTCGTGCTCTACCAACTGAGCTATTCCCGCGGGGTAGCCCATATATAGCTAAATAATTTCAGCTTGTAAAGGGATATGGGCCATTTTTTCATTTTTTTTTGACTTTCCTTGGTTTATTTGCGATTCTAGAACTTCAATCTACCAAGAACCTCAATATAGGACGAAATTTCCACGGAATCACCTACGCTATTATCACTTGAACCAAGGAAGCCAACATTTCGTTGTCCATCCTCATACACCATCTCTATTCCATTTCGGCAACAACCTTAAGGAAGGCGGAAATTTCTACGGAGTCAGCAATATTCATTTCGTCGGCGCCGCCCAAAAGTCCGGCAAGTCCATCCTCCGCCATCATTGCGCGGGAAACGCCATTAGCCCGCATCTGCTTAGCCAGCAAAGGACGCACACCAACGTTGTGAGCATCATTGCCCACAGAAATTACGCGGCCAAGTTTACCGTCAAAACCTTCCGCAAGAGCTTTCGCCCGAGCCATGGCTTTTTTCCCTGCAGAATTCACCACTTGCACTCTCAGGGAGTCTTCATTTCTCAACACGGAATTCACATCAGAAATTATCACATCTTTCATGGGAGAAACGCCTGCCATAAAGGCTGCCGCAGCCTTCTTGGATGTAAAATTCACATCCACACGTTGAGACGCCACAAAAACATTCAACTTGTTCACATCCTGCTGTATTTCCCGAGAAGTCCGCCTACTAATACTCAGTCCCTGAACGTCCAATTCAGACTGAGCAACACCAAGATTTTTCGCCATCGCAAGGACAGAATCCATCCTCTCGGCAACACCCTTGTAAAGAGGTTCCTTATTCGGACCCATCAACTCAATTCTTGCGCTAACCCGGAATTTATCCGCAGCAAATTTCTTGACTTCGGATTGAGAAACCTCCACAAAGGATTTTCCGCCATCCTTCACCCCGGCAAGACGAAGTTCTGCGGACACATTCGCAAACAATACCACAGAATCAGAAGAGGTATAAGGATTTACATAGGAATCACCCTTGACGGAATAAACACGCCCCACCTGCGCGCCAACGCTACCGGCATATTCCTTAGCCATCTGAGTAGCCTTCTGGCAAGCCTTCTTAATCGTCAGTACTTCTAGAGAATCCGCATCTTTCAAGCGTCCCTTAGACACCACACGCTGTACGAAGGAAAAATCTGTAAGCTTCAATTCCAGGGAATCTGCACGATCTTTATTAGGCAAATAAACCTGGAACCCTTGTCTGGCGGTGTAGCCGTTCAAAATTCTTTTTTTTCCTACATAATCCCAGTCCTCATAAACATTCAAAGTGTTCTGCTCCACACTTTTGAGATCTATCCCCATTTTTTCGAAAAGGGCAAGAACTTTGGAACGATCAACCTCCAACTGTTTAAACGCCTTGTCCTTATTTTTATTTTCTGCATAGAGATAAAAGTTCGTGACGTACTGATCGGCTACAAATTTTTGATTTTCATCACTGACTACGGAAACCACGCCCATATCGAAACCGTCCTCGATTTTCTGTTCCACGGTGGGAGCAGGAGCTAGCATAGCTTCATTATTTTTATGTTGGTTCCACAGTAGGCCCAAGCACACGGCAGACAGACCGGCAATCGCTACTAAAGACGCTTTATTAGACATACAAACCTCCTTATCTTTTTCAAGGATAATATACGCATAAAAGAAATTGCCGAGCACACAAGGCCCGGCAAAAAAATTGTTACATCGTTCAAGAATTACTTTTTTGTCAGGTTGGCGACCGCATTCAATCCGCAAGCCACAAGAATGGTTGTGGTCATACTGATCAAGGGCATCCAGGGCCAGCTGAAAATTCCGCCAAGCACCGCGGGCACGCCGAAGGCGGGAATCCCCTGAACAAGGATAAGGCTACCCATGCCGCAGAGTACCGCTACGATCACGCACCAGCCACGAAGTTTCTTGGGGCTGTCGTCGCCACCGAACAGCTTATTGGCGAAGAAGGCCAGCAGGAACATGCCCAGAAGCGGGCCAGTAAATAAACCTGTAAAGAATACGGCGTTCTTCAAAAGGCTTCCCTGCTGGGTGGCGGCAAACAGGGCACCGAACACCCCAAGAACGCCCCACAGAACCGTCCACAGTTTTGCACGCTTAAGGCCACCCATGCCTTCATTTTCTTTCCAGCCGAAGAAGTCCCTTTCGGAAGTGTTGCTAAGGGAGTTGATAGCGCCAGAAAGAGAACTCATGGCTGCTGCACAGATGGCCGCAACAATAAGGCCGGTTACACCTTGGGGCAATCCATTGACAATGAAATAAGGGAACACATCGTTCTGGCCGAGGCCTTCGGGAAGGGGCGCGGCCTTTGCCATCTGGTAGTAAACATAAAGAGCAGCACCCACCCAGTAGAAGAGAATGGAAACCACAACGCCCAGCACCATGGAGAGAACGCTGGAACGGTTGGCAGCCTTCACATCCTTGCAGCTGAGATAGCGTTGCACAAATTGCTGGTCGCAACCGCGGATGGCGATTTCCAGAATGGCGTAGGCAAAGCCTGCAGAGATTAACGTACGGGCGTTGGAAATATCAAGGCTTCCGTCAAACCATTTGGTCTTGCCGGCCTCCCCTGCCATGCGGGCCATTTCACCAAGGCCACCTACGGAATTGGAAATGATGAGAAGCACCAGGGCACCACCGCCAAAGAAGACAATGAACTGCATCACGTCGGTCCAGATCACCGCCTTGATGCCGCCAAACCAGGTGTAGAAAATGGCCACCGCCGCAGACACGATAATCGCCACCTTCAGGTCGATATGCAGAATCTGCGCCAACACAAGCGAAGGTGCGTACAGCAAGATGCCCGTACGGAGCAACAAGTGCATACAGTAGAAAATAGCAGCTAGGCGACGTACGCCTTTGGAATAGCGGACCTCGAACAGTTCGTAGGCACTGCTAATTCCGGAATTCTGGAAGCGGGGAATAAAGACTTTGCCCACCACGAAAATACTGATGAAGGCACCAATCTGGAACATGAGGAAAGTCATGTTGTCGCCGTACACATCCGCAGGCGCACCCAGGAATGTGGTAGCGCTGACAGAAGTAGCAATGAGGCTAATGCCCACGGCAATCCAAGGCATGGAGCCACCGCCCAGCATGTATTCCTTCAGGTTCTTGTTACCGCGAGAAACCCACAGTCCAATAAACAGGGACACCAGCAGATAAGCAGCAAGGACAAACCAATCAACAGCAGTAAACATAAGTACCTATAAAAAGAGCCCAGGACAAAACGCCCGGGCTCCAAGTTTTTGAAAGTTTTAAGCTTCGGGAGCCACAGGTTCAGAAGATTCCTCTTCAAAGCGAATCACCTGGTTACGGCCACCTTCCTTAGCGCGGTACAAAGCCTGGTCGGCGTTGCTTACCGCCTTCTTCATATCGTGGAATTCCGGAGTCACCAGGAACGCACCGATACTTACAGTAACGCGAAGGGGCTCGGTCTGCTTTACATCGAACACAAGCTTCTGCACGGCCTTGCGGATACGCTCTGCGGTTTCTTGCATGCCTTCTGCAGTTGTCTCAATAAGGCCAACCACAAATTCTTCGCCACCGTAACGGGCCACCACGTCGATTTCCTTACGGATTTCGTTGCTGATAGCGTCGGCAATGCCCTTGATAACCACGTCGCCAATAGGATGGCCATAGGTATCGTTGACGCTCTTGAAGTGGTCGATGTCCATCATGAGCACGCCAATGTTGTACTTCTTGCGGTCGGCACGAACCTTTTCGGAACGGAGGGTTTCATGCAGTGTACGATGGTTGATAAGGCCAGTGAGACCGTCGCGCATAGCCATGTCGCGGCCGAGTTCAAACTTACGGGCACGATCGTAGGCAAAGCCTGCCACGCCTGCAAATGCCTTGAGCAATTCCTTTTCGTGATCGCTATACGGCATTTCGCCACCGTTTTCCAAGCAGATTGCAATTTCAGCCTGAGCGGAATCCGGTTCGGTAGCAATAGGCATTACGAACAGTTGGCGCAAATTCAAGTTACGCTTTTCGTGGTCATTCAAACGAGGCACATACTCGTTGAAATTCTGGGAGAAGCTACGTTCCACAGGGCGGTTACGCAGCAAGGCCAGAACAAAGATGCCCTTGTCGCTCAAGGTAAAGCGCTTTTCGGCAAACTGGTCTGCATCGATACCTTCGCAGTACACCACGCGGCCAGTGCCTTCTTTCACCTTGTTCATGGCGAGAATCGTAAGGCGGTCGTAACCCACGTTGTCCTTTACGTAGCTGATAATCTGCTTGTAAATGTCCTTCACAGTCATAGTCTGGAAGAACCTGCGCTGGTAGTTGTACAGGCCACTGTACTGCTGCAAGGCAATGTGGTTCTGGGCAGAGTAGAAGCCCTTCCAATCCAGCATACTAATACTTGCGGCAATGTACTGGAGAGCCAGAGCAGTCTGGTCATTAAAGGCGTTGGGATAGACAGAATCCATGACCAAGGCGCCAACGCGGACACCGTTGTAATTCAGGATAGGCACAGCCACCACAGACTTGATGGGCGTGGAATCCGCATAGTACATAAGGCTCTTGTTGCTGGTCAGGTCACCTTCCAAGAGACGATTCACATTGGAGCGGAAAAGCTGGCTTACAAGGCCGGAGTTCTCGGAAATGCGAATGCAGGGATTCACGGACATTTCCTTATCGTTCACAAAATTACGGACACCCCATTCCTTGGCATCCAGCTGGGAGAACACCACCACGGAATTCACATGGGGAACTACCAGTTTCATGGCACGCATCATACCCTGCATGCCATTGTTAATATCTGTATTGGCGCGGGCCCAGACCTGGCTTACCTTGAGAGCGGATTCAGGTTCGTTCACCATACCGTTTTCGTTGCGGAACTCGGAACGGAGATCCGGGGCGACCACAGGATTGGCATTCGTATTGCGGCCCTTGGCAATGGAAATCACCGGCAAGGTAGAGGTAGAACGAGCGCTGTTGGGGCCAGCCAAGCGGGGGCGATTCAAGAAAGCCAGCACAAAGGCCACCACGGCAAAGGGTATAAGGAACAGGAGCATTCCGCCCTTGAATGCAAGGCCAAGGAAAAGGCCTGCCACCACAAATAAAACTTCAGAAACTGTCATACAATCCCATTGATCAGTTTATAGGCGGAAAGAACGATACAACATCACGGTCGCAACTCCACCATACACAAAGTGGCTAATCCAAGCGGCCCAAAATGGAGTCAGCGCTCCGTTCTCACCCATTTTCAATCCGATTCGTTCAAGAATATAATAGCTAAAAACAATCAACAGGCCAACACCGAACTTCTGAGAAAGGCCCCCAGAACGCTTATATCGGTGGCAAAGGGCCGCGCCAATCAGCAATACGATCAAATTCATCCAGTGGGCAGACCGTTTAAAGTGCAGGGCGGTCTCCATAACGCGGGTATCTTCGCCGGAGCGCTTTAGCACCTCGATGCGCTTTTGTACCATCTTGGAGTCCATTTCGTCGGAAACCTGGCGTTCATTAATCAAGTCGTCAGGGTGGGTCGCCACCTTGTCGCAGGCCTTTTCGTAACTGTAATGATGGACCTTCACGGAACCATCCCTAAGGAATGTGCGACGGTAACCGCGCTCGAATCGCCAGCAGCCATTTCCGGAGCTGTCGGCATCAGGAACCCAGCGGACCATCTTTGCATCGTAACGTTCTGTAAGGCGGCCCTGATCGCGCAGGAGCAGCACCACATCACGGCCAATACGGCTCTTGCCCGAATAGTACCTAAAGAACCAGCTGGCCTTTTCGCTATCGATAAAGGTAAAGTCCTGCTTTTCCTTGACGCGGGGATTCTTTTTCTTTTGGGCGTTCGTCTCCATGATTTCAAGGCGCTTGTGGTTTGCGTCGGGCAACCACAATTCGCTCATCTCGTAGGAGGCAACAGAAACAAAAACACCAAAGAAGAAAATGGGGAGCAAAGTCTTGAGAGGGCTCTGGCCGGAACTCTGCATGGCAGACATTTCCAAGTGCCTAGCCATGTTACCCACCGAGGCGAGAACACCGATAAACAGGGCCACCGGCGTAATCAGGTAAATCATGTAAGGCAAGTAGCAGATGTAGTAATCCACCGCATCCTTTACATCACGGGCAAGCCAGACCTTGATATTACCAACAAAGTCAATGACCACGAACATAAAGATCGCGCCCAGCAGCACAATGAGGAACATCTTAAGGAAGTTCCGGATCAAGTATCTGGTAAACTTCATCCGAACCTCCTGGTAACACGCTTGAACACTCGGACAAAGATTCCCTTGACGGCACGTACCGCCCTAAAGAACTTGGAGTCGCCGGAGAACTTGTCTCGGACCATGGCGATGGTAATGAATATACCGAAGACACCGATAATGATATTGGACGCCCACATGGCAAGATAAGGGCTTACCAGCAGACGGTCGGCCAAGTTCTCACCACCGATCAGGCAGATCCAGTAAATCACAAAGAAGGCTAGGCTATAGAGGATACCCGTACCGATACCGCCCTTTCGGGCCATAATACCAAGGGGCGCGCCAATCAAAATAAAGATAAAGCAGGCAAAGGCCGTACTGAATTTCTTCTGGATTTCAACAGTGTACTGGGCCGCACGTTTTTTCTCAGCCTCCATGCGACCGTAGAAACGTTCCGTGGTGCGGAGAGCGGAAATTTCCTGGATGCGCATTTTCTGCAAAGACCGGCGACGCTGGATAGAATCTATCTGCTGAACCTCGTCGTCCGTGAACTTGGGAACGATGGTATCGCCTGCCACATTCTCTCTTTCGGCAACCAAGGTGTTCAGTCTTTTTTCAAGGGCGGAGACCTTGTACTCCTCATATTTCTTGCCGGCGTCGTCCACCACTTCTTGCATCATTTCGATAGGCATTTCGCGGTCGCTGCGGTAGCTGCGGCTTCGGCGTTCCAGGCGGTCGTCCACGTTCTTCATGGCCAGATCCTGGGAGAAGAATCGGATACGGAAATAGTTCTCGGGATTGTCTGCGTCGATCATGTGGTTTTCACCACTACGAAGGCGGAGCATCAAGGTGGCTCCGTTATCCGCATACTCCATGGAGGCGCTGTCCGCGTACACAATGCGGGGCGAGCCCTTCTTTTCCATCTCGAAAATCTGGATGCCGTAAAGCGTTCCAGAACTGGGGTCGATACGGCTCACCCACAATTGCACGTCGGGGAACTGCGTAATCAGGCGCCCAGCATCAATAAAAGCGTGAGGCTTTTTGCGGGAGACCGCACTCATCAATTCCACAGACCTGTGGTTTGCCTCCGGAAGCACCCAGTTGTTGAACACCACCATAAGAACGGAAATCAACATGGACACAATCAGTACCGGACGCATCAAGGAAAGGGGCGAAACGCCGGCAGCCTTGCAAGCGGTGATTTCCTGGTCGCCGGACAAGCGGCCAAACGCCATAAGGCTTGCCACCAGAACCGCCATGGGAATAGACAAGGAAAGCATCCACGCCAGGTTCAAAACAAAGATTTCGAGGACCGTAGATGTGGGCAAGCCCTTGGACAACACATTATCAAGAATTTTAACGAGAAAATCCACTACAAACAGAAACGTAATGCCAAAAAGAGCAGCCAGGAACGGTGCAATAAGCTCTTTCAATACGTAGCGGACTAAAATCATTTTTCTATTTGGACAATTTTTTCTACTTTACAAGTGTAAAAGTAAGAATTAACAAAAGAAAAAAAATGAACTTGACCAAAAAGATACCCCTGTTGCTAGCTTTTTTCTCTGCTGCCGCAATCCTCTCCGGTTGCGCTTCTCAGCCTAAGGAAAAGATGAAGTTCACGGAATGGTGCAAGGTCCGTTACGAAGCCGCCGAAGAACTGTACAAGAACGAAAAGTACGGCCGCGCCGTAGAAAAGCTGGAAGAAGTCATTTCCACCTGCGCAGGCACCGGTTACCTCGAACAGACCCAGTTCCTTTTGGCAGAAAGCTATTTCAAGCAGGAAGACTGGATCGAAGCCCGCGGCGAATACGGCAGCTTCGTGATCAACTTCCCCGGCTCCCCCTTTATTGAAACTGCAGAATTCCGCAAGGCAATTTCCTCCTTCAACATGGAATACGAAGTGGCTCGCGACGAAGCCAACACCACCATCGCTATGAAGGACTTTGAACGTTACCTTTCCAACTATCCGGATTCCCCCCTCCGCGACTCTATCAACTACTACCGCGGTCTTTTGGTGGAACGTATGGCTGAAAAGGAATACCAGACTGCAAGACTTTACCTGCGTATGGACAAGCCCCAGGCAGCTGTTATCTACTTCAAGGAATTCCTGGAGACCTACAAGTACTCCAAGCGCCGTACCGAATCCCTGTTCTCTATTGCACAGGCCTACAATGACCTGGACCAGTTCGAATCCGCCAGAAACTACTTGAACATCGCAAAGGCCGAAGCCAAGCCCGAAGACAAGGACATTCTGAAGCAGATCGAAAAGGTTGAAAAGAACATCGAGAAGTCTGAAAAGGCCTACGAGAAGCGTTTGAAGAAGGATTCCGAAAAGAAGAGAATCCAGAAAGAAGAAAAGGAACTGCAGAACTAATCTCGCGGTATCGCTATGCTGTCGTTTCGCAAAGTTCTTATCTGTGTAGCAATGGTTATGAGTGCAGCACTCAGTATCCACGCTGCCGAAGAAACCACCGCGGAACACGAAAACTCCAGGTTGTCCATTTTTGTTCAGCCTTCTGTTTCTTTTCTTGACTTTGAGCACCGCCAGTATTTCCAGAATGCGGTGGACACCATCTACTATAGCTTTAGAGAAAACGCTGTTACCGAAAGCGAATCCCTGAACGTAGCCAAGCAGGATTTCCAGAAGGTGAATTTCTGCTTTCCGATTTCTGCAGGCCTGCAGTTTCAGCTGGCACAGGACCACTTTCTTAGCGCAGGCGTAGGCTTTATCTACGACCACGAATCCGTGATTTTGACTGACCGCAAGAACCGCGCCCACAATTACAGCTACACCATTCAAGGCGTTCCCTTGTTCCTGGAATACCGTTTGGCAATTCCCAAGAACTTTATGTCGCTTTCAAACGCCAACCTGTTCAGCGTTTCTGCCCGCTGGTACTGGGTTCTGCCCGGCACAGAGATTTACACCACCTGGGGCATGCTGGAGGCAAAGACACCCATTACGGGCGCAGGCTTTGGCATTAGCTTTGGCTACCTGGTGGCAAGCTGGAAAGGCTTTAACATTTACGGCGACGTAGGTTACAGCACCATTTCTGTAGAATCCAACAAGAAGTTCTCTGACATCGTAGATGGCGGCCCCGAAGAAAAGGCCAAGTGGAACATCGGCGGATTGCAGATGCAGTTCCGCGTAAGCTACGGCGTATGGAACAAGCCCAAGGCGTTGGAAGACACTACTGCAACGAAGAAACGCGGGATTCGCAAGGACAAGAGCGAGGCGGTCGAAACGTCTGATGGTGATGGAGAGAAAGCCGGTGGCGATGGTGCAAAAACCATGCCCGAAGCAGGAAAGACCTCTGACGAAAAGCCCGCAGACGTCGGTGAAAAAATCGTGCCGGAAAGCGAAGAGAAGGCTGAAAATACCGCACCGAACAACGACAGCGAAAAAGTTACCCCGGGGGAATAATGAGCCTCTTGCCGGGAGAACCGCTGCACTACGCAGAAACCCACTTCAAGTTTAAACTGCCCTGGTCACTGCTGTACAAGCCCTGGCCCGAAATCCTTGTAGACGCGCCCTTTCAATTCGTGCCCGGCGTAAAGCCTATGCTGTGGATCGTGGTGCGCGACGCCCATCGTTTTCCGACGACTATTGAAAGTATCGAAATTGAGGTTGAGGGCGATGGTAATCCCGTCGCGGGAATTAATGGTAATCCGGTCGCGGGAATTAAAGACAATCCCGTCGCAAAAACCGTGCCGCTGGCAATCGAAGCCAAAGAGCAGTTCGCCTTCTATCCTGTAGAAATCGGGGACTTGGAGCCAGGCCATTACAAGATTCATTGCAAGATTTCTGCCTCCCGCGAAATCAAGGGAAAGCGCAAGACCCGCACCTTTACCCGCTGGAATTTCCCGGGGCTGGACCCGCAACCGCTTAAGGTTCATGTACTGCGGGAGATGCCGCCCGAGGCGCCCGGATTTGCCTATGGCGAGATGCATTGCCATACGCATTATTCCGCGGACCACGTTGAGCATGGAGCGACCCCTGCGGTATTCCAGCAGGCCGCCAAGGCCGTGGGTCTTGACTTCGTCAGCTGCACCGACCACGCCTACGACTTTGCATTCCTTACCGAGGACTACACCAAGGAAGCCAGTTCTCCCCTGCCTCGCTTTGACGCACTCCGGGCGGAAGTTGCGGAACTGAACAAAGCATGCAAAGACGATGCTGAAAACGGTTCCAAAAACGATGCGAATTCAATGCCGTTGCTTGTTGTTGGCGAAGAAGTTTCCGCCGGCAATTCCAAGGGCGAGAATGTCCACGTTACCGTCATGGGGCCCGATGGTTACTTGCCCGGCCTAGGCGACTGCGGAAGAAACTGGCTGGACAACAAGCCTACTTTGAAAATCGAAAAAATTCTCCAGATGACGGACGCCCATTGCTTTGCCGCCCACCCACATCAGCAAATGGGTCTACTGGAAAAGTTCATCTTCCGACGCGGCTACTGGGAAAGCAAGGACCTGCATTCTGCCACAAGCCATCCTATCCGAGGGATACAGTTCTGGAACGGCCTACGAGACGAAGGTTTCAAGCTTGGCCGGGAATGGTGGATCCAGGAATTGGGCAAGGGAAATTTTGTGCTGCCCATTGGCGGTAACGACGCCCACGGCGACTTGAACGACACCACCGCAGTAAGCCTGCCCCTGTTTACCTTGAAGCACAGCCGCCATCACGTTTTCGGAAACGTGCGAACTGCGGTGAAACTGCCGGACGCGACCTGCGCTAACGAAGCCGAAGCAAACGCAACAGCAGCTAAAGATGCCGCGGCCACCTTGAACGCAGAAACTTTGCGCCAGGCCTTCGCCGGCGACAACTGCTTTATCACAGACGGTCCTGCCCTGTGGTGGGAACGTGTAGCGGACTCTGTGGAAGGCCGCCCCGAAGGGGCGGTGGCGTTTCATGCCCGCAGTACGGAAGACTTCGGAGGCGGCTTCAGGTTCTTTAAGATTTACGGGCGGCGCCGTTTGTTAAACGGCAAGCTCGCCCCACGGGAAGAGCTACACCTGGCTAGCCAGGTGGCCGCCCGCCCCGCCACAGACATTACCGTAGACTTCGAAGACTACGCCTACCTGCGCGCCGAGTGCATCACCGCCACCGGCAAGTACGCCCTCACCTCCGCCGCAGTCAATCCCCGAAGGTAAAAGCAGCGACAGAACCTCGTCGCAATTGACTTCATTTTTCAAAAATTCCAAAACAAAAAAAACTCCGCTTTTAGCGGAGTCTTTTAATTCCTAACTTGTCCTGATTCATCCATCAAGCACGCACTATCAACGTTTTCTTTCAAGTACGCACTGTGTTCCCGAGCATAGCACCGATGACCGGAGGTTCTCTACTGACGAACAATCGGTGCGGTTATTATTCAGCCAAGAACTTCTTAGCCTTGTCAGCGATCTGCATATTGTCGCCGTAGACCACCAGGATACGTTCAGCGGTCTTCTTAGCCTTGTCGCCGGCGCCGAGCTGCTTGTAAACCAGAGTGAGCTTCCACATTGCGTCAGCAACAGACGGAACTTCGTCCACCGGTTCATCCTTCTGGTAGCGGTCTTCCTTGTCGCCAGTGCGCTTTGCAAATTCGCCAACGAACTTTTCAAGCAGACCAGCAGCAGCGGAGTAGTCGCCCTTTTCAATCTTTACAGCGGCAAGACCGTGCATTGCAGCGGAGCGAACCAAAGCAACAGAGCCAGCGTTATCGAGAGACTTCTGGAAAAGAGCAGCAGCGCCGTCAAAGTCGCCAGCTTCGTACTTGATGTTGCCAGCGTAGAGAGCAGCCTTAGCCAAACCCAGGCCAGTCAGCTTGCCGGAGTTAATCTGAGATTCAAATTCAGCAACAGCCTTTTCCTTGTCGTTGGCATAGAGGTAGGTCATACCCTTGCCGATCAATTCAGCCTGTTCTGCAGCGGCAGCCTTCTGGTAGTCCTTGTACTGGACCACGCCGACCACGATAGCGATGACAATCACCAGGGCAGCTGCAACCTTAGAGCCGTGAGCAATAAAAAATGCCTTAATTTCAGAATTGTTGTTATTGGTTTCGTTAGCCATGTTAAACGTCCATATTAAAATTTTGTGACCCAATCATAGCAAAAAAAAGGGGCGCTGTCAGCCAGTCTTGACAAAACACCCCCTCATTTCTACTTTTGCACCCACTATGCCACTCTAGCTCAGCTGGTAGAGCAGCTGATTCGTAATCAGCAGGTCGGCAGTTCAAGTCTGCTGGGTGGCTCGATGAAAAATGCTCGTCTTTTAAAGGCGAGCATTTTTCTTTTTCAATTGGATTTTCGTACTAAGACCTGGCAGCCAGTTCCTCAGGGGTGCGAGCCAGAATGTCCCAGTCACCACGCTTGATGATCTTGTAGGCGTAGCCCTGTTCGGTCAAGAACAGCTGACGGTTCATGGCGAATTCCTGTTCCTTGGAATCCTGGGTCACGATGCTGTAGAAGTGAGCCGCACCGCCGTCGCTCTTGGGGCGAAGCACACGACCCAAACGCTGGGCTTCTTCCTGACGGCTTCCGAAGGTACCGGAAATCTGGATCAGCACGTTGGCATCGGGCAGGTCAATAGCAAAGTTACCCACCTTGGAAACCATGAGATTCTTCAGTTCGCCACTGCGGAAGGCGGCATAAAGTTTGTCACGTTCCTTGTTGGGAGTCTTACCGGTAATCAGCGGAATGTCCAAAACCTTGGAAAGGTTTTCCAGCTGTTCAATGTACTGGCCAATGATCAGCACTCGGTCATCCGGCTTGTCGTAGTACTTGAGCAAACGCTGGACAATGTCGGTCTTTTCGGGATTGGTGCTGGCCAGGGTAATCTTGTCGCGGACAGGAGCCAGGGCGTACTTCATCTTCAGTTCCGATTCCATGGGAATGCGGATTTCGTTACAGTCGGCGGTAGCGATCCAGCCCTGGGCTTCAAGAATACGCCAGGGAATGTCGTACTTCTTGGGGCCGATCAAGCTGAACACTTCGGTTTCCTTATGGTCTTCGCGGACCAAGGTAGCCGTAAGGCCCAGACGGCGGGTAGCCTGCATTTCGGTACTCAGGCGGAATACGGGCGCGGGCAGCAAGTGGACTTCGTCGTAAATCATCAGGCCCCACTTCTGCTGGCTGAACAGCGGGAAGTTGGCCAGTTCCTTCTTGACTTCTTCTTCGGAGCCTTCTTCCAGGTCAATTTCAGACAAAGTATCGTTAGGATTCTCACTCTTCTTGACGCGCTTACGCTGGGTCAGAATCTGGTAGGTTGCCACAGTGACCGGGCCGATTTCCTTCACTTCGCCGGAGTATTCCTTCACCATGTCGGGAGTGAGGTCCGTCTTGTCGCAAATTTCGCGAATCCACTGGCGGGAGGCAGAAATATTGGGAGTGAGGATCAAAGTCTTGGTCTGAATCAAAGCCATGGTGGCAATGCCGATCACAGTCTTACCAGAACCGCAAGGCAGCACAATCACGCCGGAGCCGCCCTTTTCGGAACCGCTGGCGTAGAACACCTGGGCTGCTTCCTTCTGGTAGTCGCGGAGCTTGAATTCCTTGCCGCTGAGCATAGTTTCGCGCAAGTGAATGGGCAGAGGATCGCCCACGATATAACCGGCCAAGTCTTCCACCGGGAAACCAGCGTTGGTCAGGGCCATCTTCAGGTGACCGCGGCGTTCCGGATCCACGATAGCGTGGGTGTCGTCAATGAATTCCTTGACGTAAGGTTCCACTTCCTTAAGCTTGCAGATTTCGGTGAACATGTACTTGTCATCGGATTCCACAATCAGGTTGCCGTTGTCGTCCTTTCTCATGCGGAGAAGGCCGTAACGGTTCATATAGTCTTCGACTTCGGTAATGACAGTCTGAGGAATAGGATAACGGCTCTGGGCGTCCAGACGTTCCAAAACTTCCTTGGCGCGCAGGCCAGTTGCTGCGGCATTCCAAAGGCTCAAGGGACTGATCTTGTAAGTGTGAAGGTGCTCGGGGCTTTTCACCAGTTCGGTGAAGGGTGCAATCGCGTCGCGAGCGGCTTCGTAGGTGGGAGCATCCACTTCCACCATAATTTCCATGTTACTCTGAACAATAATAGCGCCATTAGGATTCATAGGGGCCCAAATTTAGTAAAAATGCCATAACACGGCAAGATAGGCCTTTCGGCGCATTTTTCGTATCACACCCACCGTTTTTATTATATCTTTATAATGTAAAAAAAGAGGTTTTTTTGAGCCAGTTGAATATTAACGGGAAAACCGAGTCTCTCTGTATTTTCGGTAATCCTATTGGACATAGTAAATCACCCCTGATGCACAACGCCCTGTTCGAGGCCTTGGGCATCAATGCGGTGTATCACCCCCACGCTCCGGAGCCCGAGAACCTGGCAGACGCCATCAAGGGATTCCGAGTTCTCAAGTACCGCGGGGCAAACGTCACCATTCCCTACAAGACCCCGGTCATGGAACTGGTTGACGAACTTTCTGACATTTCAAAGTTCACCGACAGCGTAAACACCCTTTACTGGAAAGACGGCATTGTGGGCGGCACTCTTTGCGGCACCACCACCGACCCCTACGGTTGTATCCGCAACCTGGAGGAATTCGGTGTAAAGCCCGAAAACACCACCGTGGCACTTTTGGGTAACGGCGGCGCAGCCAAGGCTATCGCCTACACTTTGGTGGAACGTCAAAACCAGTTGACCATCGTCTGCCGAGCCAAGGAAAAGGGCCAGGCACTGGCCGACGGTTTGAACAAGGCTTTCGAAGGCAAGGCTCCTACCGTACAGGTTGTGACCTTCGCTGAATTCGCAAAGGTTTCAGCAAGCATCAAGCTGATCATTAACGCCACCTCCGTGGGCATGACTCCCAACGTGGACGACTCCCCCCTGACCGACGCAGACCTTACCCCCGGGCAGGCTGTGTGCGACATCGTGTACACCCCCCGAATGACAAAGCTTTTGCAGATGGCAGAAGCCAAGGGTTGCAAGATTGTTACCGGCGAAGGAATGCTGGTGCACCAAGGTATTGAAAGTTTCCGCAAATGGTTCCCGGTCGAAACCAAGGACAAGACTAACGACGAACTGGCCGCAATTATGCGCAAAGGAATGCAAGGTTAATTATGAATAAGCACATCTTTTTCACAGGTTTCATGGCCAGCGGCAAGTCCCGCACAGGCCGCGCCCTTGCAGAACGCTTGAACCGCCCCTACGTAGACACCGACGCAGTCATCGTAGAACGCGCAGGCAAGTCTATCAGCGAAATCTTTGAACAGGACGGCGAGGCCAAGTTCCGCGAAATGGAACGTGAGGTTGTTGCTGAATTCGCAGCCAAGACCGAGCCCCACATTGTTTCCTTGGGCGGTGGCGCACTGACCCAGCCGGCAAACCTGAAGGTGATCCGCGAAAACGGCACCATCATCCGCCTGTGGGCAAAGCCCGAAGTCCTTTCCGAACGCATTGGCCGCAAGAACACTCGCCCGCTCCTCGCAAACCTGAGCGACGAAGAACGCCTTGCCAAGATTAAGCAGATGCTCAAGGACCGCGAGCCCAACTACGCCAACGCAGACTTTAGTGTAGAAAGTTCCAACGAATTTTCCGAAGACCACGTCATCGAAAAGATTCTCCACATCATGCGCTTCTGGGAAAACCACGCCCTGGACGTTCTGCCCAGCAGCGGCGGCAAGTACCCCATCTTTATCGGCAAGAACATTATCCAGGATGTCGGCGTACTGCTGGAATGCCTCAAGCTTTCTCCCAGCCACGAATTTCTGGTCTGCACCGACACCAACATTGCCAAGGCTCAGAACCGCACATTGTTCGAACTGAAGAACCAGGCAGGCCGTTGCCCCATCTTCAAGTTCCAGGCCGGCGAGCGCAACAAGACTTTGCACAACCTGAACCAGCTGTACAGCTTTATGCTGCACCGCGGTTACACCCGCAAGAGCTGCCTGCTGCAGTTCAGCGGTGGCGTGGTTGGCGACATGGCAGGCTTTGGCGCCGCAACCTACCAGCGCGGCATTCCCTTTATCCAGTTCCCCACCACCCTTCTTTCTATGGTGGACAGTTCCGTTGGCGGTAAGGTTGCCGTAAACCACCCCGAAGGCAAGAACATGATCGGCGCATTCTACCAGCCCCATGCAGTGGTTGTAGACGTTGATGTTCTCAGCACCTTGCCCGAAAACGAATACCTGGCCGGCCTTGCAGAAATCGTCAAGTACGGCGTGATCTACGACGACGAATTCTTCCGCTACATGGAAGAACATGTGGAACAGATTAAGGCTCACGACCTGGCAGTGCTTAAGCACCTGATCTACCGCAGCTGCGCTATCAAGGCCGAAGTGGTGGGCATCGACGAAAAGGAAGCAGGCCTCCGCGCCATCCTGAACTACGGTCACACTTTCGGTCACGCTATCGAAAACCTGACCCACTACGAAACATTTACCCACGGCATCGCCGTGTCCCTCGGTATGCGTGTAGCCGCACGCGCCGCAGTTCTCTTGAACAAGATGGCTGCAGAAGCCGAAGCCCGCCAGAACAAGCTTCTGGACGACCTGGGATTCCCCAAGACCTACGACATTGACGTTGAAGGTGCATGGGATGCCATGGCCGTGGACAAGAAGGCCGAAAAGGGAACCCGCGTCTACATTCTCCCCACGAAGATCGGCGCGGTAGAAAAAGTCTGCAACATCGACAAGAACATTGTCGCAGAATCTTGGAAAGCAATCAAGTAAGAGGTTTATATGAGTATTCTAGTTACCGGTGGTACGGGCGCTTTAGGGTTCCATATTCTCTCCAGCCTTAAAGGTACGTCTCACGACCTTTACAGCTTCAGTGATGAACAGCCCCAGCCCTGGCAAAATGTGGAAGGCGTTCATTACTTGAATGGCGACTTGCTGAATTTCAAGGATGTGCTGGAAATGCTCCAGCACGTAAGCCCCACCCACATCTACCATCTGGCAAGCCAGTCCTCTGTGGGCATCAGCTACAAGAAGCCTTACGAAACTTTGAACATCAACCTGCTGGGTACACAGAACCTTCTGGAAGCTGTGCGCCAGGTATGCCCCAAGGCAAAGGTGATGCTTCTCAGTTCCAGCGAAATCTACGGCCGCACCGACCGCAACCTGACCTACCTGCACAAGGAATCGGACAGGCCCAACCCGCTGACTCCCTACGCAACCTCCAAGGCTTGCATGGAACTCTTGGGCAACCAGTTCCGTAACGCCCACGGTTTGCACATCGTATTTGTGCGTCCTTTCTACTTTACCGGTCCGCACCACAGCCGCCGTTTCGTGATCCCCTCCATCGCCTATCAGCTGGTGAAGATCAAGCACTACGGCACAGAACCTGTGATCTACTCCGGCAGCCTGGACGTAAGCCGCGACATCGTGGACGTTCGCGACGTGGCCCGTGGTATGATCCAGCTTTTGAACCAGGCTGACTCCGGTGAAGTGTACAACATTTGCTGCGGCAAGTCCTACACCATCCGCGAAGTGGTGGAAATGATGGTGGACATTGCAGACGTCAACGTGGACTTCCGTTTTGACCCGGGCTATGAACGCCGCAACGAAATCCCCCTGCTGATTGGCGACCCTTCCAAGGTTATGGATACCGGTTGGAAGCCCATGATCAGCATGGAAGATAGCTTGACCGACTTGTTCAACGAAATGGTCCAGCGCCGTCGCATTGAATTGAAGATGGGCATGGGCAAGGATCTGAGACTTTAAAATTTCGTAGTTTAAGAAGATGGTTAAGAACATCTACAAATCAATCCTTGCAGTCCTTGCTCTCGTGGGCATGAGTTTTGCCGCAGACGTTATCGCCCCCAAGGGAGACGTCCGCAGTACCACGGTAAACGACTTCATGCCCCACCAGAACTCTGCCAAGGAATTCAACGAAAATTGGAACTACCAATTCGTATTCGACAATGGCACCCGTGCCTTCGTAGGTTACTCCACGCTCTACGTTCCCAATTCCGGCAAGAAGGTAGCATGCGAAATGTCCTTCTGGAATTTCAAGGGCAAGAGCTACACCGTAGGCCGTCAGTATCCTCCCGAACGCCTCGTTGCAGACAAGGCCAAGGCTACGCTGGATATCAAGGGCGAATACAAGATGGAAGGCAAGCCGGGCAAGGGTCATCACGTTTACTTTACCGCCGACAAGAACGGAAAGTTCTTCTTGGACCTGACCTTCGATTCCGCAGAACCGGGCAAGGTTCCTGGCGACGGTGTGTGGACAATCGGTAGCAACAAGTTCGGCCAGTACATTCACGTACCCTACGGTCGAGTTTCCGGTAGAATCGGTTACAACGAAGACACCCTGACGGTAAAGGGCTACGTCTACATGGATCAGACTTGGCAGACCGTGCAAGCAACCGACATTGCCTCCCGCGTGATCAACGTGAGCACCAACGCCCGCAACCCGATTTTCGCCGGGCGCACAATCATCACCACAGACGGAAAGTACGCTGGCTACACTCTCTACAACGGCGGCGAAGGCTACAAGGTCGTTTTTCCCAAGAGTGTTGAAGACGGTGAAAAGACCTACAATGGAAAGGCTTTCCCCAAGGGCGACCTGAGTATTGGCTGGAACGACGAAACTGTTCCGGCCCTGAAGTTCAACGTAGCGAAACCTTACCAGAAGGCAAGCTTTTTAGACAAGATCGACAGCTGGGTGGCAAGACAGGCCATCAAGTTGGCTACCGGTGGCGAAATCTTCTATTACAGAGGCCGCAGCGATGGTAGTCACGGAAAGAAAATCGATTGGATTCTTACTGGAGTTAAGTAATGACAAAATTTCGTCCATGCATCGACTTGCATGATGGAAAAGTCAAGCAGATTGTAGGCAGTTCCCTTTCGGATAGCGGAGCTGGCCTCAAGACCAATTTTGAGACGGACCGCTCCCCCGCCTGGTTTGCAGAACTGTACAAGAAAGATGGCATTACCGGCGGACACGTCATTATGCTGGGCAAGGGCAACGAACAGGCCGCCAAAGCAGCCTTGGCCGCATACCCCAACGGATTGCAAATTGGCGGTGGCATTAACGCAGAAAACGCCAAGGAATATCTTGACGCAGGCGCGAGCCACGTGATTGTAACCAGCTGGATTTTCCCCGAAGGAAAGTTGGACCGCGAGCGCCTGGCGGCACTTGTCAAAGTCGTTGGCAAGGAGCACCTGGTTCTTGACCTTAGCTGCAAGCGCACTGGCGTAGATGCTGCAGGCAACCCCACCTGGAATATTGCCACCAACCGCTGGCAAACCCTCATCGACATCCAAATTACCAAGGAGACCTTGGCAAACCTTGCTGAAAGCTGCGACGAATTCTTGATTCACGCCGCAGACGTCGAAGGAAAGCAGCAGGGTATGGACGATGACCTCATTCGTTTTTTGGCAGAGAACAGCCCCATCCCCGTTACTTACGCAGGCGGCGCAAAGTCCTTGGAAGACCTTGTTCACTGCAACGAAATTTCTAACGGAAAGATTGACCTCACCATCGGAAGTGCACTGGACCTTTTCGGTGGCAAAGGAGTAAAGTATGACGACTGCGTCAAATTCAACAAAGCTTAAGGCCACCGACCAGCTGGACACACGTCCGGGCATTTTCGGTCGCACCGTCACCAGCACTTTCCGCAAAAAATTCAGTTTTAAGCATAAGCCCGCCGGCAACATCCGTACCGGTTGGATTCCACCCATTGTTTTCGGTTCCGCACTGCTCAGCATTCCCAGCCTTTTAAAGCTCCGCTGCTACCTGAACAAGGAACGCAAAGCCCGTTTGACAAAGGATCCTAGCGACGTTAGAGTTCTTTACTACTCCGACAACCTGGACGAAACCAACGGCATTGCAAACAACCTGCGCAACGTGATTCCCTACATGCGTGCTCACGGCATGAAGGCTGGCCTTATGGGAAGCGCCTTCAACACTCGCCCCTGCGGCGTTGTGGAAAACGGCTACTGCATTTTGTTGCCTCGACTTTTTAGCATGGAACAGCTGGGTTACGCCAACAGTGAACTTGCCATTCCCTATGTAAGGCAGGCATTCCGTTTGCTGAAGCGTTATCCAGTGGACATCATTGAACTTGAAACGCCCAGCCCCGGCGCTTGGCTTATCGCTCTCTGCGGTAAGATTGCAGGCATCAAGGTCATGAGCCATTACCGCACCGACGTTCCCCAATATGCAAGAACCTTGGTAAAAGCCAAGTGGATGCACGTTTTCGTATTGATGCTGATGCGTATTTTCTACTGGCTGGCACGACCGGTAATCAGTCCCTGCGACGACTACTCCAACGCACTTATCAAGGAACTGAAGGTGCCCGAGAATCAGGTAAAACTGATGCCCCGCGGCCTGCCTCTGGACCGATTCCAGGCTTCTATGCGCGATCAGGGAACTTGGGAAAAGTTCGGCTGCACCCGCGAAAAGCGCCCCGTGCGATTCTCCTTTATCGGTAGAATTTCCAAGGAAAAGAATCTGGAATTCTTGAACAACGTATGGAAAAAGTTTGCAGCAAAGTACGACGACGTAGAATTGATGTACGTTGGCTACGGCTGGTACCTTGATGAAATCAAGGCTGACTTTGCCAAGAGCGACGTGAAGGAAAGCGTAAGCTTTGCAGGCGAACAGGGCGGCGAAACTCTGGCCGGTCTCTATGCCGATTCCGACTTCTTCTTGTTCCCTAGCACCACGGACACCTTCGGAAATGTCGTGGTTGAAGCCATGTCTACAGGCACTCCTGCCGTCGTAAGCAATTATGGTGGTCCACGCAACATTGTCGATAGCGAAAAGCACGGAAAGATCCTGCCCATCGATGAAGAACAATGGCTGCAGGCTCTAGAAGATTGCCGCAAGTTGAAACTGGAAAACGCAGAAGCCTACCAGCAGATGCGCAAGGATTGCCAGGTTCGTAGCTCACGCTACACTCTGGAAAACGCCAGCAATTCTCAGTTCGAATACTTCCGAAAGGTGGCCAAGGACTATTACAAAGTCTAAGGTTCCGGGAGCAAAACGCCCGCCCGGCACATTATATGGATTCTCGCGAATTAAAGAAACTACGTGAATGGTTTTCAAAGAACGCCGCAGCTCTGCCGTGGCGCTCTCTTGATTTAAATGCCATGCGAGATCCCTACGCCGTGTGGATTAGCGAAACCATGCTGCAGCAGACCCAGGTAAGTACCGTATGCGATTACTTTGTTCGCTGGATGGAACGGTTTCCGGACATTTCGACGCTGGCCGCCGCAAGTGAAGCGGACGTGTTTAAATACTGGCAGGGGCTGGGTTATTATAGCCGCGCACGTAATATTTTGAAGACGGCGCAAACCGTGAAAGGATCCCTCCCCGCTACCCGCAAGGAACTGGAAGCACTCCCAGGCATTGGCGCATACACCGCCGGCGCAATTTTGAGCCTGGCCTACCATAAGCCCGAAGCCATTCTGGACGGCAACCTGGTCCGCATTTTCTCTAGGTTCCACGCCCTGAATTTCTTGCCCACAGAAAGCGCCACCGCGGCAGCCACCTACTGGGATTTCGCAAAGCAGGTCGCAGACTCACCCAAGGCCTACATGCATAACGAAGCCTTGATGGAACTGGGCCGAACTGTCTGCAAAATCAAGAATCCGGATTGCGAGAAATGCCCCCTTCGCGGCCAATGCAAGGCATATACCAACGGCACTGCAGCACAGTTCCCGCCGCCGAAAAAGCACATTCAAAAAGATTGGCATGGCACCGTCCTCGTGGTAGAATCCAAGGACCACAAAATCCTCGCCATTCACGGCGGTCAAAAATTCTTTAGCAACCAGTTCGCCCTGCCCCACTTTGAAACGTTGAAAAGCGTGGCTGCGGGCCTCCCTGTAGAAGCCGAAAAACTACTCAACATTGACCAGGTTTTAGAGCAGCAGCGCGTGGGCCAGATCAAGCACAATATTACCGTACACAAAATCAGCTGCGACGTTCTTCACGTGATTCTGAAAACCACCGCCACCAAGGCCGCTATCAATCATCCGGACTTTCAGTGGATTGAAAAAGCCAAGGTCACGGAGACCCTGGCCAATAGTTTCAGCTTGAAAGCTTTAGAACTGATCTAGCAAGTTTTTAAAATGTCTTCTTAGCTGTGCAGACCAAGCGGAAGCGGTCGTAACCGGAGTTGGGAACTTCGATTACTTCGTTTGCCAAGGCATGGAGCAACGTTCCAGAGAACACAATTCCGTACTTGGGAATACGTTCTTCAAAAGTCACGTCCCAGTACCAGTCCCCCTTTACAACCATGGGATCCGGGCTGCGTAAATTCCATCGGGCATCGCTGCGATACTTGATGGAATGGGCAATTCTAAAGGTTTTGTTGATCAGCCAGTCACCGCCAAAAGCAACAAAGTATTCCGCCGGAGTCACTTCCAGTTTCTTTGTCAGGCCATCCAGTCTTTCGAAACCAGCTATGGCATTAAACTTGAAAATGTCCTGATACCAGGCGTTAAACCAGATTTCACCAGTCACGCCCTTGATCCAAGAATCAATGCGGGAAACATTTCCGTAGCGATAAGTCAAGGAACCGTCCACATAGCCTTCCACATCAAAAGTTTCGGCACCATATTCAGCCCAGTAACTACCGCGGCCACCGATGTTCATATTACCCAAGGTGTCGTTGAAAACAGCGTAGCCCTGAATCAAAGTCATCTGACCGTCAGCTACCAAGTTGATTTCGTGGTCATCCATAAATTCCTTGGTATCGGCCAACGGATTCAAACGGGTACCAGAAATATTCTTGACACCAGCCACAATGCCCATTTTCTTGGGAGTGGGCGAAGTAAACTGGATGCTGTCCTGCACAAGCCAATCGCGTTCGTTAATACCGAACATCACGTCTGCAGTCAAGCGAGGAATAGGCTGGGCGCGCAATTCAATAAAGGGCCAGAAAACACGGTCTTCTTCCAGTTCTGTATACACCATGCCGGAATCATCCACCGCGCGGAATGCAAGGCCAGCAGCCACCTGCAGCATGCCCTTCTTGCAAGCTTCACCGCGCTTGTAGTACACAGAGCCGTTTACTTCCTGGCGGGTGCCATGTTCTTTCTTGGCCACATTCTTGTATTCGCCGTCTTCATAAGCCAAGGTCACAGAAACATTCTTTACATCGGCACGGGCTTCGATTCGGGGAGAATAGTGAACTGGGATCCAGCGTGACGTTGCGGTGTAAGTCCACAGGTATTCATCACCAACAAGGAGTGACGCATTCACAAGAGAATTGGTGTAGCCGAGGCCGCCGTAAAGCGTACTGAACAGCGGAATGTTTTCGCCAAAGTGAGCAAAACTTTCGCCGACCATTTGCTTGCGGGGGCCAGCGGTCCTACCGCAGAAATGGTCATCCTGGAAATAGCGAGCTGTAGCCCAGAAACCCTTGAATGCAGGCGTAGTAAAGCCGCCTTCCAAATAAGGCGTGCGATTTGCCGGATTGGGTTCATCGCTGGGCAGCAAGTTCTGATAAATCAAATCGCCAAGTTCGTTGCCGGTCTTGAACCAAACCGCAGGAGCCATGGGCGTCCAAGAAGGTGTACCCGACATACGATTGAAAAGCAGTCGGTCACGAAGCTTAGCCGGAGTCCACAATTCGCTTTCAGAGAAAGTTCCGCCAGCACCCATGATTCGGTCAAAACCAAAAGTGGGGCCACCAATCAAGAAGGTGCCGTCTCCGCGGACTTCGTATTCCATGCCTTCAATTTCAGCATCCACTTCTGCAAAGGCGGTGCACACAAAAACGCTAGACATCAAGGCGGCAGTCAAAAAAGGAAGGATAATCTTTTTCATTACCATATTTCCCTTTCGATGTACAGGCCCATGGTCAGCATATCAGAGCGCTTGGGCAAGGTCCAAAGTTCTTCCCACTGGGCGTTGAAACCCACGTTGAATTTGTTGTAACTGAACAAGGGCAATCTTACGCGGAAGAACCAACCGAATTCCGTTTCGTTATCGGCCAAGGTTCCGCCCAAGTCGTTTTCAAAACTGATATCCACGCCATCTTGCATATCGGCGCGGGTAAAGTTACAGGCAAAGCCTGCGCCCACCACAACCGGCTTGATGTACTTAATACGAAAATCCAGGCCAACCTTACCAGAGAACTGATGAACGCCATCAATCTTTGTGCTGGGAACGGGCTTGAAATAAGAATAGTTGAAAGACATGAAACCGTCGGCATTCTTCCAATAGGAGTAACGAATGCCGATGCCACCGTACATGGTATTTTCTACGGCATCTTGAAGGTCGCCCCAGGGGTAGATTTCGCCGCCTTCGATGTAGGCGTAGAAATGTTCAAAGGCGTAGTCCTGGGGAGCCTTTGCCGAATCTGTCTGGACAGATACTGGCGCAGCGACTGTTGCCGAGTCGGTCTGGGCCAGCGCAGTAGAATCTGTCTGGGCTAGCGCGGAGCAGACCATAGCGGCCATCGCCACAAATAGAACTTTCAACTTATTCATAGAAAACCGTTCCGTCGAAATCCGTTGCAAAAAACGTTATTACGCTTTCTTTCGGGTCAGGGCCTGGGCAAAGAAACCGTCGAAGCGAGAATCCCTGTTACCCGGGAGCTGCGGGTCGCCCGCCTTGGCAAAGTCCGGATGAGCCTTTAAGAACTTGGAAATAACCTGAGTGGTCTCTACGGGATCGGGGCTGCAAGTGGCGTAGACCAGAATTCCGTTTTCTGCAAGGGCGGTAGAAGCGGACTCCAGCAACTTGTACTGAAGTTCTGCCAGTTCCTTCAGGGACTGGTTGGTCAAACGATAAATCGCCTCCGGTCGGCGGGCGATAACACCCATGTTGCTGCAGGGCACATCCAGCAAGATGCGATCCACCTGAGCGCCAGGAGACAGATTCAAGCCGCGGGCAACGTATTCCATTCCGCGGCCATCCTTCAGAGAGAGCACGTCGATGCATGCAGTCTGGATGTTGGAAAGTCCCAAACGGTCTGCCAAGTCCTGCATCTTGGCCATGCGGAAATCAGAAACATCGCTAGCCAGAATACTGTAGGAGGAATCCATTTCTGCAAGGAGGGCCGACTTGCCGCCAGGAGCAGCACAAGCATCCCAAACCTTCATGCCGGGCTTCATATCCAGCAGTTTTACCACTTCGTATGCGGAGGGATTCTGCAGGCTGAATTCACCCTTGGCAAAGGAATCCGATTCAAGCACGGCCTTCAGTTTTGCACTTGCGGGAACTTCAATAAAACGATCGTACAGAATAGAGGCGTTTTCAAAGCCCAGCTTCTGGGCCAGCTTGGGCGCAGAAATTTTCTGCAAGTTGACGCGCAGCCATTCCGTGGGGCGTTCCAAGGTCTTCTTAGCAAGCGCCTCGGCGGCATCACCGCCGTACACGTCAAACCAACGGCGCACAATCCATTCCGGCACCGAGTTTTCAATGGACACCCGGCGTACGCGCTGCGGCGGCATCTGAGGCAAGCCCGCTTTCTTTGCTGCACCCAGCACACCGTTAATCAAACGACCTGCGCCATCACCAAGTCTTGCAGCCTTCGTCAGTTCCACACTGGTACTGACAGCGGCGTAATCCGGCACGTTCATAAAGAACATCTGGAACAAGCCCACTTCAATAATCATCTGCACTTCGTAACTGGGCATTTTTTTCACAAGGCCCTTAATGAAGTATTCCAGGTACAGATGACGTCTGCAAACACCCAACGCAATTTCCATGGCGAAAGGAGAAAGTCCGCTTTCCTTAATGAAAGATCCTTCATTCACCCACAGCATCAAAACGCGGTAGGCATCCTTGCGGTCCTTCATGGGATCCTTGGCTTTAACAGGTCTGGAGTCGTTTAGCAAAATGCAAGTCCCTCGTGATTCTGGATGCCACGCATAAAGTCAGCTACCGGCATAGGCTTCTTGCCTTCTGCCTGAATTTCAATCACTTCCAGAAGACCTTCACCGGTACCCACATAGAAACGTTTGTCCTTGAAGGCCACTGCGCCCGGAGTCAGGCTGGGGCCGTTTTCCGGAGTGTCGGTGACGCGGAGGTAAACCATGCGGCCACCCAGCTTGCCATATCCACCGGGCCACGGATTGAAAGCGCGAATGCGGTTGTGAATGACGCGAGCCGGCAGGTTGAAGTCAATGAGACCTTCTTCCTTCTTCAGCTTGGGAGCACCAGATGCCTGGGCGTGATCCTGGGTCAAATCCTTTTCGGTACCGGTAATGAGCTGGTTGATAGCATCGTCCAGAGCTTCGCAACCGGGAGCCACCATCTTTTCCAGCAAGGAGGCGGTAGTGTCCTGATGGTCGATAATGATTTCGCGCTGGGCAAGAATAGGACCGTGGTCCATCTTTTCGTCCAGGCGGAAAACGGTAACGCCAGTAGCAGGCAGGCCGTCGGCAATGGCGCGCTGTACAGGAGCGGCACCGCGGTACTTAGGCAACATGCTGCCGTGAACGTTTACGGCACCGAACTTGGCAACACCAAGAATGTTCTTGGGCAGGATGGAGTAAGCCACCACCACAAAAAGATCTGCACCAAAGGCGCGGAGTTCTTCTTCAAATTCCGGAGCCTTCAAATCAGTAGGCTGCAAAACCGGCAGGCCATATTCCAGAGCCAGGCTCTTCACAGGCGGAGGAGTCAGCACGCGGCCACGACCAGCGGGGCGATCCGGCTGAGTTACAACACCAACTACATCAGCGAAGTCACTTTCTTTCAAGTGCTTCAAGAAACAAGCCGCAAATTCCGGCGTACCCATAAAAACGATTTTCATGAAGGACAATGTAGTAAACAGTGGTTAGTGGTTAGTGGTTAGTTATTTAAAAGTTCCCGCAAAAATACTGTTTACTAACCACTGTGTACTAATCACTAATTTTCCTATATTTTCCCCCGCTATGAGAATACCTCTTCAAATTGCCGTAATTTTTGCCATTTGCCTGGCAGGCGAATTTCTGAACCGAGTGGTTGGCATCCCTATCCCGGGCAACATTCTCGGCATGGTTCTGCTCCTTATATTACTTTGTACTAAAATTCTTAAACCGGAACAGATTTCCGGTGTTTCCAGTTTCTTCTTGAACCATCTGGCACTTTTCTTCTTGCCGCCAAGCATCGCCATTATGACCGTTGGCGACGACATTCTTAGCCAGTGGCCCACCCTACTCCTTCTTTGCATCGTACTGACGCTCATCAGCTTGGCAGCCACCGGCCTTACCACGCAGTTTCTCATTGGCCATCAAGAAAAGCGTCTGAACATCGAACAACTTGAAGATGAAGAGATGAAACAATCCACTAGGGGGAAGAAATGAACACCATCATCAACTCGCCCCTGTTCGGAATTTTCCTGACCTTGGCCGCCTTCGAAGCGGGTGTGGCTTTGAATAAAAAGTTCAAGTACTCCATTTTGAATCCGTTGCTGATTGGCTTGATCCTGATTGTTGGTTTCCTCATGATCACCGGCATCAGCTACGACAGTTACAAAATTGGCGGCGACTACATTTCTATTCTGCTGGGCCCCGCAACCGTTGTGCTGGCAGTTCCACTCTATAGGCAGCTGGGCAACTTGAAAAAGCACTGGCTCCCGATTTTGGCAGGCATCGCCGTCGGTAGCCTCACCTCCATTTGTTGTGTGGTGGCAGCCTCTAAGTTGGTTGGCCTTAGCGAAACCTTGATGCTTTCCTTGGTTCCAAAGTCCATCACCATTCCCATGGGCTCCGTAGTTTCCGAACAGATTGGCGGCATTCCCAGCATTACCATTATTTCCATCGTGATTACAGGAATTACCGGCGCTGTCACCGCTTCAGTGGTTTGCAAGTTCTTCCACATTAAGCACAAGGTGGCCCAAGGTATCGCCATTGGTACAGCAAGCCATGCCCTAGGCACCACTCGCGCCATGGAAATCGGAGAAACCCAAGGTGCCATGAGTTCCTTGGCCATCGGCATCGCTGGCATTTTCACGGCCGTCGTGGCGCCACTGCTGCTGCA
>JAKSID010000031.1 GCA_024399035.1 Fibrobacter sp. | reverse complement strand
CGCGTTCAATGTAACGGCCCAACCAGTAAATGGAATCTGCAACTCTGCTTAACATGATAAAAACTCCGTTATAAAATTTGTGGTTTAAACTGCGCGGAGCGCGTTACTGTTGTTGCTGCTGTTGTTGTTCCATCCATTGCTTGGCCTGGCCAAGTTCAGGAGCCTTTTCGTTTTCGGCAATGACCCAGGTATCCTTACAGCCACCGCCCTGAGAACTGTTCACTACGATGGAACCCTTGCGCAGGGCCACGCGGGTGAGGCCACCCGGCAAGATGTAGGTTTCCTTGCCCTGCACAATGTAGGGGCGAAGGTCCACATGGCGTCCTTCGAAGTTTCCGTCAACAATGCAGGGCACGCGACTGAGAGAAATCATGGGCTGTGCGATGTAGTTACGGGGATTGGCCTTGATCTTTTCCTTGAAGGCTTCGCATTCGGCCTTGGTTGACTTGGGGCCAACAAGCATGCCGTAGCCACCGGATTCGCTGGCAGCCTTCACCACCATATTCTCGATATGGTCGATCACATGCTGCATGTGCTTCGGGTTTTCGCAGACGAAAGTGGGAACGTTGGGAATAATGGCTTCTTCACCAAGGTAGTACTTGATGATCTGCGGAACGTAGGTGTAGATTGCCTTGTCGTCGGCGACACCGCAGCCAGGGGCGTTGGCAAGAGCCACGTTTCCAGCCTTGTAGGCGTCGATCAGTCCCGGCACGCCCAGACAAGAATCCGGACGGAAGGTCAGGGGATCCAGGAACTCGTCATCTACACGACGGTAGATCACGTGAACCTGCTTCAGGCCGCGGGTGGTGCGGGCGTAGACTTTCTTGTCCTGAACAATCAAGTCGTTTCCGGTCACAAGGTCCACGCCCATCTGCTGTGCCAGATAGGAATGTTCGTAGTAGGCGGAGTTGTACACACCTGGGGTCAGCACGACGACCTTGGGTTCTGCGACGCCATCGGCCAGGTATTCCAGGGCCTTGCGGAGGCGGGTACAGTATTCGTCTACGGGGCGGATGCTGCAATGGGTGAACACCTGGGGGAAAGTGCGCTTGAGGATCTGACGGTTCTGCAGCACATAGGAAACACCGCTGGGGCAACGCATGTTGTCTTCCAGCACATAGAAGGTGCCATCGGTATCGCGGACCAGGTCGGTACCGGTGATGTGTGCCCAGATTCCCTTGGGCGGCACGAAGCCTTCCATCTGTGGGCGGTAAGCGGTGCAGGTGTTGATGAGGCTTTCGGGCACTACCTTGTCGCGGAGAATCTTGCGGTCGTTGTAGATGTCCGTCAAGAAACAGTTCAAAGCTTCGGTACGCTGGCGAAGGCCTGCATCAAGGTGCTTCCAGTCTTCGGCGCTGACAATACGGGGAATGACATCGAAAGGAATGATCTTGTCCTTTCCATCCTTGTTGCCATAGACTGCGAAGGTAATGCCGTTGTCGAAGAATGCCGACTCTGCAACTTTCTGACGACGCTGCAGCTCACCTTCCGGCAATTCATTGATGCGGGTGATGAGCGGTTCTGCTGCCGGGCGGGGCGTTCCGTCTGGCAGACACAATTCGTCGTAGAATCCTTCTGTGTTATAGTTACCGAACTTCATATTGCTTCCTTGTGATTTAGGTTATAGACCGAGGCTTCGCCTCTGATAGACGAGAGACGAAAGATTTGAACACGCGCCGTAGGCGCACCATTATAGAGCGACTTTGCCGCCATATTTTCTCTCTCGTCTTTCGTCTTTTTTCTCTCGTCTATTTTTCGTCTACGTTTACACCGACCTTGAGAATCGGGTTTCCGCCTCCGGTAATGACGCCTTTTAGCGGGCTTACATCGCCGAAGTCGCGTCCCCAGGCCAAGATAATATGCTCGTCACCTCCGAGAACATTATTGGTGGGGTCAAACTCAACCCAGCCATGGCCTGGTATGAAGGTGGCGACCCAAGCGTGAGTGGCATCTGCGCCAATCAGCTTCGGCTGACCTTTGGGTGGATGGGTTCGCAGGTAGCCGCTGATGTAACGGCAGGGCAGGTGCAGCGAACGCAGGCATCCGATCATCAGGTGTGCGAAATCCTGGCAGACGCCTTTACGTCCACGCAAGATTTCCTGGGGCTGGGCTCCGATACGGGTTGCGCCCGGTGTGTAAGCGCAGTCCGTAAAAATTCTGGTCATCAGCTCCTTGGCGCTATCGAAAATAGGGCGGCCGGGCTGAAAACTTTCCAATGCATAATTCCGAACAGAGTCGTCGGTATTTGCAAACGGAGAAGAGTAGGCATACATGGAAGCTTCCAGAGTGTCGCTATCCGAGGGGCACTTCAAAAGTTTTGCCACTTCTTCCCAGGCGGGGCTTTGGGCAGGAGGTTCTTCAGCCTTAACTTCCACGACAGCAGTAGTCTTGAATCTAAAATGTTCGTGTTCCTGTTCAATGCTGAAGGCCAAAGCCCTGTTCCCGTAAATATCCAGGCGTTCCTGCCTTGCCATGGGATTGGGCTCCACTTCAATTTTGTGGGAAATCCAATTCTGGCGAGGTACCGCGCGGGGTAACATGTAGGCCAAATGATTACTATACAATACGGGCAGTGTATAGTCGTAAACGGTTTCGTGATCAATCTGATAAATAGGCATCTTAAACTCCTTACACTTCTGTAGCCATGGCGTGAACAACGCCAGTTCTTGGTGCGTGGTTTAAGTAGAGTCTACTGATCAGTTCTGCCACATGTTCAATGGCGGCAATCTTTTCGTCTACCAGTTTGGTCAATGTTTCTCGTTCACTTCCGTTTGCCTGTACAAGGCTTTCGATGTTGGCCAGGCGCAGGTCGGCCTGCAGTCTCATCAGTTCCAGGTCCAGCGGGGAGAAGGCGGCTTCACCCTGGTTGTTTCCCGGCAGATGTTCCGTCTCTTCGCGGAGACGGGCAACCTGGTAAGCAACGCTACGCGGGTTGGATTCGTCAGAAAGGAGCAAGTCCAGAACCGGAGTGACCTGCAAGCGTCCGCCGTAGCGACGATGGTATGTCATGAGACCGTCGCCGATTTCAAGCACGGCCTGCAGTAAACGCAGGTTCGTGATTTCATCGGCAGGGGCGCGGCTCAAAAGGCTCTTGATCAATTGCAACGTACGGATGGCGCTTTCGATCTGGCGTCCCATTTCAAGGAATCGCCATTCGTGGCCGCGGGTCATGGAGTCCGCAGCAAGGCCAGCCACAGCCGTACTGTCGGAAAGTACGGACTTCAGGTAAGGCAACAGGGCTGCGGCGCCGTTTCCAGCAGGCATTTCCGCCACGCCGAATCCGTTCAAGGCCAGCCACAAGTCCTCGGAAATCCTATCGCGGAGCTGTACTGCCAAGTCGCGGATTTCCGTGAGGGAACACTGCATGCCGTACTTGTTGTCCTTGCGCAGGATGAAGTAGCGCAATGCGTTTTCCGGGTCCTGAGCCATTCCGGACAACGAACCGTCGGAAATTCCCGCCTTCAAAATCCAGGGCAGTTCCGGCATTTCCATCCAGGATTCGTCGGAAAGGCGCACGGCGATACCGCGGGCGATTCGGGCCATCATGTTGGACGCAGACAAGTCGCGACCCAAGCGGAACAAGTTTTCTGCTGCGCGGCTAGGCAAATCGCCTCCAGCTCTCGACGGCATGACTACTTGATCCGCAGGGGCCAACAACGAGAAGTTCGGCACAGGTCTTTCGGAAAGAACCCAGATGTCCTTTTCTCCGACTTCCTTGTCGGCAGGTTCTGCGGCGGAAGTTGCAAGGCTTCCGTCTACCAGCTGGAACATACCGAGGCCACCCGGCATTACAGAAGTTCCCTGCATGGTATTTACGGCAAAGATTCGCATGGAAGCCTTTGCGGTGACAAACTTTCCATCCTTGTAGGCGGGCACCGTAGAAACTTCTATGTAACGCTCTGCAATCCATGCTTCCGGATTCTCTTCCAAAGTTTGCAGCAGAGCCAGCTGAGCTGTAGAAGTCATGGCGGCGTATGCCTTGGGCGCTTCCTTGCGGACTTCGTTTCCGTTGGCGCCAACCTTCTCCGGGAAGGCCTTCTTGAAAATCCATTTTTCCGGCTCCCGCATCACCTCGTCTCGGCGGGATTCGTCGCCGAGCCAGACCGTTTCCACATCGGGAATCAAAAGTTCTTCACCCAGCAAAGTACGGCAAATTTCCGGCAGGTAGGACTTGAAGAGGGGAGTCTCCAATACGCCGGAACCCAGGAAATTGGAAATGGCTACGTTCCCTGCGCGCACGGTGCTGATAAGGCCCACGGCGCCTTCGCCGCTGTCGATGCGAAGTTCCAGCGGGTCGCACATGCGGTCTTCTACGCGGCGGAAAATGGTGCCGATTTTTTTGAGGCCCATGAGAGTCTTCATGTACACTTGCAAATTGCGTACCGCAAGGTCATCGTTTTCCACCAGAGGAATCCCCAGGTAGCGGGCGAGGAGGGCGTCCTCAGCGCGGCGGGGACTGTCAGGGCCGCTGGCCAACATCACCACGCGACCTTCGCCACTTGCCGTTCGCGACGAACCCCGCGCAGCGTCGGCTCCGATTTCAGCTTGCAATCCATCTAGGCAATCCAACAACTTCTTGAAGAACCCTGCCAGACGTTCCGTACGCATGCTGCGGAATAGTTCCGGGAAGGCGCGGCTTACGCCAATGCGATTCTCCAACGCACGTCCCAAACCTTCGGGAACTTGCAGATGATCCGCCATCACGCGGTAGGAACCATCTTCCAGCCGCACGATGTCCGAAGCGGAAAGATGCACATAGATGTCGCCTGCAGGTTTTACCTTCCAGGCCACTTGCAAAAATTCAGGGTTTGCATAAAGCAAAGCCGCCGGCAACTTACCTTCTTTCCAAAGCTTCTGCTCGCCGTAAATGTCGGCGGCCAATGCGTTGAAAAGTCGGGCGCGCTGGGCGATACCCTTTTCAATGATGGACCATTCGTCGGGGCGAATCACAAGGGGCAAGGGGTCGGTTCCCTTGTGGTTGACGCCCACTGTCGACGAAAGGTCATTTTCTTCCAGCACGTTCCGAAGCCGCTTGCAGCGATGCTCCAGCTCGGAAGCGCTCATGCTAGTTATTTCTGTTTCCACACAGCTCATGCTCCATTAAATGCAAAAGCCGTGCCAAGAGCACGACTTTCTTGTGTAATCCGTTGAAACTATGGGTTTTAGGTTTTTTGTTTAATAAAAAAATTCCATTAGCTTGTGTGCGATTTTCCCGTAAGTTTTATGTAGATACAATTTTTGAAGGTTTTACATTTTTTGTATGTAAAAATTCTTGACTGACTCAAAAAAATTCCAGACGGTTTCCCCTCGCATGGCAAGTGCTCGAACCACTAAACCCTTTTCTGCGTGGGAAACGCCAGTTACACCATCCATGTCCTTGCCCTTTTCCCGGATGGCCTTCTTCAAATTATCCAGGATTTCCTCTTTGGGGCTGTATACGAACATCATTCCGTTATGGGTGTAATTCTGCCAAAAACCGATTTTGGTGTAGTCAAATTTATGGGGATCTATAAGGGTGTGGTCTGCGAAAACCAGTTTGTCACCCACGTAAAATTGGCTCTTGCTTTGGAACTTGTCCATTGAAAAAAATTCACCCATGCCGGTGCGGCCACAGGTGAAAATGTCTGCGTAAATAAAGGTGGCGGAGGGGTCGATCTGGACCCTTGCCTGGCTCTGGTAATTGCTTCCGGCAAAAGGAATGGCGGGATAGGGCATGTAGCAAACCTTAGCCTCTTCGCCTACGTTTATGGCGATATTCTTGGAAGCGATTTTACCGTCGGTATTAAAAACTTTCTCGTAGCTTTGGGAAAGGAAAGAGGCATCGCTTTTTGCGCCAAAATCCAGTTCCAAAGAAAAATGGTCGCCTCCAAGGAGTCCGGCGGAGGCGGCCATCATCATGATATCGGAATGTTTTCCGTCATGAAAAGGATGCATTACTTTGTAAGGGGACGTATAGAATGCGTCCTCAATTTCAGTATTCCCGTTTCGAAAGCAGGTCTTTATGCGGAGCGAACTTTGCATAAGGATCTAGCAGACCAGAACAGTCGTGCAAGCCAAATCATAAGTCCCAGAGTGACTGCAGAAACACCCAGGAATGCATCGTTCACCATGTCGGCGAAGGCCGGAGTAAAGTACTCTGCGCCCATTTCGGCGTATTCTGCGATGGCGTCCACAAACCACATGAGGGATGCGCCCCAGTACATGTAGCAGAGGGTGGAATACTTCATGGAATCCTTGCCCTGCTTGGTCATGCTGTTGTACCAGAGAAGGCTAGAAACGATGGCTGCGATTGCGGTAATTAACAAGGTCATTTTATGCCTCCTCGGACTGGGTTGCGTGTGTTATTTCTGACTTGCCCTTGGTCTTTAGGAATATTAAGGACGCCGCCCACGCCAAGGTGACCATGCACGCCATGCCCACGCCTACGGTAGACATTTCATGGAGCATCGTCTGGGTGGATTCGGGGGTCTGTGCTGCCGTAAGGAAGGGATAGAACGGCTGGATTTCGCCGTGCCAGAAATGCTCGAATGCAAGCAGGGCGGAACCGCCCCACAGCAGCTTGGACAAGCGGCGGGGTGCTTGCAACGGAGCCTTTTCAGACATCTTTTTTTCCACAACCAGGGTGACGGCTGTGGTGATGAGAGCTTCTGTTGCGGGAACTATAAAACATGCCATATTGGACTCCTTTGAAAGTTAAATACCTTCGAATAAAACGGCCTTCTTGATCCATGCAATGACTTCGTCTACGCCATCCATGCTCATTAGGTTCGTGAATAAAAACTTGCGGCCTTCTCGCATACGTTCGGAATCTCGGGCCATGACTTCTAGGCTTGCGCCTACGAGTGGGGCCAAGTCCGTCTTGTTGATTACAAGCAAGTCGGAACGCATAACGCCGGGGCCTCCCTTGCGGGGAATCTTTTCGCCTTGGGCCACGTCAATCACGTAAATGCTTGCGTCGGCCAAGTCGGGGCTGAAAGTTGCGGACAAGTTATCGCCGCCGCTTTCGATGAAAATAATCTGCACATCGGGGAACTTGTGGGCCATTTCGTCCACGGCTTCCAGGTTCATGGAGCAGTCTTCGCGAATGGCGGTATGGGGGCATCCACCGGTTTCTACGCCTACGATTCGCTCGGCGGGCAAGGCGGAATTCTTGATCAAGAATTCGGCGTCTTCCTTGGTGTAAATATCGTTGGTGACCACGCAAATGCTGTATTCCTTGCTCATTTTTCGAGTAAGTCTTTCAATCAAAGCGGTCTTTCCGGAGCCTACGGGGCCTCCAACGCCAATTTTTACGTAACTCATAAACTCAATTAACTCATGTAAAGTCGTGAATAAAGCTCTTCGTGTTTCATACTTGCAATATCTATGCCAACTCCTCCGACTCCAAGGTCGTCCATTTGGAGCGTCGCGGCTTGTTGAACCGCCAGGAGGATTTTCTTTTGGCTTAGACTGAGTATTTTTTGTCCCACCATCTGGCTCAGGGGAATCATTTTGACCCCGTTGGTAACGATGGCGTTCAAAAGGCTATAGGTATAGATGCTGGCCGCTTCGTCCTTGTCGAGGCCGATATCATTAGCGAAAAGGCCCACGGCGATGGCGTGGTTTCCGATGCAATCTCCATCGGCGACAACGTCGCGGTAGGTATCTAGCGCTGGGTAGCTGTGATCTGTGGCGCCCTCGAATTCCCTGTAGATTTTAAGGAACCTGCTGCAAAGTTTCTTGGAACCGGTGCGGACTTCTTCGGGGGCTTTTAGAGCCATGGAAAAGATGTCCAGTTTCTTGATGAAATCCATGTTGTGGGCATGATCGTAGCTTAACATCATCACGCCCAAATCGTTGTAGGGCAGGAGGCTCAAAAAACTGGAAACGTATTCTTCCAGGGAGCTTCCGTCAGTAATGGTTTTGTTAGCGATCAACGTCTCAAGACCATTGGAGAGGGTGAAGGCTCCAATGGGAAACAGGCTGTCGCAAACCTGAATCATCCGAAGTGTAGCAAGCATGGCTAATGCTCGTGATGGTGGCCTTCGGAGTCGTGATGATGCTCGTGGCTATGCTCATGGGAGTGGCTGTGAGTTGCTCCGTGAGCCTTGCACACGATATAGTCAGCAAAGACATCTTCTACAATTCGAGGGTAGAAACCGAGGCGGATGAGGTATTCGAATGTGGGGGGATCAAAGGGAATGGTGATGCTATCGTTTGCAATTTGTAGGGACAAATGGCGGTTGCCCAATTCAAAACCCAGGCGGCCCATTTCTTCCATCGTTTTTACGGAAATGCGAACTAGTTTGGATTTCTTGATTTTGACAGCGTAGATTTTATCGGTTGTTACAGCAAGAACATCGCCATCAGAAAGATTTTCATCAATCTGAATGCCTATTTCTGTTCCATCATCGGCCATTTTCAAAATGCGATGTCTGTCTGTCTCGAACCATTCAAAGGGAATGTCAACGACAACCTTTGAGGGCGTTTCGGAACTTTTGTGAAGGTTTCCAAGAATTTTTTCGGCGATCATTTTGGACTCCTTGTGGGTTGATTTAGAAGAGGAAGTATCTTCTGGCGAGGGAGAGCTCTGTGGCGGCCTCGCAGGTGATTCTTTCTCCGTCCACCTTGACGGTGTAAGTTTCTGGATCGACTTCCAGTTTTGCGATACGATTGTTGTGGACCATGTCCTTTTTCCCGATGTTACGGCAATTGCTAACAGGAAGAACGGTTCTAGATAATCCAAGCTTTTCCTTGATGCCGTGGGTAAAGGCGTATTCCGAAACGAAGGTGATGCAAGTCTTTGCCAGGGCCTTTCCGTGGGCGCCGAACATGTCGGTGTACACCACCGGTTCCGGGGTGGGAATGCTGGCGTTGGCGTCGCCCATTTTAGAAGCGCAGATAAAGCCGGACTTCAAAATCATCTCGGGTTTTGCTCCGAACATATCGGGGCGCCACAAAACCAGGTCTGCAATCTTGCCCACTTCAACGGAACCCACATACTTCGAGATTCCGTGGGTGATGGCAGGATTGATGGTGTACTTGGCAACGTAGCGCTTGACGCGGTTATTGTCGTTACGCGGGGTGTCAGTTTCCAATGTTCCACGTTGCTTTTTCATCTTGTCGGCGGTTTGCCAAGTGCGGGTAATGACTTCGCCTACGCGGCCCATGGCCTGGGAGTCAGAACTCATCATGGAGAAAATGCCCATGTCGTGAAGAACGTCTTCGGCGGCAATGGTTTCCGGACGAATTCGAGAGTCTGCGAAAGCTACGTCTTCCTTGTTGTTTTTGTCAAGATGATGGCATACCATCAGCATATCCAGATGCTCGTCGATGGTATTCTTTGTGAAAGGCATGGTGGGGTTTGTAGAAGAGGGCAGAACATTAGGGAAGGCGGCTGCGCGAATGATGTCGGGTGCGTGTCCACCGCCCGCACCTTCCGTATGGTAGGTGTGGATGGTTCGCCCCTTAAAGGCTGAGATGGTGTCTTCTACGAAGCCGCCTTCGTTTAATGTATCTGTGTGGATTGAAACTTGAACGTCAAATTCGTCTGCGACGCCCAGGCAAGTGTCGATTGCCTTGGGTGTGGAACCCCAGTCTTCATGAAGCTTGAGGCCTGCGGCACCTGCGCGAATCTGTTCGCGTAAAGGTTCCGGGTTGGATCCGTTCCCTTTTCCGAGGAAAGCCAAATTGACGGGTAAGTCTTCTGCTGCTTCCAACATTCTGTGAATGTTGAACGCGCCCGGTGTACAAGTGGTGGCGTTGGTGCCGTCGGCAGGGCCTGTACCGCCCCCAACCATCGTCGTGACGCCGCTATAAAGGGCTGTGCGAACTTGTGTGGGCGAAATAAAATGAATGTGGGTGTCGATTCCGCCCGCAGTCAAAATCAGGCCTTCGCCGGCAATAGCTTCGGTGGAGGCTCCTATGACCATACCAGGGGTAACACCGTCCATCATGTGGGGGTTGCCGGCTTTACCGATTCCTGCAATCAGGCCGTCCTTAATGCCAATGTCGGCCTTGAAAATTCCAGTAGCGTCAATGACGAGCGCGCTTGTAATCACGGTGTCCAAGCATTCTTCATCCTTAAAGGGGACGGCTTGACCCATGCCATCGCGAAGGGACTTGCCTCCGCCGAATTTTGCTTCGTCGCCGTAGACGCAATAATCCTTTTCCACTTCTACGATGAGGGAAGTATCTGCAAGACGGACGCGGTCACCGACTGTGGGACCGTACATTTGTGCATAATCTTTTCTAGAAATCTTGTACATAAATTCCCGCCTTTATACGCCTGCGAATTTTTCTGCAGAAGCTTTGTCTAATGCTGCGGTTTTAATCTTTTCGTCGTCCATCAAGCCTTCTACAAGGCCATTCAAGCCGTGGCCCTCGCGGGAGCCGCCGATTTCCACCAGGTTCACAGTCTTTGTTTCGCCAGGTTCAAAACGAACAGCGGTGCCTGCGGGAATATCCAGACGCATGCCGTAGGCGGCTGTGCGGTTGAAATCCAACTTCTTGTTGACTTCGAAGAAATGGAAGTGGGAGCCTACCTGAACAGGGCGATCCGCGGTATTGGTAACGTCTAAAACGATGGCTTTCTTGCCGGCGTTCAATTCAATGAAACCGTCTTCCACAAGGACTTCGCCAGGAATGATTTTTCCGGTGGTAGGAATGGGATCGTGTACGGTGACAAGCTTGGTGCCGTCGGGGAAGGTGGCTTCCAGTTGGACTTCGTGAATCATTTCTGCAACGCCGTCAAGAACCTGATCTGCGGAGAGCATCTTGCGACCTTCTGACATCAAGTCTGCTACAGATTTGCCGTTGCGGGCAAGTTCCAGCAATTTGCTGGAGATGTAGGCAATCGCCTCGGGGTAGTTCAGCTTTAAACCGCGCTGCAATCTTTCGCTCGCGACGATTCCTGCGTAATGCAGCATCAGCTTTTCAGTTTCTCTAGGAGTTAAATGCATAATTAATCCGTCATCAGTTTTTGGACTTCAGCCTTTTCGCAAAGAGAAGTTTCCTTGTGGAAAATGATGTTACCCTTTTCCATGATGTTGATGTAGTGGCTGTTTTCCATGACGAAATCCAGGTACTGTTCTACCAGCAATACGGTAATGCCCTTCCATTCGTTAATCTTGCGGATGGCACGGCCGATGTCGTTGATGATGGAGGGCTGAATACCTTCGGTGGGTTCGTCCAGAATCAGGATTTTAGGATCCTGCACCAAGGCGCGGGCGATGGCAAGTTGCTGCTGCTGGCCTCCGGAAAGGTCACCGCCCCTGCGCTTGGCGAACTTAGGAAGAATGGGGAACAAATCGTACAAGTATTCGGGAATCTTGTTCTTGCCAACCTTCTCGCCGCGGCCAAGCATAGGCTGCACGCCCAATTCCAGGTTTTCAAGAACAGTCATCTGCGGGAAAATATCGCGACCCTGGGGAACATAACCGATGCCGCGTCGAACGCGTTCGTATGCGGGCAAACCGGCAATTTCCTTGCCATCAAAAAGCAGGGAGGTTTCGGGACCTGTCTTGACTAAGCCCATAATGCTCTTCAAAGTAGTGCTTTTGCCAACGCCATTACGGCCGATAAGGCTGACGATCTTTCCCTTGGGAATCTCCAGAGAGAGGCCTTCGATGACCTTACTTTCGCCGTAATAAGAATCCATGTTTTTTAAGTAAAGCATAAAAATCTCCTATTCGCCACCGCGGCCTAAGTAAACCTTTTGCACGGTGGGGTCAGCCAGCACTTCTGTTACACTGCCTTCCATCAGAATCTTTCCTTCGTGAAGAACAGTTACTTTGTCTGCAATCTGTTTGACGAAATCCATATCGTGTTCAATCACGATAACGGTGCATTCCTTCTTGATTTCCTTCAGGATTTCGCCGGTCTTGAAAGTCTCGGGCTTGCCCATACCTGCGGCAGGTTCGTCCAACATAATGACTTCCGGCTTTTGCACCAGTTGCATAGCGATTTCAAGCCATTGCTTTTCGCCGTGGGCCAAGGAACCGGCACGCCAATTGCGCTTGTCGGCAAGACCAACCTTCTGCAAAGTTTCTTCAATGTGGTCCATTTCTTCTTTCTTGGGCTTGCGAAGAATGGTGTCCATGATTCTCTTGCCTTTTTTCAAGGAGAGGATCATGTTTTCTTCTACAGTCAGGTTGATAAACACAGAAGGCACCTGGAACTTTCTGCCGATTCCAAGCCAAACAATCTTGTATTCCTTCATTCCCGTCAAGGTCACAGGTTCCTTGTACATCGGATGGAAAATCACGCTTCCGCTGGTGGGTTTTGTCTTGGAACAGATAATGTCCAGCAAAGTGGTTTTGCCTGCACCGTTAGGACCAATGAAGAAATGAATGTCATTTCTCTTAACCTTGGTGTGGACGTTGGTCAGTGCATAAAAGCCGTCAAAGCAAACGGAAACATGATCGATTTCCAGAACGAAGGGTGAAAGCTGTCTGATAGGAACAGCCTTTTCGTTCTTTGCAAGCAGTTCTTCTTTCGAAACAATTTCGTGATGCATAATCTACCTTAAGCCTTTACTTTGCCTGCGCGAATTTTTGCAATAAATTTGGGAGCCTTATCTTGAACAAGTCCCACGATTCCTCCCTTGAAGAAAAGGATGGTGACGCAGAACAGAACGCCGATAATGTACTGCCAAACTTCTACGGTGCTTCCAGAGCTCAAGTTGTATTCACAGATGTTAATGAAGAATGCTCCAATGACAGCGCCGATGATGGTTCCGCGGCCGCCGATGGCCACCCAGATTACCATGCCGATAGAGTAGGTGATTGTCATCTGGGAAGGAGTGATACATCCGTTGAAGTTTACGAAAATAGCGCCTGCGATTCCTGCGAAAGCTGCAGAAAGAACGTAGATGAAAGTCTTGTAGCGGCTTACAGGATAGCCGGAGAAATAAGTTCTGTTTTCACCGTCTCGAATTGCAATCAGTACTCTACCGAACTTGCGTTCTACCAGGAATTTGGAGAGAGCGTAAATTGCAACCAAAGTAAGGAGTGCAGCATAGAACAGCAGGAACATATTTCCTTGGTTTGCACTACCCTTGATGCTTCCGAAAATGGACTTGATTTCGGTGATGCCAACGTTACCGTTGGTGTAGGGGGACATGGCGATGAACAGGGAGCATGCTGCCCAAGTCAAGGCCTGAGAAATAATGGAAAAATAAACGCCTTTCACGCGGTTCTTGAAAATGAAGTAACCAACGATCCATGCCACAACTGCAGGGGCGATAACGACAAAGAGCAAGCTACCCGGAGAAAGCGTGAAAATCTTCCAGGCAAAAGGCAATTCTGTCAAACCGCCGATGTGCATAAAGTCTGTAATCTGCCCGCCGGTAGCCTGCATCTTCAGGTACATGGCCATGGCGTATCCGCCCAAGGCAAAATACAAGCCGTGACCCAAGCTCAAAATTCCAGTATAGCCCCAGATCAGATCGATGCCGATGGCTACGATGGCAAAGCTAATGCACTTGCCTAGGAACAGGATGGTGGAACCGCCGCTGACCACGCCCAGCATCAGGAGCACAGGCATCATGGCCAGGATAAAAACGATAATCCCAAAAGTAACGTTGGATCCGTGTCTTTCGAATAGTTTTAAAGCCTTCATGGTTGTACCTAAAATCCTTCGTTAAACCGTTAATCCAAATTTCTGCTCTTGATAACGAACAGGCCTTGGGGTCTCTTTTGCAAGAACACAATGACGATGAGAAGTACTACAGCCTTTGCAATTGTGGAGGAGGTGTAGTTTTCAGTAAAGATGGAGCTGATGCCAATGATGCTGGAACCGATGACTGTACCTGCCAAGTTGCCAACGCCCCCAAGCACTACCGCCATAAAGGAGTTCACAATGTAGCTCTGGCCTACGGTGGAGTCAATGGAACCCAGGAGTGCCACGGAGCAGCCGGCGATTCCTGCGAATCCGGAACCCATGGCGAAGGTGATGTTGTCTACCTTACGGGAGTTGATGCCCATACATTGAGCCATGGGGCGGTTCTGCATCACAGCGCGCATCTGGCAACCGAAATTAGACTTGTACATTACGAGCCATACGGCACCCATGCAAAGGGCTACCAGCAGGATGATGAAAATTCTGTTGTAGGAGAACGTGCATTCTCCAAGAGTGATACCGCCGCTAAGGAAGGCGGGGGCGGTAACGTTTACGCCTTGGGAACCAAAGATGGAACGGGCTCCCTGTTGCAAAATCAGGCTAATGCCCCATGTGGCCAAAAGGCTATCGATTTCACGGCCGTAAAGTCTGGAAATCACAAATTTTTCGAGGAGGCTTCCCAGACCGAAAGCAACGCCGAATGCTGCTGCAATGGCTACGAAGTAGTAAAGCCCGCCGATTGCTTCGGGCAGGAACTTTGAGAAAATCTGTTGAACCACAAACGTCGTGTAGGCGCCGATCATGACAAACTCGCCATGGGCCATGTTGATGACGCGCATTACGCCAAAAGTAATGGCAAGGCCTAAGGAGGTCAGCAAAATAATGGAGCTGAGGCTTAAACCGTTAAAAAGGATGTTGATGGTTTGTTCCAAGGTACCCTCGGTCCGAATGCGGTTAAAAAGTTGAGGTTGTATTTGAATTAAAAAGGGCGCGGGCCCGAGGGCCCGCTGTTGCGTGGATGCAGGCGCGCGAGCCTGCGGTCTTATTGGAGGATTAACGAAATGAGATTTAGTTCAGGGGCTGGAGGCCGGCCTTTACTGCCCAATCGTAGGTAGTCAGGTACGGATCCGGAACCACGGGGCCTGCGGTAGCAAAGACTTCCTTGATCAAGCCATCGTCGGTAACGACACCTACGCGGACCGGCTTGGAGAGGTGCTGAGACTTGCCGTCCACAGTTACGACGCCTTCCGGAGCCTTGAAGGAAATTGCACCAGACTTGAGTGCGGTAAGGATTGCTTCCACTTCGAAGCTCTTGGCAACCTTCACAGCTTCAGCCCATAGATAAACTGCATCGTATGCTGCTTCAGCCGGGTCGGAAGTTACGCGCTTCTCGCCGAACTTTGCCTTGTAGGCTGCGACGAAGGCTTCGTTTTCAGGAGTAGAAGTGGTCTGGTAGTAGTTCCAGGAAACCATGTGACCCTTCAGGATAGCGGGGCCGATGGTAGCAACTTCTTCTTCAGCAATGGAGAAGGACATAGTCATGTATTCCTTGCTGGAGTAGTTCTTTTCAGACATCTGCTTGAAGAAGGAAACGTTGCCGGTACCGTTCAAGGTGTTCACGATAACATCGGGCTTTGCGGCTTCGATCTTTGCGATAATTGCTGCGAAATCGGTCTGGTCCATATCGGCGTATTCTTCGCCAACCACAGCGATGCCTGCAGCCTTAGCCTGAGCGTTGATGATCATGTTGGCGGTGCGGGGGAACACGTAGTCGGAACCCAAAAGGAACAGCTTCTTGTAACCCTTGGAAATCAGGTACTCGATAGCCGGAACAATCTGCTGGTTAGGAGCTGCACCGGTATAGACGATGTTCGGGGACATTTCCATGCCTTCGTACTGCACCGGGTACCAGAGCAGAGACTTGTATTCTTCGAAGATGGGCTTTACAGCCTTACGGGAAGAAGAAGTCCAGCAGCCGAATACGGTAACAACCTTTTCGATGTCAATCAGCTTTTCAGCCTTGGTTGCGAAAGTGGACGGTTCAGAAGCGCCGTCTTCTTCAACAAAAACAATCTGCTTACCAAGAACGCCACCGGCCTTGTTAATCTGTTCGATAGCCAAGACTTCTGCATCGCGGACAGACTTTTCACTAATGGCCATGGGGCCAGTGAGGGAGTGAAGCAAGCCCACCTTGACGGTTGCGCTCTCCTTGCTGTCTTCGCAGCCCATAAGGCCAAAAGCACCCAGGACCAATGCGCCTGCAGCAAGAGCGGATAAGAACTTACGAGTAATGTTCATGAGGAATTCTCCTTGTTGGTTTCGACAGTGTAATTGCAAAAGCCGTGCCAACTTTCAGAGAAATCCATTTTGCCTATATAAATAGGATGCGAATTAAAATTTTTGCGAATTTTGTAAACGTACGTTTTGTGTAAGGTTCTCGTAGTCACGTTTTTTTGCGTGGCTTTACATTTCTTGTATGTAAAACAAATACTTGTAAATAAAAAATGGCGAAAACGGCTTATTTAGACCGTTTATTTGTTGTGGCACGCATTTTGCAAAATGCTCGGCATGAACACAGCCGAAGTTTTAATCAAGTCCCTCGAAAGTGAGGGCGTCAAGTATATTTTTGGTATTCCGGGTGAAGAAACCCTGGAACTGATGGAAGCGATTAAGCATTCCTCCATTCGTTTTATCACTGTTCGCCACGAACAGGGTGCGGCCTTTATGGCCGACGTTTATGGTCGCCTTACAGGCAAGGCTGGCGTTTGTCTTTCTACCCTAGGGCCGGGTGCCACCAACCTGGTTACCGGTGTGGCCGATGCCAATTCCGATGGTGCTCCGCTGATTGCTATTACGGGTCAGGTGGGTACGGAACGTATGCATTTGACTAGCCACCAGTATTTGGATCTGGTGAACATGTTTACTCCCATTACCAAGCGTAGTAAGCAGGTGGTTCGCCCGGATACGGTGAACGAAATCGTACGCATTGTGTTTAAGTATGCCGAGATGGAAAAGCCGGGTGCATGCCACATCGACTTACCCTGCAATATTGCCGCCATGGAAGTTTCCAGCGAAGTGGCACAGACCCCGTTAAAACATCATCGCGAAAACATTGTTTATGCCAGCGATGATGCTATTCGAGCTGCCGCCAAGGCTATTGCCGCTGCAAAGCGTCCGGTAATTTTGGCGGGTCACTCTGCAGTGCGTAACAACGCTTCCGAGGCCTTGACTGCCTTTGCTTCTTCTGCAAAGATTCCTGTGGTCAGCACCATGATGGCCAAGGGCGTTATTCCTTGCGATAACCGTTATTCCATGTGGTGTATCGGTATTCCCCAAAAGGATTACCAGAACTTCATTATGGATGAGGCGGACCTGGTGATTGCCGTGGGCTACGACGTTGTGGAATATGCTCCCGCCAAGTGGAACACCAAGGGCGACAAGAGAATTATTCACATTGACGAAACTCCCAACCATGTGAACAAATACTACCAGCCCGAAGAAGAAGTGATTGGAAATATTTCTGCTTCCCTGGATGTGCTACGCAATCTTTGCCCCAGCACCAAGGATCCGGAATGGGCTTTGTATATTCGTGAGAAGATGGCTGCGGACCATGCCCGCTACGATCTGGATAAGAGTTTCCCGCCTAAGCCTCAGAAGGTTTTGCACGACGTTCGCCTGGTCATGGGCGAAGACGATATTTTGCTTTCGGACGTGGGCGCTCACAAGATGTGGATTGCTCGACAGTACCACTGCTACCATCCCAATACTTGCATTATCTCCAACGGTTTTGCAACCATGGGCATTGCGGTGCCGGGCGCAATCGCTGCAAAGCTTTTGAACCCCGAAAAGAAAGTGTTGGCAGTTACAGGCGATGGCGGCTTCATGATGAATAGTCAGGAACTGGAAACGGCTTACCGCGAACACATTCCTTTTGTGACACTGGTGTTTACCGATGGCAACTACGGTCTCATCAAGTGGAAGCAGGAAGAACGTTACGGCGAAAGCTACGCCATTGAATTTACCAACCCGGATTTCGTGAAGTACGCTGAATCCATGCATCTGAAGGGTTATCGCATTGAACGTACGGAAGATCTGATTCCTACGCTCCGCGAGGCTTTTGAGCAGGACGTGCCCAGTATTATCGAATGTCCGGTGGACTATTCCGCCAACATGGAACTGTCCGAATACTTGAAAAACATGAAAGTCTAACTAGATCTTTCGACTACGAGCGAAGCTCTCCGCTCAAGATGACAATCAGTGTGTCATTCCGAGCGAAGTCGAGGAATCAAAAAAAAAGGAACCACAATATGGGATACATTGATTCTCTCTTTACGGGTCAGGCAGAAACCACTGGCGTGTCGGTTTCTGAATCCTCCCACCTTATGTCCATCAACAGCATCTCTGGACACTCGGCTGTTTATCGCCATCTGAAGAGTGCTGGCAAGGCTACGGACAAGCAGCAGAAGCAGGCTGAATAAACTTTAACTTCATAAAAACCTCCAAGTACCCTCAAAAGGTCCACGAGAAATCGTGGGCCTTTTTTACTTACAGCGGACCAGCACTTTCTTTTTCTGCAAGAAGTCGATGCATTCTTCGGCAGAGGCCTTGCTGGAATCAAAGAGGAATACGCGGCCGCCGTCGGGGTTGCCCATTTCCTTCAGCTTCATGATTCGCACGTAGCCCAGTTCCTTGCTGGCTACATAACCGGTAACATATTCCGGGTCGTCGCTGATGCAAAGTTCTGCGACCATGCCAGGGGCGTTTGCCACTTTTGTTGCAAGAACGATGGCTTCGTTGAAATGGTTCTTGTTGGTGGAGGCGGTGCCGCAGGGCTCACGATCATCAACAGTGTTTGTCTGCAGCGCATCCATATAGGTGGCACGAACGCCGCGTTCCAGGTTGGGTTCCAGACGGTTGCCTGTGCGAATGTCGTAAAGCATGGCGCCGCGCATGGGGTAGGTGGCGCGGAGAAGTTCCGGGAGCTTTTCGCGGAATGCTTCGATGGCGTTGGTGCTGCTGCCGTTTGCTTGGGCCACGGACTGGTTCACAAGTTCAAAAGCCTTGTCAAGGCCTTGTTGCCAGGTGTCAACATCCACGCGGGTGACGGGCAGGGCGTCCAGAATCTGGATGTCCTTTTCGGCTACCTTTTCAATCTTGATGTTGATTTTATCCGGATCGCCCTTGGAGTGCGTCATGGCGCGGCGCACCATAGCCTGACAAACGTATTCTACAGCATCGCGAGAAACGATGCGTTCTGCACCGGAAATGTGCTGTTCGTGAGTGACGCCGTCGGTTTTGTCTTCCACATCCTGGGAAGCTCGCATTTTCAAACTGTAGTAATCCATTGAACGTCTCGTAATTAAAATCTTTGATTGCTTCGTCACTGCGTTCCTCGCAATGACATTTTGCTGGCGCTATTCGTGGAATTCGTCGTCGCTGACGGGGCCGGGTTCGCACTGCCCGATCATCTTGATAGCTTCGCAAATGCGGTCCACTTCGACGTCGGTTGTAATAAGCGGTGGCATGGTGTAAACGTAATTGCAGAAAGGTCTAAGCCACACGCCGGTTTCCTTGATCACTCGCAGGATGTCGTCCGACGTAGGAATGACCTTCAGTTCCAAGCAGCCGATAGCGCCCAGCACGCGAACGTCTGCAGCGTTTTCAAGATTGCGCAGCGGTTCCAAGTTGGCGCGCAGCCTAGACTCGATTGCTGCTACGCGTGCACCATAGTCGCGGTTCTCAAACAAATCCAACGAAGCAATAGCCGCGGCACAGGCCAACGGGTTTGCCATGTAGGTGGGCCCGTGCATGAATGCGGAAATCTTGCTATTGGTAATGGTGTCTGCCACTTTTTCAGAAGCGACGCATGCTGCCATAGTCATGTGACCGCCTGTAAGTGCCTTGCCGATGGTCATAATGTCCGGCAAAACATCTTCGGAGCCGGCGCTACTTTTACTGCCCGCAAAACTCCAGGCGTGTTCCATGCCCCAGCGAGGGCCGGTGCGGTAAAAGCCTGCAGCGATTTCGTCAAAGATCAGCAGAATGCCTTTTTCGTCGCAGAGCTTGCGCAGTCTCTTTAGGTAGCCTGCGTTATAAAGCCACATGCCGTTTCCGCCTTGGAAAACAGGTTCGCAAATGATGGCTGCGATTTCCTTTTCGTGTTCGGTGATCACCTGCTCCATCGAAACGAAATCCGCATCGTCCCATTCGCCGTCGGCGCGACAGTTAGGGCGTTCTGCAAAATAATGCTGAGGCATAATGCCACGGAACAAAGTGTGCATTCCGTCGGGATCGCTTAATGCCATGGCGCCTGCGGTATCGCCGTGGTAACCGCCCTTCAATGCCACCAATTTGCAGCGTTCGGGCTTACCTAATGCGAACTGGTACTGCACTGCCATCTTGGCGGCGCATTCTACAGAAATGCTTCCGGAGTCGGCGTAGAAAATCTTGTTCAAGCCCTTGGGCAAGAACTTCACCAGACGTTCGCCCAACTCGATGGCGGGCTCGTGGGTGAAACCGCCAAACATCACATGGCACATCTTTTCGCTTTGCTTGCGAATGGCTTCTGTGATCTCGGGAGCGTTATGGCCATGCGCCACGCACCACCAGCTAGAAACTGCGTCAATCAAATTCAAACCATCGGCGGTTTCAATTGTTGTACCGTGGGATGCCTTAGCCAAAAAGCGTGCAGGTGTGTTTCGCAGAGCGGCATAAGGGTGCCACAAGTGTTCTGCGTCAAATGCCAAAAGTGAATCAAGATTTTTCATTAGTCGCAATACTCGTGAATGAGCATCTACTCAAAAAGGTTTTTCAAGCAATCCGTTATCTCGCCTCGTTGTGCGGGAGCAAAGCAATCAAAGAAACGGTTCAAATCGTCATTTGAAAAATTCGGATTGTATTCGAACAGCATTCGGCTTTGCTTTCGGTACTCGTCAAAATTCTTGCACTTGTAGTTGCAGGCGATGGTCAGCAATCTTGCGTAGGGAATTTCCGGATGGAACATCAAAAGCTGTTCAGAAATTTTCAGGCAGTCTGCAAACTCACCCTGCATAAAGTGGATGAACGCCTTTGCCACAATCTGGAAGGGCTGGAACATGGACGGCGGAATCACGCGTTCGTATTCGTCCAGCTGCTGCTGTGCCCTTTCCTTTTGCTCTGTAAGCGAGTACACCTGTGAAAGTAGCCTACGGCAAGAAACGCGCATAGGGCTGTTGGTATGCATAATGAGCTCGAAGTAGCTGACAGATTCCCGATTGTTGCCCAGCAGCATGTTGTACAGTGCAATGGAATATAGGGAGTAAACGGACGAGGGATTCTCGCGCATGGTTTCGCTTACGATTTCGCCCAGCTTTTTAACGCTTTCGTCGCCCTTGATCCAGTTTTCCGTAACGCCGGCGTAGTAAACTGCTGCTGTTGCTCCAGCTACAAAGTCCTTGTGGGCGTCGCCACCCAGCAAATCCGTTTGGATTCTTTCGCAATTTTCAAAATGTTCCTTGCTGCGGTTTTCCATCTTTGAAATGGAATAGCAGGAACCGTACCACCATTGGGGCGTGGAGTCCGGAAAATTCTCGTAGGTCTCTGCTGCTGCAAGAATAATGTGGCGGAAAAGCTGGATCGAAATCTGTTCTGCCAGCAGGCTGATGTCGTCGCCCAACTGAATCTTTTGCAGGTTGGACCACAGGAGCGTTTCGCTGTCTTTTTTGTGCAGCGCCATAAACAGGGCCTGGTTTTCGCCTTGGGTCGTAGACAACTTGATGCGGTAATCGCAGTTCCTGTCATCATCGTCAGGTCCGCAAACCTTGATCTGGAAAACACCGCAACCTTGGAGCGACTGCACGATGGCCAGGTAAAGCGTGTGGACCAGTGGGGTGTTCAAGAAATCGTTGCTGTGGCAGATTGCCAAGGAGATTTCTTCGCTGTCTTCTTCTTGCGGGTTGGATGTCATATCCGTAGAAACCGCTTCAGTGCGGTTTGTAACTTCCAGGATCCTATAGATGTTGGCAAGATGGACTTTGACTGTGTTTGCAGAGATATTCAGGGCGAAACAGATTTCGCTATTGGTCAAGCCTTTACGCAAGAGACTGAGGATCTCTTTTTGTCGGCTGGTCAATTCTTGTTTCTTTCCTAGTTCGCCCATATATCAAAAATCTAACTATTTATCGTAGTCTTCCAAGAAACTATGCTGCTTTCCGTTGGCTTTATAGCCCGGAAAGGTCTCGATGCACACGGCATGAACGCTGTTAAAGATGTTCTTTTCGATATTGGGATTGATCTTTTTAAGTCGTTTGATCAATTCCTTGGTTTCTTTGCGCTTGCTGACATTTACCTCGCAGCTTTCGTCGGCGGTGATTTCGCTTCGTGAAGTCTGGCGGCAGGCGCACTGGATAAATTCCAAGTCGTTATACTTGGTCCAGTTGATAATGTCCTGTTCGTTGATGCAGTACAGCGGGCGGATCAGTTCCATGCCCTCGAAATTCTGGCTGCGGAGCTTGGGCATCATGCCTTGCAATTGGGCGCCGTAGAACATAGCCATCACGGTAGTTTCGATGACATCGGACATGTGGTGGCCTAATGCAATTTTATTGCAGCCCATATCCTTTGCCGTGTGGTACAGGTGGCCACGACGCATCTTGGCGCAAACATAGCAGGGGGACTTGACCACCTTTTCGGTAACGTCGAAAATATTTGTCTCGAAGACTGTGATGGGAATTTCTAAAAGGGCGGCGTTGCTCTCAATTTTTTTGCGATTGACTTCGTTGTAGCCCGGGTCCATTACAAGGTACTTGACCTCGAACTGAAAATCCGTATGGCGCAAAAGCATTTGCATCAATTTTGCCAGCAGCATGGAATCCTTGCCGCCAGAAATGCAGACCGCAATCTTGTCGCCCTCTTCGATGAGGTTGTATTTTTTGATGGCAGAAATAAAGGGCGTCCATAGGCGCTCCCTATAGGTAGTGGAGATGCTTCGCTCTACCTTTTGTACGTAAGACAATTCTCTTTTTTGTTTTTCTGCCATATATGGAAAAATCTAGAAAAAAAGTTAACTTTGGGGCGTTATGAAGCTACTGGTTATTTATTTCTTGGTCCTGGGATTTATTTGCGTCCGCGATTTATTCAAGGTCAAAAATTTTGATGACTATGTAGTGGCTGGCCGTCGCCAGAGTGCTCCCTTTGTTTTTATGAGCCTTATGGCTACAGTCCTGGGGGCAAGCGCAACCATCGGTATTGCCGCCCGTGCAGAATCTATTGGCTTTGCTGCGTTCTGGTGGCTGGGCGTTGGCGCCATTGGCTTTTGGTTCCAGGCGGCTTTCTTAAGCAAACCCATTCACGATCTGGATGTACGCACCCTTCCGGAACTTGCAGAAAAAACGGTGGGCAAGGTGGGCCGCAAGTTGGTGGCCTTGATCATTGCAGTTTCTTGGATTGGGATTATTGCTGCCCAGTTTGCGGCGGTGGCTGGATTCATTGGGCTGGTGCTGGGACATGACACCGGTACTTTGTCTGTAGTGATTACAGCGGCCATCGTTATTGTGTATACATTGCTTGGTGGTCAGCTTTCGGTGGTGCGTACGGATGCGTTGCAGTTTGGAATTTTGACTTTAGGATTTGTGGCTGCTGTGGTCTATTTGCTGGGCGGCTTCTCCGGTGCAGAAAGTGCTGCTGCGGATTTCGATTTCTCCCTGCTCAATGAAAAGTTTGGCGCCACCGACTTGGCCATGATGCTTTTTACCGTAGGCGGCGCCTATTTCTTGGGCCCGGATGTGATCTCGCGAAACCTGGTGGCGAAGGATGCGGGGGCCGCCCGCAAGGCCGTAACTGTGGGCGGTTTTGTGATACTTGTGTTCAGTGTTATCATAGTGCTTTTGGGAATGTGGGCGGCGCAGTACGCACCCGACGTGACTGCTGGCGTGAACGGATCCGGCAAGACCAACGCTTTGTTCCGCCTGGCCTCCGGTGTGTTGCCCTTGCCTTTGGCGGCACTCCTTTCTGTTGGCCTTCTCTCGGCCTTGCTTTCTTCTGCAGATACTTGCCTGATCAATTCCGCGGCTATTTTCGGTAGCGACATTCTGAATACTCGCCGCATTGCTGTGGTGCGAATCATTGTGGTGATTGTCGGCCTGATTGCTATGGTGCTTGCCTTGGGCGGTAAGGACATTATCGGCCTTTTGACCATGGCCTATTCCGTATATACCCCGGGTATCGTTGCCCCTCTGGCTGTTGCTGTCATCGCCCACAAGAAGTTTGAAATCAAGAAACATTTTTGGTATGCCGGCGTCTGTCTCGGCGGTCTGTTTGGACTGGTTCCGGCCATCCTCTCTTCGACGGCAAAAATTGCCACTCCGGCTTATTTGCCCCATATCGGCATTGCTATTTCCTTGATTTTGGCCCTGATTAGCCTAAAAAAGCGCTCCTAAAGTGTTTTTTTCTTAAAAAATCCAAAAATATGGATATTTTTCAAATATTTCCTATTGAACCCATAGGAAAATAAAAACTATTTAACTATATTTCGTATAGAATTTACCGATACCTTCGTATTGGCTCATGTTTTTTTATCGGAGGTCCCATGACCCTTCAACAACTTCGTTACGCCATTGGCATCGCAAAAGTAGGCTCTTTTAACAAGGCCGCCGAAGCTCTGTTTATTTCTCAGCCGTCTCTGACCGCTGCAATCCATGACCTGGAAGATGAAATCGGTATTATGATTTTCAACCGCTCCAGCCGCGGTGTAACGCTTACTCCCGAGGGCGAAGAATTCATTGCCCATGCCAACGAGCTTTACCATCATTACGAAACCATCCAGGAACGCTACAGCAAGGAAGAACAGAAAAAGAAGAAGTTTGCTGTCTCTACCCAGCACTATTCCTTTGCCGTCAAGTCCTTTGTGGAAATGGTCAAGAAGTTCAACATCGATGACTACGAATTCGCCCTCCGCGAAACCAAGACCAAGGACGTAATCGACGATGTGACGGGCCTTCGCAGCGAAATCGGCATTCTGTACCTGAGCGATTTCAACCGCAAGTATATTAACTACTTGCTCAAGGAACACGACCTGGAATTCCATAAGCTTATTGACTGCCACGCCTTTGCCTACATGTGGAAAAACCATCCCCTGGCAAGCAAGAAGTCTGTGAACCTGGAAGATCTTTCCCAGTATCCCTGCCTTTCCTTTGAACAGAGCGAAAGCGGCAACTACTACTTTGCCGAAGAAATCCTGAGTACCAATGAATACCACAAGACCATTAAGGCAAATGACCGCGCTACGATGCTGAACTTGATGGTGGGCCTTAACGGCTACACCCTTTGCTCCGGTATCATTAGCGAAGAAATCAACGGCTCCGACTATGTGGCAGTTCCTTTCAAGGATGCCAAGGGCGAAGACGACCGTACCATGGAAATCGGCTACATCACCAAGAAAAATTTCATGCTCAGCACCATTTGCCGAATTTATATTCGCGAATTGGAAGAATATCTGCAGGCATACACTTCAGGTCACGTTGCCGAATAAACCCGAAATTGCCGTTTTTGGGACGAAAACACCCGTTTGTGATTGCAGTCACGAACGTTTTGGACAACTTGTCCATGGCGATTTTCCTAAAAGGTTTCTTTTTGTTAACCCAATGTCTATCTTATAGATGTTAAATTTGGGTAAATAAATATGGTTACTTTTTCTGACATTGCAGATTACCGCGACTTCCTGAAGTCTTACTACGATCGCAAGAAGGCCGAGATGCCCTTCTATAGTTATCGTATGATGGGTGACAAGCTGGGATTGGATTCCAGCTACTTGTATCGCGTTCTGCAGAAGAAGCAGCATCTGCCTGCTCATGCCCTGGCCTCCGCCAAGGAAATCTTGAATTTGGCTGGTCGCGAAGCCGAGTACTTCGACCTGCTTTACACCGCCTCTGTCACAAAGGACAAGGCAAAACGTGAAGAACTTATTGCCAAGGCTCTCTCTCTGAGAGATGTTGAACGTCATAGCCTCCAGGCTGCAGAACTGAAGGTACTGGAAAACTGGTGGATCCCGGCAGTCCGTGCCTACCTGGAACTGAATGGCGGCGTGGTGAATCTTAAGCAGATCGCTCACGATATCTGCCCACCGATTACCGAAGCCCAGGCTCAGGAAGCTATTGACACCCTTATGGACGTGGGTCTCGTCAAGAAGATGGCTTCGGGCCGTCTGGCTCTGACGGATGCACATTTGACTGCGGGTGGCCCTGAAAAGAAGGTTGCTGTACGCAAATTCCAGAAGCAAGTGCTCGCTTTGGCTAGCGATTCTCTTGAAAATGTCCCTGTGGACGAAAGAAATATTTCTACACTTACCTTATCCGTTGATCAAGCTTGCTTTGACGACCTGGGTGACATGTTGCGCGAATTCAGACGTTTGGTACAGAAACGCGTTGACAGTTCTAAGAACCCCGACCGTGTAATGCAGCTTTCTATGGCATTCTATCCTGTAGCCCGCAAGGGTGGGGTAGCTTCTGCTAAGGAAACGGTGGATGGAACAAAGGGAGTTTAAATGAAGTTTAGGGTGTGTCATATTGGTCTGGCGGCCGTGGGCGTTTGCACGCTCCTTACAGGCTGTGGTCTGATCGATGGTCGCGGTCAGGCATCCGGATCCTTTGAGACGGAAAATTCCGTAGCGCTGAGTGTCCAGCTGGCTGACGGTTCTCCGGCTGCACGCGCCTTGGTTAAGGTGCGTCCCGCAGATTACCTGGCTGGTACTTCTAATATTGATGGCGTCGACGAAACTGATTTTAAGGATTCTGTAGCAGGCATCTACAATGGCAGGACGGACGAGCAGGGCCGGTTGAACGTTCCCAAGCTGAAGTCTGGCAAGTATGCTGTAGAAGTCGAAGGCAAGAAAAACAAGGGCTTTGCCCGTTTTGATGTCTCTCCGACAAAATGCGATTCTCTTGATGTGGACATGGATAAGTCTGGCTCCATGACAGGCCAGGTTGTGATGCCTGCAGGCTTGAATTCTGTGAAGGTGGGTATCCGTGGTCTTGACTACGTGGTCGAAACCGACTCCCTGGGCAACTTCGAGTTCGAAGACTTGCCGGCTGGTAACTTCAAGGCTGTTGGCTTTACCTACTCCACTTCCGATTACATCAACGAAGATGGTGAAACGGATACTTACGAAAGCTTCCAGGCCTTCGGTGTTACGAGTGTTACCGTGAAGTCCGACGAGACTAAGGAAGACGTGATGATCGGCTACCGCAAGGAAGTGGTGAAGGACACCTTGCCGTATATCATGCTTTCTGATTTCGAGGACAGTACCTACGGCTGGTATACTTCCTACTCTAGATTCTCAAAGATGAAGCTCAATGCGGTCGCTGGTGGTGGTAAGTACGGCCTGGTTGCCCATATGGAATGCCATACCGACTCTCTGTACACCTGGACCATGATGGGACGTAACTTTGCCAAGTACCACGACTTCAGCGACCTGGATTCCGTGGTTCTCTATGCCAAGGGAAGCAACCCTGAAGGCGATTCCATGTGGGTCAGCGTTTCCTTTGATGTTCATGCTGATAGCGCCTCGGGTTACGAATCTGGTAAGGCGTGGGCCCATGTGGGCATTACCGACGAATGGAACAAAATCGTTGTAACGCCTAAGAACTTCCAGCCTGCGGATTCCAACAAGACCGGTGGTAACTTGGGCTGGGACAAGGTGAAGGACCATATCAACAGCTTCGGTATCTTTGCTGGTCGTACTCACACTGGTGATTTCGAGGTCTGGATTGACGACGTTGAAATCTTCGGTGTCAAGGGACTGGAATAATCGCCGTTCCAAATGTGAAATTGCAAAGCCCTTCCCTTTCGGGGAGGGCTTTTTTTTGTCCACATTTTTGCAGTATCTATGGACAACTTGTCCATAGAATATGTTCTTGAAAGTAAAAAAAGTCATTCTTTTCAAGATATCTTTAGGATTAAGATTAAGGCTGGGTGTATGGTTTGCCTTAAGGAGTGACTATGAATCTTTTTAAGAAAGTTCTCGGAGCGACGTTTGTTGCGGGTCTGGCCACCTTTGGCTTGGCTTACAATCCGATTTCTACTTATCATTATCTGGCTGACCCTGCGGCTGCCGCAGATGATGAGTATTTCTACATCATCACTGACTCCGATGATCCGGCTCCGTACAATTCCAATGGCTATGAAATCAAGGCTCTTTACGGTTTCCGTTCCAAGGATATGCAGAACTGGACGGACTTCGGTATTATTTATGACGCCCGTAAGGTTGATGGCGTGGGCGCTATCTGGGCATCTGGTATTGCCAAGAATCCTAACGATGGCAGACTTTATATCGTATTCCCCGATGGCGGTGGCGGCGGCATTGTTCTGATTGGTGCCGACAGTCTTGCCGGCCCGTGGACCAACCCTCTTTCTGGCGGCAAGCGCTTGATTGGTTGGGGTGGCGGAGCCATTTCCGGTTGTGATAATATTGGATGGTGCTTCGACCCCGCGATCTTCTACGATGACAACGGTGACGGCTACTTTACCTTTGGTGGTGGTAGTAGTGATCAGCGTCCGGCTCGCGACAACGACAATAACATCTTCAATATCTACAAGCTCGACAAGGATATGAAGAGCTATAACCCCAATACCAAGGTGGAATTGAAGATTGGTGGCCCCAAGGCTATGGAAGCCTCCTATATCCATAAGTACAAGGACAATTATTACCTGTCTTACAGTACTGCGGACTTGCGTATTGCCTACGGTATGTCCAAGAACCCCACCGGTCCTTACACCTATACAGGCATTTTTATGGGTAACCCCAATATTGGTGGCCAGAATATCAATGCCAACAACAATAACCACCACGGTATTGCTGAATTCAAGGGCCATTGGTATGTGACCTATCATGATCGCCGTATTTCCAATGGTTACGATGGCCTGGAAAAAATTCCTGCCGAAGATGGCATGCCCAACCCGAACCCGGCATATCACCGTAGCGTAAGTATTGACGAATTCTACTACAATGCTGACGGCACCATGAAGAGCCTGACCTTTACTAAGGAAGGCCCGGAACAGATTGAAAACTTCGATCCGTATGACTGGTATCCGGCTTTGACCAGCTCCAAGCAGAGGGGCGTTCGTAGCCGTTCCGACTGGGCTCCGGGTAAGGTTGCGTCCTCCATTTTGCTGCCTCTTTCTACCAAGGAATCCTGGATCCGCGTAAGTGGCGTTGATTTCGGTAAGGGAGCAACAGGCTTTACTGTTGAAGCCGCAAGCACTGCCGACAACAACAAGATTGAAATCCACAAGGGGTCTGCAACTGGCGCCTTGGCTGGTACCTGTACTCTTAAGAATACTGGCTCCAAGAACACCTATGCTGAAAACAAGTGCGAAGTCGACGGCCTTTCTGGTATTGTTGATTACGTGTTCATGGTGTTCAAGGGTTCCCAGGATTCTACCATGGCTATAAAGGCCTGGGGCTTTGAAGGTAGTGGCACTACTCCTCCGGAACCGCAGAAGGCTTTCAACGCAACCAATACCCCGTGGGCAATTCCTGGTACCATTCAGGCAGAAGACTTTGACGTTCCGGGCACTGGCCGCGGTAGTGATCTCAAGAGCTTCTACGATCAGGATTCCGAAAATCGCGGCGACAGCGACTACCGTAAGGATGACGCTCCCTCCGTAGATTTGTACAAGAAGTCCAACAACCGTGTTGTCGTGGGCTATATCCAGAAGGATGAATGGCTGGAATACACCGTGAACGTTGCCGAAGATGGTGACTACACTGTGTTCGCCGCAGTTGCTTCTGATGGCGGCTCTAGCTTCAGCCTCTCTGTAGATGAAAAGGTCATCGCTGAAATGGACGTTCCCAAGGCTGTGAAGGCTGAAGGCGATACTGCCCAGAATTTCGATGACTACGGAAAGGTCAGCGCCAATGTGAAGCTTACCAAGGGTGAACACGTTCTGCGCTTCACTGCAACTGGCGACTGGTTCGATATTGACTACATCAATTTCGTGAAGGGTGAAAACGCTAAGGACGATAATCCGCTGGGCGAAAAGGAAACTTCATCTATCGCTTCTGTCAAGTTCAACGCCGTTGCTACCCAGGAATTCAAGGTGTTTAGTCTCCAGGGCAAGTTGGTGGGCACTGTGGATCTTGCGGGGCAGTCCGCTGGCAAGGCTCTCCGTGAAGCAGGATTTGCCCGTGGCGCCTATATGCTCCGCAGTGGCAATAAGCAGTTTATTGCAACTACAGAAAAGTAGCACAAAAGTCTCCATAAACACACATCCAAAAAGGCATCCTGGAAATCCAGGGTGCCTTCTTTTGAAAGACTTATTTCTTTTTTTTATTGTAATAATCTCAAAAATGGCGAAATTTGAATAAAAACGGCGTTTTGTTATAAAAATGGTTATGGATAATTCGTCCATGAAGACTGAATTCGCCTAGGTGAAATATTCCGATTTAGAGGATAGTTTATAGGTGTGAGGGTATAGGTGTGCTCTCGAGAAAAAAGTAGGGATGAATTATGTTTGGTAACAAGTTTTTAAAGCTTGGTGTAGCTTGCGCACTTGCAAGCGCCTTTGGAATTTCCGCAAACGCTTCTACCGTCAATGTGAATGTTGGTGAAGAACACCAGGTAATTCGCGGTTTTGGCGGCATGGTTCATAATCAGTGGCAGGGCGGTGGCGGCCTTTCTGAAGCCGATGCGAAGATTGCCTTTGGCACTGGCGATGGTACCCTGGGCCTTAACACCCTTCGTATTCCGGTATACGCAAGCTCCAATGACTTCAATAAGGAAGTTCAGGCCGCCAAGTGGGCCAAGAAGTATGCGGGTGACGATTTTATTCTTTATGCTACTCCTTGGACTTCTCCCTATGCGGGCGCAAATCAGCACATGGCTTCTAGCAACTACCAGAAGTATGTGGATCACCTGAATAGTTTCAATGACTACATGAAGAACCAGGGTGTTCCTCTGTATGCTATTTCCATCAGTAATGAACCGGACTGGTGCGGTGAATGGGCTTGCTGGTCTGCCGATGAAATTTACAACTTCACCAAGGGCTATGCCGACAAGATGCGCAAGAATGGCGCCAAGGTGATTTCTACCGAATCCTTTGCCTACCAGAAAAAGCTTTACGACAACGTTCTGAACGATGCCAATGCTCTCAAGAACTGGGACATTCTTGGTGCCCATTTCTATGCAAGTGATGCAAAGACCGCTGATTCCTGGTTCCAGTACTCTCTCGCTGACCAGAAGAAGGTGGAACGCTGGATGACCGAACACTACACCGAAAGCCAGGGCAGTGGTAACTACTGGCGTACCGTGATGCGCACTGGTGACCAGGCAAATGCCTCCAAGGTAGACACCGTCCGCGCAATGGACGTGGGTTACGAAATTCATCGCGCCATGGTGGTGGGCAATTTCAATCAGTACACCTGGTGGTACATTCGCCGTTGCTACGGCTTGATCATGGAAAAGGACTTTGGCAACAAGCTGCAGATTCCCTCCAATGAAATCGGCAAGATTTCCAAGCGCGGCTACATTCTCTCTCAGTTCGCTCGCTTTATCCGCCCCGGTGCAATCCGCGTTGGTGCAACTGCCAAGCCCGAAGATCACGTTTTCGCCTCTGCCTATAAGAGCAAGGATGGCGACTCCACTATCGTTGTTCTCGTGAACCGCGACTATGGCAAGTCCAAGACCGTTACTGTTAACGTGCAGGGCGCCGATGTTCAGTCCTTCCACGTGTACACCACTTCTGAAGCAAAGAATGCCAAGTACGAAGGTGAAGTAGAAGCCAAGAATGGCTCCGTGACCATTACCATGGAATCCGGCGCTACCAATAAGGACTGTATCGTGACCTTGGTTGGCGTTGGCAAGCAGATTGTTATTCCGCAGGAACCCTTCGGCGGCAATGCCTGGGCAATTCCTGGCAAGATCCAGGCTGAAGACTTCGACGTTTCTGGTTCCGGCAAGGATGAAAACGGCAACAGCAACATTTCCTACTATGATAACGATTCCGAAAATCACGGCAACAGCGACTACCGTAAGGATACTGGCGTTGACATCTACGAAAAGAAGTTCGGCAAGGTTATCGGTTACAACCAGGCTGGCGAATGGCTGGAATACACTGTGGATGTGAAGAAGGCTGGTGACTACACCATGTTTGCCTACGTAGCTTCCAGCAACGGTACCGCAAGCTTCCAGATGTTCATGGACAATAAGGCTATTACGGATTCCATCGTTGTTCCCAAGACAGTGACTGCTACCGAAGGTGATTTCGAGGAATTTGGCAAGGTCCAGAGAAACGTTACCCTTACCGCCGGTAAGCACGTGATGAAGTTCCTGGTCACGGGTGACTGGATGGATGTAGACTACTTCACCTTCGTCGAAGGCAAGGACGCTACTGATCCGGAACCGGATACTACAGCAACGACTACTCCTGAAAAGGGTGAAGAAAATCCGGGTGAAAATCCGGGCGAAAATCCGGGCGAAAATCCAGCAGCAATTGCTCCGGTTCAGTTCCAGGCAGTTTCCGCTTCCGCTGAATTTGGCATCTATGACATGTCTGGCGCCTTCCTGGGTTCCGTCACTGCACAGAACAAGGTGGAACTCCGCAGCAAGGCCGCTTCCGTTGTGGAACGCTCCGGCGTATACATGGTCAAGTCTGCCGGTCGCGTCACTAACCTGTCTGTCGTCAAGTAAAGCAAGATTTTTCTCTCTCTCAAAATCTTCCATAAACACTCAAGGCGCTTCCTTAGGGGAGGCGCTTTTTTTTGTATAAAATGAAAACCCCCAGCTATGCTGGGGTGTTCAAGTAAAGCCT
>JAKSID010000030.1 GCA_024399035.1 Fibrobacter sp. | reverse complement strand
TGATATAGCCCACGCTATAGTTTTCGTCGGCACGGGAATAATAGATGACCAGTTTTTTGGATTCAGTAGCCATGGCAGCCCCCATAAGGATTGTTAAAAGTATGAGGATAATCTTTTTCATTGGAACCTCTTTTGTTCTACAATATATCACATAGAGTTAACTCTAGGTCAAGACCATGTTTAAATAAATTTCATTTTTTATAAAGTCAGTTGTTCGAAAATGCTATTTTTATAATGAACGTGGTGCCGAATGGCCCTCGGCAAAACTTTTTCGCCATAGGTAAAACAATGATGAACGAAACCCTGATGACTTTGGAAACCCGCCGCAGCTGCCGCAAGTTCAAACCCGACATGATTACCGACGAAGAATTGGAAGCGGTGCTCCGCGCAGGCACTTTCGCCCCCTCTGGAAAGAACCAGCAGTCTTCCATCATCATCGCCGTCACCAACAAGGAAATGCGCGACCAGATTGCCGAAGAGAACCGCAAGATCGGCGGCTGGGAAGAAGGTTTCGACCCCTTCTATGGTGCGCCCGTCATCCTGATTGTCATCGCCGATCGCGATGCCAACAATGCTTCCGGCACCTACATCAATGACGGCAGCCTCGTCATGGGAAACCTGATGAACGCTGCAGCCAGCATCGGCCTGGGCAGCGTCTGGATTCACCGTGCCCGTCAGGAATTCGAAAGCGAATTCGGCAAGGCAATCCTGAAAAAGCTGGGCATCGAAGGAAACTACGAAGGCATCGGTCACGTAGCCTTAGGCTACCGCCAGACTCCCGTGCCCAAGGCCCTCGCCCGCAAGGAAAACTACGTTTACTACATCAAATAAGCCGAGCATCAAAAATCGCAAAAAAAGAATTCCACCCTTGACCTAGAGCCAACTCTAGGTCTTATATTTACAGGGAATTCTTTTGTTGGCCGCATACGTCGGCATGGAGTGTCAAAATGAAAAAACTGTTTTTAGCGTTTATTCTAGGAGTGTTCTGCATGGCAAACGCAAAAACCGCAGTGGTATATTTCAGCGCCACCGGGACCACTAAGCAAATGGCCGAAAAAGCAGCCAAGGCTGTTGGCGCCGACCTGTTCGAAATTGTTCCTGCGCAGGCATACACTTCTGCAGACTTGAATTGGCACGACAAAAAGTCCCGTTCCACCATCGAGAGCAACGATCCCAAGAGCCGCCCCGCCATCAAGAACAAAATTGACGTGAAGGATTACGATACAGTCATCCTCGCCTACCCCATCTGGTGGGGATACGCACCCAAGATCATGTACACCTTTGTAGAAAGCCAGAGCTTCGAAAAGAAGAACCTGATTACTCTCTGCACCAGTGGCGGAAGCGGACTTGGTCCCAGTGGTAAGGATATTGCAAAGGCTGCCAAGGGTTCCATCTTCAAGGGTGGAAAGGAGTTCAATTACGGTTCCGAAGCGGACATCAAGAAGTTTGTAGATGGAGCCTTGAAGTAATTCTGGTCTGGGGTCGCGCCATCCATGAAACGAATTGCGAAAATTGTCATTGATGTTCTGATGTACAGTTGCTTTCTGTACCTCATGAGCTATGGCGCCATCCATGACTTGACCAGCCATGGCTACGTAGGCATTTCGCTTTTCGTTTTATTCATTATCCATCACGTGATGAACTTCTGGTTTTACAAAACCATCAGCAAGGGCAAATGGAACGCCCGACGTATCGCCATGAACGTAACAGACTGGCTTTTGTTCGCCTTGATGATCACCATGGCAATTAGCTCCATCTTTATGACCGGACTTGTTTTTGAATGGTCTCCTATGAAAACGACACAGACAGCCAGAGAGCTACACCTGGCCAGCTGCTGCTGGGGCTTTATGGTGATGCTTGTCCACCTGGGATTCCATCTTGATACAAAGCTGAATGCACTGGAAAATTATTGCCGCAGCCGCGTCTGGAAAATGTCGTTGCTGTTTATCGCCTACGGGCTGTTGATTGCCGCAGGCGTCTATGGATTTATACAATCTGAACTTTACGTATACATGTTCGTGACTGGCGGCTGGAAAATGGCCGCAGAAAGCGTCACCGCGGCTGTACTGCAGTTGCTTGGAATTTCGGCAGGCATGTGCGTTGTTACCCATCTGGGAATGAAACTTCTTAAAAGATCCTAATCGATCCGCGAGCATTAAAATTCGCAAAGGTCGTTTTATGAAAAAACAAATCATTACTTTGGGCATTTTAATAGCCTCTGTTTCTGCGTTCGCAGAAAGCAAGATGGTACTTGTAAAGGGCGGAACATTTACCATGGGAAGCCCCGCCACGGAGCGCCAACGTCAACTGGACGAAAAGCAACATCAAGTTACCCTCGGCGATTTTTATGTGGACGCCTACGAAGTCCAGCAGAAGGATTACGAGAAAATCACCGGCAGGAATCCCAGCACCTTCAAGGGCGGGAACCTCCCTGTTCAAAACGTCACCTACTACGACGCCATTGAATTCTGCAACGCAAAAAGTCGGGCCGAAGGATTGCAGGAAGCCTATAAGGTCAGTCGTGGTGAATCTGGCAAAACCCGCGACATAACCGTCACCTGGAATCGCAGCGCCAATGGCTACCGCCTACTTACCGAGGCGGAATGGGAATACGCCAACCGCGCAGGAACTACAACTGTTTTCAGCACGGGAAAATGGAACCGCGTTGAAGACGCCAACTATTACGGAAGCTATCCGTATCTGATCGAAGAAAACTACATGCATCACACCAACAAGAATGTGGTGCCCGGCTCCGTCATTGACGAGCCCGTCGCAGTCAATTCCTACAAGCCCAATGCATTTGGATTGTACAATATGCACGGCAACGTCAGCGAATGGGTCTTTGACTATTACGGCGAATATAACGAAGCTGAAAAGCAGAACCCTACAGGGCCACGCATTGGAATTTATCGAGTGAACCGCGGCGGTGCCTACAACGATTTCGGAAAGCACTTGAGAAGTGCCTACCGTTCTGCCACCAACCCGTTGGATAGCGACCAAAACCTGGGCTTCAGAATTGCACGCAACGCAGACAACACCAAGGGCACCGCGAATTCCGCCGAGATCATCGAAACAAAATTCAATTCCGAAATCAACGTCATCAGCATTCCGAAAAATCCGAAAATTCTCGTAGCCTACTTCAGTTATTCCGGCAACACACAGAGTGCTGCGGAATACATTTCAAAGCAGATGAAAAAGAAGTACGGCGACGGAAATGTTGACCTAGTGGAAATCGAAATGGCGAAGCCTTACCGCGGTGGCATTTACGAAGTTACCCAGAAGGATTTGAACAGCGATGCCCGCCCGCCCCTCAAAACTAAAATCAAGGACATGTCCAAGTACAATGTTGTCTTGCTGGGGTATCCTACCTGGTGGGCGACCATTCCCATGCCTGTATTCACTTTCCTGGAAAGTTACGATTTCAAAGGCAAGACCGTGGCCAGTTTTTCAAGCCATGGAGGCACCCGCTACGGCGACAGCGTTTCTGATCTGAACAAGAAACTGCAGAAAAGCTATGTGGGATTTCCCTTTGAATTTTACTACAGCGGCGGAAAAGACCTGAATTCCCGCATTGATAGCTGGCTTAAAAGAAACGGACTCTAACCCGCTTCTTGTATTCTCTTGTCAAAATCATCCGGAGAGTCAAAGAGCTTTTTCTTGAGGCGCTGAATAGCCTTGTCGTTATCAGCGGCTTCAAGGCTTCCCAACTTGATGGCCGTGGTATACAATGTTTCCTTGAAGGTAATCTTGTTCATTACGACCTGCAGGCGGGCCATTTCCGCTTCAAGAACCTTGCGACGATTAGCAAACAAATCCAGACGCTGCTGTAAAGTAGAATCACCTTGACGGAACCATTCTATATACTGGCGGATTTCCTTAATCTGCAGGCCAGAATCCTTAAGGCATTCAATCATGCTGAGCCATTGCAAATCTGTAGTGGTATAGACGCGAAGGCCAGAGCTGTTTTTGGTAACGAAAGGTAGTAGGCCTTCCTTTTCGTAATAGCGCAAAGTGTGGGCAGAAAGTCCAGTTTGCTTTACAACTTCACCGATGCTAAAGCCCTTAGACTTGTCACTCTTAACGACATTGACCATACAAATTCTCCTAGATACTTCGACTACATTTCAATCAAGAAGATTCACCGTAAATATACTATCTAGAGCTAACTCTAAGTCAAGACAGAACACAAATTATTCTGCCATTAGAAATGTTTTGTCATGCAAATCAAGCTATAAAGGGCTTAACTTTCTTTTTTCGTTCTTCACAGCGGCCTTGAGGCCATTCAAGAAGCTGTCCACGTCCTCAGACCCACCGCTATGTTTCCACACGCCGATGGCCGGGTTCAGCTTGAATTCCTCACTATCCTCGCGATTGAATCTATCGAAATTCATCGTCAGTCTTTCGACGCAGTTGGAGATGTTGTTGTCTTGCTGGGAATCTACCATGATAATGAATTCATCGCCGGAGTAGCGCAGGATCGAGCCCCAGGAACCTACGGAATCCCTAAGAATCTCGGCGGTCTGGCATAGGGCAGCGTCACCCACAGCGTGGCCGGAATACTCGTTGATCTTTTCGAACCCACAAAGACTGACCATAATGCCACTTGCCTTATGACCGTTCTGGGAATAAAGGAACAGCACGTAATCCAGGAAGGACCTGTTGAAGAGACCCGTAAGGTTGTCCCTGAACACGCGTTCGTTCTGCAAACTACTGAAGGCGCCAGCAATAGCCACGGCAAAGCAAGGAGCCATCAAGGAAACGCCATACCAGAGAGACTGAATAACGGTAGCGATAACAATTGGAACGACGTACAGCCAAATCGGGAAAAAGCGAATGGATCCATCGTGACGGAAGTTCTTGTAGTACATCGTCAAGGAATTCACCACAATGCCATAGTTAAAGGCTACGTAGATCCAGTAGCCGAACTCACGGCTGTAAATATTGTATTCGTTGACACTAAAGATGAAAGGAACAAACAAGTTGATTCCAAGCATAAGGACCAGCACAACCTTCATCACGCGAAGAGTCCACTTCTGCGTGGGACTCATCTCAATATTGAAATGCTCCCTTAAGAAAAGAAGCCAGCTGTAGGCACAAAGGTAGTTGGATGCGTAAAGCCAAGTATTGGTGATGTAGACAAACTGTCTTGCATATTCGTGCTTGCTTCCGTCGACAGCAAAAGCAAGAAGATCCGACAGACAACAGGAGAAGCAAGTGCCAAGCATGGCAATAAGCAACAAGCTTTCTTTCTTCCTTAAACGTAAGCGCCAGATATTGCCGATAATCATCACCACAACAAGAGTCATGCCGATGATGTCGGTACCTAGAGCCATACGGATATCAACTGTAGATTCCATATATCCTCCTATGTTACCCAAACCATATTGTAATATAATAAGAAAAGGAGGCTTACGCCTCCTAGTTCTAGTATTCAAACCTTTTTTATCTCGAATTGCCTCTAGAACACCTTTTCCATCATGTCCAGCAAGATGTAAAGCATGGGAGCTGCAAGAAGGAAGGAGTCACAGCGATCCAGAACGCCACCATGGCCAACGAAGAGGTTACCGGAATCCTTGGTACCGCTCCAGCGCTTGAGGGCGCTCATAAGCAAGTCGCCAGCCTGGCCAGCGATGGTCACCATGACGCCCAAGACGATTGCCTTGATCCAGCTCATGTCCACGTTGAAAGCGGAGAGAGCGGAGCTGCAGTTTGCCCAGTAGGCAACCCATGCGATGGTCACGACAGAGCCAGCGATGGAGCCTTCCCATGTCTTTTTGGGGCTAATGCTAGGAGCGAACGGATGACGGCCGAAGGGACCCTTGCCTGCAGCGAACTTACCGAAGAAGTAAGCCACGGTATCGCAGATCCACACGCTGGTCATGACAAGGATGAATGCATAGCAATGTTCCAAGCCACGGCCATTACCCATCATAAGAACGTTCATGCCACCCCACAGGCCCACATAGAGGGGAGCGGAGATATGCATTACAAGCCAGGGGAAAAGCTTTTCAATATCAACCTTAGAGTAAGCCACGCCGATGTAGCCTGCAAGTACGACCATGCTGGTCATGCTCACCACACAGGGGACCGGCTGAGCCAAGCCAAATAGGCCACCCTTCGAGAGAGCCCAGGCAAGAGTCAGTGCAAAGGAGGCCACAAAGGAATAGGCGCGCATATCCGGGCCCTGGTACATCTTGCGAGCCATGCCAGCCCATTCCCAGGCGCCAACGCCTGCCAAGAAACACATAAGACCAATGCGGGAGAAGTCGCAGAACCACAGCAGGAAAAATACCAGCGGGATTGCGATAAAAGCGGTAATTAAACGTTGAGCCAAATTACTCATGGAGAACCTTCCCAAAACGGCGTTCGCGAGTCTTGAAGAACTCCACCGCCTTCAAAAATTCTTCCTTGGTAAAGTCGGGCCACAGCGTGTCGGTGACGTAGAATTCGCTGTAGGCGGCCTGCCAAAGCAGATAGTTGGAAAGTCTGAACTCGCCGCCGGTACGGATGATGAGGTCCGGATCGGGAGCGCCCTTCAGATACAAGTTATTTGCAAAAACGGTCTCGTCGATTTCGTCTACCTTGAGTTCACCGGCGGCGACCTGTGCGGCAATGGACTTGACTGCAGCCACAATTTCCTGGCGGGCTCCGTAGGAGATAGCCAGGTTCAGCTGCATGCCAGAGTTGTTTGCCGTGACATCGATAGCTTCTTGGAGCTTTGCGCGGGGCTTCTCGGGAATACGATTCATATCACCGATAACCTTGAGCTTCACGTTCTTTTCCATCAGGTCGGGAATTTCCTTGATGACCATCTCAATGAGAAGGCCCATCAGGTATTCCACTTCCTTAGTCGGACGGCCCCAATTCTCAGAACTGAACACATACAAAGTCATGTGTTCCAGATTGAGGTTCACGCCAACTTCCACAGCATCGATAGTAGCCTGGGTACCCTTACGGTGACCCAGGAAACGTTCGAGGCCGCGGCTCTTGGCCCAGCGTCCGTTGCCATCCATGATGATGGCCACATGTCTCAGTTCATTAGCCACGCAACACGCCCTAATTAAACCTTAAGAATGTCTGCTTCCTTAGCGGCAAGGAGAGCATCGATCTGAGCGATAGCCTTGTCAGTAGCCTTCTGGATTTCGTCCTGCTGACGCTTTGCTTCGTCTTCGGGCATTTCCTTGTCCTTCTTGATAGCGTCGTTAGCATCGCGGCGGATGTTGCGGATAGCAACGCGGCCGTCTTCGGCGTGCTTGCGAGCGATCTTTGCAAGTTCCTGACGACGTTCAGTAGTGAGAATCGGGAGGCTAACGCGGATGGAGTTGCCGTCCTTCATCGGGGTAAGACCGATGTTAGCTGCGTAGATAGCCTTTTCGATGAGGTCCACGAGAGACTTTTCCCACGGTGCAACCAGGAGCATACGGGGTTCCGGAACGGAAACCTTGGCCACCTGAGAAATGGGAGTGGGAGTACCGTAGTAGTCGATACGGATGTCATTCAAAATTGCGGGGGATGCTTGACCAGCGCGAATCTTGGTGAATTCACGTTCGGTAGCTTCAACAGCCTTAGCCATCTTTTCAGAATAATCTGCCATAATAAAACCTTTTAGAATAAAGATATGAAATGCAGTTAGTGGTTAGTAAACAGTGGTTAGTAAACAGTGGTTCAGGAGGTTTCATCTTCCCTCAAAGCTAACCACTAAACACTAACCACTTCTTACTCCATTAACAATGTACCAGTGTTCCTAAATTACCTTCAACAGCGGCCTGAGTCAAGCAGCCCTTTTCCATCTTGAATACGAAAATGGGCATATTGTGTTCCATGCACAGAGCTACTGCTGCAGTGTCCATCACCTTGAGACCGCGAGCGATCACTTCGTTATAGGTAATGTCGTCGAAACGGGTGGCGGTAGGATCCTTCATAGGATCTGCCGTGTAGATGCCGTCCACCTTGGTCACCTTCATGATAACATCGCATTCGCTTTCAATAGCACGAAGGGCGGCGCAGCTATCAGTGGTGAAGAACGGATTGCCGGTACCTGCGGAGAAGATTACCACAGAGCCAGCGTTCAAAAGCTTGATAGCCTTGCGACGGTCGAAGAACTCGCAGATGGGTTCCATACGGATAGCGCTCATAACCACGCTATCGATGCCCTGCTTATCAAGGGCGTCCTGCATAGCCAGTCCATTCATCACAGTGCCAAGCATACCCATGGCGTCGCCCTGGGCGCGGTTCATGCCACCTGCAGAGGCGGACACACCACGAATCATGTTGCCACCGCCAATCACAAGAGCGACCTGGACACCCTGCTTAACCACGGATGCAATTTCGCTAGCCATTTCAGTCAAAATTTCGTTGTCGATGCCGTGGCCCTTTTCACCCGCGAGGGCTTCACCACTAAGCTTCAACAGCACACGCTTAAACTTTGCCATAACAAGCTCCAATTATTTTAATCAAATTTAATTTAGCAAAAAGAAGAGCATAAAAAAAAGCCGCCCCCTAAGGGACGGCCATTTTCTAATTCACTGATGAACGACAAGCTTTAGCTCAAAGGGCCGTGGGCCCGAACTCATAGCTCGACGCTCAAAACTCGATTAGTTACCGCGTTCGAAGCGGATGAAGTTGACGACCTTCAAGGAAGAGAGGCCAAGCTGCTTTGCAACGACTTCCTGGAGGTAGTCCTTGACGTTAAGCTTCTTGGGGTTCTTTTCAGACATGAAGAATTCCTGGTCTTCGAGAACGATTTCCTTGAGGACCTTAGCAACGCGGCCTTCAAGCTGACGTTCAACGAATTCCGGCTTGGTAGCCTTACCAGTTGCCTGAGCCTGAGCTTCGATCTGGGCGCGAGCGATTTCGCGTTCCTTTTCGATAGTTTCAGCAGGAACTGCAGCGTCGTTCAATGCAACCGGAGCGAAAGCAGCGGCCTGCATAGCGATGTCCTTAGCAGCAGCCTTGAGAGCAGCTTCGTCGGCAGAGCCTTCGTAAGCGAGTTCAGTGATAACACCGATCTTGCCCTTCATGTGGCTGTAAACGCCGAACACGGAGTTTGCAGACTTCTTGATTTCAGCAAACTTACGGAAGTCGATGTTTTCCTGAATCTTAACGAGAACGTCCTGAAGAACGTCGTTAATCTTCTTGCCATCAACAGTTGCAGCCTTCAGGTCTTCGACGGAAGCGATAGCCTGAGTTTCAACAGCCTTAACAGCCAGAGCTGCAAGAGCGACGAAGTCGTCGTTGTTGGAAACAGGTTCGGTTTCGCAGGAGAGTTCGAAAGCAGCAGCCTTTTCAGCAGTTTCGATCAAGTAGATGCGGCCTTCCTTGGCAGCCTTGTCTGCGCGCTTTGCAGCAACAGCAGCACCCTGCTTACGGAGGAGTTCAACAGCCTTGTCCAGATCGCCGTCAGTTTCGGTGAGGGCCTTCTTGCACTGCATCATGCCCACGCCAGTCTTCTGGCGGAGTTCGTTAACGAGAGAGGCGGTAATAGTTGCCATGATTACTTGTCCTCACCGTTGTCAAACTTCTTAGCTTCTTCCTTGTCCTTCTTATCGACAGAACGCTTTGCAACGTTAGCAGCGATGTAGTCAACGATGAGCTTGATGGACTTCACTGCGTCGTCGTTTGCCGGAATCGGGAAGTCGACGAGAGTCGGATCAACGTTGGTATCGCAAATGCCGATGATAGGAATGTGAAGACGGCGAGCTTCTGCAACGGCGATCTTTTCGTGAGCGAGGTCGGTCACGACCATGAGGCCAGGAAGGTTCACCATTTCGCGGATGCCACCGAAGACGTCCAGGAGCTTAGCGCGTTCGCGGGTCTTGTCCAGAACTTCCTTCTTGGAAAGAACCTGGAAAGTACCATCCTGTTCCATGGTGTCGATCTTGTCGATCTTCTTGATGGACTTACGAACGGTCTGGAAGTTGGTCAGCATACCACCGAGCCAGCGGTTGGTAACGGAGAACTGGTTGCAGGAACCAGCAGCATCCAGCACGCACTGACGAGCAGTCGGCTTGGTACCAACGAAGAGCACGGTCTTGCCAGATTCAGAAATCTTCTTAGCAGCTGCAGCAGCGGCTTCGAGGAGGTCGCGGGTCTTGGACAGGTTGAGAACGTAGATGCCGTTCTTTTCAGCCAAGATGTAGGGCTTCATCTTCGGATTCCAACGCTGAGTCTGGTGGCCAAAGTGGGAACCTGCAGCGAGCAGGTCTTCAACAGAAGGCAGATTTGCCATAGTAGTATTCCTTTTTTCGGTTATTTCTACCCGGTCGGTAATTAAGCCGCAAAGTACCTTGGTACCACCGAAGCGGCTCTTACGAGACCAGTGATTGTTTATTTCCCCAGGCGTAATTGCCCGAGTGGGCGTAAAGATAGCAAAAAGAGGGGAAAGATTAAAGGTTAGAGGTTAAAGAGGAAAGGCTAAAAGGGTAGAAAATAGGGGCGATTTTCATTTTCCCATGAGGAAAAAAAGAAAGCCCCCGCCGAGCGGGAGCTTCCTGAAATTGCCTTTGCAATTTCCAAGCAAAATCGTAACGATTAGCGCTTGGAGAACTGGAAGTGCTTACGAGCCTTCTTGCGGCCGAACTTCTTACGTTCAACAGCACGAGAGTCGCGAGTCATGAGGCCTTCCTTCTTGAGGGCAGGCTTGCATTCTGCGTCGTTAGCAACCAGTGCGCGGGAGATGCCGAGACGGACAGCGCCCATCTGGCCAGCGATGCCACCGCCACGAGCGGTAACTTCGACGTCCCATTCTTCAGCGTTGCCGAGGATGGCGAACGGAAGATTTGCAATCATGTTCTGCACTTCAGAGTGGAAGTAATCCTTGAAATCACGACCATTGATAGTGCGCTTGCCGGAACCCGGCTTCAGGATCACAGCGGCGATAGCGTTCTTACGGCGGCCAGTGCCACGGTAGATCTTCTTATTCTTTGCGGTAGCGATAGAGGTATCCTCTGTTCTAAATTACAAGTCTACGACTTCGGGATTCTGTGCTGCGTGCGGATGTTCTGCACCGGCATAGATTTTGAGTTTCTTGATCATCTTGTGACCGAGAGCGCTGTGCGGGAGCATGCCCCAGATAGCAGCTTCCAGCGGAGCGGTCGGGTGCTTTGCAATAAGGTCTGCAAAGTTGATCCAGCGTTCACCAGCGATGTGGCCAGTGTAGTGGAAGTATTCCTTCTGCAGGTTCTTGTTGCCAGACACAGCAACCTTTTCAGCGTTGATCACAACCACGAAATCGCCAGTATCGACGTTCGGGGAGAAGATGGCCTTATGCTTACCCATGAGGAGACGAGCAACTTCAGTTGCAACGCGACCCATCGGCTTATTAGCGGCGTCCACAAGCTTCCACTTGCGTTCGACGTTCTTCGGGTTTACCGTAATGGTCTTCATGTAAATCCTTTTGGTTTAGGTTTCCGGGGCACCCTGCCCCGTGAAATGCTGATGCAAATTTAGAAGGATTCGACAGGGGTTGCAAGGCTAAAAAAGTTTATTTTTTGAAAAAAGTCCGTAGTTTAGGGGTTTTTAGTTCTATTAATTGATATAGTTATAATAATTAACATAGCAAAATATGCTATTTAACCATCTATTGGCCCCTATTGAGTTCCGATCGCTACGCTCCAGGACGACTGGCATATAGTGTCCATGACATGCAAGCCGAGAGCAGCGCAAAGGCACTCCCCACGCATAAAAAAACAAATGCCCTAAGACATTCGCCTTAGGACATTTTGTTTGGTGTTTTGGATTAGGTTCTTGAAGGAACTGGTCCTAAACTTTACTTAGCGATGCGGAAGGACTGCATCTGCTTGGTATCCTTATTACGGACGTAGTACGTACCGTTAGCAAACTTCACGTCGCTGTACTTGACAGTTTCGATAGCCTGGTTGAAGCTGTAAGCTCTGAGGCGACCCATGAACATGCCGTTCACATCGAACACGTCGAAGGCCTGGAGAGTTTCGAACTCATAGTCGAGGCTTACACCAATTGCCATGACAGCAGAGGAGCTAGAGCCAGCAACGTCCGGAGTTGTTCCAGAAGAGCTAGAAGTAGTGGTAGTCGGAACGTCGTTAGAGGAGCTGGAAAGCGGTTCCGGATCAGCCTCACCCTTCTTGACGAAGGTCATGTAGTCGATATCGAAATATTCCTTGGCAACAGTGAGGCGGAGGATGTGCTTGCCTGCGGTGAGGTTCACATCAGCAGAGACCTTGTTGTATTCGGTGAACACGTCGGTACCACCAACTGCTGCAGGAACGCTAATGCTTTCGGTGATAGCCTTGCCATCCATGGAGAGGGTGAATGCGCCACCTGCACCAGAAGCAACAGCTGCGTACATGGTGTAAGTACCAGTTTCAGCAACTTCTACAGTGTATTCGTACCAGTTGTCGTTGTTGTTGTAACCAATGACGACGCCAGTAGCACCCTTATAGAGGTTGGGGGATTCGTTCTTACGGTAGTCGGAGTTGCCGTTACCGCTGTTTGCAACACTGTAAGACTGGTTAGAAGTACCGTCTGCGTTAACGCCCTTACCCGGAACGTCGAAGTTTTCGGCTTCAATCTTGCCCGGAATTGCAGCAGCCTTGCCGCCATACGGGGTCTGCGGTTCAGGATCAACCACGGTGCCACCTGCGAGACCAGTGGTGTTCACACCCTTGTTGGACTTGAGATAGTTTCTCAACCAGGTCATAGCCTTACGGTCCTGACCATTCTTGATGAGACCGGAGCAACCATTTGCAGTATTGTTACAGTTGAGCCAGGTCTGACCATAGATGTAGCCCCAGAAAGTAATGCCGGCTACATAAGGATCTTCAAACCAGTAGGAGAACTGTTCCTTAATGCACTGTTCCTGAACGTTATCATCCGTGGTAGGAATGTCGTATTCAGAAATGAAAATCGGGAAGTTGTTAGTCTGGCTATGGATCTTTTCCATGGTGGACTTGAAGGTGCTGTAAGCAAGGCAAGCGCCACCGCCACCAGTACCGTTGGCGCCACCACCCTGGCTCATCAAGTCGTGAGCCTGGAGGCCGTAACCGTCAACAGGAGCGCCATTCTTTCTGATGGTGTTGATCAGGTTGATACCCTGGTCCACGTTCCACTGAATGGTGTTATAGTCGTTATAGATCAAGATTGCCTTGGGCCAACGTTCACGAGCCATCTTGAAAGCTGTGGTAAGGAAGGCGTAGTCACCATTGTTATCGCCACCCATAGCCTGGATAATCTTGGTCTTGGTATAGTTAGAATGATACTGACCATTGCCAGTACGAATAGCTTCGTTTGCCACGTCAATCATTTCAAGATCGGGATAATGCTGCTTTACAGCATCAAACCATGCGGTAATGGCCTTCTTGGTATCATCGACGCTCAAGCTTTCGAGCCAGCTAGGATACTGGGAACCCCAGAGAAGAGCGTGGAACTTGAAGTGACCGCCGTTGTTCTTTGCCCAGTTATAGGCTGCATCGCAACCAGCCCAGTTGTAGCGGCCGCGGGTGCCTTCGATAGAGCCCCACTTACAGCCGTTTTCAGCAGTAGCCTGGTTCCACAGCTTGGTGTACGTATCGTTAGGACCAGGAGCGGTGTTAGACTGTGTAATGTTACCAACGAACTTTGCAGCTCCATCGGCGAGACCCGGACCAGCAAAAGCCGGCACAGCCATAGCTGCAGCCAACCCAATCGCAGCGAAAGAAATTTGTTTTTTCATACTACATCCATCCTTTTTTTTTGGTTTTCCCATAAACCTGCATTAAATCTACCCTCCAAAATGGAATATTTTAAATCCGCTTCAAATCATTCCGTGGACAATTTATCCATAGTCAATTTTTCTTGAAATTTGTGTTTTTTAGCAAAAAAAGGCAATTTCCTAAAAAAGAACGTAGGCAAACAAAAAAAAACGTACTAGGACACTCGCCCTAGTACGTTTTGTTTGGTGTTTTGGATTAGGTTTTTGAAGGAACTGGTCCTAAACTTTACTTAGCAATACGGAAAGTCTGCATCTGCTTGGTACCAACGTTACGGATAGCGTAGGTTCCCTTTGCAAACTTCACATCGCTTGCAGACTTGACAAAGCCAACGGCCTGGTCGAAGCTATAAGCGCGGAGACGGCCCATGAAAGTACCCTGCATGTCGAAGATATCGTAAGCCTGAAGAGTTTCCATGCCAAGAGCAACGTTCTGGTTGATTGCCATGCTCTGACCCACAGAAGAGCTGGATTCCGGAGCCACGTTGGAATTGCCATTGGAGGAACTAGAGGCAGGTTCAACGGAACTGGAGGACTTGATGATCGGGTTCGGGTCGGCTTCACCCTTGGCCACGATGTTCATGTAGTCAATGTCAAGCCAGGCGCCAGTGACGGTGAAGCGCAGGATATGCTTGCCCTGGGTGAGGTTCACATCAAAGGAAACCTTGTTGTAATCGTCGTAGTTATCTTCACCAGATACGGCTGCAGGAACGGCAATCTTTTCGGAGATAGCCTTGCCGTCCATGGAGAGCTGGAAGCTGGAGGTGGAACCTGCGGCTGCAACGGCTGCATAAACGGTGTATGTACCGGATTCTGCAACGTTCACAGTGTATTCCAGCCAGTCGCCTTCGCTGTTGTAGCCAACCACGATGCGGTTGTTGGATTTCTTGTAAAGGTCGACGCCGGTATCCTTACGGTAATCGCTATCGCCGTGATTTTCGAAATCAGCGTCGCCGTAGGAGTCATTGCCGGAACCAACGCCCGGAATATCGAAGTCTTCCATCTGGATGGTGCCAGGAATTGCAAGGGGTGCACCCTTGAACGGAGTCTGCGGTTCCGGTTCAGCGGTAATGCCGGTAGCAAGACCAGTTGCATTTACGCCTTTGTTGTTTTTAAGATATTCCTTGAGCCAGGTCATTGCCGGGCGGTCCTGACCGTTCCTGATCAAGCCGGAGCAGCCGCTGGCGGTACCGTTACAGTCTAGCCAGGTACGGCCATAGATGTAACCCCAGAAGGTAATGCCGGCCACATAGGGGTCTTCCATCCAGTACTTGACCTGTTCGCTGACGCACTGTTTCTGAATGCCATCGTCGGTAGACGGGACGTCGTATTCGGAGATGATCACCGGGAAGTTGTTGGTTTCCTTGTGGATCTTCTGCATGGTAGAAACGAAGGTATTGTAGTTCAGGCAGTTGCCGCCGCCACCGGTGCCGTTGTAGCCACCGCCGGTGCTCATCAGGTCGTGTGCCTGGAGGCCATAGGCGTCGACCGGAGCGCCATTCTTGCGGATAGTATTGATCAGGTTGATACCCTGGTCCACATGCCACTGGATGGTGTTATAGTCATTATAAATAAGGATTGCCTTGGGCCAGCGTTCACGGGCCATCTTGAATGCGGTAGTCAAGAACTGGTAATCGCCGTTGTTGTCGCCACCCAGTGCAGGGATAATCTTGGTTCTGGTATAACCGGAATGATACTGCCCATTGCCGGTACGAATAGCTTCGTTGGCCACGTCGATCATTTCGATATCAGGATAGTGTTCCTTGACAGCGTCAAACCAGGCGGTAATAGCCTTCTTGGTTTCATCGACACTCAGGCTTTCGAGCCAGCCGGGGTACTGACCACCCCAAAGGAGGGCGTGGAACTTGAAATGGCCGCCATTGTTCTTGGCCCAGTTGTAGGCGGCGTCGCAGCCTGCCCAGTTGAACCTGCCGCGGGTACCTTCGATGGAACCCCACTTACAGCCGTTTTCGGCCGTGGCCTGGTTCCAGAGCTTGGTATATTCATCGTTAGGGCCAGGGGCTGTGTTAGACTGAGTAATGTTGCCTACGAACTTTGCGGCACCATCAGCAATACCGGGGCCTGCGTAAGACATGGTTGCAGCGGCGAGACCCGCTACAGCAAGAGAAATAATTTTTTTCATACACCAATCCTTGAAAAAAAGCCAAATCATCCTCCTATAATGTATCCTCCAACTTGGAACATCGCTCGCCACCCGAACACAGTCCTATGGATAATTTGTCCACGGAGCAATTCGTACCCTTCAAAAAAAACAAATTTTTGTTAAAAACAAGGTTTCCCTTTTTTTCTAGACAACGCAAAAAAAAACGGCGCTTTCTTAACGAAAGGCCGTTTTTCACAGTTACATTAGTTCAAGTTTACTTGGAAACAGTCACAGTCTGGACCATGCCCGTTGCCTTAGCGCGAACATAGTAGACGCCCTTAGCCTTGAGGAAGTTGCTGGACTTGACAGTCTGAACAGCCTGTTCCATGCCGTAAGCAGTCAAACGACCCATGAAAACGCCCTGCATGTCGAACACATCGTAATCAGCGCGGACGTTCACGCCCATCTGGACCTTGCCTGCGATAGCAGCAGGATCAGTCTTTTCGATTTCGTACGGATCCTTGGCATTTTCACCCGCTTCGAAGTTGAGATAGTCAATATCGAACCACGCACCGGTAACAGTGAGACGAAGGATGTGTTCGCCCTTAGTCAGGTTGACAACAGTAGAAACCTTGTTGTAGTCACTGTAGTTGTCTTCGCCGGAGGCTGCTGCCGGGACCGCGATAGCCTTGGTAATATCTTCGCCATCGACAGAGAGCTTGAAGCTGGAGGTAGAACCAGCGGCGGCGACAGCGGCAAACATAGTGTAAGAACCGGTTTCTGCAACGTTAACTGTGTATTCGTACCAGTTGCCTTCATTGTTGTAGCCAATGACATTGCCGGTAGCCTTCTTGTAAATGCTTACAGAAGTGCCCTTACGGTAGTCGGAGTCGCCCTTGTTGGAAGATTCTGCAGTGCTATAGGAATTGTTGCCATAACCAACACCCGGATTGTCGAAGTCTTCGGCTTCAATCTTACCCGGGATGACAGCAGCCGTACCCTTGAACGGAGTCTGCGGTTCCGGTTCTACTACGGTACCGGTGTTGTTCTGGCCCTTGGCCAAGTTATTCTTGAAGTATTCTTCCAGCCAGGTGAATGCGGGGCGCTTACGGCCATCCTTTTCCATGATGCCGGTATTAGCAGCCCAGGTCGCGCCATTGATATAACCCCAAATGGTGATACCGCCAATCCAGGGAGTTTCCCACATGAAGGGAATCTGGTTGGCATAGTCGTTCTTCTGCTTGGTATCGTCGGCTTCGCCGATATCGTATTCGGAGACCAGCAGGGGAATGCCCACTGCATCGTGAATCTTGGTCATTCTGGATTCAAAAGTGGACTTATCCATGCCCTTACAGTCATGGGCCTGCTGGCCGTAGAAGTCGATGGGAGCGCCGTTCTTGAGCAGGGTCTGCACCATTTCGATACCTTCGTTCATCTGCCAAGAGAGGGTGTTATAGTCGTTATAGATGAGCTTTGCCTTGGGCCAGCGTTCGCGGGCCATTTCGAAAGCCTTCTTCACGAAATTGTACTGATGCTTGTTGTTGACGATGTCGTCTCCACCCAAAGCCTGAACGATATAAGTGCCTCCACATTCCGGATCGTCGGTACTGATGCCTTCGGCACCTGCAGCAGGCTTGCTATAGCCAGAGTGATAGTTACCTTTCACCGGGTCACCAGACCAAATTGCTTCGTTCACCACGTCAATGTATTCCAGGTCAGGGAACTTGGCCGCAACGGCATCGAACCATTCGGTAATATACTGGAGGGTCTTTTCCTTTGTAATGCTTGGATTTTTCTTGGTACAGAGGAAGTTGGGCTTCTGGGAGCCCCAGATAAGAGCGTGGAACTTGAAGGTACGACCCGGGGCAGCCTTGGCCCACTTGTAACCATTTTCGCAACTATCGAAGCCGTTGAAATTGAAAACGCTCTTGCCGTTTGCATCGACAGAGTGGATTGAGCCCCACTTACAACCGTTTTCGTTGGTAAGCTGGTTCCAGTAAGTACCCATGTCGGATCGAATCTGAGAACTGGTAGTAATGTTTCCAAGGAACTTGGCACCGCCATCGGCAAGAGCCGCATGGCTTACAGTTGCGGCGGCGAGACCAGCAGTCAAGAGCGTCATAATCTTTTTCATAGCATCATCCCTGTTAAAAACAAGTTTTTTCTAAAACTATCTACCAGTCGGGATTTTAACCCCATCTGAAAAATGTTTCTATGGACGTTTTATCAACGGGAATGGTGAAATATGTCACACAGTCTATAGATACAAACGATACACTTTATTGATTTTGACATTTCAAAACATTTAACACCTTATGCAAACAATCTATTTTATTTGACGTATGGGTCACTACAGAAGAGGGAAACATGAATTTCAAAAAATTTATATCTGTCTCAATTTTGACAGTACTTTCCGTAGGAACATCCATGGCTAAAGACTATTCCGGTGCAGAACTCTACTCCAACGAAGAATGGATGTACGGTAAGTACGAAGCCCGTATGTACATGGGGGCCATCTCCGGAACCGTCAGTTCCATGTTCCTCTATGCCAACGGCTCCGAACAGACCGACGGCCGTCCCTGGGTAGAAATCGACATTGAAGTCCTGGGTAAAAACCCCGGCAGTTTCCAGTCCAATATCATTACCGGTAAGGCTGGCGCCCAGAATACTAGCGAAAAACACCACGCCGTTAACCCCGCAGCCAACGCAGGCTTCCATACCTATGGTTTGGAATGGACCCCTGATTATGTCCGCTGGACTCTGGACGGTGTTGAAGTACGTAAGGCAACCAAGGGCAGCCAGATCGTAAACGGCCAGGACCAGGTTGCAGCACTTTCCAAGCCTCAGGGCATCCGCTTTAACCTGTGGTCTCATGAAGACGCCGGCTGGGTCGGCGCTTGGGACGATAGCAAGCTTCCCGTCTTCCAGTTCATCAACTGGGTAAAGCGTTACGAATATACTCCGGGCAAGGGTCCCAACGGTTCCGACTTTACTTTAGACTGGGTTGACGATTTTGATACCTTTGATGACAGCCGCTGGGGCAAGGGCGACTGGACCTTCGACGGCAACCGCGTGGACCTTACCGAAAACAACATCTACTCCAGGGACGGCATGCTGATTCTCGCCCTCACCAAGAAGGGTCAGGAAATGTTCAACGGCCAGGTTCCCGTCGATAACGAACCCTCTCCCGCAAGCTCCAGCAGCGTCCAACAGCAGATTCCGTCTTCCAGCAGTGTTCAGGTACAGCCTGCTTCCTCTAACAGCGTACAAGTGCAGCCCGCCTCCTCCAGCAGCGCAACGGTGATTCCGGCTTATTCCAGCAGTTCCGTTATCGGCATGGACCTCCAGCCTGCAGAACAGCGCACAATCGCCACTGCAGAAATCCAGAATTCCAGCCTGATGCTGAACATTACCTCTGCCGGCGAAGTTCGCGTGGAAGTGATGAGCGCCCTGGGCAAGGTCCTGATGAAGGAAACTAAGAATTATGGTGTCGGCATGCACTCGATTTCCATCGAGCAGCTGCCTGCCGGCCAGTACTTCGTGAACATCAAGCAGGGTTCCTCTAAGCAGGCCCTCAAGTTCATGAAGAAGTAGAGCCCCAAAAACACCCAAAAACACCCCACACGGGACCTGGCAACAGGTTCCGTGTTTTTTTTGTAATGCCGAAAGTCGTTTCCAACCTGGCTTGGCATAGGCTTTCTGCAAAAAAAAACAAAAACCACAGAACGAATTCTGTGGTTTTCTTGTGATTGATTATGGCATTACATGTCTTTTGTGCGGTTAGCTTTACGTTCAGCCCTTGCAGCATCACGTTCTGCCTTAGCTTCAGCCCCTGCTGCGTCACGTTCTGCCTTAATTGCCTTCTTTTCAGCCTTGTGTTCAGCAATTTCAGCCTTCTTAGCATCCTTGCGCTCAAAGCGTTCCTTGGCGCGATCTGCACGGGGATCTTCCTTGACAACCTTAGCTACGTCTTCGGCAACTACGGGCTGATCATGATATTACCTCATTGTAATGGTAGCCAATCCCAAGAAATTTTCGGGAGCATTTAGAACAACAGAACAAAAAGTCCTTTTTTTTTGCAAAAAACCTCCCCCATTTCTAGGGAAGGTTTCTGGAGTGTGTATGAAAGGATCTTTTAGGCTTAGCGAATAAGCCCAAGACTACTTAACCTGCACGCGAGTTACATTGCCGTGATTTCCACGAACCATGTACATGCCGTTGGCAAAGCCTGCGTCCTTGAGGGAACTGGAGAGTTCCTGTGCAGTGGAGCCTGTGAGCTGGACGCGACCAATGTGCTTACCGGTAACGGCGAACACATTGAATTCCTGGGATGCGGAGAAATCAAGGTTCAAGGAGCCCGCGAAACCGATAGACTGACTGTCATCTTCTTCCTTCTTTTCTTCTTCCTTGCCAGGAATGGGAGAATCGTCTTCGCCATCCTTGCCCTTTACGAAGTTGATATAGTCAATATCCATCCAGCTACCCGTAACAGTAAAGCGCATGATATGTTCACCCTTAGTCAGGGTGACGTTTGCACTGACCTTATTGTAATCATCGTAGTTATCTTCGCCAGCGGTTGCCTGGGGAACCTTGATGGTATCGGTAATGTCCTTGCCATCCATGGACAGCTTGAAGCTAGAAGTATTATTTGCAGAGGCAACGGCGGCAAACATGGTATAATCACCATCTTCAGCGACGTTCACAGTGTATTCCAGCCATTCGCCAGCCTGGTTATAACCTACCACAATGCGGTCATTGGACTTTGCGTACAAATCGACGCCGGTATCCTTACGGTAGTCGGAATCACCGTGGTTCTCAGAATCATCCTTGTAGGAATCATTGTCCTTGCCTACGCCCGGAATATCGAAGTCTTCCATCTGGATGGTTCCAGGAATGGCGAGAGCCTGGCCCTTGAACGGTTCCTGGGGAACAGGCTTCACTTCAACAGTGTCAGTCCAGGAATACTGCATGCGGTCTACACCGGACTGGTTCACAATATTCAAGGTGGTGTTGGCACCTTCCCCAGAACGGGTCACCATGCTGTACCAGTCCCCATCGCGGAGGCCCACCCAGTAGAAGCTACCCATCTTCCATTGACGCAGCTGCTCGGACATGCCGCGAATGTAAGCCATGAAGTAATTCTTAGGATTGGGATCGTTGTAATCCATGATTTCGTAATGGACACCGTTCTTGTCGCCGGGGCCCATGGCGCCACCCCATTCGGTTGCCACGGTGCGGTCGGCATACTTGCCCACCTTGCCCTTGAAACTGTTCATCCAGCCCTGTTCGGTGGTAATACTCATGTTCCAGAAGGTGTATTCGTGCACTGCAAAAAGGCAACCGTCAAAGCGGGAGTCGTCGGCAATATCAGGCACATTCCATGCCAGGCCGGAACCATCCAGCAAAACGTGGTCGCGAGGAAGATCCGGATAACGGGCCAGCCACTTTGCGTACAAGTCGCGAAGTTCTGTCTTGCTGTACATGTGGGGTTCGTTAAATATTTCAAAATAGGCATCGGGATTGCTGCCGTATTCCTTGACAACGGTATCCCACATTTTCCACCAGTCGTCCATATTCTTGGGACCGGCGGGCTGTGCAGGGCCCCAGTAACCGATGAGCATACGGCCATGAGCCAGAATACCATCGATAATGCCCTTATAGGAGCTCCAGGCCTTTAAAGCCGTAGGTTCGTTAATAGGAATGCGCAAACTGTTGATGCCAAGTTTTTCTACGAACTGGCTCATGACACGATCGGACAGCGCATAGGCCGCCTGATAGTCTTCAGTTCCGGTCATACCGGAAAGTTTCAACACATCGGAAACGAAGTTGTCGCGCTTATCGGCCCAGTTTGTACCGCGGAACTGATTTGTAACAGCGAAGGAACTGGTGGCAGATATCGCCGCAATAGAAGCTGCCACAGAGGCCGCTTTTAAAACCTTAGAAAATCCCATTTTATTCTCCCTATACGAGGTTTTCCCAAAAACACTCGCTAACCAAGAGGAGCCCACCACGGCAACCTCACAACATCAAAGATATTTTCATAAAGCACCATAAAAAAGCCCTTTGCGAAAATTTCCTTTGATGATTTATCAATAGCAAAAAGTTCCGGAATTTCTCCCGGAACTTTAATGTCTTACCATGCTTCGTTAGACAATTACTTCACTTGTACCTGCATGGTCTTGAAGCCATTGACTTCACGGACCATGTAGACACCCTTTGCAAAACCAGCGGACTTCATAGATTCTGCAGCAACTCGGTTAGAGCCAACCATATTGATGCGACCCAAGTGCTTACCAGTTGCAGAGAACACATTGTACTGCTGAGCACCGGTAGTGTTGAACTGAACGCCCGCAAAGATCGCCTCAGTCTGGGTTGAGTCGGAAGGATCCACATTCTGGTCTTCCTTGCCTTCTACAGGAGCGTCGTCCTTGGCGTTTTCACCAGCCACAAAGTTCACGTAGTCAATGTCCATCCAGTCGCCAATGACAGTGAAGCGCATGATGTGTTCGCCCTTGGTCAGGTTCACGTTGGCCTTCACCTTGTTGTAGTCATCGTAGTTTTCTTCACCTTCGGCAGCCTTGGGAACAAGGATTTCTTCAGTAATGTCCTTACCGTCCATGGACAGCTTGAAGCTGGAAGTGGAACCTGCGGCAGCAACTGCGGCATACATGGTGTAAGTACCGGTTTCAGCGACGTTCACGGTGTATTCCAGCCATTCGCCGGCCTGGTTGTAACCCACGATGACGCCAGTTGCCTTCTTGTAGAGGTCCACACCGGTACCCGGGCGAAGATCGCTATCGCCATGGTTTTCGGAATCCATTTCGTTGAAGGAGGCGTTACCTGCGCCAGTTCCCGGAATGTCGAAGTTTTCCATCTCGATCTTGCCAGGAATGGCAGCGGCCTTACCGCCAAAGGGTTCACGGGGAACAGGCTTTACAACAAGGCGGAGTAACACAGAGCCATGAGCAGGAACTTCTGCCGAAACACTAGATCTGGGACCAAGATCCTTCTTCTGCCAGGCATCACGGACTTCCACCTCGCCTTCTACGCCAATATCCTTAAAGTTGACTTCGATAGTCTGGGTAGAGGTATTGTCATTCAGGAGAGCTACAGCGAGGTCACCATTGCGCAAGGGCTTGGTCCAAACCTGCTTACCATCTACATTAGAAATTCGATGTCCCTGCACGCCCAGGGAATCCTGGTTAATGGCAATCATATCCTTGTTCAGGTAAAGATCCTTCACCTGGTCGCTCATCTTGCGGACATCGGAACTGATCATGATGGGAGCCGCCATAATGGACCACATGGTCATCTGGGACTTCTGTTCTTCATAAGTCAGGTTTCTGTTATCCACTTCCAGCATGTCCGGGTCATTCCAGTTACCCGGCTTTGCAATCTTCCAGTACTTGTCATTGGCATCGATAATTTCGTAAACGCCGCGGTACCAGGAGGTAGATCTCCATTCGGGGCCAATATCGAAAGTGGTACGCCACAGATGGGCGATTTTCGGCATCCAGTCCTTATATTCCCAGGCGCAAATGCTGAACACGATGTCGCGGCCGGAATTGCGGAGAGCCTTGGACATACGGGTGTAATCTTCTTCCTGGTTGGAACCGGGAGCCGGGTCGCAGTTATCGTACTTCAAATAATCAACGCCCCATTCAGCGAACTTCTTGGCATCCTGTTCTTCGTGCATGTAGGAGCCGTTTTCGCTTACCCAGTTGCTGTTATAGTGATGGCAAGTACGTTTACCGCGGTCGCCATACACGCCGAACTTCAGACCCTTCTTATGAATGTAATCGGCCAGGGCCTTCATGCCGCTGGGGAAAGTCTTGGGATGGTTCTGAAGGTCACCATTGGCATCGCGCTTGGTGTCCATCCAGTTATCGTCCAGGTTCAGATAGATGTAGCCAGCATCGCGAAGGCCGGAAGAAACCATGGCGTCGGCCACTTCCTTGATCTGGTTCTCGTTAATGTTTTCGTGGAACACGTTCCAGCTGTTCCAGCCCAGAGGGGGCGTAAGCACCAAGCTATCAGGGTGGGCGTTTGCCTGAGTTGCCAAAACTGCGGCACCCACCACAGCCAGGCCAAAAGTTCTGAGATTCATAGATTTCACTCCAAGTATCTTGATTATCTCCAATATGTTTGCAGTAACAAAAATATCCGTTTATACGAAAAAAAGGTGGGTTCAGCACCCACCTTCTATGGACGTTTTGTCAACGATAGAACTGTTTTTTTGTCAACATTAGGCGACTAGTCTAAAATGCAGACAAGCGCAAGGTCCTTTGACGAGAACCGCTGCGGACTACCGCGATGTAGTTCCCCTGCGGGAGATCGCCAGCGGCGCCAAATTCCACCAAATTGGAACCAACGGAACCTACGCCACGTGAAATAGCGACTTGACGACCATCAGTATCCAAAAGGCGAACCGTATAGCTTTCGCCAGCAGGAACCCTGACCATCAGGGCAATACTTGCCCGGGCCATAGGCACACGAGATACCTCAAGAGAGTTTATTTTGGCAGCCGTCATAGCAACCGCAGCAGTGCCAGCCTCTTCAATGAAGAAGTTATCCACATTCATCAGGAAACCTTCGCCATTGAATGTGAAACGGAGAGTCTGTTCGCCAGCAGGAAGCTCAATTTCAGTAGATTCCTCATACCAATCGTTCCATCCGTTGGTCTTTTCGGGATCAACAGTAATGATTCCAAGGGACTTGCCGGAAGCATCGGAAATGGTAATGGTGTTCTTGTTTTCAGAACCAGAGGCAATGCGAGCCTTTACAGTGTACTTGCCTGCCGAGGGCGCATTCACGAAATATTCAGACCAGTCGCCGTCTTCAATCCAGCCGATGTTAGGTTCGCCTGATTCGTCCGGTTCAATGACCACGCCATCCATGGCCACGTAATCTTCCGCTTCAATTTTTGCAGGAAGCCTTACGGCCTCGAAAGGTTCATTGGTCAATTTCAAGTTACCATCAAATTCGTACTTGCCGCCAGCCATAGTGGTGGTACTGACCAAGTTGCCATTGTATTCAATATTCAGGTTATCCTTGTTAGTGGCGCTCAAACCCAAATAGGTAAGCTTGCCATTGCTCCAAGCCATGGAATCCACAGTAACACCGCCACGAGCCTTAAGGCCTGCCACAGAACCGCTAGACCACTTGGAAGGCAAAGCAGGCAGGACGCGAAGCTTGCCACCCTGACTTTGGATAAACATCTCGTTAATGCCGGAAACAGCACCGAAGTTTCCATCAATCTGGAAAGGCGGATGGGCGTCAAAAAGATTGTTGTAGGTACGATCCGGAGTAAGCAAGTTGCGAACCAGCTTGTAGGCGTGATCGCCATCCTGCAAACGGGCCCACAGGTTGATTTTCCAAGCTAGGGACCAACCGGTGGCATTGTCGCCACGCTGGGTCAATGTGGTCTTTGCAGCCTCGGCTTCCTTGGCAGTTCCATCCACAGAAATCTGGGCGCTAGGGAAAAGGCCATAAAGGTGTGAAACATGACGGTGATCGCTACGGGGATCGTCCCAGTCCTCGAACCATTCCTGAAGCTGGCCATACTTACCAATCTGATTAGGAGGCAAGCGCTTTACCGCATTTTCAAATTCAGCACGAAGGTCTTCGTCGACACCCAGAATCTTGGAAGCCTCAATGGCATTATTGAATGCATCGCGTGCAATCTGGATGTCCATGGTGGGTCCGAAACAGACATTATAGCCACTATGGGTATTTTCGGGGGAATCGCTAGGTGCAGTGACCAAGTACTTTTTGCCACTTTTCGGTTCCTCGACCATGGTGGTGAGGTAGAATTCAGCAGCCCCCTTCATCGTTTCGTAGGCGTCCTTCAGGAACTGCCTATCGCCGGTAAAGAGGTAATGTTCCCACAGGTGTGTGCTGAGCCAGCCCGCACCAGAGGGCCATACACCCCAGGATCCGTCCACAGGGCCCGTACGGTTCCAAAGGTCGGTATTATGATGGACGACCCAGCCTCGGTCTGTCCCCCAGATTTCTTTGGCACTCTTAGAGCCTTGAGAAACAAGAGACTTGATCTTGTCAAACAGCGGCACACCGCATTCCTGAAGGTTGGCGGATTCCACCATCCAGTAGTTCATTTCAAGATTGATGTTTGTGGTGTACTTACTACCCCAGGACGGATTCATTTCGTTATTCCAGATACCCTGAAGGTTTGCGGGCTGGCCGCCCTTACGAGAGCTGGAAATCATGAGGTAACGACCAAACTGATAGTACAGTTCCACGAAGGAAGGGTCGTCGGTGGTATTAAATGCCTTGACGCGGCTGGAGGTAATATCGCCTGCGTTGGAAGCGGGAGTACCCAGGTTCAAACGCACTCGGTTGTACAATTCCTGATAATCCTTCAAGTGGGCTGCCTTCAGCTGGTCATAAGTTTTTTTGCTGGCAGCTTCGACTGCGGCAGCGGCGCGTTCACCGGCGTTTGCGGAAACGTTATTGAAGGAGACAAAGTTTGTACCTGTATTCAAGATGATGTAGGCGGAATTTGCGCCTTCAACCTTGACGGAACCATTGCCAGCGGAAACCTTACCGCCGTCGGCCTTTACCACAAAACGGGTCTGGAACTTGATGGAATTGATGGTGGCATCTAGGGTCAAGCCATCGGAACCCACATTCTTGATGCTTTTATTCGTGTGAGGCGTAGTGAGGGAAGCGCTAAAGTTTACCTTACCGCTTGCGTCTGCAGAAATGCGAATGACGATGACGTTATCAGGATAGTTCGCAAAATATTCGCGGGTATACTTGACGCCACCAGAGGTATAAGTGGTCTTGGCGATGGCGGTTTCCAAATCCAGTTCACGGCGGTAATCTGTACCCGTGTGACCAAAATCCAGAACCAAGTCGCCTACAGGCTGGAACTTTGCAATGTCATAGGTAGAAAAACTACCTGTCATATCTTCAGCGGTTTTGTAATCCCCGGAGAAAAGGGCGTTACGAATTTGGCCAAGTTTGCTTGCAGAACCACTCTTGTTATTGCTGCCGGGGCCGCTATTCCAAACGGTACCCTCATTCAAGTTGATTACATCCTTGCTGACGCCACCATAGACCATACCGCCCATATAGCCATTACCGATGGGCAAGGCATTTGTAAAGGTAGTGCCGGCGTCGCTATTATACCAAAGTACATGGGATGTTGTAGGTGCCGCTGCCACAGGAGCAACAAAACCAGGAATGGCAAGAGTAGCAAAACTCAGACCCAAACCGAACAGCAAATTTCTAGAAAACATAAAGACCTCGTTTACCCTACATGCACATTTTCACAATCTTAAAGATACCCCTTTAGAAGCACGATTCCAACAGAAGCAAAAAAAGTCTCGTGGACAGTTTGTCAAGGCGCATTTTCCCACACTCAACAAAAAACACCTCGGAAATTCTTCCGAGATGTTCAAGTTTTTGGATGTGAGTGTCTTAGCTGTTGAATTCAGGATTATCGAGTCAGCTTCATCACCTGCTTAACAGCACCGTTGGCGCTGCGAATGATGTAGGCACCGGGCTGCATACCCATGGCCTGCATCTGTTCACGAACACCGTTCAAGTCTACAGCATTCATCTTGGTGAGCATCTTGCCCTTTGCATTGAATACATAGAAGTCCTGAGGCTCGCTAACGTTCATTTCAACGCGATTGTGAATGGGCAAAGAAGCTTCATCGAGGCCAAAGCGGATCCAGTCGATGTTCACATAGGCGCCGGTGATTTCAACCTTCAGCACATGCTTGCCGGCAGTGACTGCACCAATCTTTCCGTCAACGGTACCGTAGGTATCCCAATCAGCACCCTTCGGCACTTCGACAGCATCCGTTACAGCCTTGCCATCCATGTAAAGCTTAAAGCCACTGCCTTCCAGACCGCTAGCCACGTTGGCGCGGAACAGATAGTCGCCGGCAGTCTTTACATCAACGGTAAATTCCAGCCATTCGCCAGTCTGGGTGTAGCCAATTGCCAAGCCTTCACCAGCCTTCACAATGTCGACGCCGTCATCTTCACGATAGAGGCCGCCTTCGTTCTTGGCATCGGAATCATGATAGCTCAAGCCTTCACCGCCCTTATCGAAGTTTTCCATTTCGATGATGCCCGGGAATACGTTTTCAACAAATGCTTCCTGCTTCACTTCGCCGTATTCGATTTCAGGATACTTCACGTTGGTAATCATGCTGGTTTCCAAGTTGGGGAAACCGATGTTTGCAAGTTCATTAGGATCTTCCATCAGGCCACGAACCGGAGTAATGCGGAACTTGTGCTTGAAGGTATTCTTTGCAAACAGTCTGTACTTATCCAAGGGCTTTGCACCCCAGCTGTTGATGCCACCAAGGCCCATCTGTTGCAGGTCAACACGGAGAGTGATAGCGTTATCACGCTTCAAATCCCAAGGTAGCTTCACATCGGTCAGCTGTTCCGGAGTGTAATGCAATGTGTTGAATTCCATACGGGGAGAGCCAACAACCATAAGGCCCTTGCCCTGTGCGTTGGTCATCATCATCCACTTCACATCGCTGCGCTGGCCAGTTTCACCCACTTCCATGTAGGGAACAAAGAAATCGTCTACGTTAGCCTTGTAAATGCCTGCATAGCTACCTTCACGACGACCCACATAGTTTTCGCTGGGGCCGCGGCCATACCACTGGACCTTTTCAAAGCCGCCAGGAATAGTGAAGAGGGTACCCACATTGGGAATTGCAGGCTGTGCTGCATCCGGGGTAAAGGTGTAATCCACCAGGATATCGCCAGAACCGTAAACGGTGTAGCTAAGCTTCATGGTAGAGTAGCCAGCGGAAATACCCAAATCGAAGTCAAAACGAGTTTCGTTGTCAGAAACCTTGGTGACCTTGGAGCTGTTCACCTTGCGAGTGCTACCGGCCTTGCGCCAGACACCGCTTTCCTTTTCCATGTTGTAGCCCTTATCGTTGTCGGTAGGAGCACGCCAGAAGTTAGGGACGCCGCCTGCGGAAATCAGCTGCACATCTCCCAGCTTGTAATCTTCGATGGTTGCATTTGCTGTATTGATGGTAACGGAGAAATCATTGCCTTCAACAACAGCCTTGCCATTGCCTTCGGAAACCTTGTGCTTGGGCAAGCTGGTGAAATCCAACTGAGGAACTTTATCTTGACCCAGCTGCACCATGAACTGTTCGTGGGCAATGCTAAAGCCAACGTCGGCCCAATCCTGCTTGTTCTTCAACTGGAAATCAATATCCAGGTAGTATTCGGAGCCAGCCTTGAGTGTGGGCTTCTTGAGATCGATGGTAATTTCCTTTTTAGACAAAGGAGCAACATCAAGCTGAGTGCTAGAAAGAGTGCCCTTGGCCACTTCCTTGCCATCTTCCTTCAAGGTCCAAACTGCAGTTGCATAATCCTTCAGGTTCACAAAGTCAAAACGGTTCTCGATTTCCACAGCGCCCTTTGCGGCACCCTTGTCGCGAACAACTACGTTACGGTACTGGTGCTTGACTTCCCACATTTCGGGCTGCAAGGTACGATCCGGAAGAACCAGGCCGTTGGCGCAGAAGTTATCGTCGTTGGGCTGGTCGCCCCAGAGGCCGCCGAAATTAAAGTACTTGGTACCGTTGCGGCGCAAGCCCTGGTCGATAAAGTCCCAAATGAAGCCACCGAAAACACGGGGGTTGCTGTAGAACGCGTCTACATATTCCTTAAGTTCACCCACGGAGTTACCCATGGCGTGTTCGTATTCGCAAAGCATCCAGGGCTTGTTATTGTTGTTGTAGGTGGCGGCAGTCCAGTCGCTACAATACATGCAGCTCTGAACGTCGGCATTGTTGTTGTCGCCTTCGTAATGCACCGGGCGAGACGGGTCTGCCTGATGGGCATATTCGCGCATGGAGGCAAAAACATCACCGTAGCCGGCTTCGTTACCCAAGGACCAAATAATAATGGAAGCGTGGTTCTTGTCGCGCTGAATCATGGAACTGATACGTTCCAAGGAAGCCGGGCGCCAGTTGTCATCGCTCTTGGGAACCTTATCGTTTGCACCATGGGTTTCCAAGTTTGTTTCATCAAGAACGTAAATACCGTACTTATCGCAAAGATCGTACATGTACGGATCATTAGGATAATGGGAAGTACGCAAAGCGTTAATGTTAAACTGCTTCATGAGGAACACGTCTCGTTCCATCAATTCGCGGCTAATGGTATGGCCGTAATCCGGATCGATTTCATGACGGTCCACACCGCGCAAAATCACAGGCTTGCCGTTCACCAGGAACTGAGTAATGCCTTGGGCGTTTTTCTTCAGTTCCACCTTCTTAAAGCCAATGCGGTTACTTTCAACCTGTACAGTCTTACCCGAAGCGTCCTTCAAAGTAAGCACGAAGGTATAGAGGTTCGGAGTTTCGGAAGCCCACAGCTTAACGCCAGGAATCGTCTTGTTAAAGGTAACCTTAGTTTCTGCGCCTGCAGCAATAGAGGAAATGGAAGCCTTGTCTGTAACAACAGCAGCACCCGTGGCATCGTATACGCCCATTTCAAGAGTGTAGGAACCGGAGGCAGAGCCATTGGTGTTCTTCACCCAGATGCTAGGATCCAAGGTACCGTCGGTGTAGTTGCTTGCCAAGGAGGCATTCACCTGGAAGTCCTGAATGTGAGTCTTGGGAGTGGCGTAGATGTACACATCACGCTGGATACCGGAAAGGCGGATAAAGTCCTGGTCTTCCATCCAGGAGCCATCACACCAGCGGAACACCTGCACGGAGATGTTGTTTTCGCCACTGCGAAGCTTATCGGTAATATCGAATTCGTGGTCGGTAAAGGAGTTTTCACTATAGCCAACGAACTTGCCGTTCACCCAAACATAGTAAGCGGATTCCACACCTTCAAAGTGCAGGCGAATGCGCTTGCCATCCCAATTCTTGGGCACGGTAAAGTTACGGCGGTAATGGCCCACCGGGTTAAACTTTGTGGGCGCTGCAGGAGGGTTAATCCAGTCGTTCTTGTTCCACGGATAAATCACGTTACTGTAAATGGGATGGTCGTAGCCATAAATCTGCCAGTTACCAGGAACCGGAATTTCATCCCACTTGGAAACGTCGTAATTGTCGGCAAAGAAGTCGTTGTTACGCTGAGCCGGGGCATCCACATGGAAGAACTTCCAGGTGCCAGACAGACTCTGGTACCATTCAGAGGCTCGACGATCCATCTTCAAGGCTTCTTCAAGCGTATTGTACGGCATGCTGGTCACGTGAGGAGAAAGCACGTTAATGCCAAAAGTCTTAGGATTTCCGTTCCACTCGTTAAAATTCTGAGCCAAGGCTCCAGTGGAAAGAGAAAGCGCCACAGCGGCTGCAAATGCCAATTTATTCGTTTTCATAAAACCATCCTTCCCTATTATCTTATCACCCACCCTAAACTTATGTTCTTAAAAGGAAAATTCACATGGTTCCAAAACAACTTCTATTGACATTTTGTCAAAGGTAGACCTACGGCGAGAAAGATCGAGTGACGAACTAGCGCGACGGCAATGACCGATTTGATAAAAAAAGACACCCCGGGCGTGATTGCCCAGGGTGCCTTCGGGTGTGATGTAGGAATTTTTTAAGTTTTTAACTTTTACGTTATAAAAGTACCAAAAGTTAAAACCAAAATTTTTTATTCTTCAAATATTCCCATGGATAACTTGTCAACAACAGCATTTTATGCCGAAAATCAACCTTTTTTCGGGTAATTTTCGCTCTAAAACGCTATTTTAACACGTTTACCCGGAACATTTGGTTGCCACGGGAAGCCTTCACGATATACACGCCACTCTGCTTAACAAACTGACGGGTCTTGGACATCACTTCACGAGAATCCGCGTAAACACTTCCAAGAAGAGTTCCATTCATATTGTAAACTCGATACTGCTGAGAACCTTCCAAGAAATTCACATGATAAGAAGACTTGATTGCTAGTTCTTCCTCGGTCAAAGCGAACTGGATCCAGTCCAGGTTGCCGTAAGCACCAGTCATCTTGACGCGGAGAACATGTTCTCCCTTTTCAATCTTAGATGTTTTGCCATCAATTTCAACATAGGTATCCCAGTCGTCACCCTTAGGAATTACAACCGTGTCTGTTACGGCAGAACCATCCACAAAGAGCTGGAAACCGGCACCTTCCAAGCCGCTTGCAACGCGGGCCTTGAAGACGAATTCGGACGCAATTACGGCATTGACTGTGTATTCCATCCATTCGCCGGCATTAGTGTAACCAATGGCATAGCCCTTGCAATCAACGGTATTCAAAGTATCTGCACATTCGAGGCCAACCACATCTACGCCATCTTCACGATAAGCCTTACCCTGATTTTCGGGATCATTGTCACTGTAGGCAATACCACTGCCGCCCAGGTCGTAATCTTCCAATTCGATCCTGCCAGGAAGCGTCATCACAGCCTTGAAGGGTTCCTGTGCAACCGCACCAGAGAAATCGGCCTCAGGAATGCTCTTGATTTCACGAATGTAGCGGAAATCCTTTTCGATACCGGCATTATTCACCACATCAGCGCTATAGTAGTCATTCGTTTGCTGGAGAGTATTCTGGCCGGCCTGATTCTGGCCTACACCTGCAGGAGAATTCTTGAACACATTTTCCTTCACGGTAAAGCCGCTGGAACCTTCATCCAAGTAAATAGGTACATTCCAGTAGTCAGCCCACTTGGAAGTTCCATTGTCGTGAATGTAGTTGTGCTGGA
>JAKSID010000003.1 GCA_024399035.1 Fibrobacter sp. | reverse complement strand
TGCGGTTTGACTGCGGATGGTCATAAACACGGAAAGTATACAGTGTCATATTAAATAGAGAACAGTTGTTCAGTAGAATTAAGGGTTTTTCCGATTACCGCGTTTATGGGGAAATGAGAAGGAGAGCCTAACTTATAACTTGCTATCTTTGGGTTTCCCCAACCTCTAATGTCGATTTTTCTTCACATTCTATCGATTTTTAAACGAGGTCGTCGGAAAACGCCAATAATACAGTAGACCAACGGGCTTACAAATTACAACTTATTTGCTAAGCGCACGTTTACGCCTAGCAGAGCTTTTTTAAATTTCAAGATATGAAGTTTGTTCGTATCATCTTGCTTTCACTGGCTCTGTTGATGGGGCTGAACGGTTGTTCGTCAGAACTTGAGATCCTTGGTGCATTAACACTCGTTACACTCCCTTTTGCCACGGCAGACTACGGCCCAAAGGAAGCAAACAAAGACTCAACAGCCATAGAAGATGATTCGAAGGATTCAGCTCAGGCAGTAACGGTGACAGACACAACCGCAACACCCCAAGAATCCAGCAACCTCGCTATAAAGGTGATATCTGTTTCGTTAGGAGTAATCATCATGGCCTTGCCAGTAGCCATGCTCTTGTGCATAAGCGGTATCCCCGGCCTTGGGGGATAAAGACAGGATAAAAAATAACCCGAGTCTTTGACCCGGGTTTCTTTGTTTGCAGATGATTTGCGGCAACGTTCAACCGCAGCGCAACCGAACTTAAGCTTCGTCGTTCTTCTTAAACTTGTTCATCACGTCGGGAACGATGTCCATGACCTTGTTCATCAAAGAACTGTCCTTGGAGATAGGCATAATGCGAACGTCGTCGCCCTTGATGACCAGGAATGCAACCGGTTCCACAGATGCGCCACCGCCAGAAGCGGAGGTATCGCCCTTGCTGGAATGGCCGCCAAAGCCGAAGCCAACAGAGACGCGGCTTACGGGAACCACGGTGGATTCGCCGGCCTGGATGGGCTGACCGATCACGGTTTCAGCCTGAGTGATAAAGCGGAGTTTTTCTAAAAGAGTTTCTGCGAGTTTTTCAATAGCCATGACTTTAATATAGATAAAATAGGTTAAAAGTGGTTAGTGGTTAGTGATTAGTGGTTAGTAGCGGGCCCCGAAAACGCGGTCTGCGGCGGTAAAGAACTTTCGTTCCAGATCAAACCAGTCCAGGTAACCCCAGACCACAACCACGCGGCCACCAGCCAGCTGCTGGGCAATGCCTCGAGATACAAATTCCGAATCAGCGAAACCATCTACGGTAAAGTAAACGCATTCATTATCTACGGCAATGCCCTTGGGTTCTGTCTTATGGAGCTTGCTTGCCCATTCTTCGTAGTTTTCTGTAGAAACCAGATCCCAGCTGCGGGCTACGTTCCAGCGGAGTCCACCATCGCGGTAACTTTGCACCAACACAGGGAACTTGGAGTCTAAGCCCAAAAAGTTCTTGGTCTGGATGGAGGTTCTGCCCTGTTCGCGGTGTTCGAAAGGTAAGCTGAGGAATGCCTGAGGGAACCCGCCGCGATAGCCCGGGAAACGACGGACAAAGTTTTCCAAGTCCACACGTTCGTAACGGCGGAAGCTATCGTGCTTAAAGATAAAGATTCGTTCGTCGGCGCGAATGCTTTGTTCCAGATAGTCGCCTCTCAGAATGGGAGCGCTGCCCTGGAACTTGCCGCTATTCATGTAGTAGTCCAAGGCGTAAACGTCGCTCTGAAATTCCAGGATGGTCACATCCAAAGTATCGCCTTCGGTAACCTTGTAACGCAGGCTAATTGTCTTTGTGAGGCTAGTATCCGGATTGTTCAATTCGTTCACTACCGGAGTGGACGGGCGGATAGACTTGTAATAGATTTCGCCATAGTTCACGGGAACAACTTCTTCTTCCTTGCAGCCTGTTGTTGCAGCACAGAATGCGGCAAGGGCAAGCAAAGCGGCCGGACGAAGAATTTTTGTGAACTTGATCATACGGAGTTGAATTTAGTATTTCTTGAGGGCGTTAGCGGTCGTGACGCTCGGCATAATTGCAAAATTCGTATAGCGGGCAGGTTCTGCAGTTTTCGGTAACGGTGCGGCAGATGAAGCCCTCTTTACCTTCTTCGAGGAAGAACTGGAGAGCGTGGGCGGCAACGTAAGGCTGCGCGGGCGTTAAAGACTGCGCGGAGGACAAGGATTGCGCGGATTGCTCCGCGACTAAGGCTGCGTAAAACTCGTTCGCCATACGCTGCTTGGCGCGGCCGTCCAGTTCCGAGAACTTTTCATTCTTGCCCGGCCCGAGGATAGCGAGAAAGCGGCGGCCACCCATAGTCAATGGCAGGGGCGGGAACTTTTCAGGCGCGGTTGCGGAACCGAGGCCTGTTGCAGCCACTGGCGCAGCACAAAGGCCAAGCCCAACGGGAGCGGGTCCAATCAAGCGGTAAATTGCGGCACAAGCCTTTGGGCGAGGGTTGCCCTTCCCCATGAAATAAATCTCGCCCAAGTCTCTCCACATCTCCATCGGGGTGCGGGATTGGAGCCAGCCCAGCAGATCCTCGTGACGACGGACGAAATGACCTACACTCCAGACGATGCCCGAGGCGTGCTCAGCCACAGACCAGCTACGGTCAGCAAAAACTGACTTGACGCATTCTTCAATCTGGTCGTCCTTAGGCACGGGAAGATTCCACAGCATATCATCCGGAAACTTCTCGTATAAAGCATTCAACAAGGCGGAAATTTCAGAGAAGGAACATTCCTGAAACAGCGTGGTTCCTAAAAGAACCCAAGCAATTTTTCCATTGACGGTGGCAGCCTTTTTCGCCACCTGCATCACCGGGTCAGGAACTTTTGCAAAGCGTTCTACAAATGCAACCGAGGCCTTAAACAGCCCCGGCTCATCGTGAATAAAACGTTTTGCTGAAACAACCATTAAAGGGCTTCGCCAACCTTAACGGCCTGGCCAACACGATTCTTGAACAATTCCGGATTGCGTTCGCGGATCTTCTTGTCCACAACCAAGATTACGGTACTACCCATTTCGAAGCGGCCAAGTTCACCACCCTTTTCAACCATAATGGTTTCAGAAGGAGTCCAGTCCATGCGCTTCTGGTCGCGGGGCAACTTACCTGCATTGGTCAAAAGATCGTCATTATAAACAACACCGATACGGCCAACATTGGTAGCACCAACTTTGACCACCAAAAGCTCGGAACCATCTTCCAAACGGATGTGGCTAGTAAGGCGTTCGTTAATGGAGAACAGACCTTCCACGCGTTCCACACTACCAACGTTCACCGGCCACAATGTACCGGGGCAGTAGCTTGCTCCAATGACCTGGCCCTTAACCGGGCTGTGAATGCGATGATAGTTGAAAGGAGCCAAATAGATGGTTGCAAAAGCACCACCGTCAAAACGCTTGGCCATTTCTTCGTCGCGGATTAAATCCTTGAGAGTATAGGTCTTGCCCTTGGCCTGAATCAATTCCTGCTTTTCGTCAAAAGTCGCAGTCTGAGAAAGCACACCATCTACAGGGCTTACGATTTCAGAATCAGCCACCGGACGCATACCAGGCTTCAGCTTACGAATGAACAGTTCGCCAATATTTGCGTAATGTTCCAAAGGATACTCGGACTCTTCCATGTTCAGCTTGTAGTAGCTGCAGAACAGGTTGCGAGCCAGTTTGGAAATACCCGGCAAGCGAAGGCGTGTCACAGCGCCGAAGACACGACTAGCGGCATTCTTCGGCAGGAGTTTCATAAAGACGTAAAAAGCAGTATTCATAAAGTCAAATTTAAAAAATTAATGAGATTCAAGCTTGCTGAAATCTACGGAGAACATCTTCCAAAGTCTTGCGGCAAAAGGCGTAGACCATTCCTTTTCAGGAGCAATGCGGCTGGTTGTAGCCGCAGTAAACTTGGAATAAGTCAGGAACACTAATTCACCGTAACGTGCATCCCACAAGGTCCAAAGGATTTCCCAAACGTAACCGCCGCTCTTGCCCAAGTCCGTATCCATGGTCACATTCACCATCACAGGAATGGAAAGGTAACGAAGGCCGTAACGACTGGCAACTTCGTTCAGCATGTTCTTCAACTTGGCAGGGACTTCGCGGGCATAAGCCTGTTCAATACCTTCGCGATCAATCCAAGGAGCCAGATTTCCAAGTTCAGCATCGTCGGCAAACTTTGACGCAAGAATTCGAACAGACAAACTATCAATGTAAGAAGAATCTGCTTCGGGAACCTTGCTGCCGGGCAGCATCAATTCGCGATCCATCTTGGGGAAAGCCTTTACGAACAAGGAATCTTCGATGCGGGCCAAGTCAAAGTCAACAGCATCGGCGCTAAAGCTATGGCAGAACTTGCAAACCTTGGGGCGATTAGCGTTTACCTTAAGTGCGGGGAACACGCCAACCACAGCGTTAGAATCAATGCGGCTGTAGGCATCCTGGTTCCATTCGCGGTAAAAGGATTCGTCGAAAATTTTCAGTTCGATGTCGCCGCGCTTGCCGCAATCTTCGCAGGGAGTGTCAGCCATGCCGGCGTCGCCACTAGAACCGCCATCGCGAACGTTGTCACGAAGGCCTGCGCAAGAAGTAAGGAGAAGTAAGCCTAAAGCTATGAGAATTGTATTAAACTTCATATAGGATAAGTTATAAAATTATACCGCTTCGATTGCTTCGACCTTTGGCCTCGCAATGACATTAAGTGTTTTTTACGTAACGACATTAAGTGGTTATTCCAGCATAATGGTAAAGGGGCCATCGTTTACAAGACTCACTTGCATGTCGGCACCAAAGCGACCTGTCTGAACGTTTGCCACTTCCTTGCGACACTGCTCAATGACGTATTCGTAAAGTTCATTCGCCAGCGTAGGATTGCCGGCACCATTGAATGTGGGGCGATTGCCCTTGTTGCAGTTAGCGTACAAAGTAAACTGCGAGACCAGCAAAAGTTCACCATTCACATCCTTGATGCTCAGGTTCGTCTTTCCGTTTTCATCGGCAAAAATGCGCAGGTTCATCATCTTGCGGATCAAGCGGTCAGCCTCTTCGCGGGAATCCGTCTCTCCCACACCAATCAGCACCATATAGCCCTTATTGATTTTGCCAACAGTTTCGCCAGCAATATCTACCTGGGCCTGAGTTACTCTTTGAATCAAAAATTTCATAAATTAACCTAAAGAATCTAAAGGTTCGTACAACAAAACTAAAAACTTTTAGATTGAACATAAGAAAGGAGTCTCTAATGCAATCACGTTTAAGAGAAGCAATCGTTTTAGCACTGGCAATTATAAGCCTTGGCGCGTTCGTTTATTTGTCGGTCAACGAAGTCAAGGAACGAGACCGAGCCATTACCGTAAGGGGGCTTGCAGAACGAGAAGTCGCCGCAGACTACGTTATTTTTCCCATTGTCTTTAACCATATGGGCAATGACTTGAATCAACTCTACGTAGAGTTGCAAGAAAAGACCGATGCCATCACCAAGTTCCTTTTGGAAAAAGGCATTAATAAGGAAGAAATCTCTTACAACGCCCCAGACATCGAAGATTTGGAAAGTAACATCTATGACAATCGAAAAATCACCATGCGATACAAGGCAACGTCCGTGATTACGGTAGCCTCCAACCAGGTTGAAAAAGTCCGCGACCTGATGAATCAGCAGGGCGAACTTTTGAAGCAAGGCATTGCCGTGACTGGTTCCGATTACCGTTATCAGAAGGTTTACTCTTTCACTGGCCTTAATGCCATCAAGCCGGCCATGATCGAAGAAGCCACCAAGAACGCCCGAGCAGCAGCCATCAAGTTCGCCGACGATTCCGGCAGCAAGCTAGGCAAGATCAAGTCTGCGTCCCAGGGGCAGTTCTCCATTACGGACCGCGACGAAAACACGCCCTACATCAAGAAGGTGCGCGTAGTAACAAACGTGGAGTATTTCTTGAAAGACTAAGTGTTTTTGATGAGCCCGCGCAAAAATTGCTAGGCGTTTTCAAAGATCCTGCGAAGTTTCGCGGGATTTTTTGTTTGCGTTAGGGCGAGGCGTAAAAGGACCGCGGCTTTCTGCGGCGGGAGCGTGCCGGCACTGACGCGGGCAACGCCGTCGGGAGCCTGGGACAGGGCCGCATTGAGAGTTACGGAACCGTGATTGATGCGGGTGGACATGACCACAGGGATATCGATGTTTGCCAAGGCCCTGGACCAGGCGAGGCTGAACTCACCGGAGCCTGCGCCCGCGATGACGATACCTTCAGAGACGCTGGCGGCATATTCCAAAAGGCGCGGGTCGGAATCTACCGCGAAGTAGACCACGTTAACCCTGGGCAATTCCGTAAGGCTCGCGACATCAAAGAAGTTCCCGTCGCCATTGCAATCTAAACCGGAGCCTTCCCCAGTATCACCAGGAAAACTGACACCCATAGGCTGCAACTCACTGGCACTGCATTTCTGAACGCGTCGAGCATCAAACAACTCGTCGCCAAAGTAAACCCACACGTTGTTTTCGGGCTTATCATCAGCCACAGCGAAGGCGGCAGCAGTTCTTACAGCGCCAAGCAAGTTGGCAGGGCCATCCGGTTCTTTTGCTGTGGCTGGGCGCATGGAACCCGTCAGAATCACAGGCTTATCCGTATGCAAAGTCAAGCTTAAAAAGTATGCGGTTTCATCCATGGTGTCGGTGCCATGGGTAATGACGAAAGCATCCGCCTCAAGTTCATCAATACGACGGCGCAACTGCAACCAGATTTCCGATGTCATATCGTCGGAATTCACATTACAAATCTGCTCCACAGTCACGTTGGCGTAATCAGCAATTTCAGGCACTGCAGCCACAAGATCTGCACCAGCAATTTGGCCAGATACGTAGCCCGTATTTGCACCTGCCTCACCAACGCCTGCGATGGTTCCGCCGGTTGCAAGAATCACAATATTCTTCTTAGCCATACTACCTCGCCTCATCAAGCAACTGTCTTGCAGATACGGAATAATACTGATTCAAAGCCTTATCAATGTCTTGACGATGTAAGCTTTGAACAAATTCTCTAAAGTTTTCAAAACTGCCGTTTCGATTCAACATCTGGCGAACCATACGTTCAGAATACCAGTAAAGTTTTTCGGCAGAACCTCTGTCGGCTTCTTTCACAAAAGGCTCGGTCAGCGCATCAAGCGAAGGCACGCCACCCGAGGGGCGGGGCTTATTGGATCGAGACGCATCAATAACCTGGGCAATTCCTTCATTCACCCAAAGAGGAACCTTAGCTCGGGTCATGGCGCGAACAAAGGCGTGGGTCAGTTCATGGAAAAACATAGGGCGGTAAACCTGGGGATATTCCATCACGTTTACGGGAACACGAAGTTTTCCATCGTATACGGCCCCCACCCAATCCGGGCGCGGCCCTATACCTTGGTACTCCGCAGACTGGTAAAGCACCAGATGCATTTTATTCTCGGGGCTAAAACCGAACAACCGGCAAAGAGAATCGTAAGCCACCTCAAGAACAGCCAGCGCTTCCGTCACGTCGCGTCTAGAGGGGCGACCTTCGAATTCCAATCGGAAGTGAGCCGAACGTTCCAATCCCAAGGTCGCCATTTCCTGCTTCAGCAACTCAGATTTTTGCTTAAGAAAATCCAGTTCATTACTTTCATAGCCCAAGGATTCCACATATTCGATGCAGTCGTCGTAACGTTCCTGCTCATAAAGAATTCCAGCCAAGTGCAAATGCAGGTTCTTGTCGTCGGGAGATTCTTCCAACAAAGCCCTTACACTTTTTTCTGCGCAATTCCATTCACTGGCTTCCAAGCATTCGTTAGTTTCCGCCACCAATTTTTCGTGCTTGTTAAAGGCTTCAAGCTCCGCGGACTTTTCCTTAAATACATGAAGAGCCCACACAAGAACGAGCAGGAGTGCAGCAACAAGAGCTATGGACTTGAAAGATTTCATTATATTTTAAGGTAGTAAAAAATGGCACATCTATTCCGACAGATTCTTGACTTTTTGGCCCTAGGCTATGGAGCCCAGGGTGTAGCAGCCGCCAGCGGAGTACTGGCGGTCATTCTCATCTTTTCTGTCATCATCGTCGGAGCAATCATGAACGCTGTAGAAAAGATTCAGATTGCAGTTCTGTCCAAAATCTTTGGTGTGCGCACAGCCTTATTCATTTGCAACTACGTCACCATCGCAGGCACCATCATCCACGAATGCGCCCACGCGCTGTTCGCTATTTTATCCGGAGCAAAGGTTACAGAAATCAGCTTTTTAGATACCAAGGGCGATTCCCTGGGACACATCAGCTACGTTGTCCGTGGTCCCATTTTCTTAAAGGCTATCCAACATTCCCTTTGCGCTTGCGCCCCTGTATTTGCGGGGCTCATTTGCGAGTCTTTCATCATCAACCAGATTATGAACGGCACCTACCCCATTTGGGGGCAGATTATCCTTTGGTACCTGGCCATATCTGTCATCGACCATATGTCAATGAGCCCGATTGATATTAAACATTATTTCCAGGGAATTTGGGCGGTTTTGCCCATTGTATTCGCAGCGGTGTTCTGCTACGGATACTTTATTGTAACTTAGGTAGCGCCTCGGCTATGTGCAAAGTGCTATCGCACTTTGCCCGCAGCACTCGCCTTCTTAAACTGGGCCTTTTCAAGGCCATTTCAGTGCGGCTCGGCAATAAAAAAATAAGTACCCTTATTTTTTTGCTGCACTCGCCTTCTTAAATTTTTCGCGAATAAGCTGAAGATCATGCTGGTAAGGGTTTCGAACAAAGTCTTCAAAGGCCCAGCTGGTAGGGTGAAACACACCCTTGGCATAAGTCAAAAGCATATCTAGCCAAACGCCCTTGCCTGCGTACAACTTGAACGGGCCACGCTTATAACTAGGCAGAACCACCTTATCCAAATCCATATAACCAATGTCAATATTCACATGGCGATGATCCAGATTGTCGCTGGTGGCCGTGGTCAATTCCAAGGCGTTGCTGCGTTCCTTTTCATCAGCAATAGTCTCAGGAGAAATGGTCTTTTCAAAGGACACTACACCGCGATACAACCCCTCGCCCATTTCCGGCGTATAGTAGGGAGTTTTGTCAAATGCAAAAAGCTTACCCTTGTGGCGAATCGGGCCCCAAGTCTTTTCCAACATCTCTAAAACCGCGGGATCCCACTCAGAACCTTTTTGAAGGACAAAGGCGATTAGCTGTGCTTGTTCAGAAAATTGAGAGGCTTTCATACAAATTCCATTAGTGGGGATAAATCATCAAGGTGGCGCGCATCATCGCAAGCTGTTGTTCCGAGAAACCGTCATAGTCGCTTTCGGTATCATAGGGGAACATAATGTTGCTTGCATCCAGGCACGTTCTATAGTCAAACACACCGGCAATCACAGGGAACTTGATACGCGGCATAACCCATTCGCCGATATTCAAATCAGAACGTTTCTTGAACAAGGGACTAAGCCAAAGATCTTCACAGAAAGGAGTGTCTTTAAAACCATCTTCTTTATTGGATAGGTCACCATAATCGCCAATATCGCCGCGAGCCGTTGTTGTATGGCGCAGACCAAAGAAATGGCCAGATTCATGAATTGCCGTTGCAAGGATTTCTTTTTCTTTTAGGGAACGAGCCTTATCGCTACCCTTTACAAATGCGCCTAGAACCACAGTACTTCCGGAACCTCCACCCATATTTCCACTGAACAAGTTGCTGTATCCTAGAACGTCTTCATCATTGATATAGTGTACCAGCACAATGTCCAGGGCGTTTTCAATTCCCGGCCATCCACCAAGCTCACTGACCATTTTATCTTCAGAAGACCATCCCGCATACCAAGGTTGATTAGCGGGATACTTAGAACCCAATGTCGGGTGTTTATCCGCATAGTTCACATACAGAGTATCAATAGTGATGCTGGTGTAATTCTTTCTGAATTCAGCAAGCAAATCGTTTGCAAGATCATCGATGGTAAAGTTAGAAAGCTTGGAGGCAACGTTTCCCACCACAATCAAATTCAAGGACATGTGATCCGAATAGGCGCCGTTACCAGTTAGGCGAACGTTATTCGTGGAACCTTGGTAATAAGTTCCGTGTTGTTGCAAGGTCAGTGCCCAGGTTTCGCTGACACTTTTCTCGCACATAAACCTATAGACGTAGCGCCCATTTTCCATTTTTGCAGTAACAGTTTTCACCTTGCTCAAGCTGACAAGGCTGGGGTCATTTTCCACAGGCTTCGTTTTAAACAATTGCAGTCTAGGCGCATCACCAAATGTGGTATCCGCATCAAAAGACAGCTCGTAAGTCGCATTGGGATGCACCATAAAGGTCAGGCCATGGGCAAGATTTGCAGACGCAGAATCATTGACGGCCGCATCGTTAGGGAACAGCCTAAAACGAAGGCCATTGTCCGGATACAAGGTCGGGATTTTTTCTTCTGAATCCGTCATACACGCAGAAAACATGGCTGACATAGCCACTAAAAAGACTGTCAAAACACTTTTACAAATCTTTTTCATAATAACCGGGTCCAAATTCTCAAAAAAAGCGTGTATAGGAGAAAACTCTCTCCGTAATATAGGTTAATATGCTTTGCCGAACCAATTATAAAGTGATTTTCTGGAATCAAATGGAGCAATTACTGTCCCCATTGTCCGGAAAGCCAGCGCTTTTGAGCGCTATTGTTATGGCCATCACATTTGCAAGCCTTGATGCGCCAAATTTTGCCTTTGCGCTGCTTGTCCCCATTGTTTTCATTGACCATGTTTTGCCACGGTTCTTGCAGTGGGTGATTTTCGTTTCATTGGCTGCCGGGATAGTATGTCACGAATTCACTTTTGAGGGGGGCACAGTCGCGGGAATCGGCGGGGGCACAGTCGCGAGCGGGACCGTCGCGGGCAGTAGCATCGCGGAAACCGGGTGCGGCCTAGTGGAAAGCAGCCAGGCGAAAGCCTCGGGCCAGGCAATCATCATCAAGATTACAGATCCGATAGCGGCGGGTGTTCGAGTCCGCTTAACCGAAAAACGAGACCTGCCCATATTACCTCTGCCCGGCGATTCCATTTGCTATGAGGCGTCGTGGTACCCCGTAAACCCGCCCACGGTTCCCGGAGGATTCGATACTAAAGGTTGGCTGCGTTCCCAGGGCCTTTCCAGCTATGGCAAGTTCAAGCATTGGACGGTTTACAAGCATCATTGGGTTCCCGAGCGCAGTTTTTACGAATTCCGCAAATGGATCGCCGGGCGATTCGCCCAGTACTTGCAGCCTGCGGAAACGGGCCTATTGCTTGGGTTGCTGGCAGGCGATCGCTCGGGTATTCCCGACGCGCTCCGCAGTGATTTCCAGAGGTCCGGCCTCGTCCACGTTCTTGCGATTAGCGGTTTCCATGTGGTACTTTTGGCGGGCATGCTCATGATTTTCTTGAAGGCCACCGGTCTCCCCCACCACATTGTGCGAATCGTCGCCATTATCCTGCTGCTAGTCTACATCCCCATTACAGGAGGCTCTCCTGCAGTCAGGCGAGCGGTTCTGATGTTCGCCGTGCCACAGGTAGGAGCATTATTCCAACGAAAGGCAAACACATTAAACAGCCTTGGGGTTGCCCTACTCTTTATTATGATTCCCGAACCCGCTGTCATCTGGAATCCCGGTTTTCAGCTTTCTGTGGCGGCCACCATGGGCATTCTCATTAGCGGTCCAATGAACCCCTTAAAAAAGCTACCCGACCCGTTCAAAAAGAATAAAATCTGGGGATTATTCCAAGGTTACGTCCTGGAGCCCACATACGTTACTTTGTGCGCAACACTTTCTACCGCACCATTTTTGATTCATCATTTCAAAACCCTTTCGCCATTCGCCTGGCTTGGTAACATCGTGGTGGTTCCCGCCATTTCCATGGGAATGCAGGCAGGCCTTTTCGCCCTCATCTCCCCCATAGATTTTTTCCGCGAATACTTTTGTTACGCTGCCCAGTTCTTTTTAAGGCTCGCCACCCTGCTTACAAACAAACTATCTGACTCTGCCCAAGCCTCCATGACCGTAGGCCCCTTCGGTCCAAGCATTCTACTGCTTTGTGGAGTCCTGGTGGTTCTACTCCCCTTATGCAGAGCCAACAAACTAGCCCGGGCCTATGGATTCATATGCCTCTTGACGTTTTCCGCAATTTTTGCCTACCAAGGATTGTTCAGGGCAAGCCATCCCAGCTGGCAGCTCACCACCCTCGACATCGGGCAAGGCGACAGCCACCTCATTACCACGCCCTCCGGCAAGCGCCTGCTCATCGACGCCGGCGACTCGGAACTGTTAGGCGGCAAAGGAAAAAAAGATTCCGGCAAAGACGTTATCGTCCCCTACCTTCATCACATTGGCGTTTCCCGTCTAGACGCCCTCATCATAACCCATCCGGACCTAGATCACTACGGCGGGTCGCAATCAATCCTCAAGACATTCCCCGTCAAGGAACTATGGATCACAGACTGCGCCCGCATCGAAAACAAGGACTCCTGGCAAAAAGTCATCGCCGAAGCATTCAAGCGCGGGGTCATCATCCGAGACATTACCCGCGGTTTCATCTGGAAAGAAAACTACTTTGAGTTGCAAGTTCTCCACCCGGGCACCCGCACCTGCTATGACGCCAACACCCAAAGTATCACTTTCAGGGCCAAGGGCCTAGGCCACTCCGCCATCCTAACCGGCGACCTCACCGTTGCCGGCGAAAAAGAAATCCTCAAAAAGAACGTAACCCTTAAAAGCGACGTCTTAAAACTAGGGCACCATGGATCAAAGACATCCAGCAGCACAAATTTTTTGCAAGCGGTGGCCCCCAAGGTTTCCATCATATCTAGCGGGCGCAGAAACCGTTTTAGGCATCCAAGTAAAAAGGTCATCCAACGTCTGGATTCCCTTTCATTACCTTACCTAAACACAGCTGTAGTTGGAACGATTGATATTATTTTCAGCAAAGACTCGATGCAAGTCAAGACGATGCTAGAGCCAAACTAGAAAGCCTGCTGAACGTACAAGGCGATTTTCTTACCGGCGTTATTGTCATCCCTAAGAATGCCAATATCGAAGTCCAAACGGATGCGAGTGCCACCCACAGAAACTTCGGCCTTGGGGATAATGTCGGTCATAAAGTCACGAATCGGGTGCCTAATGGTGGAAGAGGCAGTCACTTCGATCATGAACAAGAAATGTTCACCGAAATGCAAAGTGGGCTGGGTACCAATTTCGAGCTGAGCCCATCCATCGCCCTTGTCCACACCGGCAAGCACACCTGCGCGGGCTTCGTAATAGTTGGAGAACACCTTGGCAATGTAATGTTCCTTGCCGTAGCTCAAAATCACTGCGGTACGGTCATTACGGTTCAGGCCAAAATAGCCATCCAATTCAATAAAGCCGGAATTGCCAATGCGGTAACGGCCACCGAAGTCGATGGAAGCCACAACATTGTTTAAACCGTTATAAGAAAAAATGTCAATCTTTGCGCCGAGATCCCAGTCTCTAGCCACCTGGCCCACAAGATTAATGGGGAAAAGCACCTGGTCACCAAAATCGGACTGAAGACCGACGCCGGCAGCAAGCCTAGGAGCGGGGCGACCATCCGGGCCAAAGGTATAGCGCATATTCCAAATACGGTCCACAGCAAAAGAACTTGTGGCAAGCATAGCTACCACAAGGCATACAGCGGACACAATAGAAAAACGATTCCTACCCATACCCCCAAACTTAACTAAATTTGAGGCGAAACGCAAATGTTTGCTACATTTGTAGCAAAATTGAAAGAGGTTTTAATATGATTGAGCCGCGTCCAGAATTATCTAAGCTTTCTGACTACGTTCCTGGCAAGTCCATGGACGAAATTCGCGCAAAATACGGCCTTACCGATGTGGTTAAGCTTGCATCCAACGAAAATCCGTTGGGTCCTTCGCCCAAGGCCAAGGAAGCCTATTTGAAGATTGTGGACACCCTGCATCTGTACCCCCGCGGCGATGCTCCTACCCTGATTAACGCTTTGGCTGAATTCTACGGCGTAAAGACTAGCCAGTTGGTTCTGGGTAACGGTTCCGACGAAATCATTGATATGGTGGGTAAGGCTTTTATCCGTCAGGGCGACAATTGCGTTGGCATCACCCCCACCTTTAGCGTCTACAAATTCACCACCCTTTCTAATGGTGCTGAATTCATCGGTGTTGGCGAAGGCGACCAGAAGACCGATTTGAACAAGTTGGCCGCAGCTATCAACGAAAAGACCCGTGTGGCCTTTATCTGCAGCCCCAACAACCCCACCGGCGTTTACTACACAGGCGCAGAACTGAAGGAATTCCTGGACAAGGTTCCCAGTAACGTGATGGTGTTCCTGGACGAAGCCTACTCAGAATTTGCCACCGCTGAAGATTACCCTCGCATGTTCGAAATGATCGAGAAGTACCCCAACCTGCTCATCAACCGCACCTTCAGTAAGATTTACGGCCTGGCAGGTATCCGCCTGGGCTACGCCATTTCCAGCGAACAGGTCATCAAGGCCATGTGGAAGATCAAGCCGCCTTTCGACATCAACCTGGCCGCCCAGGCTGCAGCCATTGCCGCCCTCAGCGACAAGGACCACGTGGAACGCACCCAGGAACTGAATGCAGAAGGTATCAAGGTGCTCAAGCCCTTCTTCGAAGGTTTCGGTTTCAAGGTTCTCCCCACTCAGGGCAACTTCATCTGCGTACACATCGGCCCTAAGGCCAAGGAAATGGTGCAGTTCCTGGAAGAAAACGGCATGATCATTCGCGGTCTCACCAGCTTCGGTTTGCCGGAACACGTCCGCATCACCTTGGGCAAGCCTGAAGAAAATAAGTTCCTCATGGACCTGGTCAAGAAATGGACCGAAATTCGCTAAATGTCATTGCGAGAAGCCTCCTTATAATGTCATTGCGAGACCGAAGGTCGAAGCAATCAAAGCAGAGTCAAAAGGAACCATCATGGCAACAGCAGAAAACCAAGAACTTTTGAAAATCGCCCTCAAGGCCGCAGAACTGGCTCAGGGTAACATCCTGAAGTATTTCCAGAACGACGTTGGCGTGGAATGGAAGGCCGACAAGACTCCTGTGACCATCGCAGACAAAAGTACCGAAGAACTTTGCCGCGAATTCTGGGCAAAGGAAACTCCGGGTTTTGGCGTCATTGGTGAAGAAATGGGAATCGAAAGCCCCGATGCAGAATACCAGTGGGTTATCGACCCCATCGACGGCACCAAGGCATTCATCCACGGCGTTCCTCTGTTCGGCACCTTGATTGCTTTGTACAAGAAGGGCGCTCCCATTGCCAGCCTCATCCGCATCCCGGCAATGAACACCGCCGTGTGGGCCGTGAAGGATGGCGGAGCATTCCTCGGCAGCAGCGCCCAGGATTGCCGCGTTTCCAAATGTTCCCCGGTGGACAAGCTGTCCGACGCCCTGGTTCTCTCCGGCACCGTCAACACCATGGAAACTGCAGGCTATGGCGAACAGTACGCAAACGTCCGTCGCGCAGCCCGCCTCCACCGCGGTTGGGGCGACTGCTACGGTTACTACCTGGTAGCCGCAGGCCGCGCCGAACTGATGATCGACCCCGTGGTCTCCCTCTGGGACATTGCACCTTACCCCCTGCTTTTCTCCGAAGCCGGCGGAAAGTTCAGCATGCTGGACGGCAGAACTGAACTGTTTGATGCCAACGGCAAGCCCGTTGTCCCCATTTACGAAGGCTACACCAGCTTCGCATCCAATGGACTCATTCACGACGAAGTAGCTGGGTACTTCAAGAAGTAGTTCTGCCTTCGTCATCCCCGACATTCCAATTTGTCATCCCGGCCTCGAGCCAGCTGCAACACACTTAGGAACTTGTTCCTTAGTGTGGCTGGTCCCCGTAGGGGGAGGATCTCCTTTATAAAAAACAGCCTCGGACGAATCCGGGGCTGTTCTTGTAGGCTTTCGCCTACGGGGGTTAGGAGGATTTACTTTTCGCGCTTATGCGCGGTTTATTTCACAGTGAAGGCGCCGTCAACATAATCCACAACAGCGGGTTTTGCAGAGCTGATGTCACCGGAGAGGATGGCATGGCTCAGCACACGTTCCACGTTACGTTCAATGAAACGCTGGATGGGACGGGCACCGAATTCCGGCTGGTAAGAACCTTCAGCGATAGCATCCAGGGCGGAGTCAGACAGAGTCAGTTCCAGCCCCTGGCGAGCGGCTCGCTTAGCCAAGCTAGCAAACTTCAGCTTCACGATTTCGCGAATCTGAGGCTTGGTGAGGCTCTGGAACACCAGAGTTTCATCCAGACGGTTCAGGAATTCCGGACGGAAGAAAGCATGAAGGTCGGCTTCAATGTCGGCAACCGTCACCGGCGCGACGTTCTCGCCCGAAGAGCCTGCGGCACTACCAGCGGCGCCAGAAGTTGCGCGGGCCAAGCGTTCGCGGAACTTTTCTGCACCCAAGTTAGACGTCATCAAGATCAGGGTGTTCTTGAAGTTCACCGTGCGGCCCTTACCATCAGTCAAACGACCGTCATCAAGAACCTGCAGCAAAGTGTTGAACACATCGGGATGAGCCTTCTCGATTTCATCCAGCAAGATGACGCAGTAAGGCTTGGTTCGTACAGCTTCCGTCAGCTGGCCGCCTTCTTCGTAGCCCACATATCCCGGAGGCGCACCGATCAAACGGCTTACCGTATGCTTTTCCATGTATTCGCTCATGTCGATTCGGACCAGAGCGTTTTCATCATCGAAAAGTTCCACAGCCAAAGCCTTGGCCAGTTCCGTCTTGCCTACGCCAGTGGGGCCCAGGAACAGGAAGCTGCCAATAGGAGCGTTCTCGCGGCTCAATCCGCTACGGTTTCTCAAGATAGCTTCAGACACCGCTTCCACAGCATCATCCTGGCCAATCACGCGAGCGTGCAGGCGTTCATCCAAATGGAGCAACTTGGACTTTTCACCTTCGCAAAGCTTGGTTACGGGCACGCCAGTCCAACGGCTCACCACCAGGGCAATGGTATCTTCCGTCACCTCTTCGGTAAGTTCGCCGTCACCTGCAGCCTTCGCAACAGCCGCAGTCTTTTCGGCGATTTCCTTTTCCAGGTTCACGATCTTATTGTACTTCAGTTCTGCGGCGCGGTTCAAGTCGTAGCGGGCTTCGGCCTGTTCCATTTCGTCCTTGGCCTGCTGCAAAGCTTTCTTCAAGTTCTGCAGCTCAGCACTCTGGGCACGACGATCCTGCCAGCGTTCCTGCATAGCCTTCACGGCAGCAGCAGTCACAGCCAGATCTTCACGCAGTTCCTTCAAGCGCTTTACGGAATTGTCATCCGTTTCCTTTGCCAGAGCCTGCTCCTCGATCTTCATCTGTAGTTCCTTACGCTGCAAAGTATCCAGCGCTTCCGGCACCGTATCCATCTGGGTCTTTACAAGGCTTGCGGCTTCGTCAATCAGGTCGATAGCCTTATCCGGCAAGAATCGGTCACTGATGTAACGGTTAGAAAGTTTCACTGCAGCCACCAAGGCATTATCATGCAGACGCACGCCGTGGTGAGCATCGAAGCCGTCCTTAATACCACGGAGAATAGAGATTGCCTCTTCTTCCGTAGGTTCATCAACTTGCACCGGCTGGAAACGACGTTCCAAAGCGGAATCCTTTTCAATGTACTTACGGTATTCCTGGGTGGTGGTAGCGCCAATGCAGTGCAATTCGCCACGAGCCAGCTTCGGCTTCAGCATGTTGCCCAAGTCCATGGAGCCCTCGGTCTTACCGGCGCCCACGATGGTATGGATTTCATCAATGAACAGAAGAGTATTTCCGTCTTCTTCAAGGGCGTCCAGAACAGACTTCAGACGTTCCTCGAAATCGCCGCGGTACTTTGCGCCAGCCATCAGGGCGGACAAATCCAGGGCGAAAAGTTTCTTGCCCTTCAAGGCGTCAGGCACATCGCCGCGATAGATTCGCTCGGCGAGCCCTTCGACGATAGCGGTCTTACCCACGCCAGGTTCACCCACCAGGCAGGGGTTGTTTTTCGTCTTTCGGCTAAGGATCAAGATTACACGACGGATTTCCTCTTCACGGCCAATCACCGGCGAAAGGCGACCATCGGCAGCCATTTCAACCAGCTCACGACCATACAACTTCAGCGGGGACTGTTCCTCGGCATTGGCTGCCCCGGCGAAAGGATCAGAGAGCCAAGTCTCCACCACTTCCACAGAGCCCAGGGCGTCCTCGAACACCTTGGCAATGCCGCGGTCCCCCGCAAACTTCATCAGAGCCACCAGCATGTCGCCGGGAGTCACCATACGGTTCACCTGACGGGCAGCCTGCACGGCAGCACGCAAAACACGGTTCAGATCGCTATCGGGGCCCACATCCGGGTTTGCCCCTTCCACACGGGGCACCTTCTGCACGAAAGGCTCCAGACGGCCACGCAAATCCTGAGTCTTCGCGTTCTTGCTCTTGTACAGCTTTTTCAGGGTAGCATCAGGGCCTTCTACCAGACCCACGGCCAAATGGGCACATCCCAGGTAAGAATGGGAATTACGGTCCATCAAACTCTGGGCCTTGGCCAAAACCTTTTCTGCATCATTATTAAAATCAGACATATTTGCCTCTTTTGGCGCCCGGGGGCGCGCTTTCCTTTTATTTATCGTTCCTTCTTATGCAATTGTCATGCCAATTTTCAAAAACGCCCCTCTTTTTTGAAAAAATGGGCTTTTGGGGGCTATTTTGGTTAAAACCGTTTAAAAAAGAGCTGTTTTTATATCAAAAAGAAGCAATATTCAGCCTTAAATTGAGACATTACCGGGTATGGCGCTCGGCCGGGTGTGGCGCAAACAAGTGTTGTAAAACTGTACAACACTTTGTCATCCTGGAGTATTCCATCTTGGAGGAGGAATATGTAATTTATGGATACAAAACCAAACATCCCATACACCAAAAAACGATCTCCTCTTTTGGGGGGGGATCGTTTTTTTATTGTACACATCAAGTTTTCTAAAAAGAAAAAGCCAGGTCTTTCAACCTGGCCTTTAAAATTTTTGCGAAGGATTATCTTCCGCCGACCAAAATCTGGTCCACCTTGATGGAGGGCTGGCCCACAGTCACGGGAACGTGGCCGGAGCTTGCGCCGCAAACGCCTGCAGCAAGTTCCCAGTCGTTACCCACCATGCTAATGCGGGGCATGATTTCGTGGCCCTTTCCGATGAGGGCAGCACCGCGGACCGGTTCGCAAATCTTGCCATCGCGAATCACGTAGCCTTCATCCACGGCAAAGTTAAATTCGCCGGTAGCCGGGTTCACGGAACCGCCTGCCATACGGGCGGCATAGAGGCCGTAATCCACGCTGGAAATCATGGAGTCCAGAGTGTCCTTGCCAGGAGCGATAAAGGTGTTACGCATGCGGCTTACAGGAGCGTACTTGTAGCTTTCGCGGCGAGCGCTTCCAGTGCGGGCAATACCCACTTCCTGGGCGCCAACACGGTCAGACATGTAAGTCTTCAGCACGCCGTTTTCAATCAATACGGTGCGTTCCGTGGGAGTTCCTTCGTCATCCACCTTCAGGCTTCCCCAGACACCGTCCAAGGTACCGTCGTCAATGGCAGTCAGGCAAGGCTGGCCAATGACTTCACCCAGCTTTCCGCAGAAGGGGCTTGCATTGCGACGCACCGATTCCGTTTCCAGCGGATGTCCGCAGGCTTCGTGGAAAATCACACCGCCAAAGCCGTTACCCATGACCACAGGCATCTGCCCACCGTTGATGTAGCCTGCAGTCAGCATGCGCAAAACGCGTTCGCCTGCAGAAGTTGCCAACTGTTCCGGATCGTAATTCGCCAGCAGTTCGTAACCGCCAATAGCGCCCGGGCGTTCCGCAGAAGTCAACCGTTCCGTACCATCGGAAGCAGTGACGCTAACGCTCAAGCGCAGGTGAGAACGATCCATTTCGATGTTCAGACCTTCACTGTTCAGCAAATGGATATGAGTGCAATCGTCGGCAACACTGACTGCCACCTGGGCAATCTTGTCGGACATGGCACGAGCCGTCTTGTCCGCACGGAACAAGAAATCCTGCTTTACCGCCTGTCCCAAGATGCGGGGGTCCTTAAAAGCAGCCGCATTATAATCGCAAACACGCTTTGCAGGCGCAAACTCAAAAGGTTTCGCGGCAGAACCTGCCCCACCATTCATGGCGGCAATGCGGCCAAAAGCCAAGGTCTTCACCAAGTTGATCAAGGCCTCTTCGGACTCATCGCTGGTAAAGCCATAAAGCACCTCGGTACCATACAGCAAACGAATGCCGATACCGTAATCCGTGCCTGCCGTTGCAGACTCAATCTGGCTGGACTTCAAGCCCAGGGAGGAACTGCGGGTTTCTTCCTCGAAAATCTCGACGAAATCCGCACCGGCGCTCTTGCCGGCTTCAAAAATCTTTACAGCAACAGACGGATTCATAAAACCTACTTATTGCGAACGGCAACACCGCCTTTGCGCATGGCATCCTTGATTTCAGGAATGGTGTAGTCACCAAAGTGAACCATGGAAGCCACCAAGGCAGCATCGGCGGAAGTCTTGTTGAACAGGTCTACAATGTGGTCCGGAGTGCCCGCACCACCGCTGGCGATCACCGGAATCTTCACGGCGCGAGCCACCTGGTCAGTAATGTTCAACTCATAACCATTCTTGACACCGTCGGTATCAATGGCGTTCAGGCAAATTTCGCCAACGCCCAGCTCTTCGGCCTTCTTGGCCCATTCCACGGCATCCAGACCCATAGCCTGACGACCGCCGCGAATATAAACTTCATAACCGCTGGGGAACTTCTCGGAAACGCCCACGAACTTGGCATCCATACCAAGCACAATGCACTGGCGGCCAAAAGCCTTGGCACCTTCTGCAATAATTTCCGGATGAAGAACAGCCAAGCTATTCACGCTCACCTTTTCTGCACCGGCAAGCAAAGCCTGATGCATGTCTTCGAGATTGCGGATACCGCCACCCACAGCAAAGGGGATAAACACACGCTTTGCAATCTGGCGGATCATTTCCATGTCACAGGGGCGGTTCTCGGCACTGGCGGTAATATCGTAGAACACCAGTTCATCGACGCCTTCGTCGCTATAGCGGGCACCCATCTCCACCGGATCACCGATATCGATATTACCCTTGAACTTAACACCCTTCGTCACCTTACGGTCACGGACATCCAAACAGACAATCAAACGTTTTGTGAGCATGGCCTAAATGTAGAAAATAAGTAAAAAAAGGAGGACTCCGAAGAATCCTCCAAATAGTCTTTTTTTCGAACCCAAGAATTACAGGTTACGGTCGATAACAGCCTTAACGGTGTTCTTGGGAACTGCGCCAACCACATTGCCCACTTCAACACCGTTCTTGAACAGCTTCATGTTGGGAATGTTGGTAATGCCAAAGCGACCGCAAATGTCGCTAACGCCCGGTTCATCCACGTTAATTTTGGCGATGATAGCCTTGCCTTCGTATTCGGCAGCAAGTTCTTCAACAACCGGACCCATCATCATGCAAGGGCGGCACCAAGTAGCCCAAAAGTCAACAAAAACCAATTGACCAGAGCTAATCACTTCATCAAAATTTTGAGCAGTAAGAGTCAAAGCAGCCATTATAGCCTCCATTTACGGAATATAATTTAACAAAAATTAAAACGCAACACCAATGGTATAGTTAATATCGAAGCCAACACCATCGTTTGTCACATCATTTACATCTTTTTTGGCATCTTTATCAATAAAGGCCTGATTATAAACAACACCCGCATCCAAAGATGTCACAAAATGTTTGCCGATCTGGTACTTTCGGCCCAAGTACAGGCCAATGCCGATGTTGTTGCCTGTGTCCTTGATGTCATCGTAGTCAGAGTCGTTGTACTTATGCTCCACCTGGATGTATTCAAAGGAAACATTGGCAGAGGCAAACCAGCCCACATGCTTACGGGCAAAATAGTAACGGAACCCTTCGGACAAACCGTAGATTGCAATCTCACCACTCTGAAGATTCTTCGAAATAGTTTTGCTTGCGTAGTACGGACGGGTAATGACAGATGCATTTGAATTAACGACAACTTCCACAGTGGCATAGAATGTCAAACCATGACGGAACATGGGATAGAAAGTCAAGGAAATGGGCTGGATTTCGATGGCGAATGTAGGTTCGTCACTCAAAATCAGCTTAGGCTTTTCCGGAGTCTTTGTGGAATCCTTTACTGCGACTGCAGCGGGCTTTTCCGAAACTTGTTCTGCAGAAGCCGGAGATTCAACAGGGGTTGTAGTTTCTTCAGTCGCAGCTGTAGCTTCTTCAGCAGGAGCAGAAGGTTCTTCCGTAGTGGTTGCAACTTCAGCAGAGGCCGCAACCTCCGCAGGGGCTGCATGTTCTTCAACAGAAGTTGCAGCTTCCACAGGAGCTGCGGGTTCCTCTGCAGGGGCAGCAACTTCAGCAGTATCAGCAGCAACTTCAGCAGTATCAGCAGCAGAATCTACAGCAATAGCGGTATCGGCGGTAGGAATCGCAGTCGAGTCAACAACAGAAGCAGAATCAACTGCAACCGCAGCCGTGTCGACAACAGCAACAGAGGCTGTATCTACTGCGGCGGGAACTTCAGGAACAGCTTCTACATCCTGTGCAAGGGACACTGCACAGAAGCTAGCCACCAAAGTCAAAATTCCAAAAAATTTATTCATCAAAACATCCCAATGTTATTAGTAAATCAAACGCATTTCATCAACAATCAATGTTGCTCCAGATATACCATTATAATGTTGTCCGTCACCACTAGAAGCATACACCATACGAATATGAGTTACAGGCTCATCACCTGTTCCCTGAATCATACCATTGTTAATAGCCTTGCCTGTTTTAGACTGAACAGTTGTTTCAAATGCAGACGAATTATAGATGGGCGAATTTTCCAAAGGTTCACCATAGTTTATCTTCATTCTAATTCGGGTCATTCCATTCGCATCCGGTTCAGATATAGAAACCACATCAGGATTCGGACGGCCGTCATTATTCATACTTGTAGAACGATACCATGCGGAAGCCACCAGTTTGTTCACGTCTGAAGATATTCTCTCACTATTCTTATCACCGGTTCTATTTTCCAAGACTAGGTAAATATCACAACTATCTTTTTTTCCATCATAGCTGGCAAGGAATTCAAGATAACGGGGACGTGCATTAAACTTTTTTCCAAAGTCAACAAGTTCATTGCCATCAGGCCAATCAGATGTTTTAGCCAAGCTTGTTATACCAACGTTTTTGGGGTTAAAATCTGCCGTATACAAAGATCCACTAGCAATTTTTCCTGCTGCAGAACCTGTTTTGAGCTGTACACCTTTGCCCTTACCAATAGAAACCAAAGTTGCCGACGTCACTTTATAAATTGTAAAATCCTGATTTGCATTGTGCCAAACATCCCCGTATGAGATTGCGCTAAAGTCACTATTCGGCAACTGATAGCCAGCACGGATTTCATATTCCTGGTCAACAAAGCCATTAGAAACCTTAACCTTCTTGAAGGACAAGTCATATTTTTCACCATCTTCAAGATCTTCGACAAAGGCATCTTCAGACAGTTCAATTCCGCTGACTTCAAGATTGGTCAAATCAGTCAAAAAATCCAAATTGTCATAATGGATAAAGAATTTTTCCGAACCTTCCTCACCTTCACTTTCAATAACAGCGTCGTTTCCTGCAATCTTCATTGCAGTAATTCGAGGTGCCACAGCAGCTTCCTCAAAATCAGCAGAAATAGTCCACTCCACAGTGCTGCCATCTTCAGCCATGATAGTCATGGTCACTGGTTCGCGCAAATCCAAAGCCTCAGCTTTCAAGTTCTGGGAAGCGGATTCCGAGACTTTGATGGTCAACTCAACAGAAGCAATTTCTTTTTCCTTCTGAAGATGCACAACCACGGTATTCTTTTTAGAATCAATGTTTGCAGGAGCAATTTCATTCTTAGCCGAAATAGAAACCAGATCCTTCTCGGTAGATGCGGGCTTTTCATCTTCTGCAGCAACATCCAGAATCACGACCCAAGTCTGCTTTGTCTTACCGTCTTCTGCAGTCACCACAATTTCCTGAGCCTTAGACCAATCCTTCACATCCTTGGGATCGGGAGAAACAGAGGCTCCATCAGAAATCTTGAAGGATTCAACTTCAGCATCTTCAATCTTTTGATCGCTAGCCAACTTGATAGAAATGGTGTCGCCACTACGAGCCACCTTGAACTGATTCTTAAAGGTCAACTGCAAATCCGTATCCGTCTTCAAAGCCTTAGAGCTAGAAGACTCGGCCTTTGCAGAACTGCTAGAGCTAGCCCCATCCTTGACGCTAGAAGAAGATTTTGCGTCCTTAGAATCGGAGGAATACTCTTCCTTTTCAACGCCCGGAATTTCAATTTCCAGTTTCCAGATGGCAGGGTCACCGTTTTCGGCCACAAGCATCAAGTAAACCACCTGACTCTTGGGAACGCGAATTTTACTACCAGACTTAAGACTTTTCTTTACGTAAGAGACCTCTTCTGCCAAGGAATCCAGGGCTGCAGAGTCGCTGGGGAATTCCTTGAACTTACCATCCACCAAATGGAGTGTCGCCAAGTTGCTTGCGCTAAAGGACTCAATGGTCAAGGAATCCCATGTTTCCAAGGATTCCGGCGGAGCCACCGTTGTCACTTTGATAATATGGGTCTCTTCAGAAACAGAAGCTTCCCCATCCTGTTCCTCAAAAGTGATGTTCTTGAGCACCTTGTAATGAGATGCTTCAAATTCATCATAATCAGCGGTACAAGCCACAAAGGAAAGCACCGTCAACGCAAGAGCAAAAAGGGAAATCAACTGTTTCATACTAACCCCTAGTAGTTCAGTTTGAATTCATCGATAATCAGCTGGGAACCTTCACCACCACGGAAGTTTTTCTCCATTTGAGAAGAGGTTCCACCATCAGCCACATAAGCCAACGCAGAAGATGCAAACATTACTCGAATAGAAGCAACATCTTCTTCACCTGTTCCAAGAGAAAGTCCCTTGACGCCAATAGCTTCATCGGCGATCAAACCTGCATCACCACCATATATCAGCGGTACTGTCTTCTTTCCCATATCCACAGCGGCATTGTCAGAAATCTTACCTGCAGCCACAATCTTGTTATTTGCGCTAACCAAAGCAACATAAATCAAGGAAGACTGCGGGTAAGTACTGTTCGTGTTATCCTTGTGAACATAAGCATAGGTTACATCGAAGCTTACAGGGCGGCCTTCAAAAGGCTGACCAAATTTCATATACTGGGAGAAATCGGCAGGGCGCTTATCTGCACCGGCATCTTTGTTGTCGGCCATATAGATGGAAGCGGCATCCGTACCTGTGTAAGATCCTGCAAAGTAGAATCCACCAGCCATTTTCCAGCCACCCTCAATCTTAAGGATGCCCACGGCAGCAGTTCCAGAAACAGACTTAGTAGTCAGAGTAATTTTTGAATTATTGAATATGGCATTAGCTTCAGAAGCCATGGTAATATCATAATCGACAACCACATTGAAAATTCCGTAACCCTTGGTCGCCATAGCATCGCTGGTGCTGCCCCAGAAGGACTTGTCCCAACTATCAAAGCTTGTGCCCGGCAACTGCGGTTCATTTGCAGCGCTGCTAGAAGATTCCACCATTTCTTCAGAAGAGCTGGATTCCACAACTTCTTCACTGGAGCTGGACTCAACAATTTCTTCGCTGCTGGAGCTTTCCTCAACAGGTTCTTCGCTAGAGCTAGATTCTTCGACTGCCACGGAGCTGCTAGATTCTACGACTTCTTCACTAGAGCTAGATTCAACAGTTTCTTCGCTGTTGGAGCTTTCCTCAACAGGCTCTTCGCTAGAGCTAGACTCATCCACTTCTTCAGCGGAGCTAGAGGATACCTCTTCATCTGCCGCTTCAGAGAAGCTAGAGGAGCTCTTATCCTTGGAACTAGAAGACTTCTCTTCGGGGAAAGAAACTGTCCACACGGCAATCGTACGGTTTTCGTCATCCAAGACAACAATACGAACTTCGTTGTTGTCACCGAACTTAATGACAGAGCCTTCCTTCAGTTCTTCGTCCCAGTCAATTTCGGGATCTACCAGGTCATCATCCATCGCAACAAAACACTTGTTTCCGCCCAAGGCTTCCAACGAACCAACCACCAAAGAATCAACTGCACCAGACAAGGTGATTTCGTGATTCTTGGCGTCAACCGTCACGTCTACGGATTCGAAAATTTCAACAGATTCGGTTTCGTCCGGAGACACCTTGGCGCCGGTTTCTTCGCAACCTGTTACCAAGCCTAAAGAGGCAAGTAAAGCACCACCAACAACCAACTTCTTAAAGTGTTTACGCTGCATAGTGTTTTTCCTTAGAAGAATGCGACCAGAGAGAAATTCAAGGCCAAAAGGTTAATGGTAAAGTTTACGACATTCGCCACCACACGGCTATGGCTTTTGCCATTCTCTTCTACATCCAGAACCGAGGTGCTCAAGCCCAGCAAGCCCACAGATGTTTCAAAAGCAAATCGGTCCAGCACCATAATGCAAATGCCCGGATTGATGCCGACCTCAATAGACCAAGAACTATTTTTAGACTTGTCCAAATCCTCACCATTGTCGCTTTGAGAAATACCGTAGGAATAGCCTAGCTTAATCGAGGTTTCATTAAACACATACAAATTTCTAGAAGAAATCACCTTAAAGTAATTTTTCAGCATAGGCTGGAAGAAGAAGCCGTTGCTCACGTACTTGCGATGCTGCTTCATATCCAAAAGATCTTCGAGCAAGGAAAAATCGATATCGTACCAAGTACGGGAGTAGCCAGCCCTCATACCAATGGCCATTGCATCCTTAACGAAGTAACCACCGAAGGCTTCCAAGGTAAAGGTATAGCCATAGGCCTCGTAGACATCGCCAATCATAATGTTCAAGGCGTCATCCTCGGAATTTGCCTGGATCAAGGAAAGGGTCAAGCCAGAATAGATATGTCCCTTGGAAATAGTTTCGTCGGGTTCTACAGGATACAAGGCGCCCAGCATTCCACCCGTCTTTGCACTCGAAGAACTGGACACTTCGGAACTTGAAGAACTGGATTCTTCGACGCTTGAAGAGCTAGAGGCAGCCACCTCTTCGGAACTAGAACTGACGGTCTCAGAACTAGAAGATTCCACAACCTCTGAACTGGACGATTCCACGATACTCGGTTCAGAACTAGAAACAGCTTCCTGAGCGTCTTGCGCAAAGGAAGGAACAACTCCTAACAAAAATGCAAATAATGCAACTAACCCAAAATTGTTTTTCATAATGATTCTATTAATCACCTTTTTAGAAAGCAAAGATAAACCCTGTTGTAAGAAGGCCTAAGCCCACAGCTCCGAGTCCAACGCCAATACCAAACTTGATGTCGCCGCTGTCATTCAAACGATTGTTGTCCTTAACCATCTTCTGGGTATCAGGACTATCGAACGCAGCCAGCTTTTCGTAGGCGTGTTTCTTGTCGGCGGCCTGGCGCCAGTCATTTTCTGCCAGGAACCACAGGATGCCACCAACAGCAATAGGTGCAATAGACGCATACATCATGATACGTCCCTTACGATGTTTACTGCGCCTTGCATTAAACTCGTTTTGAGACTGGATAAAGTCAAGGTCATCAAGCACCGGAGTCATTTCCACATTAAGCAGATTAGGCATGTACGGTCTGATTTCCATAGTTACAGAAGTATCTCGATAACCCACCTTGCGCAGGTAAATCGTTGCTCCGACCTGGGGCTGAACATTATCCACCACCTTATCGGTAATGTAATGGGGCATAACATATTCCGTGGGAGCTTCGTTCACAAAGACTTCCACCGCTTCAGGGTCCGTATTCAAGGTCAAACGGGTAGACGGGCGAAGAACAGGAATTGTCACCTTGTTCAAGCTATCCTTGTTGATGCGAACAACGACGGAGCCCCACCATTCCACATCCTTAAGAACCTGCATAACAGAAATAGTGTATTTGCCCGGGCGGATATTCTTGATGGTATCCGGAGCAACCTGCTTTAAGGGAATGCCGTTCACAAAGAGAGAACAGGCGGCAGGTTCAGACACTACCAACAGATTGGCGCTTCCCGGAGGATAAAGTTCAATCTTTTCTTCTTTTTCCACAATGACCGGCACCACGTAGTTGGAAAGCGAAAGATCAATCATCACTTCGTCTTCAAGGTTATAGAGGCGCTTCAAGTCCAGGCGGAAAATCTTGATAAAGGGATTTGCCTTGTCAGCATCAATACTATCCTGGATTTCGCGTTGGCGGATTTCTTCTTCAACCTTTGCGATTTCCTCCATCTTCTTACGGTCATCTTCCTTGGCCAAGGCTGTTTCAAAGTCGTCATCAGCACCGTCATCTTCGGCCTGAGGCTCAGCAACAGTTTCAGACTGGGCAGCAACAGATTCCTTGACTGCATCGGTCATGATAACCGAGGTATCTTTCTTGATTTCAACTTCTTCGTCATCGTCTTCTTCGGCTTCTTCAACCTGCTGGCCATTGGTTCTCTGAAGTTCGGCATTGGCAGCGTCAGCAAGGCGGGCAAAGCGTTTCATTTGCTTTTCGGTAGGCTTCTTAAGGTAAACCGTATCCTTTTCAATCTTTACGAAAATAGCTTCCAGTTCAACAGAGTCGCCACTGACCCAATAGCGAACAGCGACTTCCCTACTCTTGGGAGTTTCGGGAGCAGCGGGCTTCGCAGATTCTACAGCGGCCTTAGCCGTGGTATCCACAACGGCGGGGGTAGCGGTTTGATCCTCATCGGCAGATTGCGCAGATGAACCTTCGAACACTGTTGCCTGAGCAGAAGAATCATCCATCGACCAGTCGTCATCCTGGGCAAACGCGATTACACTCAAGAAAGAAAACAGAACAAAAATCTTCTTCAACATGTAAAGAAAAATACATAAAAAAAGGGACTCAAGTCCCTTTATTCTCTAGGTTTTCACCAATTTTGCGCAGTAAATCGGGCCCCTTCCCTCAGAACGGTCCGGAAGGATATGAACACCCAATTCCGTGCGGTCTGCACCAGGCAGCAAATCAGCGATTTCAACAGATTGCATTGAAGGGCGCTTTTTCAAGATTTTCTTGACCACATCGTCATTTTCCATAGGGGAAAGGGCGCAGGTTCCGTATACAAGAAAACCACCCGGCCTAAGGGCATCCACGGCAGAGGCCAAAAGAGCTCCCTGTTCCACAGAAAGGCGCTTTACACGCTTGCTGGACCACTCCGCCAAATGGGTCGGAGAGGCCAAAACATGCCTATCCGAGGAACACGGCGCATCCAGCAAAATGCAATCGTAGGATTCCTTCTTATGAAGGCCAAACTTCATGCCATCGTAGCCCGTCACATTGATAATACTGCGCCAGGAATCAGGCAGGGAATCTTCGATAACACGCTTCAAACGCATACGGCGATCCGGTGAGCGATCGTTGCTCTGCAACGACCCCTCCCCCTTCAGTTTGGAAGCTATAACCAGAGTCTTTCCGCCAGGAGCAGCACACATGTCCAGCACGTCCATTCCCGGCTCCACGCCCAGCGCTTCCGCGGCAAAAACCGAAGCCTCATCCAAAAAATAAGGTTCCAGTTCATCGCCAAACTGCAATTTCGTCGACCTGCCCTCGCCCTTCAGAGCTTCCAGCAGCGCAGGCCAACGTTCGCCATACAGTTTTTCATAGTAATCGAAAAATTCCATTGCCCACAAACATAGAAAAATGTCGTTCAACAACAAAAAAACGGCCCTCTTTTGAGAGCCGTTTCTTTTAAGTTGAGTTACCAGGATTCGAACCTAGACAAACAGAGTCAGAATCTGTTGTGCTACCGTTACACCATAACTCATCGTGTGAAGCCAAAGTTAATAAAACTATTCTTCACTGGCAAGGGGGTTTTCAAAAATATTTTGGCTGGGAACCTGGTAAGTCATGCCCTGAATTTGCTGAATTGCGCCTTCCGGGAGGGTTACACCCGTCAAAGTAAGGTAAACAAAGCTGGGAGCATCGGATTCCAGCATCTTTTCCATCACCTTGCGGTCACCGCTATACAGCACAACTTCTTGAGCCCCAGCAGGCATATCCCTAAGAACAAAAGTCTCGCAGGCCACGTCACGAACAAAGTGAGACGTACCCTTGATACCAACAACCACACTATTCAACATGCAGTTGTTGCTCTGGGTAGAATCATTCTTGTCGATAATCACGTTAACCTTGCTCACAAGACCGGCAGCCTTGCCCAGGGTATCAACGCCAAGGTCCAAGGTATCCTTCAGGTCCTTGACTTCCTTCTTCAGGACATAGCGAGAAGTACCCGTCTGAGTAACCACGTCATCCTGAATCCTGCGGTATTCCACGCGGAAGGAATCTTCCGGGACTTCCTTAGGAACATTCAGCCACCAACGACCAGTGCTATCGGTCGTAGTCATTGCGTTAAACTTCAGGGAATCGCCTTCAAATCCAAAACCGTACAGGTCGGTAATCAAGTTGACTTCGACACCTTCGCAAGCCTTACCGTTCTTGCAGAAAACCTGGCCAGAGATTCGAGAAACATCCTTGGCTTCTTCTTCACTTTCCTTAATCAAGGAGTCGATTTCTGCAGTGGGGCTCCAAATGAAGGGGCCAATTTCAAGAGTATCACCGGCTTCCAGTTCGCCATCCATGCTCCAAGTGCGATAGACAATGGTGTCGGACACGCCAGAATTCTGGAGTTTAGCCACAATCTGGGCGTCACCCGGATAGAATTCCATCCACCAGTCGCCTTCGGGCATGAGGATTTCGAAAGTATCACCAGCAAAGACGCTTTCATAGAACGGAGTTCCAGAAACGCCAACAATGAAATGAGAGCCCACCTGAACCGCAGGTTCAGCCACATCTTCGTAAACTAGGCTGCTCTTAAACACAGCTGCCTTAGACAAAGTAATCTTGTCGAGGCCCTTAGTCTTACGAGTGGTTCTGGGCAGGTAGAAGATTTCAGACACAGCAGCGTCAATAACAGCCAACTGGAAAGTATCGGCCAAGACAGAGTCAAAGGAGTAAGCACCGTTAGAATCGGTGGTCACCTCGATCAGGTCCGGCACGCCAACACCGTTATCTACACGCATACGAGCCATACGGACCACTGCATCGGAGGCTTCGGAGCCATCGGCACGATAAACCACACCGGCAACAGTATTGCCAGTATCGGTTACGGTACCCGCAGTATCTATGGTACAACCAACAAAACAGGCGGCCAGGGCAAAAGCCACAAGCACAGAAGACTTCAAAACAAACTTACTCATTTTTCATCCTCTTCAGTTTCGGGTGGAAGTTCCATTTTTTCCTTGCTCAGGGGGAAGAACTGGATATTCATCTGGCAGACCATGGCTTCGCCTTCGTCAGAACGGATGATGTCCACGATTTCCTTACGGAACAAGTCAATCTTGCTGATAATGCGTTCCAAGCCTTCGGGAGAAACGCTCATCGTCATACAAGATACATTTCTACGTTCGGTGCTGTAGTGATCCAGCGCATTTTTTCCAAGATCAATCATCTGTTTCTGGAATTCATGCACAAAGAGCGGGGCAATTTCACTACCGCTGAAGATCGCCTTGTTCACAGAATGGAAGAAGCCGTCTTCGCCAATTTCAATCAAACCAAGAGAACTGAGCAGCTGAATAGCCTGCTTTGCCTGAGGCAGGGTAATCTTGGGGTTGAGGAACAATGCCAATTCCTGAATGTTCTTTTCGTTAATCTTCAGGACAGACAAAGCCTCACGAGCAGCCACGTAATACCACTTACTGTAGTATTCCTGCTGGCTCTTGGTCAGGGACTTGATAGCGCTGGGCAACAGGGCGGACATCTGGTCGAAGATGGCCTGCTTAGAAGCAGCCGTTGTTGCGTGGGTAAAGTCAACCATCAAAGTAAAGTAGCGGCCTTCCTTTTCGTTCAGACCCAAAGCTGCAATAAACTTAGGCAGCATCTGCGGAGTCAGAGACTTGCGGCCGCGAATCAGATCCAGATAGAAACCAGACGAGGAATAACCCGCCTTTTTAGCGAAGGATCTGTACGAAAAATACCTTTGAACGGACTTACGGTAGTCGTAGTAGTCCTGCAGATATTTTCTGTAGTTATAATATGCGTATACGTTCATCGGGTATAAATATAATTTTTTTGTTGTTTTTTGGGAACACCCAAAAATGTAAAAATAGGTGTAAAATAGGTGTATTTAATCACGTTCCACCCTAGAAACTACTATGAGAACACCTTGAGAACACTTTCGTGAACACTTGTGGTTTTTAGTATACCCACCTTAAAAAAATTTGCCTATATTTAGGGAACACCCAATCCCATCCCTCGGACTTCCGCTTCACTCCAAGCGGAAGTCCTTTTTTTAGACAAGGGAGGGACAACGTCCCTCCCTAATACCCTCCCTGGGCTTGCTTTGCAAGCCGTTATGCAATAGCGAAGGGTTGCATTCCCACCAACATTTCACCTGGGCGGGGATTTTCTATCTTTGGGGCATGGATTTGAAAAACTTGCATTTGGGAACGAAATTAAAGGAATTGGGATTCCGAATCCTTAGGCTCGTGGGCGTTTTCGCCTTGATTTACGTCTGCATGGTATTCTACCTGGCACTGACAGAACGCCAAAAGGCCTTCCCCAGGGCAATCACCCATAAAGAAGCCAACGCAGCCATCCAAGGCAAGGCCAAGGCACTCACCTGCAAGCTGGAAGACGGAATCATCCTGAACGGTTGGAGCCTCGGCAACGACGGCGCCCCCGCATTACTCTACTTTCCCGATGCCGAAGAAGACGCCGCACAGTTTCTGGCCGAAGTCGAAACGATTCCCGGCTATCAGCTAGTTGCATTCAACTACCGCGGAAGCGGCGAAAACAAGGGCAAGCCCTCCGAAGAAAATTTCGAATCAGACGCAAGCCAAATTGCCCAGTGCGCCGCGCAGATTAACGGTCAGGCTCCTTTTGTCATTGCAGGACGAGGCACCGGCGCCATTTTGGCCACAAAGCAAACTCTCATTTATCAAAACTACGGAACAAAAGGCCTCATCCTTCTGGATCCGTTGTTCAGCATTGCCGACGCAGTGTCCGAAAAGTACCGAAAACTCTATCCAAAATTCCTCGTAAGATCCAATGTAAGTTTATTGCAAGAAGAACTTAATAATTTAAAAAACGAGCCTACAATAATCATCGACAGAAAGCAGTTTGAACAAAGAACTTTACGCTCTGTACAAAGTCTAAAAAATCCCGCAATTTTGCAAAGAAACGGAGAACCGTTAAAAAGCACCTTACAAAATGCCCTTAATTCAAGCGGTTTTCAGGGCAATTCAATGCGTACAAACTAATTTTTCTGTATACAAAAATTAGTTTATTTTAAAGAAAACTTTCGTCAAAAATTATTTAATTCTTTTTTTTCTTACAAATGTTGCTATCCATATTGGTTTTTTGTTAATTTGCAGTGGAAAAAACAAACACATAAGTGAGGATGTGACAAAATGGATAATGTTCTTGTAAAAATGGATATTCGCGGATTCCTCCGCTTCCCCGCAGACGCAATCAAAGCCATGAAGCTTGATAAGCTCGCCAAGCAGGAAACTGGCAAAAACGGTGAATCCGTCGATGTTGGTCCGTTCGCAGATATCGAAGTTGACCCCGTTGGCAAGCGCATCGCTATTACCCCGACCAAGGAAGCCAAGGCAACATCTTTCCGTTTCATTCTTGGCGTAAACGGTTCCAAGTCCAAGTTCCTCTACTTCAAGGGTGCCCTTAACGCTATCGGCGAAAAGATCGCCACCGGCGCCTACACTCTGGAAAAAGAAGGCAACAAGTACGTGTTCACCAGCAAGAGCGCACCCAAAAAGAAGGGCGAATGGCAGCTGATTGCATGCCGAAACGCTGTTGCAAACAAGACCATGCTCTCTATTGACTCCCGTGGAACCATTATTTTCGACAAAAATTCCAAAAACGCCGTGAACACCGTCGTAAATAATACTATGATTGCGGAATACGACGCTGCAAAGAAGAATTTCAAGCTGACTTTCAGCAAGAAGGGCTTCATCAACGTCCGCACCATTGCTAGCCACGCTAACGCATCCTTCATGGGTACTCTTTCTTCCCAGGGCATCGCCCTCCCCAAGAAGAGCTTCCGTACCGAATGCAAGATTGACGGCAAGGTGTTAACATTCAACATCGCAGCATTGGTTGCCGAACAGAAGGCCGCGGCCAAGGCTAGCAAGAAATAGTCAAACGACGCCACGAGGTTCAACATGTTTGAAGTCCTTAAGACCTTTTATACGACGCACTACAACTTTGCTGCACTCAGCTTGTTGTTGCTGCTTCTCTTCATCTTTCTCATGACTAAAAAGAACGTCCGCGTAGGAATTGTTGTCTTGGCAGCATTCGTCGCTCTTAACGTCATTCTTTTCAAGAAAACAGATGGAAAGGCTTGGACAATCTACATCGACCAGCCTGCCGTGACCGACATCTACGGTCAGAGAACCACTCCGCCCCCTCTCGAAATGACCTTCTCCGTCAAGAAGAACTGGACCATTACCGACGAAAAGGGCGAAGTCCATCATTGGTGCTGGTTTGACGCAGCCTGGGACCGCTTCGCAAGCACCGACGTCGTCGCTTGGATCTGGGGTGAAAACGCCTCCAAGAAGATGATGAAGTCCTCCGAATCCCGCCTCAACGAAGACTCCGGCAGCAACTAATCAGCGAATAAAGCCCAAAGGCTTTAAAATTCTTTCAGAGAAATTTCACCTGCTTCCATCTGGAGGTAGGTGAGTTTTTTTATCCAGTCACCAGGGGAAGCCACAAGGCCTTGTTCCACGTTCCATAAGCCAGGAATATGGTGGTGGCCGAGAACGCACACATCGCAGTTCTTTTCTTGCATGGACTTGCTAGCCCATTCAAGATACTCTTCCATCTTGATAACGCGGGACTCGCCATACTTACGGCTGTTCCTGCCAACGAAGCGCGCTAGCGCCATACCCCAATCGGGATGCAGCTGCTTGAACAGCCAACGATTCAAGGGAAAGTCCAGCACCTTGCGGAAGATTCTGTAGCCAAAGTCCGACTTAGCCACGCCATCGCCGTGCCTGCACAAAACCTTTTTGCCCTGAATGTCCAGGACGACTTCCTTATGGACTTGTACACCCAAGGCCTTCGGGAAAAAGTCACCGTAGGCGAAGTCGTGATTGCCCTGCAACAGGTGCACTTGGGTACCAGACTCCACCAGCGAAGAAAGAGCAGCGAACAGCTTAAAATGATCACGGCTGACGTAGTAGGAATACTCGTACCAGAACTCGAACAGGTCGCCCACAATAACAAGATGAGACGCCTTGCCCACAATGGATTTGAGAAAATCAACAAGTTGAGCCTCGCGATTGGCCACACAGCCCGGAGGATCAATACCAAGGTGGGCATCACTGATGAAATATGCATTCAAATCCATGCGACTAATTTAGATAATACTATCTTTAAAGCATGAAACTGTCTTCTATTTTTGCATGGTTTTTACCCATCGCCTTAGTTGGCGCTTTAGCCGGTTGCTCCGTAAACTTGACCCGCGGCAACCTGGAAGGGGTTCCTTTGACCGATGAAAAATACAGTTTCTTCGGGAACATCCCCATGGTCTTTAACGGAGACACGCTGCAGCTGAGCCAGAATCTTTTGAGAGCCTACACAGCTGCGGCAAGCCCTGCAATCTATCCGAGAGAACACTGCAGAGGTACCGCAACCATTAACGCCAGCGTAAAGCAGAATTCCAAGGGCTCCGCCTGGACTGTCGGCGCCGCATTCATTCCGTTCTGGCCCATTCTGCCGGTTAACGAAACATGGACCTACAGGCTTAACGCAGGCGTGTATTGCGACGGAACCTTGGTCAAACACATTGAATTTACAGAAGAAGACCAGGTTCGCGCAACAATTTACGGAAAGTTCCGCAGCGACCTTCTTAACAAGGCTTCAGAAGAAATGCACCGCAAGCTGGTCCAGCGTCTAAGCTACGAATTGGGCATGAACAGGCCCGTTGATCAGAATTCTATCAGCGATTACAGCATTTAGTATATTACAGTTGAACAAGCACTAGAGTTATGGCACATACCTTATACATCGTCGCAACGCCTATTGGCAACATGGAAGACATCACCTACCGTGCGGTCCGCATTCTCAAGGAAGTCCCGCTGGTACTTGCCGAAGACACCCGTCATTCCCGAGTTCTTTTTGACGCCTACAACATTGCGACCCCTATGGATGCCTACCACGACTTCAACAAGGAAAAGGTCACTCCCAAGTACGTTGAGTTTTTGAAGAACGAAGGCGATATCGCCCTCATTAGCGACGCAGGTACTCCCGGCGTTGCAGACCCGGCATTCAACCTGGTTCGTGAATGTGTCCGCGAAGGCATTGATGTTCGTGCAGTTCCAGGCCCTTGCGCCATGATTACCGCATTGGTTTCCAGTGGCATGCCTACAGACCACTTCACCTTCCAGTATTTCTCCCCCAAGAAAAGCGCACAACGCATCCACCTGCTGGAAAAGTTGAAAGACGAAGAAGCCACCCAGATTTTTTACGCCAGCCCCCATAACATTGACAAGTTCGTGGAAGAAATCAAGCAAGTCTTTGGCGACATCAAGATTGCCCTGATGCGTGAACTGACCAAGAAGTTCGAAGAACACCTCATCGGTACACCCACAGAGATTTCCGCCCACTTCAAGTCCCATCCGCCTAAGGGTGAGTTCGTCTTGATTTTCAATCCTCAAGACAAGAGCGGACTTTAACAGGATTTCTTATGACGAAGTTTCTTGAAAAGCTTAAGACTCTTCCAAAAATGTTCTGGATTTTTGCAGCCGTCATTTTCGTTGCAGAAATCGTCGTATTCGCATTGCGCCCCGATGAACCGGGACTGTACACCCACAATTTCCAGATCATCCCCTTTGTTCTCGCCCTCCCCTTTATTGCAGTAAAAAGCATTCGATCCAATTTCACTCGTTGGATTTACACCTACAGCGCTCTCGCCTTTTTGTTCCTGGCCTTGGACTACGCGACCGCAGATTACAACGGCGCAGGCCACGCCGGCTTAATCCAGATCGCCCTAACGTTCCTGCCTGTAGGCTTGTTCTGGATAGCACTTTTCATCCGTTGGAACTATTACCGATTCAAGGAACCCGACTCCCGCGCCGCATTGATTCTTTCCGCATTCGCCTGGGGACTTTACGCATTCGCATTCCCGCCCATGCCCTTGGGCCCGGCCGCGTTATTGCTTCTCGTCCCCTGGTTCATGGTAATGAACAGATACGGAAGGCAGCAAGCTATTTTCGCTACATTCTGGTCCGGCATCCTTTATAACTGCATCAATTACTACTGGATCTACAACGTCATGCACGTTGATGCAGCACCCTCCGGATTGATTCTGTTCGGTCTGTTCCTGCTTATCTCCTATTTCAGTGTCTACAATGTGCTGGCAGCCTACGTTTACACCCTGGTAAAAGACGCCACCATCAAAGGCAAGAAAGTCTTTTTCTGGCTGTTCCCCATTTTCTATGCTGGCCTTGAAATGACCCGCACCCGAGGCGATTTCAGTTTTCCCTGGAGCCATCTTGGCTACGCCTTCGGAAACCATCTGGAATTGTTGCAGGCACTCCCCTGGATCGGCATTTTTGGCTACACCATCTTGATCGTCGCATCAAACCAGATTGTGGCCTACAGCTTTGAACGAAAAGCTTTCCAACAGGAGCCTAGCAATCTTGGAAAGGTCAAAAAGATTATCCCCAACATTTGCGTTCCAGTCGTCATTTTTGTTGTCCTCTTGATCCAGGGTTCTATTGTACTCTCGGCACCTGAGGCAGTTCCCTTCTATAACGCAGAAAGCGAAGAGAATCCTAGCATTGCCATGGTGCAGCCCAGCATTACACAGGGCATGAAATGGAGCAAGGATCGCTTTGATTCCATCGTCAACAAGACCTTGGGCATGGCAAAAGACAGCACCGACGATAGCGTCAACATTATCGTTCTTGCAGAAACCGCCATTCCCGATTACATCAGGCGCCAACCCGATGTAACACGCCGTTTGCAGGTACTGGCTAACAGAAAGGATTCCTACATCCTTACAGGCGCTCTGGATTACAAGCGAAACGCCCCCGGATCCATTCGCAAGTACGACATCTACAACGCAGCATTCCTTTTTACCCCCAAGAGTCAAGGTTTCCAACGTTACATCAAAAAGCATCTGGTGCCTTTTAGCGAAAGAATTCCTTTTGATGACATCTTCCCCATTTTGAACTACGTGGACCTTGGTGAAGGCGATTTCGTTCCCGGAACAGAGACTCCTGTTTACGCTCCCTACAGTTGGACTCCCTACATTTGCTATGACGCCATCTTTGGCGACCTGGTTCGTGAAGCCGTTCGTGAAGGTTCTCGCCTGATGGTGAACATTACCAACGACGGTTGGTTCGGCAAGAGTACCGCTCCCTACCAGCACTTGAACCTGGTCCGTTACCGCGCCATCGAAAATGGCATGCCCGTGGCCCGTATGGCAAACTCCGGCATTTCCGCATTCATCGACCAGTACGGCCATTTCGACAAGAACACCGAAATTTTCACCGACGCCGTTATACAAAGAAAAGTGCCCCTCAAGACGAGAGACACTTTGTACTCCAAAATCGGCGATGCTGTAGAAACAGCCTTGTTGTGGTTCTTCTTGTTCTTCTTTATTGCAAGCTTTGTTACTTGCAAAATCAACAAGAAAATCAAAGCAAAAGCATAGGCGGCCAATGACCGGCCTTTGGCCTTTCCTTGAACTCAGCCCCAGGTAAAAGAGGCTTCAACGACAAGGTCATCTCAGGCTTAATGGCTTCATCCAATCGACCATAGAGAACCTTGGTTTCCCCGGTAACAGGGATGCATTGCTCGATCCTATTTTTCGCAAGATAGCTCAACCCGTCACAAAGAGCCTGGGGTTTCATTTTTTCAGCATTTTTCAACCAATCATCCTGCCATTCACCAAATTCGTTTTCGTACAGTTCCATGAACGCGTTCAAAGACGGTTCAACGGTAGTCAACGTACGACGAGCCATAAACTGAAGATTCTGTTCATCCCAGTTGCCTTCTTCCGAGCAAAAATCTGCAAAGGGAGACAAGAGAATCCACTTTTGGTTCTTGGGGCGGTCAGCAGCGTTGCACATCAAAGCCAAGGCGCCAAGCCCCCAGCCAACAACTGTGGAGGCCTCCTTGATACCAGACAAATCATAAATATGATCCAAACATCCGGCCATTTTTTCATAGGGCACAAAAACATGGTCAGCAGAAGAATCGACAGCAACTAAGTCGTCCTCCCACATGCCTAGATCAGCAGCCCAATCAGGTAGCCAATACCATTTTTCGCTCATAATGAACCTCTATCAAAACACCAATAAAAATCCCGATAGTTTTAATATATTGCGTTTTCAAGGTAAATGCATTTTCATCTAAAAAAAACATTTACGCTTGACCACTTCACTATGATTAAATAACTTTATGTATGTGGTTTCTACCAAGTTTTTTTCATCAAATTTCGCAATTGTGATACAAATCGCATCATTTAAAAAACGTGTTCCAAATTGGAATATCCATGGAGAACAAAAGGTCCGATTTTCTTGGTCCTTGATTAGTTTTTTACTGGTCGCATGCCTGTTTCTTGCGACCAACGTTTTTGCTGCTGCAAAGAATTTGCCCCCTAGGCCTACCAACAGTTACGTCTATGACGAAGTCCATTTGATGTCCACCCAAGAGGTGCGTCTGTTCAACACACTGTCCGAGGAACTTTACCGAAAGACAGGCGTTGCGATCGCTTGCGCATTGATGAACGACATCGGCAGCGCAGATTACCGCACCTACGCAATGCAAACTGCGGAACACTGGGGCGTGGGCGGAAAGAGTAACGAAGGCGTTCTGATATTCGTCAGTTTAAAGCAACGCCGTCGAAGCGTCGAAGTAGGCTACGGCGCCGAAGGCTACCTGCCAGACGCGCTTGTGGAACGCATCCAACAGAAGACTCTTGTCCCCGCATTCCGCCAGCAAAAATATGGCGAAGGAATCATTAGCCTGGCATGGGAACTGGCGCAGACTACTGCAAAAGCCAAAGGCGTCACGCTGGACCTTAAACAAGATCAATTTGTAGAGGAACAAAAGACTCCCCCAAGCATGATTCTATTTATCATGTTCATATTCTTCCTGCTGCTAATGTCCAAGTTTAGCGGCGGCAGAGGTAATGGGTGTCTCTGGTTCCTGCTGGGGAATGCTATCGGTTCTTCCTCTCGCAGAAACTACGGCTCCCGCGGTGGTTTCGGAGGCGGATTCGGCGGAGGCCGAGGCGGCTTCGGAGGCGGTTTTGGCGGTGGTCATTTCGGTGGCGGAGGATCCGGCGGAAGCTGGTAAGGTGCATTTATGAAAAAGAATTTAAGCATACTGGAATTGCAGAATTCAATCTGGCCCGAGCAATTAAAAACAGCTCTTGGCAAAAACATGATTTCGGCCTTCGTCCATGGGGATTGCCTTATGGAAGGCTACAACGCCATGGAAAAGCCCTGGACCGTCAGCTTTATCCTTCGGGACAACTCCAACCAGAGTCTGGAGGTTTTGCGCAAACTTTTGCCCAAGGCAAAAAAGGACAACCTGGAATTCCGTTACTTTTTCACCTTAAAGGAAATCCAGACATCCGAAGACGTGTACCCTCTGGAGTTTTTGCACATTGCAAGCCGTAACGAAATCATCGCAGGCCAGCAGCCACTTCCCGGCTACAAGCCCAGCATGGAAAAACTTCGCCTGGAATGCGAAAGAGAACTGCGAGGCTTTTTGATTCGCTTACGCCAGGCATTCATCTATCTTAAGGAAGACAGAAATCCTCTTGGATTCTTTGTCCGTGCCAACGAAACCATGCTCCCGATTATGTACGGTGTATATTATCTGCAGCACGGAATCTACCCAGAATGCCACCAGCAAATCTTCAACGATTTTCCGGCGCTCCAAATGCCAGCCAGCAGCCGTGACGAAAAGCTGTTCCTGGAATGCGTAAATAACTACATTAGCACTGTCACAGAAATTGTTAACCTTGTGGATACCATGGAGGTAAAATGAAAAAGGTCATTCTCGTAACATTGGCAGCCATCATTCTGCTTGGCGTCATTATCATTAGCAAGAGCATTGGCGTGTACAACACCATCATTAGCCTAGACGAAGGTGTAAAGGCCCAGTGGGCTCAGGTAGAAAACACCTACCAGCGCCGTTTCGACCTTATTCCCAACATTGTTGCCACCGTGCAGGGCGAAGCCGATTTCGAAAAGAGCACCCTCACCGCCGTAGTTGACGCTCGCAGCCACATGGGTGGCGTGGTCAAGGTAGATAACGAAATGCTTGGCGATGAAGTGGCCATGAAGCGTTTCCAGGAAAGCCAGGCAACCTTAGGCAACGCCCTCCAGCGTTTGATGGTTGTGACTGAAAACTACCCCAACCTCAAGAGCAATGCCGCATTCCAGGATCTTCGCATTGAATTGGAAGGTTCCGAAAATCGCATCGCCGTCGAACGAATGAAATACAACGAAGTGGTCAAGGAATATAACACTACCATCAGACAGTTCCCCAACAACCTTATCGCCAGTTTCGCAGGCGCCTTCCCCAAGGTTCCTTTCTCTGCCGATGCTGGCGCAAGTACTGCTCCCCAGGTCAAGTTCGACACCAAGTAACTGCTAGCTTAGAACAAGGCAATCGTTCAAGTTCGCAACATTTGTATGCATAAAAGAAAGGGCTCGCCAATTAGCGAGTCCTTCTTTGATTTATCCTTAAGGTCTAGAAAGATTTTTTCTTTTCGGGAATCTTCTCCACAGCCTTTACAGCATAGATATAGAATTCATTCTCAGCAATGATATCACCGTCGCACAAAGCGCAGTCCACACGGATGTCAAGTTCAACGCCATCTCTGGCCATTTTCATGAATGTCTTATTTTCTAACTCTGCGTTTTCAAACAAGACATCAATGACTTTCTTATAGGTTCCGTGGTGGGTCGTGCCCAGAACTTCAGTACAAAGCATCTAACTAATCTATACCTTCTGTTAAATTAACGTCTTCTGCTGGAGGGAGCGCCTGCATCAGAACGGCTATCGCTACGGCGTTCAACGCGGGCAGGAGCGCCAGAGGAGCGACGGCTGCTGCTGTTGTCATTGTAGCGACGATCATCATCATTGCTAGAAGATCTTCTGCTAGAGGTTTCCTGGCGAGAAGACGAATTCTGGCGAGCTTCGACACGTGCCGGAGCATGCTTTTCGACCTTCTTGGCTTCTACGCGGGCAGGAGCGTGGCTTTCTCTTCTCGTGGAGGAAGCATCGTGCTTTACAGTAGCTGCCTGAGAACGCAAAGATTTTTCATCACGAGCCGGGCGGCGATCATTAGACTGCACGCGGACATCATCTCTACGGCGTTCCTTCAAGCCGGCCTTCAAGTCGTCACGGCGAGACGGCGGTGCAACATGATGCTTGCTGGGAGCCGGAGCCGGGCGATAATGGGGAGCCTTGCGAGGAGGCGGGGCATAGCGACGCGGATGGTGCGGGATCGGACGATGCGGGTACCAGCGGTAATCGCGAACGTAGATGTAACGATAGTTCCAATCGAACCAGCAGGTGCCCCAGCCCCATTCACCATACCAAGTACCGAGCCATGCATGATGGTGGTATCTTACAGCGGGGTGATAGCGGTCAGCATATACATAATAGACTACATGGGGATTATAGACCGGCACATAGACATATTCTGTACGAGTCGGTTCAATAATGATCTTTTCAGTCTTGGTCACTACAACCTGGTCATCGGACTTCAGGTGGCCATAGTTATAAGCAACGCTACGCATGCGCTGGATTGCATCCAACACCTGATCCTTCTGGAAGGAGACTGCGTCGCCCAGCTGATCAGACCAAGTACGATACTTAGCCATGGTAGCAAGAACGGTGGGGAACGGAATCAAAGCCTGAACACTAGGATCATACTTGAGGTTTGCATCTTCCATTGCAGTGGCAAGAGCTTCTCCATTCAAGTTCTTATGAGCCTGTGCCCAAGCATTAGCTTCTGGAATTTGGTCGCCATAGGTTGCAGCAGTCAGCACATGAACCAGGAGCGGATCCGGATACAGGGCGATGGTCGAAACCAAGGTGTCCAATTCGTTGTTAGTAAAGCCTTCTGCAGCTTTTGCAGTTACAGGAAGGCAAAGGAATGCGGCAAGAACAATCCAAAGCCACTTAGCCATGGCCATCTTGCAAGTTTTTGTGTTAACCATAATCAACCTCCGGTATTCAAGATACAACAATTTGGTGCCCAATGTTGCGGTTTGGTTGCAAACAGTCCGATTTTTTATAACAAAAGTTTACGTTGCACAAATTTACACATTTATTGATTCGACGACCATCACATTTTTAGGAAAAACCGATATTCCAAATTAGATTAATGGCGTGTTTTTGGAGGATTATATGGCAGTTCATCATAAAGCCATCGCATCTGTCGCATTAATTGCCGGCGCATTAACAAGCAATGCAGCGGCACAGACCATCGACCTTCCCGCTATTTTTGTTGACACCAAGCAAAAATGCCTAGACAATAAGGTCTCACAAAAAATCCCGGCAACCATGAAAGTCCTGGATGGGAAAACAAATTCCATCGCAGATAGTGCCAAGGGAAAGCTCTATGACATCGGCATCAAGGTGAGAGGACAGTCATCAGCCATGTTCCCTAAGCCTGGCTACAGCGTGGAAGTTCGTGACTCCGCCGGAGAAGGCATCGATGTAAGCATGCTGGGGCTTCCTCCTGCAGACGACTGGGTTTTCCATGGTCCCTATGTGGACAAGTCCATGATGCGTAACTCCCTAGCCCACTGGCTCTTTAGACAGGCTGGTCGCTACAGTCCCCGCACCATGCACTTTGATTTGTATATCAATGGCGTATACCGTGGAGTTTATGTTCTTATCGAAAAAATCAAACGTGGTAAATACCGCGTCGATGTATCCAAGTTAAAAGACGAAGACATTAGCGGCGATGACGTAACTGGTGGCTACATCTGGGCGTTCGACAAGACCGGCACAAACACAGGTGGAGCTGGCAGCGGCAGCGTCAACGCTGAAGGCTTCGGTACCTCCGATGGCTTGAACGTCATTCTCCATTACCCGAAAAAAGAAAATATCAAACCCCAGCAGGAAGAATACCTGAAGAAGTACTTGAACGATCTTGAAGGATTGTTCAAGAACGGCGGTAACGGGAACGGATACGAAAACTATGTGGATGTAGGTTCCGCAGTAGATTATGTGCTTCACCAGGAAGTTACCAACAATGCAGATTCCTACTGGTGCAGTTTCTTCTTGCACAAGCCCAAGGATAGCAAGGGCGGTAAGGTAACCTTAGGTCCTCCCTGGGACTTTAATCTCGCCATGAGTAACGGCAGCCAACCCGAAGGACAAAACAACAATAATGGCGGCTGGGGCGGCGGATTTGGCGGCATGGGCGGCGGTTTCGGAAGTTCTGGAACCACCGGCTGGCAAATTGAAAACAGCAGCAAGCAGATTGCTGACGGAAATGGCGGCGGTTGGGGCGGATTTGGCTTCGGCGGAAGCTCCCTGAAGGCTCCCCGCTGGCTTACCAGCATGTGGAAAGATCAAAAGTACCAATCCGAGCTAAAAAAACGTTGGGCAGAATTGCGCAGCGGCGTATGGCACACAAAGACCTTGGACGTATACTTGGATTCCATGAAGGTTTACTTGAAGAACGCTGCCGATAGAAACTTTAAACGCTGGCCCAATCTGGGCAAGGCTAGTGGCCAGAATGAAGCTGACCCGCAACCGATGAAATATTGTAATCAGTCCGGTGGCGGAGGCATGGGTATGGCCATGGGCGGTTACAACGCAACAACTTGGGACGGCGAAGTAGAACATCTTCGCAAGAAGATGAAAGAGCGTATGGCCTGGATGGACCAACAACTTGGTTTCACGGAACCCGCCAACCCCATCGTAACGGAACCGATTATCCATATTCCTACCATCGAAGAGAAGACGGATACAGTTCCTGCAACCGAACAGAAGGGCGATTCCATTGTCAATCCGCCTATCATTCAGAGATTGGATTACTCCATGCTTTCCCCCACCAACTACTTTGTTGTGAACGGTTCCAATATGCTGATCCAAACCGACATCGGCGGAACTTTCGCAATCATCGACTTGACGGGAAAGACCTTGTTCAAGACCAGAGTTAAGATTGGAACGACCAACATGAAGGTCCCGGCCAAGGCTCAGAACAAGCATTGGATCGTAACCCTCAACGGCAAGATGCTCTCCAAGTCGAACTACTAAACAATTTCATAATTCTCTCATAAAACATAAGGCCCCTCGGCGAAAGCCGGGGGACTTTATGATTTAATAATTGCTACGAGAATTAAAAATTACTTCGCAGGGTTGAAACTGTCCTTCAAACCAACGGTGCGGTTGAACACCAGCTTGCCCGGCTTGGAATCGTCGGAATCCAAGCAGAAGTAACCGAGACGCAGGAACTGGAAGCGGTCTTCCATCTTGGCGTCGGCCAGGCTGGGTTCCAGCTTAGCCTGCTTAATGACCATGGATTCAGGATTCAGGTAGTTGTGCCAATCTTCGCCTTCGGGAACATCAGACGGATCTTCAAGAGTGAACAGGTTGTCGATGAGACGGACTTCTGCATCTACAGCATGAGCGGCGCTCACCCAGTGGATGGTGCCCTTCACCTTACGACCGTCAGGAGATTCGCCACCCTTGGAGGCAGGATCGTATTCGCAGTGAATGACGGTCACCTTGCCGTCTGCGTCCTTTTCGACGCTCTTGCAAGTTACGAAGTAGGCGCCCTTCAAGCGAACTTCGCCTTCCGGCTTCAAGCGGAAATACTTCTTGGGAGGTTCTTCCATGAAGTCTTCAGCTTCGATGTAAAGTTCCTTGCCAAACGGAACCATACGGGTGCCGGCGTTCGGGTCGTTGGGGTTATTTTCAACTTCAACCATTTCCACCTTGCCGTCTTCCCAGTTGTCAATGACAACCTTCACCGGATCGATGACTGCCATGGCACGCTTGGCGCTCTGGTTCAGTTCTTCGCGGATGCAGAAGTAAAGCAGGTTCACGTCCACCATGGACTCAGCCTTGGACACACCGATACGGCTGCAGAATTCGCGGATGGAACTGGGAGTGAAACCACGACGACGGAAGCCACAGACCGTGGGCATACGGGGGTCGTTCCAACCAAGAACAGCCTTGGTTTCCACCAGTTCCAAGAGCTTACGCTTACTCATCATGGTGTAGGTCAAGTTCAAGCGAGAGAATTCAATCTGCTGGGGGCGGTTCTCCAGGCCAAGTTCAATGAGGAACCAATCGTACAGCGGACGATGGGCTTCAAATTCCAAGGTACAGATGGAGTGGGTAATGCCTTCGATCCAGTCACTAATAGGATGAGCAAAGTCGTACATCGGATAGATGCACCACTTGTCACCAGTACGGTGGTGAGTGCAGTGCTTGGTACGGTAGATTACCGGATCGCGCATGTTCATGTTGGGGCTAGCCAAATCAACCTTGGCGCGGAGGCACTTTTCGCCATCAGCATACTTGCCGTCGCGCATTTCGCGGAACAGCTTCATATTTTCTTCGACGCTACGGTCACGGTAGGGACTAGGCTTGGAGGGCTTACCAGCATCGTTACCACGGTATTCCTGCATTTCGTCGCGGGTCAGGTCTTCAACGTAAGCCTTGCCCATTTCGATCATCTTTTCTGCAAAGGCGTAAATCTGGTCGTAGTAGTCAGAAGCAAAGAATTCTTCCTTCCACTGGAAACCGAGCCACTTCACGTCTTCGCGGATGGAATCCACGTATTCCACGTCTTCCTTGGTAGGATTGGTGTCATCGAAACGGAGGTTGGTGAAACCGCCAAACTTCTGGGCGGTACCGAAGTTCAGGCAGATGGACTTAGCGTGGCCGATGTGGATGTAACCGTTCGGTTCAGGAGGAAAGCGGGTCAGCACCTTGTTGCGCTTGCCGGTCTGCAAATCATTGACAATAATGTCTTGAATAAAATTCGAAGATTCAGGAATATCCATTTTTTTAACCTTTTAGGGTTTTGCCATAATTTTACGTGAAAAATGTAGAAAAATTCATTCTTTTCTAAAAAAAAGCCACGTTTTGAGTCCCTTTTTTAGTGTCAGAAGAACAAAATACAGGCTCCGCCCCTATTACATATAAATTAACAACAGGCGTTTAGCCGTAAAAACGGCCATAATAACCGCCATTAATCTTTTTTAACACATCTAACTCGTTGAAATAAACTACATTACGAGAAATTATCTAGGAAGGAATCGTTCCATGGAAAGTTCAAGAAAAATTATCAACCAGTTTCTGAAGAATAGCTTCTCCGGCAGAGAAGTCAAGACCGAGCTCTACAAGGCCGGTGTTGCCGCAATGGAAGAAGGTTGGACCTTCATGGACGCCAGTTTCCAGCTGGGCGGCAAGGCTCGCGACGAAGGTATGGATGGTGACGAAGTCGAACAGACTCTCCGTCGCGCATTCTCCGAAGAAAAGCGTACTTCTGAAAGACAGGAACCTGCACCGGCTCCAGTTCAGCAGCAGCAGCAGCCCGCAGCACAGCAACCCGCTCCCGAAGCAGCACCAATTGCAATGCCGATGATTACTCCGCTATCCGCCGGCATGATTTCCATGGAGCAGATGCTTGCTCTCGGTCTGGACACCCAGTCCCTAGAATTGTTGCAGAACTTTAAGATTGACCCGGAAGCACTTTCTATTCCATGGCCTGCCGCAGACTGGCGAAAGGACTTCGCCAAGCTCCTGGAAGCGACCTTCGCTCCCGATGAAACCATCGAATTCAAGGTTTCCAACACTCCTTCCAGTACCGAAGAAATTGTTTCCAACATCGTTGGTCAGGACGATTCTATCAAGAAGATCATGAAGAGCCTTGACAGCCCCGAAGGCGCCCTGCTTTGCATCAACGCCACCAAGGGCGGTGAAGAAGCTACCGACGAAAGCTGGCATTACCGTTACGTGGTGGTGGACAATCCCAAGATGTCCCTGGCCAAGCAGTTGGCTTACTACAAGGCTTTGAACCTTCCCTGTGCCGCCTTGGTGAACACCGGCGCAAACTCTGTGCAGGCTTGGGTCAAGATCCTTGCTTCTGACGAAGAAGAATATAACGAACGCGTAGACTTCCTTTTCAAGACCTTGGACTCCCAGGGCTTCAAGGTTGACGCATCCAACCGCAATCCGCATATGATGGTCCGCATGCCTGGTGTGCTCCGCGGTGGTAAGCAGCAGTACCTTATCGGTCTGGAACAAGGCGCAAAGACATTTAAGGAATGGCAAGAATGGGTTGAATACTCTTTGGACGGAAAACCCCTGATTGAACTTGCTAGCGACAGTGAAGAAGCTCCGAAGAAAGACCCGTCTATCGTAGACAACATGCTACGCACAGGTGAATTCTTCCTGTTCACCGCACCTCCCAAGAGCGGCAAGTCCTTGGCTCTTATGGACTTAGGCTTGTCCATCTGTTACGGCGAAGATTGGTTCGGCAACGCAACCACTTCTAACGACGTTCTGTTCGTGAACTTTGAATTGACCAAGTCCGTGTTCTTGAACCGCCTTTACATGCTGGGCGCCAAGAGAAATCTTAACGCAAGCACTCCTAAGTTCGGTTTCTTGAACCTCCGTGGTACAGCACTCTCCCCCATTGAAACCGCTCAGCTTATCGCAAAGCGTATTCAGGGTGCAAAGCGCCTGGAAAACCATGATTACCGCGTTGTGGTCATCGACCCCATTTCTGCAGTGCTCCATAACCCCAAGTCTACCCGACTGAACGGTGCACCCCACCAGATCTTGATGCAGATGATCGACACCATCATCGCCCTTACCGGATGCGCCGTGGTGTCTTCTTGCAACCTGGACGAATACCCGTACCTGGAAGCCCGCGCCGACAGTGTTATGAAATTGACACCTGTTGAAGGCAGCCTGAACCAGTACCAGATTAACGGTTCCTTCCGCGAATTCCCCAAGATGCTGGCCCGCGAATGCTCTTGGATTTACCCCCGATTCCTGGTGTAATTTTCTAGCGGAAATCCCTCGGAATCAAATAAAAGCTCTATATGTACAAGCAGCCTAAAAGAAATTATTCCACACGACCTGTAAGGGAGGAGCGACTGAACAACGCCCGTTCCAACGGTCGTCGTCCTGTGCGAAATGATTATGCAAAACCCGTTGAGGGTCAACGAGATACAGCAGTCCAACCTAAGCCGGCAGTCCGCCCTAAGCTGACATTCGAAGATCTTAAACAGCAGTTGTCCACATGGGCTACAACAGAGAAAATTCCTGGAAAAATTCAGGCTTGGTTCACCGCAGAAGCAAACGCAGAAAACGCAGACTGGCGAATCACCAAAGTCTACCAGGGTGAGCACGAAAAGCTTACCATCGAAGCTCCCAGCTTTGAAATGGAAGCACCTGAAATCGTATCCAAGGTTTTTGAACAGCTGAAGAAGGATCACCTCCGCATTTTCAGCAAGGCTCTCCGTCAGGTGTGGTTCCGTGCCGCAGGTAACGGGAACTTTGCTTTGCTGGTCCAGGTGAACCTGAAGGGCCGTAACTCCGCCCACGGATACAAGACTTTCGTCGACTTCCTGGAGCGCAACTGCCCAGAAATCATTAGCTGCCACCACATCCAGTGCCTGCCGGATCATCTGTTCGACCCCGCAGGAACACAGGCCATGAAGGTTGAAGCTAAGGCTGCCTTCGGAAACGATTTCGTACAAATTGGCGAAACGGGTTCCTACATGCACGTTCTGGACTGGGCTCCGAGAATTCGTGACGCATGGAACGGACTCCCCTCCCGCATTGCAGGCGCCATCCATCCCAATCCCGAAGATTGCTTCTTTGAATTCTACTCCGGTAGCAGCTTTGTAAGTTCCATGCTTGCAAGCCAGTTCAAGAGAGTGGATTCCATGGACTGTCGCGAATACGCCATGCTTTCTTCCAGAAAGAACGCTCGCGGAGTCATCGACGAAAACATGCATTTCCACCGTGGACATGTGGAAGCCGAGTTTTTCCCGAAGTTCTTCAACAAAAAGGAAAACGAAGGCCGTTGGACCTTCTACTTTAACCTTCCTAACGAAGAAACTCTGCCTCCTGGCGTAGAACAGGCCGCAGCACAGGCTCGTCCCGAAAGAATTTTGCTCCAGACCTCCGATTTGGAAGTTGCTGTCAAGGAAATCAAGAGATTCCGTCGCGAAAGCTATATGCTCCGCAAAAGCATCCCCCTGTACTTGGAACCGGGCAGCGGCAAATTTGACATTTTGTTCATTTTTGTACCTGACAGAGCCGGAATTTTGGGACAAAACCCCGCTATGGCGGCAAAATCCCGTAATGTTCAGCGTCCTCAAGAACGAGTTTCTCGCTCAAATCGCCCTGAACAGCCCCATTTTGCAACGGAAGTGCCAACATTTAAACAAAGAAAAGGCTAAATTTCAAACAAATTAGCCAGTAAGGAATATTATGCGATTTTTCAAATGTGCTTCTATCTGCCTCGGTTTGACCGCACTGTTGGCCTCAGCCTACGTTGTCAAGCAGGGCGACACCCTTTGGGACCTGAGTGACGAATTCCTTCAGGATCCGTTCGCATGGCCGGATCTTTGGGAAAACAACCGCCACATTAAGGACCCGCACTGGATTTATCCGGGTGACTCCATCTACTTTGGCGATGGTGTTAACGAGAAGGCTGCAGAACAGAAGGCAAGCAAGAAGTTCCCCTGTGACGCCGCAGTTTCCGACGCAGACCTCCCCAAGGGCATTACCTCCGCAGGTTGCGACTCCGACGGCCGTGACGAAAACTTTGAATCCATGTTGGGCGATCTGCGCGACAAGGACACCAAGAACAAGAAGAAGAAGCGCGAAGAAGACAAGTACAGCTACTCTCAGCGCCCGGCTCCCAAGACGTTCAACGGTTACTACCAGGCTCTCGCTCCGGTGGTCTATGTCTTGGATTCTTTGAAAAACGATTCTAGCTTCATTTCTATTCGCTCCGCCGAAAAGAAGCAGCCCCTCGTTCATATGCCCGAACACGAAGTTCTCGTTGGCCTCGGCAAAAAGACCCACGAAAATCTCAAGAAGGGCGACCTGATTGAAATTTACGATGCAAAGGCTATCGACGTTCCGGGTAAGGGCCGTACCTTTGATAACTACGCATTGCTCCGCCTCTCTGGCATCGCAAAGATTACCGCTATCGGCGATACTCTTTCTCGTGCACAGATTGTCCAGAGCTTCCGCGAAATCAAGATGGCTCAGGCTAAGGCTCGCGTCAAGATGCCTTTGAACACCATTAACGTCACTGGCTACTCTGCAGAAAAGGCAGTGATGATGGACTCCCTCGCCATGATTCGTTACGCCATGGATCCCGCTCTGGTTATCGGAGCCTACTCCTACGTCTTGATTGACAAGGGCGCACAGCAGGGCTACAACACTGGCGATGCAATCGCCGTGTGGGAAGAAGACACCTCTGATGCAACTATTCCTCCGCACCTCCTTGGCCGCGGCGTGATCGCAAGAGCTGCCGAAAACGAAGCAGCAATTCTCATTCGCGAGATCTACTCCAACAATCGTCGCATCGAAGTCGGTCACAAGGTTTCTGTGACCCACCGTGCAAATATTGCAAAGTGATTAGACCTCAGCTGTCTATAGACCTTCCGCTATAACGGATAAGCAATGCAGGTTTCACGCAACAATCTGCTGTTTATCCTTTTGTTTGCGGGCGGCATTATTTTGCCAACCGCAATTCTTGCGTTTTTAAGTTTCAGAAATATTCAGAACGAAGTTTATCTCGCACAGAAAAGCTTCGACGAGAATAGCATTTCTTTCCAGTCGGAAATTGAAGAAGCAGTTTCCAAGGAACAGAAGAAAATCCATCAGGAGGCAAAAGGCGCCTCCCTGTTCTTATATGAACAACCCCGTGGCTTACTGGATTTCGGCAATGCAACCGAATTCAAATCCGTTGATGGCATCGAAGCCATATTCTTGTTCAACAACGGTAGCCTCGTTTACCCCGACATTTCCTCTCGTCATTTTTCTAATGGCCAGGGATTTTCCACAAGCGTTCCGTCCAATCGCGAAAAGAACATTTTCAGAGACGAACAGGAGAACCCGGACAACAGAGAAAAAATCTACCAGAGTCGAGTTGCAAGAAGCGTTCATCCTTCCTCGTTTTTCTTTGACTCTCCCGAGGAGCAAGTCCAAAATCTTTTGGGAATGATCCGTTACAATTTCCAAAACAAGAAATACGAAACCGCACTTGAACTTCTGGAAATCCTTGAAAAGCAACCGCACCAGCAAGGCTATCTGCACACAGACTTGACCAGGTCCGCCAACTTGCTTCACTTTGAAATTCTTGTGGCACAAAAGAAGCACCAAGAAGCGCAGGACTACTGCCTTTCCATTTTGAATCAGTTCCTTGAAGACAAGCACATCAAGGATCTCGCCTCCTCAAGATTTTTCTTTGAATCAGCATTCACACAAATTCTCTCCTTCGAGAAACTTCCGCAAGACAAGCGCGAAGCTTTCTGGAATCTTCGCGAGAACTTCAACCGACAGCTTGGCTACATGGACATTTTGTTCAAGCACAAGGACTTGTTCAACGAAATTCTTGAAGACGACAATTCCTCCAAGGAAGGCATTCTCTATAAGCAAGAAGACGACATAACCCTTCTGAGAATGTCTTATCCCTACTTGTCCGGAGATCAGGTTGTAATCGCAAAGATTGACAACAAAGCCTACAGAGATCGTCTTGTAAGCAAAATGAAGGTCGTTGCCCAAAGCTGGAAAAACATTCCCTACTCCGTTGTTGACCAAAAGGACAACATCGTTTTGGGGCACATCCCCGACAGTTCAACAATCGTTAGCCAGACAATCTTATCTGATGCAATGAATTGGGAATTTTCCCTTTACGAAAAGGACATGCGTGACATCAAGCGAGAATCTCGCAAACGCATGTTCCTGATGTACGGATTGATGTTGTTCTCTCTCTTCGCGGTGATTTTCGGATCTTTCTTTATGTTCCGGTTCATCACTCAGGAACGCAAGCTTTTGTCTATGAAAGCAAACTTCCTTTCTAGCGTGTCGCACGAACTTAAAACTCCGCTGACGTCTATCAAGATGTTTGCAGAAATGATGGCCCGCGGCCGCGTCCAGAAAGTGGAAAAGGTTCAAGAATATTCAAACCTCATTGGCAAGGAAGCCACCCGTTTGGAAAACCTGATCGGTGCAATTTTGAATTACACCCGAATGGAACATGGCACAGGGGCTTTCAAGTGGGAAAAGCTGGATTTTTCCGTTTGCGCACAAAAGGTGTTTGACGCCGTAGAAGATATCGGCATTGAAAAAGGCCTGGAGTTCCGAGTTCATTTCGAACCAGCCGCATATGTCATGGGCGACTACACCGCACTTTACAGCTTGGCACAGAATCTCATTGAAAACGCAATCAAGTACACCAACGCTCCGGGCGAAATCACCGTTGACGTTCAGGTGGAAGAAAATCACGTGGTATTTTCCGTAATGGATACTGGCGTTGGCATTCCTCCCGCCGAGCAAAAAAATATATTTAATGATTTTTATAGAGTCGGTGACGAAATGACTCGTAGTACAAAGGGCTCCGGACTTGGATTGGCAATTGTTAAGCGAGTCGCCAAGACACACCGAGCCACCATATCTTTAATCAGCAAACCAGGCAAGGGTTCCACCTTTACTGTAAAATTCAAAAAGGCAGAATAGCATGGCAGAGAACTATAAAATTCTGATTGTTGAGGACGAAGAAATTATTCGTTTCGGTCTGCAAGACAATTTCGAGATGGAAAATTACATCGTCGAAACAGCGGTCGACGGCGAAGAGGCTATCGAAAAGGCCGATTCTTTCCTGCCCCACTTGATTCTTTTGGATTTGATGATTCCCAAGAAGAGCGGTTTCGAAGTTTGCCGTTACATTAGAAAGAAGCATCCGGAATGCATCATCATTATGCTGACCGCCAAGACAGAAGAAACCAGCAAGGTCGCCGGTCTTGAGATGGGCGCAGACGACTATGTGACCAAGCCCTTCTCCATTTTGGAACTTTTGGCCCGCGTCAAGGCGTTCCTGCGTCGTCGCTCCACGCAGCAGGCTACCGCAGAAGTGGCCGCCACCCCCGATTGTCTGGATTTCTTCGACATTCACGTGGACATCAAGAAGTTCGAAGCCACAAAGGGCGGCGCACCTCTGGAACTGACCACCCGCGAATTCCAGATTATCAAGTACTTCTGGAATCATAAGGGCGAAGTTGTCTTGCGCGAAGACCTCTTGAAGGAAATCTGGGGCTACACCGACGAAAACATGCCCTCCACAAGAACCATCGACAACCATATCGTCGCACTCCGCAAAAAGATTGAAGACGACCAGACCAACCCCAGAATCATTATTTCTGTACGAGGAGCAGGCTACAAGTTCGATGTGTAATTCCAAGAGACATTTCTGGATTACCAAGGCCATTTTCTCAATGGTCCTATTCTGCGCATTCTCCACGGCAGATGTCTTCGCCAATTCAATGGAAGCCTCCATTCAAGAAGCCGTCTACCTGTTCGAAATGAAAGGAGAAAACGCAGAGGCAGTCCGAATCTTGGAAAAGGTCGCCCAGGATGGCGATACAGAAGACAAGGAGCAAGCTTATTTCTACCTAGGCAAAATTCAGGAACTAGCCGGGAACAAGACATCCTCTAACTTCTACTACAAGCAAAGTCTTTCAAGGACAACTGAGGTTGCAAAAGCCTATTGGCTTTCCGAACGCGAAGCCGCTACTAGTTTCCAGCCGGAAAACTTGCAAAAGCCCTTCATCCCCTTAAAGAAGGTTTTGATCAACACCTACGGATCCAACCCGGCCTTCCTTAAGTTTCGAGACGGAAGCATTCAAAAGATTGAAGACGACAAACTGGTCAACCTGCCCATTGATTTGCCGAACAACATAAACGTTCTTAACGTTAACAATAAGGGGGTCTGGTATCAATCCGAGGCCAGAGACTCCCTAATGTTCCAGTCTCTTTATTCAGGAAAAATTCTACGCAGCTATGCAATTTCGTCTATTGTAGAGTTCCGTGAAAACGGCGAAGAGGCCATAGCAATTACAGAGAACAGCCTTCACATTTTCAACAAGAAAAACGAATCCATTCAGATTCCTGAAAAGTACAATCACTGTCAAATTTCTGGATTTTTCAAGCAAACAAATGAATACGTTCTAAACTGTTCCGACAACGCGCTGCACTTTCTGTCTTCTGAAGACGGGACCGAAAGCAAGGCCATTGCGCAATTCGATATCATTCAAAAAATTCTAATTGACAAGCATCAGATTTTTCTAACTTCCGTCAACTTTTTGTACAGCTACTTGCCTAAGCACAGCAGCGCCCCCGTTTGGAAAATTCCTGTTAGCAATGTGGAAAACATTCTTTCTTTCGGTAGCAGCATTGCAATTCTCGAAGCATCCGGCAAGGTGCAACTGATCGACAAATATACCGGTTTTACAAAGGCTGCCATCCGTAGCGACGCAGCCTCCATTTATCCTTTAGCGCAAGGCACCTTGGGTCTATTCACTAACGAAGGTTCCATCACTACCGTAGACACATTGCTGCGCCCGATTTGGAATTTCAATTTTACCAAACCTATTACGATCCCGCCCATTCACACCAACGGCAACATCTATCTCTATTTCGGTGACAACAAGCTACGTGCCATTGCCCCGGATTATTACGGAAAGAAAGAGCTCTTGTCAAACGCACTTGTAAAGCAGGCTGCCCAGTTAATTGAAGACGAACAATGGGAAGATTTGCCAGTCCAGCTAGATTCCTTGCTGACTGCAGAACCGGGCAATGCCGAAGGTTGGTTCTTCAAGGCTCTTTATCTTGAAAAGAAAAATAAAACCGATCGCGAAAAGCAAAAAGCATGGGCGGAAGCAGTTCGTTTGTCTGCAAGTAATCCTCAAACAACCCAGTACATTCTCAATCGTTACGGCAAAGCCATTGGCGCAAAGTTCGTAAGTTTGCTCCCTATATCTCCGAAAACGATTTACCCGCAATTCTTTAGTAACAAGAAAAATCTCTTTACCATTGACCCCGCCGCAAACAGATTGCTGTGCATCAGTATTGACAATGGCGAACTCCGCTGGTCTCGCAACGTTGGCAAACTAGATGAAAGTCCCTCCATCGCAAATAACGAAAACACGTTAGCAATTGCTTCTGGATACGCGCTGTCTATCTTCGATTTGTCCCGCGAAACTGCTCCGGCAACAATTCAATTACCGGGCAAGGCTTTCGAAGTGCAGACCACGGACAATGCAATCTACGTTTCCACTTGGAACGGATTCCTCCTGAAGGTTTCCAGCAACGATAATAAGTTGGCTTGGTCCAGAAAGATTTTCTCTGTTCCTTTCCTGACGGCAAAAAGCGGGAACCAAATTCACCTGAGCAATCTTGATGGCGAACTTGTAGATTTAGATGACGAATCCGGACAAGTCAAGGAAGGCTCCTCTCGAAAAGTTCTCGGTTCCGTCACACACATCGTGTCCTCCGATTCTATCCTTGCAGTCGCCACAAGTTCAAACAAGCTTCACTTGTACAACCTGAAGCACAACGACAAGAACTCCACACAAATTCTTCTTGAATCCTCTGTGACATCCATGTCCTTAATCAACGACAAGAACGAACAGAAATTCATTATCGGTCTAGCGGACCAATCCATTTTGCTTTACTCCACATCGGGCGCACCGCTTTGGAAGTTCCAAGGAAAGAATTCCATCTTTACAAAACCGTACGTAAAGGACGGAGAAGCATGGATTGACCAGAAGAACGAAGTGATCGCAATTTCACTTTCCGATGGAAAAATCGTTCGCAAATTTAACACCCCAGGCGGTGCAGGCACCCCCTTCATAACGGGCAAAACCCTGTTCAGCGCCTCTCCCAAGCGCCTTTTATACGGATTTTCTCTGTAATATTATGAAAACGCACCTTTTTTGGTGCTTTTTTCAGGTAGTGTAAACAAAAATTGGTGGTTTTTTCTAGTAAATCTCACTAAATTTCTATTGAATATATTCATGGAAGAACGATGAGCTTTAACAAGATCTTTAACACATTATCGATTGCCTCGATTGCTCTCGGCACCCTAGTCCTCGTTGGCTGCAACGAGGAGAAAAAAGAAGTTGCCGAAACCGAATCTCAGGAGTATCCTCGCAACGAGACTCTGTACATCGGAGGCTTCGACTGGGCTCCCCCGTCAACCTTTAATCCGTTGGATTACGATCCCAATTTCCCGGTTGACGGCAACGTCCGCTTAAGCTACGAAGCACTTTATGCTTACAACCAGCATTCCGGCGAACTGGAACCCATGCTTGGCGATAGCTATAAGATTACCGATTCCAACATCACCGTGCATCTAGACACCAGGGCTAAGTGGAACGATGGCACACCGGTCACCGTGGATGACGTTGTCTACACCTTTAAGATTGACTCCCTGCTGCCGACCTCCCGTCATGGAAACTGGAAGTTCCTGAGTTCTGTAACATCCGACGGAAACAACAATATTTATTTCAACTTTGGTTCGATCAAGAATCCGCTCATCATCTTGAACGCCATTGCTGAAACATCTATCTTGCCCAAGGCTGTATTCGAGCCACTGATCCAGGCAGCCAAGTCCGGCAAGGGTTACAGCATGGAAAAGATTACGGAATTCAAGAACGACTCTCTTCCGGTCGTCTCTGGTCCGTACAATCTTAAGACATTCTCTCCCGACCAGATCGTTCTGGAACGCAATGATAACTACTGGGGCAACGCCAAGTACAACGGTCAGAAGCCTGCTCCCAAGTATATCATTCACTCCCTCTACACTGGAAACAACCACTTTAATAGTGCAATGACCAAGGGCAACCTGGACATGTCTTCTGTGTTCCTGCCCCGCATCTGGGACAAGGCCAAAGACAGCATCCGTGCCTGGAGCCGAAATGAGCCCTACCACCAGCCGGGTTCCATTACTACGCTTTTCATCCAGCACCAGAAGGAGCCGTTCAATGACGTGGCCATCCGCCGCGCCATGATCCACGCCATCAACTTCGAGAAGATCAAGTCTCGCGCAGTTTCCAACTACACCACAGCTATTCAGCCCGGTTTCATTCTGCCCTTCGGCACCGAATCCAAGTACTTTGTCAAGGAAGACGCCGACGCCTACGGTTACAGCTATGACACCGAAAAGGCAAAGGCGATCCTTACCGAAGCAGGCTACAGCTGGGATGCAAATGGTAAGCTCCTTGATAAGAAGGGCAAGGCTATCCGCCCCCTCACCATCGAATGCCCGCAGGGTTGGACCGACTGGGAAGACGCAATCAAGGTTGTCATCGAATCCTTCAAGGACATCGGTCTTTCCACCGAAGAAAAGTTTGTGGACTACAGTGTCTGGGACAAGGATCTCCGCCTTGGCACCTTCGACCTTGTCATGAAGACTCAGACTGCTGAACTTTCTGCAGCAACACCCTGGAACCGCTTTGAACAGATTATGAGCACCGACTCCTACAAGCCTGTAGGCGAAGACGCCTTCTCTAACCAGGGCCGCTACCAGAATGCAGAAGCCGACAAGCTGATTCTCCAGATTCCTAGCATCACCGATGAAAAGGAACTTGCAGAAGCTTATCGCCAGCTGAACAAGATTTTCATGGAAACCATTCCTGTACTGCCGGTCATGTACCGTCCGACTCAGTACTATCAGTTCTCCACCAAGCACTGGACCAACTACCCCACCGAAGAAAACCCCTATGCTCCGCCCCAGATTCTTATCGTGGCAGCAGGTGTTAAGGCTCTCTGGGGAATTAAGCCCGCTAAATAATCGAATTTCCGGATTATTATTCAGAGAAAAAACGTCCTTATGGGGCGTTTTTTTTTGGTTTTTGGGTTTCAAAAAATCTATCTTTTTCTCTGTAATATTTTAGTAGAGGTTTTGAATGGGAAAGTCTCGTTTTATTCTGCCGAACGCATTTACTAGCATGAACTTTTTGCTGGGTGTTTTTGCGATTTGCTGGGTTACCGGAGCATTCAGTTCTTTCACAACCGCCGACCCGATTCGTATGGGCGCATACTTTATTGTTCTTTGTGCTCTTCTCGATAAGTTAGATGGCTTTGCAGCTCGATTGGTCAATGCCAGTTCCGAATTCGGAGCTCAGTTCGACAGCCTTGCCGACTTGATCGCATTCGGTGTAGCACCGGCATTTACCGTATTCTTCACCTACAAGACCATGTCTCCGGAATGGTTCCAGAACAACTTCGTTTTGATGATTGTTGCATTCGCTATTTACGTACTTTGTGCAGCAATGCGTCTGGCCAAGTATAATGCCTGCGACGCAGATTCCTACCACCACCACTTCTCTGGCCTGCCCTCTACCTTTGCAGGCGGCATCAACGCAGTGCTGGTCGTTTTCCTCAAGTCCAAGGGAATCTTCGCAGACCCGAACAGCACCGTTATTTTCATTCCCATTTTTGTACTGTTGGTCACCGGCATTATGATGGTCAGCCCTCTGTTCTTGCCCAAGCTCCAGCCCCGCAAGAGCCAGGCTCTCAACATCTTCCAGATCGTCATGATCATCATTACCTACATCAGCGGCTTCACTTTCGTTTCCGAAAAGATTCCTTTCGTTACCGAATTCCTGCTGTTGCTCATGGCCTGCTACATCGTCATCGGTTTCGGTTTGGGCATCGCCAACCGCAAGCAGATTATTGCCGAAGCAGAAGCTGAAGCAGCCAAGAAATAAGTCTTATTGGATTTTAGAAAAGGCTCCCGGAAACGGGGGCCTTTCTTTTATGTGCGACGATTCGACTCCGCATTCTATAGGCAAGCAAGGAGGTCTGCAAAGGCCGCGCCAAAGCGGTCAAAGAGAGCTTCCGGAGACATTCTAGGCAGTTCCAGGGTAACGCACTCTAGGGGGCCGTCTGGGGCATTTGCTGCGGCGCAGCGTTCCTTGCACCAGGTGCCCAAGCTTCCAGGCGTAGGATAGCCTATATCTGCCTGCCAAGGCAAGTTGAAGCATTCGCACAAGGAGTTCACCAGTTCAGTCCTTGCAGGGGCGTCTACGCAGGCGATTGGGGCATGCATAGATACTATGGAGGTCGGTCGCAGTTGCTGAATCAGATTGAGGAGGGCGCAGGTTTCCGGCTCGCTACCGGCGGCGGAACCAGCCGACAAAAGCGTATCCCTAGGGGCTTCTAAAACGGAACGGGAGGAAACAGGATCCGGACTCCAATTTGAAGTAGGGAAATTGCGGTTGAGGTCCACCCCATTGGCATTTCCGCGGGTCCCTAAGGTCATACCATCAGGGTTGGCACACAGCACAAAAGCCACATCCTTCAGGGACGTTTCGAAAGCACGAAGGGCGCGGCTCAAAAGGAACGTTGTTTCCGGTTCCTCACCGTGAATCCCGGCCATTACCAATATGCGGCAAGGACCAGAGCAAGGCACATAATGCAAGGGAGCCCCAAGAACGGAGCGCCCATAAACTTCAAGGGGCAAGCGAAAACGACCACGAGTTTCTTCTGCAAATTCCATCGTTAACCTAAATGAAATAGGGATAGATGTAATCGTCTGCAAGGCGTTCCAAATTATCTAGCAAGGCGGATTTGCAGGCAATGTCCGTACGTTCGTAAATGGAGCGAAGCTCTGCCAAGGAAAAGTTTTCCAGACGCTTTCTGGAAGTCGGCAAATGAGCGATATGCCACATTTCAGGTTGGATTTTTCCACGACCGGGAACAAACACACGGCTAAAGCCGAAAGTTTCGTCAGCATCCATCAGTTCAGTCAGTTTCTTGTGGAAGGGAGCAAACATGCCATTGCATTCTGCAGGCGTCAGCTGCACTTCATAACCTTCGGGGCAGGCGTTGCCATCCACCACGTCCAAGTCAGAACCTAAGTGATGGCGGCTTGCTCCCGGGAGAGCGGACCAGGTCAGAATGGCGTACATCAGTTGTTCTTCGTCAGCCGGGCGTTCCATAGGATTGCCGCTAGCATCCAAGAGTTTCAATTCTCCGGAGGCCTTACGGTTCCAAATGCTAAGCTGACGTTCAAAGGGCCTGTAGGCAGATTCCAAACGAAGGGCGTAGCCTTCCCCTGCCAAGCGCTCTTTTAGTTTGTTATAAAAAGGAAGAACCTCTTTGTCAACAAAGTAACCCTCGATATTCTCAAAATCAGGGGATTCTGCATTGCGGAAACCATAGCAATCTATCATTGAATAGTTCCTCCCATTTTTTCAATCAAGTCCATCCACTGTTTTGTGGTTGCCTTTTTCTTTCGGGTTAGGAGCCCCGTTTTTTTCTTTGAAGAACCTGTTGAACCGGAAGCAGCCACGGCTCCCGCCAAGGGAGCGGGATTCGCGTGGGTCAAGGCAATAGCCAAAGCATCGGATGCATCCAAGGGCAAGTCGCCTCTATCAATCCCAAGACGGGCAAAAACCATATTGGCCACCTGATCCTTGGAAGCACTGCCCTTTCCGGTAATGGATTGTTTGACAACCGTTGGCGGATACTCATTGTATGTCATTCCTCGGCGGCGGCAAGCCACAAGGACTGCACCACGGATATGGCCGAGTACCAAGGCACTCTTAGGATTCTTGTAGAAGAAAACACCCTCCATGCTCAAAGCCTGAGGTTTGTACTTGTCTAGCAGTTTTTCCAGTTCCGTCAGGATATGCAGCAGACGATCCTCCAAAGGCTTGGTTTCGGCGGCATGAAGAACGCCATATTCCAAGACTTTCGGGTTTTTCCCGTCCGTATCTAAAAAAGCATACCCCGTTGTGATAGAACCAGGGTCAATCCCAAGAATAATCATACCTTGAAAAATAAAAAATATGTAGATTTCTAGAAGTAAGAAAAGGAATCCGTTATGCTTATAGATCAAGAACATGCCGGTATTATCATGCGAGCCAAGACCCATCCGCGCCAGCTGGGAATCCCTCTGAGCCGTTGGGGTCGTAACCTTATCGCTTGCTGCCCCTTCCACTCTCCCGAAGAAACATCCCTGTTCTTCTACGACGCCTTGGGTTACTGGCGTTATCGCTGTCTGCAGTGCGGAAGTGAAGGCGACTTGATCGAATTCGTAATGCGTAGCCGTTTCAACGGCATGGAAGAGCCGCAGGCTCGCGCCGAAGCATTGGATTTTCTAGGCACATTGGAACCCGAGCATGATCCGAGCCAGGATGAACATCCCTGGATCAAGGAAATCGGCGGCGAAAAGTCCAAGGTCCTTGAAAACTTTGTGCGTTACTGCCATTGGGCTGCTTGCAAGAGTCCTTCTTCTGCAGAATTTTTGCAGTCCCGCGGCTGGAGCATTGGGCAGGCTCAACTGTACGGTATCGGCTATTATAGCGGCGACCCGGAACCCTTTGCAAGCTACTGCATGCTCTCCGGCATCGAACGCCACCAGATCAATTTCTACTTGGACAACCTAGAAGCCTACCGCGAGCCGAGAATCACCATTCCCGCCCGCAACTCCAAGGGTTTGATTCATTCTGTGTACGGCCGCGTTCTGGACGACGCAGACAGCAACCACACCTATGTATCCTACGCTTCCGGTCCTAGCGACATTCCTTTCAACATTCAGGCAGAGAACAGCAAGCCTATTATCGTAGAAGGTTTCTTTGACGCATTGACCGCCGACCTGGCAGGCATTCCCGGCGTGGTTTCCACCATGTACCAGGAACTTTCCCTGAGCCACTTGTACAAGCTGAAGGCTTGCGGTGCAGATTCCGTTACCGTCATTCTCCGTCGTGAACAGGACCGTCGCGAACAAGAATTTCGCATTCAAAAATACTTGAAGATGGCGGAAGAACTGAATCTGAAGTTTAAGTCCATCGTACTTCCTAAGGAAGAAACTGTAGACAAGGTGGTTCGCAAGAACGGTGCCGACCAGTTGCTCAATTTGATTTGTCAGACTGAAGAAGACACCGTCCATACCCACCGCCGTTCTATGCTCTTGCAGGATATCAAGGAAAACTTCGATACCGCCATGGGCTGCCCGCCGGACGTTCGCGTGGGCTATTCCTTGAGTACCTTCCCCAAGCTGACAAAGACTATTGACGGCATCCAGTCCGGTTGCTTCTATGTATCCTCCAAGCCCTTCGGCTTGAAGACTACGTTGATGTCCAGCATGGCCTTAGATTTGATCCAGAGCAATCCCAACCTGAAGCTGATCTACATTGCCCTCGAAACTCCCCGTCGTCAGATTTTCGACCGACTGGTTGCAATGCTTATTGGCGAATCAGTGCTAACCGTTCGCAAGCAAAGCGAAGACGAAGCTGTGAACCAGAAGATTCTGGAAGCCACTCGTGAGCTGATGGGATTCGTTCGCAGCAACCGACTTGAAATCTGGGATGACCAGCCTGACTTTGACAACATGGAGTTTATTGCAACCCTGAAGGAAGAAGCCAAGGATCATCCCAACCTGGTTGTATTCATCGATGGCATTGACCACCTAAAGATTACAGATTACTTTGATCTAACCGACATTCACGAACGTAGATCCTCCATTATTCTCGATTTGTACAAAGCCGTGGATATTCCGCTGTTCTTGGGCGGTGAACTGGTGGATTCTGAAAACGGGCTTGTTGGCCCCCGCGCTTATCTCCGCGATTCTGACGCAGTCTACTGGTTGGAATCTAAGGGCGGGAACCTGTTCCTGAATGTTGACTCCAAGCGCTTGGGCAGCGGCCAGGTCTACCAAGGTAACTTGACCATCGATCCGCTTTCCAACAGAATGCAGGAAGAAGGCTAAGGCCTTTTAGTTAGCATAGAATGTTTACCATTGTTGATTTCAATAATTTCTGGAGCCCTTCTGGGGGCGGTGTTCGCCGTTACCATTTACAGAAGATGGCGTTTTACGAACAGCAGAGCGAAGTGCTTTCTGTATTCGTAATGCCAGACTCCAAGACTTATACCGAAAAAAAAAGCGACGGCTTGATTATTGAGCATGTGGAGGCTTTCCGCTTTCCCGGAAACTGGGAATACCGCTTTATTTGGAAGCAGTCCCAGATTCGCCCCATACTGCGCAAGTACATGCCCGATGTAATTGAAGTCGGATCCCCTTACATTCTTCCTTCTGTAGTACGTTGCGCAGCCAAGAAGATTTGTCCTAACGCAGCCTTGTTCAGTTTCTGGCATGCAGACTTCCCCATTACCTATGTGGAACGTCCTGTAGCAAACAAGCTGGGAGCAGCTGTTGGTCGCTTCTGCAAAAAAGCGGCATTCTGGTATGCCCGTCAGGAATTTCGAAAGTACGACGGGGTCCAGGTTTCTTGCAAGGAAGTCCTAGACCGTTGCGACGCCAATGGACTTCCCAAATCCCACTGGATTCCGCTAGGATGCGACATCCACATGTTCTCTCCTGAAAAAAGAGACGAAGAACTGGTAAAGAGTTTGAAGGATGGCGATCCGGAACGTTTGACCATATTCTTCCCTCATCGTTTCTGCGAAGAAAAAGGCATTGAACTGCTGCTGGGCGCATACGATATTCTTGTAGAAAAACTGAAAAGTGAACCAGCCCTGATTCTTGCAGGTACCGGCCCGTACCTGCCTCAGGTTCAGGAAGCCGTCAAGAAGTACCCCCGCATTCAATATGCAGGCTTCATCAAGTCCATTGATGAAATGGCTAGGCACTACGCCAGCGTGGATTTAGGCTTGGCCCTTTCCGGCTGGGAAACCTTCGGCTTGTCCATTCTTGAAAGCATGGCTTGCGGAAACGCCCAGATTGGCGCCAGCACTGGGGCTGCCGCAGAGCACGTTCTGGAATCAGGCGCCGGTACAGTCCTCAAGACTCGTACGCCTCAGGCCTTGGCCGACGCCATTATCGACCTTTATCATTCCGACTTATCTCAAAAGAAAGTCAACGCCCGCAATTACGCGGAAAAGTTCAGCTGGAACGATTGCTTTAAGCGTCAGCTGAATCTGTACAAAGAAATTTCACAACAAAAAAGGAAATAATCATGATCAGACATATCGTTTGGTGGAAATTGAAGGCAGAAGCCGAAGGTGCAACTGCTAAGGAAAATGGCGAAAAGCTGGTAGCAGCATTCCATGCCCTGGAAGGCAAAATTCCTGGCCTCGTGAGCATCGAATCCGGCTTGAACTTCAACAAGTCTGAACTGGGCAACGGCGATATCGAATATGATATCGCTTTGGACACCACCTTCCGCACCAAGGAAGCACTGGACTTCTACCAGGGACATCCGGATCACCAGGCCATCGTAGGCTTCGTGAAGAAGGTTGTGGTAGAACGTCGCGCCGTAGATTTCGAATACTAATGGAGATTCCGGGTCCAAGCCCAGGATGACAAAAAATCTTGGGTCCAAGCCCGGATAACAAAAAGCTCCCTCATCATTTTGATGGGGAGCCTTTTTTAATGTTTTTCGCGACTACTCTTACTTGTTCTTTTTCAACCAAGTGCTGCAAAGGAACATGGAGAAAATAACGCTAGCCACAAGGAATACGGAAATACCGATGCAAGCCAAGTCACCAATACCCTTCAAGCCGCGATGGCTCGTAAAGAGGAATCCTACGAAGCCCGCCACCGTAGTCAAGGAGCTTGCAATCACGTTACGTCCAGTTGTATCCATCAACTGACGCAAAGTCATATCCTTGCTGGAGGACCAGGAAGTAATGAAGTGGATTGTTGCGTCAATGCCTATGCCCAGCGTCATCGGAATCACAATCACGTTGTAGATACTGATTTTACCGTACTCAAAGAAATGAGTCAGGAATCCCAGCAAACCAAGAGTGAGCAAGGTGCCCATACCAAAGGCAATGCAACCGCTAACAAAAAGCTTGGGCTTGCGGAAAGAAATGGCCAAGGTTGCAAAGATTACGAGAATAATGGCGAGGGCCAATCTAAAGCTGTCCTGCTTCACAGATTCAATCACATCAGAAAGAATGAATTGAGAGGAGAAGGTGCGAAGATTTTCGCCATCGAAGTTCCAATGACCATAACGTTCCTGGAAATCATGCAAGGCGTTGGCATCCCAGCTGGGGAAGTTACCGTAGATAAAGCCGATCTTACCATAGGAGCCATCCTTTTCGCGAAGAATGTCCAAAGTCCAGCTAGGAATGTCTTCGGCAGAGAAAGTATTTTCCACAGCGGCCATCTGGCGGAGATTTGCAATGTTTGTAGAATCTTCACCTTCGGCGCGATCAAAGACGCGTGCTTCCACCAGGTCACGAATTTCTTCGATAACTTCCAAGCGAATCTTCTGGGAATCCTCAGGCGGAACAAAGCTTCTCAAGGTAAGGAAGCTGCCCAGTACCGTATCTTTGTCCACGTTAAGGCGATACATCAAAGTATCGTGCAATTTATCCAGCTGTTCCTGCTTGGAACCCATCACTGCCGCCGGAGTCGAAGTCACAGCCTTATAGCTGTTTCTGGTAACCTTGGTAGAAATCTTGTTCTTCTTGGTGGTTTCCACCGTAGAAACTCGGCGCAGATTCTTCAGGTTGTGTTCAAAGTCCACATTCGGCGCATAGTAAAGAGCTCCAAGGCCAAAGATCAAACCAACAACGGCAGCACCCTTGAAGAACTTGGCAATTTGAGCTTCGCTCCAAGACTTGGGCAAAAGACTATTCTGAGGCGCAGCAGGAATACCACCCATGCACTTGATAAGCACCGGCAGGAACAACACGGAAGTCATCATACTGAACTGCACACCCACAGAAGCAACCACACCAAATTCGTAGAAGCCCTTGAAGTGAGCTGCAAGCAAAGTCAAGAAAGCGGCGATAGTGGTAAAGCTAGCCAGAATAAAAGGCTTCAGCATTTTCTTCTGGGCTTCTTCCAGAACTTCTTCCAAAGTTGCAAACTTATGGAGCATCTTCTGTGCGGTACCCAGAATATGGATGGAGTAGTCAATACCAATACCCAAAATAATAGACGCCACAAACACGGTGAAAGGACTCAACTTACCGTAGAAGATTGCGGTGAAAGCAAATGTAGGCACGCAAGCGTAAAGTACAGAGCAGGTCACCAGAATGGGGCCCTTGAAACTGCGGAAGAAGAAAGTTGTCAAGAAGAAAATCAGAATCAAGCTAATGCCAAAGGAGAAGATACTGTCATTAGCAACTTCGTCCACTTCCTTCAAGCCTTCGTAAGTGCCTTCCACGGTAAAGCGGGTAGGAACATCAAACTTCTTTCCGTTGAAATGAGTAAGCAAGGTATCAGTACGAGCAAGAATGCGAGTTACGAATTCGTAGTCGGTAGAAGGCTTGATCAGCTTAGCATTCACAACACCGTTGAAAAGAATCTTGCCAGTGCTATCAGGCTTGGGACAACCCATCAAACGAGTTCTTAAGTGTGCAGGAACAGGATCCTTGGGATGCCATTCATCGGTAGCCTTTTCTGCTTTCGTTGTATCCTTGGACTTCTTAAGGAAAGAGGCGAAAGCACCGATGGCTTCGTCGGGCAAGCCCAATTCCTGAGGAAGGTTGGCATCGAACCAAATACGTTCCTTTTTTTCTTCTACTTCGGCAGCGCCATCACCCAGAAGGTCCACAACCAAGGGACCATTCTTTCGACCAATTTCCAACTGAAGGTCTTCAAGGTTATCGCGGATTCGTTCCAGATGGGTTACCGGAAGATACAACAACGCATTGTCCTTAAAGAACTGATTGTTGTCATCAATCTGGATTGTGACAAATTCGCCCTGCCAGTTATTGCGAATGTAGGCACTGATAGAGTCCTGCATTTCGGCAACCACTTCAGCAGATTCACTCTGGATTGCGATGGTAAAGCGGTCTGCGCTACCAAAGCGAGTGTAAGACTCCTGAAGAGCAATGACGCTAGGTGTATTCTCGGGAAGCAAATGGGAAAGATCCGCATCCAGTTTCAGACCGGGCTTCACAAAAATAGGGAAAGCACAAAGAGCAGCAAGAATCAGGTAGAAGGCCAGAGCCTTATACTTGTTCCTACAAATCAGAGGAATATACCACTTGGAAAATCTTTCTTGGAGAGATTGTTTAGACATGATTTCAACCTACAATAAAATCAATCGTTTTGACAAGGTCATCTTTCTGACGACGGCTAACTTCTTCGTATCGAGGCCTAGTGCGATCCGCATAAATCTTATAGATAGACGGATCCAGAAGTTGGATCATTCGATTCTTCATTTCGCTGACTGAATACGGATCAAAATACATAGCCGCATTCTCGCAGACTTCGGGAATAGACGTGGAGCCGCTGGCGGCAACAGGCACCCCATAGCGCATGGACTGCATAGGAGGATAGCCAAAGCCCTCGTTCAATGACGGGAAGATAAAAGCATAAGCCTTTTGGTGCAACAATTCCAGTTCTTCCGTTTCCACATAGTTCAACAGAACAAAACTGTCCTTGTTACGAATTTTGCTCAAGTAAACCTTGGGATTGGTGACACCAGTAACAACCATCTTATAATCAAAGGGCTGGCCATTGGACTTGTACTGGGAAACCAGTTCATCAAAAGCCATGACTGCGCGGAGATTATTCTTTTCCCAGCGAGCGCCGCTAGTAAGCAAGAAGTACTTCTGCGGTTCTACGTCAACAGGAAGTTCACCCGCAGGTTCAACTTCTGCCATAGGGCTGTAGAACACTTCAATCTTTTTGTCCATCAATTTCGGAAAGAAGGACTTGATAGAGGCTCGGCTGTGTTCACTTACAGTAATTGTTTCTGCAAGACCATCTGCAATTCGGTTAGCCAGGTCTTCGTACTTAGGCTTATAGAAATATTTTTTCCAGCATTCGCGATAACGGAAAATTGCTTCTACCTTCTGACCAAACTTTTTCGCAAAGGAAATACCAACGCTGTCGTAAGGCATTTCAAGAGCTCGAACGCCATGCCAAGTAAACACAAAACGCTTTACATTAATCTGCCACTTTTTTTCCAGGGAATAAAGCGGCGTATAGAACGAGTCAATATTGTTCTCGTCAATAATCTGCTGGGGCGACTTTTCGCTAATATCGTAAAGAGCTATTCCGTTTTCCTTGCAAGCTTCTAGAATCTTGGGATGCAGGAACTTTCGGCTGTCATAGACGCAACTGAACTTAACCTTGCGTTCCACCATAGCCCAAAAGATAACCTCGCCATAGGAGCCTCCCCCATGGAACTTTGCGCTATGAATGGGCTGAACAGCCACCAGGTTAAAAAGCATCATAGGATCTTACCAATCAAGGACAGCAAAGGCAACACAAAGGGAAGTTTCTTGTAAACGAAACCCAAGGACTTAGCAAAGGCATAAGAACGAATAATGTCGGCGCCAAACTTACCCGCATGTTCTGTCTGATACAGGAAGGCTTCCTTAGCGTGGGCAATCACATCGTCATAGTATTCGTTGATGGTAATGCTCTTGTCGGCATTGACCTTCACCGGAATGTTCTTAAGGTCGGTGTAGAAGTCCTTGCGCAGAATCTTGGGTAAGAACACATTCATGCTTTCGGGCACTTCGCGGCCGCAGGTATTGATAATACGGGAACCGAAGAAGTGGAACACCTTGCCATTGGGAATAAATTCCCTAGCATAGGCCATCTGGCAGTTCCATTCACCAGGCATTTTCTGGGTGATGTAATTGAACTTGAAGTTGGCTTCGGCCAAGGATGCCATATCGTAAGGGAAATTCTTGGAAACGCAATAGAGCCACAGTTCATGCCACTTCTCAAAGAAAGCGCGGACCTCGGGAGTGTCGCTGGCGAACATCACGCCACCATTGAAAATTTCGTCGTTCAAGATGGGAGAGAAGCCCAGCATTTTGGCGTTGTTCAAAATCTTTTTGCGGTTAATAGCCTTAGAAAGATTGGTGTGGAAATCCAGCACAGCATAGATGCCATTCCATTCCTTAGGAATGCTAAGGTCGCCCACAATGGCAATATCGGAATCCATGTACAGAAAGTCGCCATCGATGACATTTCGCATCACAGTCTTGAGATAACGGGAACGGAGCATGGGAGAAAGCTTTTCGTCCAGTTCAAGCACCTTCAGTTCGTCAACGGCATCCTTCAGGGCAGCACGATTGCCTTCGATAAGAGTCGCTGCGGTTCTGTCATCGGTCAATACTGTTACGAACGCACCCGGATTGTGAACACGCAAGGAAGCAATCGCCACCAAAGTCTGTTCGCAGAAAAAATCCTTGGGAGAACTTGTAAGAACAAATAAATACTTGGTCATAAACGCACCTACTTCCACCACGCTTCAAAGTTATGGGTAATACGTTTTTCTTCGGGCGGCAGCTTCATGTAGTCGCCATAGAGTTGGGTCAAGTACTGGTCATAATTGGCACAACCGGTATACTCGCGATTTTCAAACTGATATACGCCCTGAGTCAGCAGCACATCCTTCTTGAAGATGGCATCCAGTTTATGACCAGAGAAAAGAATGGCGACCTTGTCAGAATTCGTTACAGGATAACGATGGAAAACCCATTCCACAAAACGACATACTCTCTTCTTGCCGATCAAAGTAGAAAGAGCATAGAAGAATCTCTTATAGAGCAATGTCCAAGCGCTAAGTGTCTTAGAAGAGAAATCCGTATCCATAGCCAAACCGACCACGCGGAGGAAACTACAGAACATGACAAAGGCCTTTGCACCAAAGTCAGACTTGGGAAGACCATCTACCGGGAACACATCCACCCAAATACCATGGGAGCCCTTGTGACGGTCCATCTTGATTTCTGTTCTATTGTCCACCACCTTGGAGAACGGATAGAAGTAATCAGGATCCGTATCGTCAATAACGGAAGCCCATTCTGCCTTATTGGACGATTCATCCTTGAGAATTGCGAACAGCTTATCATAGTCTTCACGGACCATGAAAATATCCATGTCATCGTCCCAAGGAATATATCCCTTATGGCGAACGGCCCCGATCAAGGAACCGTAAGCGAGATAATACTTCAAATTATTCTCTTTACAAATGCGGATAATCTCGTCCAGAATGTTCATCTGGATTTCACGGACTTCCTCAACAGTAATATTCTTCATCTTTAGCCCTTCAAGATTTGTTTGATAAGGGAGGTCGAAATACCTTCGGTTCGAGGAAGAATCACAACTTCCTTTCCGTTTTCTTCGCACCACTTGATGGCAGCCTGGAAACTTTCGTTATTCTGGTCAGGGCCCTTGGCGAACACGTCAAAATCATTTTCCTTGACTGCGTTCTCTGCACTGGAATAAACAACCACGTCGTCTACGTGGCGAATGGAAGCAACCATATAGCAACGCTGGTCGGTGTTATAGGTAAGCTTTGTTCCTGGTTTGAACTTGACCACATTCTCGTCGTCTTGCACGGCGACAGTCAAAAAATCACCTAAGGCCTTTGCCTTACGGAACAGTTCAATATGGCCAAAATGCAGCAAATCAAAAACGCCTACAGTCAGGATCTTTTTCATAAAAAACCTCTACCAAAAAAGATAGCAAAGGCCGTTTACAAAGACTATCGTTTTACGGAATTCTTATCCTGTTCCAAGCGCTTTTTCTGCAGAAGAAACTGGATTCCCAGGGCTGCAAGAACAATTACGTAAGAACCTATTTTTTGAGGCAATGTGAGGCTCAACATTCCAACATTCAGAACCACGTAGAAGCCAATTAAAATCAGCATCCAGACAATCTGGGATATAAGCTTGGAGGAATAGGGCCATAGGCCCATTTTTGCCAAGTAGGCGTTGTTCCAAATCATAGCTATTACGTTGTACAAAAGCATGGAAAGAGCGGCACCAACAAGGCCCAGGGACGGTACCAGGAAATAACCCGAGATAAGAGCCACGGCCAAGGAGAAAATATTCATTTTCAGTGTATACAGGCTCTTACCGATACCGTTCATAATCACAATAGCCATACCCCAGAAACCGGCCAACAAATGCACCAGCAAAAGGATTCCCAAGGTCTCAGGCTGAACAATAAAATCCTTACCAGCGATGCTAAGAATTTCACCGGGGAACAGGATGATAAAGAAGCCAATAATCAACTGAATGTAGGTGACCATGGAAACGCAATAGGAATAAACTGGTTTCAAGTCTGTTTTAAGGCGTTCGCGTTCCATCCCAGCAATGACGGGGGTTAGAATGGGAGTGAACCCAACGCGAATGGTCTGCAATGCATTGGAAACCGTCACCATGATTCCGTAAGCGCCAGCCATTTCGGGGCCAAGAAACATCATGACCATCCAGAGACCAGAACGAATCAAGAAAGAGGAAACAAACTCGTTAAAACCAAGCGGCAAAGAGTAAATCAACAATTCCTTGGAAACCCTAAAGATAGGGTTCAAAGGCATCTCGGGGAACTGACGGCGAACCAATGTAAAGTGCACAGCAAAGCCACCCAGTTGGCCAACCAAAAGGCCCAAAGGCAATGCATGGGGGATTCCCATAAAGTGCATGGCAATGGAAGATGCCGGAGCAAGGACTGCCACCAGGAAAGAGTTAATGAAGATTGCGTTCTGAGGCTTACGATTACTTTCGGACGTATTACTCAAAACATAGCAGGCAGCGTAGAAAACCAAGGACAAGGCATACCATGGTAACTCCTTGGATATCAAGGGAGTAAAGGATCCGACGAAGATTACCAAGGTGCAAAGAAGCGCTACAGCGATGGAAATCCAGAAGGACCCCATAATGCCTTCATAGGCGGGTCGGCCTTGCAACTTGTTCTGTGGCAGGTACCAATACAGGCCCTTATCTAAACCCAAGGTGGCAGAACGGGAGATAGTCAACAGCAGAGTCTGGGTTGAAACAAACACACCAAACTCAGCAGGTCCAAAAATTCGTGCAAGCAAGATGGTCAACATGGGACCACAGACTTTTAGGATGGTCCCAATGATATTTACCACTACACTTTTTTTCAGATATTTACTGTCGGCTTCAAGCTTATTCATTACAACCAAAAATAGTTTTTTTACTAACTTTATATCAGTATGGTACAATTGAGTCAAACATCGTGGCAAGAATATTCCCTTCCCAATGTGATGGAAACCTTGCAGTATGCCCCGATGAATATTCAGATCGGAAAGACCCCGCTCTTGCACTACACCCTTCCTAAGGAATTGGTGGCTGGTTCCAGCGTGAACTACTACATCCAGTGCGGGTTCAAATCCATCAAGTGGACTGGCATCATCAGTTCGGTGAACGAAAACAAGATCACCGTTCGTCTTGGTAATGGTCCGTTCCGCGGATTCACCGCATCTCATCAATTTGTATCCGAAGATTCCATGACCGCTTGCTACGACGAATTCTCCTTCCAGGGTTTTACAACAATCCCCGAAGAAACCTTTGCAGCGATCATCAGCAAGACAAGCGTTATTTATGCCATGAACGCCCGCAAGGACGCACGCAACATCATCATGGCTTTGGAAAGCCAAAAGAAGACCCAAGCCTTCGAAGCTTTGGACCAGAGCGCAACCGCCGGCTAACCTTTCCAGGGGTACTGGACCTATGTACAAAAACCTTGAACAAGCTCTGCTGGATTTAGAAAAGGCAGGCATGCTTAAGCGTGTCAAGCACGAGGTGGACCCTAATCTCGAGATGGCGGAAATAGCCCGCCAGGTTTTTGAAGCAGGTGGACCAGCGCTCTTGTTTGAGCACGTAAAAGGCAGCCCTTTCCGCGCCGCTTGCAATATCTTCGGAACAGAGGAACGCCTTCAGTTTTTGTTCCGTAAAAGCCTTTCTGCAACACAAACCGCGGTGCAGTTCAAATCCAATCCGGTGGCATTTTTCAAGAAAATACAGCCCATTCAGTGGCTAAAAGCCGCTAGTGCAGGTGTTTGTGCACTGCCCAAAAAGTCCGGTAGCATTAGCGACTTCCTGGAGTGCTCGTTGCAGGATCTGCCCCAGCTGGTTAGCTGGCCCAAGGATGGCGGAGCCTTTATCACACTGCCCCAAGTAGCCACAAGGCCTAGCGAAAAAGCAAACATCTTGACTACCAACGTGGGCATGTACCGCGTGCAGATTTCCGGCAACGAATACAAGCTGGGCGAAGAGTGTGGCTTGCATTATCAAATCAAGCGCGACATCGCAAGGCATCATCGCAAAGCCATCGAAGAAGGGCGACCCCTGAAGGTGAGCGTGTTCATTGGTGGGCCTCCTGCACATACAGTCGCCGCAGTGATGCCCATGCCCGAGAATCTTTCGGAACTAGTTTTTGCAGGAATGCTTGGCGGAAAACGTTTCCGTTACTTTATTCACGATGGATACTTAATTTCTAGCGACGCAGACTTTTGCATTCTGGGCGAAGTCCAACCGGAATTGAAACCCGAAGGTCCGTTCGGTGACCACATCGGTTACTATTCCGACAAGCATAACTTCCCCTACCTTAAGGTGGAAAAAGTTCTCTGCAAAAAGAACGCCATTTATCCGTTTACGGTTGTAGGCCGCCCGCCTCAAGAAGACACGCTTTTTGGCAGTTTCATCCATCAGGTTACCAAGCCCATGGTTCCTGCGTCGGTGCCAGGCCTCCATTCCATTCACGCCGTAGACGCCGCCGGCGTTCACCCGCTTTGCCTCGCTGTTGCAAGCGAACGATTTCTCCCCTACGCAAAGCCCGAGGACCGTGAACCCATGGAATTGCTGAAAACAGCAAATGCGCTCCTAGGATTCAATCAGGCAAGCCTCAGCAAGTACTTGTTCATTGCTGCTAAGGAAGATGAAACAGAAAAGGGATCCCCGATTGACGTGAACAACGTGTCGGAATTCTTTGGGCATATTTTGGAACGCATCAACTTCCAGCGAGACTTGCATTTCCAGACAGCAACCACCATCGACACGTTGGACTACACCGGTTCTAGCTTGAATCACGGATCCAAGCTGATTATGGCTGCGGCAGGCATTAAGCGCCGCGAGCTTCGCAGCAACCTGCAGGATATTGATTCGCTGGAATTGCCGGCAGGCTTTGACAAGAAGGCAGTTCGCATTCCTATGCCGGGCGTACTCGTAATTCAGGCACCCGAATATAACGGTGCCGGCGCAGAAACTAACCGCGACGTATGTAACCGCGACGTATGTAACCGCGCCGACGCCTTGGTCAAGGAACTGGAGGCAAGTCTCGAGCATTGGGCTTTCCGCGAAAACTATCCTTGGATCAGCCTCATCGACTTCGACAAGGAGCTGGATGGTTCCAAGCTGGCGGATTTTCTGTGGCTTACATTCACTCGTTCCGCCCCCGCACAAGACCTTTATGGTTTCCACGCCCAAACAGTCAACAAGCACTGGGGTTGCGAAGCGCCCATCATCGTGGATGCACGTAAAAAGCCCCACCACCAAAGTGCGCTTGAAGTTTCCGCAGACATCAAAAAGCGCGCCCGCGAAATTTTAATCAGCGAAAACATTCTGAGAGACGAATAATGAGAAAACTTATATTCGTCGCATTCGCTTTGTTTTTCTGCGTTGCAGTAAGTTTCGCCCGCAATGGACGTTGCGGTACCGACATGTTAATCCAGAACAACAGAGCCCTTCAGGCAGACCCAACCCTGTCTGCAAGAACAGTAATTTCTGATGCCGGCACTTGCACCCCAGAAGACTATTACGACACAGTCTATTCAAGAACAACAGACCACTTTCAAATATTCTACACCCTAAAGGGGCCGCACAAAACTACCGAAGAGTTTATTGACTCTCTGGAAGTCTATGCCGAAAGCGCATACAAGTTCCACACCAAGAATATGGGCATGCTTGCGCCTCTAGGCCAAGCGACAACTTTGCATTATCTGCAAAAAGTCAAAGACGGTCTTTACCCCATTGAAGTCATCGATATCGACCACATGCGCGACACCTGGTTTTATTTGAAAGCAGTATGCCATGGTTGCTATGGCGTCGCAATACCCCATAGAACGCAAACTGACGCAAGTGTGCTTTTAATCGACAACGATTTCCGTTACACTCCCGACGAAGAAGTTCCAAAAAAGGATTCCGTTAATTTCAATGACAAAGTTTGCAAGTACAACGTCGCTACCGAAGAACTTACAAATGAGCTTCACGATTACTCCTATGCAACCCAATGGGACAAGGCCTTACGTGTTACAACCATTCACGAACTTTACCACGCCATTCAAGTTCGTTATCTAGACTTGTACAGGCATTCAAACTTCTGGTTCGAAGCATCCGCCACCGGCATAGAAGAAATTGCAGCACCCGACATTGACGATTACTATTCCTATTTGCCTTCAATGTTCCAAATGATGGGAACCCCGCTAAACAAGGCAGATCTTGTCGAAAGTCCATATTTATATACAAACCTTACATACGGAACCGGCATTTTTCTAATGTACCTGTACAATCATGTAGATAAGAAAGCAGACAAATACATCTGGGAAAGTTTCTCTAAAAAGCCTAGCAATCCGTTTATCAATCATTTTATTTCTTTTGCAAAAAGCAAGAAACTGTCCGCAGACTCTACGTTCCACGACTTCGCAACTCGTTTAGCATTCTCCGGAAAAAAAACATCATTCCTGGACACCACACAATGGATTACCGGGGACCAATATTTTTGGCCAGAATTCAAGTACAAGCGAAACAACACTGACGACACATTTAATCCTGTCCTTGATACAATGGCTTACACCTATGTTATGAACGGCAAGCCTGATTTAAACGAATACAAAGGCAATGTGAGCGTTGTTCTGTTCAAGGGTGGTTCTGCGAAGGTTTCTTATATGCCTTCGGTTTACAGCGCAGAAACGATGTACGCAGAGGCTTACGCCGATTCCACCATTGACTCCTTGGGTTGGGTATTCAGCCGATTCGACAGCAACGTTTTATATCCGCTGGACACAAAGACAATTCCCATGCATGCCTACCCCATGCCATGGCGTGAAGGCAGCCTTTGCTTTACACCCCTTCCAGAAAACAAGAACTTTGTCGAAATCAGAAACCGTCGCGGCGACCTGGTGACCCGCGAAAAATATTCCGGCAGAACGCTTTGCCTTGACGAAACCACCGTCAGAAATCTGATGGTTCCTGGCGTCTATAGATTCAGAGCCGGAAGTTCCGGAAAGACTAAGGATTTCTTGATTATTTACTAGCCCCGCGCAGGTCGCCGCGAGCTACAACCAGCTAAAGATATTATGGGATTGTTCCAACTTCGGCAAAACAGAATTTGCCGCAGGCTTATCTGAATTCTTAAGCACAGCCTTGCAAGCTTCTGCAAAAAGAGTGTGGCCATTGTTGTAATGGTCATCTAAGCGGCGGCGAGCATAACCATCCGCAGAATGATTATGAATCATAAACGCCCAGTCCGAAGCCTGGAACAACATCAATTCACGTTCCATCTGCTTGATATAACGGGTAATCAATTTGCAAGCCTTAGCCTTGGAATCCATACGGTCCAAAATCGTCTTAAGGTGTTGAATCATGGCTCGAAGTCGATAAGACTGAGGATAGTACTTATCCGTTTCGCCGTTAATCCATACAGAACCGAAACCGCCTTCGCCCCAGCTGGAGAACGGGGGTTCATGAACTTCGGGATCAGCGGATTCCACCATGACCTGGTCAGCGCCAGCAAATTCAATGACAGAAGAAGAGGCTGCGTACTCCAGCATGGATTCCAGGAACAGCGGACCTTCGAACCACCAGTGTCCAAAAAGTTCTGCATCGTAGGGGCAAAGCAAAGCAGCCTTGTTGCCGTCCATATTGACTAGCAATTCGGAAATGGTGGTTTCGCGATTTACAACAAACAAGCGTGCGTGATCGCCAGCCAAGCGCATGGCGTTCCAAGGGCGATAAAGCTCTTTCCGTTCTGTTCCCGTAATACGATTGTACTTGAAGCCAGAATCAATGGGCGTTTCGCCAGAGAAGAAGTATTCGCCCAGGTAATCGCGGGGACGTTCAGAAGAAATGTCCTTGAAGAATTCGCGATATTCAGGATGGCCCGGATAGCCTGTGCGACGGCTCCAAACTTCCATAGAGCTCTTCTGTTCGCGGCCCATAAAGAACAAGCCGTTCTTAGTACGCAAAGGCGTAAACACGCCGTATTTAGGCGGCGGAGAAGCCAGCAGAGCACCGTGAGTTTCCAAGAAGAAATAATGGATCCCGAATTCAGCCAAATACTTGTCCAAGCCCGGGAAGAAACCGCATTCCGGCAGCCACACGCCCTTAGGCTTACGGCCGAAAGTTCTTTCAAAGCAACGAACCGTTACATCCAACTGCATTCGGATAGATTCCGGATCGCTCTGGTATGCAGGCAAAAAAGGGTGAGTTCCGACGCAAGTCAGCAAATTCAATTTGCCAGCATTTTCAAGGCGTTGGAATTCTGCCAGCAAGTTTCGATGGATTCTGTTCTCCCAGGTATCAATCAAGGTACGCTGGCGTTCCAGATAGAACTTAGAAAGGGATTCCAAAGGAGTACCCGCATTGCGCTGGACTTCCTTTTCAATCAGTTCCAGCTGGCGAGTCAAATGGGTGGAGAACTTTTGAAGCAAAAGTTCATCCGAAAGCATTTCAATAAGAGGAGCAGAAACGCTAAGGTTCAAAGTTCCCGGCACGCCCTTTTCGAGGAGACGCTGCATAGCCTGCACCAAAGGCAGGTATGTTTCAGCAATAGCTTCAAACAGCCAATTCTCTTCGAAAAAGCGTTCGTGTTCCGGATGACGCACAAAAGGTAAATGTGCGTGCATCAGGAAAACAATTTTGCCAGGATTTGCCATCTAGCGAGATTACTCGGTGCGCTTTACAACGATAGGAACGATGGTGGTCGGGAAATCGCCATCCTTATCGGTTGCGAACACAGGAATAACCTTGGTGCAATCCGGAAGGTCTTCTTCGAAGCTGAAGGTGCCATCGGGGTTCAGCGGGAAGTCTTCGCCACGAACCTGGAGATGTGCATCGGGACGGGTGCCACCGTAAACGATGAGACGAGTCTTAACCCACAGGAAGAAATCCTTACCGTAGTTCACGGAATCCTTGGAAGCGGCAGCGAGAGTTGCATTGCTCTGGAGAGCTGCGCTAGAAAGGGCGCCAGAGAACATGGATTCGGAAGAGCTACCAAAGCCGGCATTTTCGCCCAGAGACTTGAGCCAAGATTCAGCAGTCTGGCTGGAGAAGCCAGAGCTCATGAAATTGCCCAGAGTGTTACCACCCAGAGAAGCCTTTGCGAAAGCGTCGTCAGAAGCGGGAGCAGCTGCAGTCTTGTCGAAGACTTCCACCGGAGCGGATTCTACGATAGGCATAAAGTTCTTGCCCTGTACGGAGCCGAGAACTGCAACCACAGCCTTGCCTGCGGTGTTTTCTACATACCAGCTACGAGCATTTGCCGGAACTTCTACGTCACGGAACTTACGCTTCTTGCTGCGCTGAACAGTCAAGTCAGAAGAAATATCGAACAAACGAAGGACCAACTTCCCCTTGCCCTTCTTTGCCTTCTGAATGCGGTCTTCGGAAACTTCCCAGAAGGCATGCATCCAGTTAGGATCCTTCTGCATAATAACCAAGTATTCTGCGTCAAAGGACTGTGCCAGAGAAGCAATGTTTTCATCCTTCTTGGATGCCTTTACTGCAACCTTGGCAGCAACCTTTTCATCAACAGCTTCGGCAACTTTTGCAACCTTGGCAGTAGCCTTGGTAGCAGCCTTTGCAACGGCAGTCTTAGCAGCAGTCTTTGCTGCGGTAGCCTTGGTGGCAACCTTCTTTACAGCAGTCTTTGTGGCGGCCTTAGCAGCAGTCTTTGTTGCAGACTTCGCGGCCTTTACCTTAGCCACAACCTTTTCTGCCTTTTCCTCAGCTTCCTTCAAAGAACTGACGGTAGCCTTTGCGGACTTTTTAACAGCAGTCTTCTTTGTTGCGACTGCGTCAGACACCTTAGCCTTTGCAGCCTTGACTTCGGCTTCTACAGTCTTTGCGGTAGCCTTAGTAGCAGTCTTTGCCTTCTTGACTGTATCCGCAGTCTTTTCGGCAACACTCTTTGCGGCAGCCTTAATCTTAGAAGTTGCTTCTGTTACTTTTTTTGTAGCCATTTTCAGACCTCCTTCAAAAAATCTTATCGACGGCTCTGGCCCCAGGTTCCGATACCAGTCAAGCCAATGCGAATAGCGAAGAATGTTTCTTCCCATTCAGTTTTAGCATCGGAGAAACGCTTACCACCCTGGAGAGCAAGATCAACCGTAGTTCCCTTACGACCCATGGGGAAACCTGCACCAATAGATCCGCCAATTTCAAACACGTCCTTTACGTACCAATTTTTGTACCAAGCGCCTGCGCGGTAGTTGATACGTTTCCAATAATCTTCATAGAACAGCGGTACGCCATCAAACTGGTAGCCAACAGAAGCCATGAAATCGCTCTGGGTTTCGGTAACTTCGGGCATGGTCCAACTGCCAGCAATATTCTCAATGTCTTCGTCCCAGGCACGCCACTGCAGGTCGAGCATGATGTTATGACGCTTGAGCAAGCGATAACTGATACCAGTAGCAAACATAGCAGGCACCTTGATTTCGCGAGCATAGGAAGTAGGAGCCAAAGTATCGATTTCGCTGAATCTAAAGTCGTAATCCAAAGAGTTCTTAAGTGTATAGCCTGTGGTATAGGAGAAGAAATAAGACACCTGACGACCACGATACTGCAAAGCAGCGGCGTAGTAAGCCGGATGATTCTTGATTTCCCAAGTACCATCAACGAAATCAGAAACCTTGGTATTACGGGTACCCCATTCGTCATCTTCGGAAACAGCGCTGTTATCCGGACCCAAAGTCAGGCTACGGCTAACGCTACCTAATACCATATGAGCTGCTGCACCCAGGGAGAAAGAACGAAGGTACGGAATACGAATGGCATAGGTAGGTACAATTTCGTACACACTACCCTGGTATTCAATCTTTGCTACGTTGTCGCCAGTGGTTTCCTCGCTTATGTTGGTAGAGAAGTGCTGCCAAAGGGAAACACCCATCGCACCAAAATCACCCATGGGGAAAGAAATATTGAACGACGGAATAGACAAACCATTAGTCAACATGTGGTGGCCACTCTTAGAGGCGGCGTCCATTTCCAGCGCAAAGTTCAAGTTGAAAACAACGTTCTTGTCAAAAGCAAGACGAGCCGGGTTGACCACAGAAAGGCCTTCGGAATCGCCGGTCTTGGCATTACCAGCAAATCCACGGGCTGCAGCGGAAGCAGTTCCGCCCATCACCTGTTCTTCGCCAAGCGCATCAATACCAATCATAGAACCAAAGGAAAGGCTCGTAAAAACACCAAGTAAGGCTGCAAACTTTTTCATTAGTTTTCCTCCTTACGCTTAGAAGACATCCAAAGCTTCAAGGTCATGGGATTTTCCAACGACTTGGCAAAATCATAGCGGCCGTGATCGAATTGGCCCATAAACACGTAGTTCGTATCTCCGTTGGAAATGTAGTCTGCGTAGGTAGAATCCTTTTCTTGCAGGAAGGGATAACCCATCTTAACAACAATCTTCAAGGAATCCTTTTCCAAGTTGACCAGTTCGCGAAGACCGCCGGTTACCTGAAGAGACAGAGAATCACCTTCGTGGAAAATCAAATTCTGATGACCATCTTCAAGGATACGTTCCTTGTTCAAACGGTAAGATTCCATTCTGCGGACTTCGGTATCGGCGCTATCTACATAGGAACCGACAACCACCTGGATGGGCAGTCCAAACTCACTTACATTGTTAGAGGCTGCATCATCACGAGCCATAGTCAGCTGGGCAAGCACAACAGTCTGACGAACGTCATAGCCGTTGCCCTTGTTGTCCAGCGGATATTCTTCATAAAATTTTTGAATTGCCGGAAGAATCTGTTCGGAAGGAATGGAAATCACCAAGGAATCCCTGGTACCACCGTGAAGGCAGGTTTCACATTCGGCTTCGTCGTACACCAGCACATTTGCTGCACGATACGGAGGAGGCGCAGGATTCAAATAATCAATGGAATCGGCATATACCACATAACCAAAACGAGGCGTGTAGGTACTAGATTCATTGCCAAAGAAGCAATACAGACGTTCCGCACTCGGTGCAGAAAGTTTCAATTGCAAATGAGCAGCATAAGTAAGATCCTTAAGCTTTTCGGTCAGTTCAGCAGGCAAGTTCATAAAGGCCACGGAATCATTCTTGCCTTTGGAGATTTCAAACACAGCTTCGCCAGAGCCATCCGGTTCCCAATCGCTCAGGGATTCCAGCCATACAGAATCAGACACCTTAGACAGACTATCCAGGAACTTTTTCTTTTCGCTGAAATCAAGTTTCCAACTAACTTGGACGCTCATGTTTTCTTCGAGAGGGAAAGAACCCTTGGGGAAATTCTTGTTGGCATAAAGTTTCTTGTACCAAAAAAAGTTCATCATGGTTCTTGAAGAGTCAGATGCCTTAAGATTCTTGATGAACGTGGTGTCAGCAGAGAACGCAATGTCCATGTACATGTCGTAGGTGACACCAGCAGACTTGCCCAAATAGAATTCCGCACTGTCGATCAAACGAGGTGCAGTATCATAACCCACTTCGACAGAGGACGGCTTGATATTTTCAATATCAAACACATGCACCTTGTAGCTATCGGGCATTCCGTGATCGGACAACCAGCTGCTAACACCAGCATCATCGGAATCAAAGATGCAGGACGTCAGCAATGCTGCAAAAGCAAATAAAAGACCAAATTTCTTCACTAAGAACTCCTAGGTTCTACCATATAGTTTACGACACAAAATATAGAAAGTTTGATTTCGTAAAAATAGCCCTAATCGGCTGAATTTGGCTTTTTTGCAAAACAAATTAGACTTATCTAACAAACGGGATAAATCATACCTATAAAACGTAATAAACTGAATCTAGCCCTACGGAATGTGTAAAAGGGTTTATGCCCGCTCACTTTTTTTCTAAATTTCAGCCCGTAAAATTTTAGAGGATAATATGACTCAGTTCAATGCTCATTTTAGAAACATCAACGGCGACGATACCTACCCGGTAACCGACGTTATTTACCGTTCCAAAGTCGACAACAGCCTGCTGGAAGTGGAACACGACCGCAAGGCTCTGGCAGAACGTAGCCCGGAAGAATGGAAGAAGCTGTTTGCCGAACGCCGCATGAGCTTTGAACCCGCCGACCAGAGTGGTATCTGGAGCAAGCGCGAAATGGTTCTCCCCGACATGCCGGTGGAAGACATCGTTACCATGCGCGAAGGCTGGAGCCCCCTGTTTGACGCAGCTCCCATCGCCAAGGAACTGGGCATCAAGAGCCTCAAGGTCAAACTTTGCGGCAACTCCCACACCGGTTCTTTCAAGGACCTGGGCATGACCGTTCTGGTGAGCCAGGTGAACCACATTATCAAGAAGAACATTCACCCGATCGACGCCGTTGCTTGCGCTTCTACCGGTGATACTTCTGCCGCACTTTCCGCTTACTGCGCCAAGGCCGGCATTCCTTCTATCGTGTTCCTGCCCGCCGGCAAGACCAGCGTTGCCCAGCTGATCCAGCCCATCTCTAACGGCAGCATCGTTCTCGCTTTGGACACCGACTTCGACGGTTGCATGAAGATCGTTCAGGAAGTCACCAAGGACAACCGCATTTATCTTGCCAACTCCATGAACAGCCTCCGCGTGGAAGGTCAGAAGACCATCTCTCCGGAAATCTGCCAGGAAATGGGTTGGAAGGTTCCCGACACCGTAATCATTCCGGGCGGCAACCTGGGTAACGTTTCCGCTCTGGCCAAGGGCTTCGAAGACTGCAAGGCAATGGGCCTCATCGACCGCATTCCTCGCATTATCGTGGCTCAGGCCGAAAACGCAAATCCCTTCTACCAGGCTTACGAACGCGGTTTCGACCAGCTGGTTCCCATGCAGGCCAAGAAGACTCTCGCTTCCGCCATCCAGATCGGCAACCCGGTCAGCTACCCCAAGGCAGTACGCGCCATCCAGAAGACCAACGGTATGGTGGTCAGCGTCTCTGAAGAAGAACTGGCAAACGCAGCACACCGCGGCGACCGCATCGGCCTGTACTGCTGCCCCCACACTGGCGTGGCTCTCGGCGCCCTGGAAAAACTCTGCGCTGCAGGCAAGATCGACAAGGACGAAGAAGTGGTTGTCATCAGCACCGCTCATGGCCTCAAGTTCACCGAATTCAAGGTGGGCTACCACGAACAGAAGCTGGAAGGCATCTGCAGCAAGTACGCAAACCCCATCTTCAAGGCTCCCGCCGAAATCGGCCCTGTCATGGATATCCTGAAGAAAGAGATGGCTGCTCGTAAGCGCTAAGCTGCGCCGGGTCGCGGGCAAGAACCGTGCCACAAAAATTAAAAGAGCCTCGGGTCAAACCGAGGCTTTTTCTTATTTGCCAAAAGCGTCGCAATTACTTGCCGTTATACTGCACATGAAGATGTTCCGTTCCCTGGCCTGGGGACTCGAACAACACTACATAGCGTTTGTCAAGTTTTCGCCTTACTTTGTCTGCAATCAGCTTACGTTTTTCCATGGGGATCTTAGGATCCTTGGTTCTGAAATCCAGTGCAGAATTCTTGTAATGCTTTGAATTGTATTTATGACCAGCATAGTCATTACCGCTGGTTACCACAGGAACATAATCGTTCCCAAGAACTTCCCAGTAGACTCCGACCACAGTAACCAGAGCGGAATCCATCTGAGGCTTGAGGCGTTTGACATTAACGCTATTGTCCTTCAGTTTTACTTGGGACAAGGCATCTTTGTGAAGTTCCGTTGTGTTGATCATATCGTACTCCGTAAGGCGTGCGCCATTCAGGACGACGAAACGCTTAACCTGCTCTGCGGACTCACCCATTAGGGACTTCAACTTTTCTGCTGCGGGCGCAATATCGACGTCGCTATGCCAATTGGGGCTGATAAGATATAACGCCCCAACTGTAGTAACAACACCGAATACGAATCCAAGCAAAAACCTCATACCCAAATGATACTAAAATTCCAATGACAAATTCCGACATTTTTCTTGATATTTTTCGGGCATAACCGAGGTCTAGAGCTAGCTTTATTATCTGGGCCTCGAGCCCAGATAATAAAGAAAGGGCCCTCCGAAGAGGACCCTTTCCTAAGAAGGAGAAAATATGAGCGGTTTACGGAACCTTGAACCTATCAGGAGGGGAGCAATGATAAAGTTGTTTTAGGATTTACCCTTCCACCGATCACTTTCTATAATATACGATTTGTTTTTCGACGAGGAACTACCTTTTTGCTTACATTTTGTACTTCAAATTAGTTCCAAGAAAAAAAATGAGCCGGACATCGCTGCCCGGCTCTTAATTTTTACTCTTCGTGGAAGATAATCTTGCACTTCGGAACGAAGCGGAAGCCACCACGACGATGACGTTCAATTTCGAAGAACTTCTTGACGCCTTCGGTGGGGCGAGAAGGATCGTCAGAACCATTGATATGAGCAATCACGCGGTTCAAACGGCTTTCGAAGTTGGGACGGAGCGGATCCATACAAATTGCCGGGTCGCGCTTAAATTCGCGGTTTTCGTATTCTTCACGGCCAGTTGCAGTATATTCGCGGAGCAAATTACGAAGAATTCGAGCCGGAACATTGCGCATCAAGTGCTTGTTGTTCACAGAAATGGAATCATCGCTCTTGTAGTAAACGATAGTGACAGAGTCGTTCATTGCTTCGAGCAACTGTTCCTGAGCCTTCTGGATGGGAGCCCAAGAATCAAATTCCTGCTTAACCACGGCGCTCATCAACTTGTTGAACGGTTCCGGAGCAACCACATTTGCCTTGTAGTCAAAATAGACGATGCTTGCCGGTGCGCCATAGTAGCAGTCCTTGTGGACCAATACGGAGCCAGTCTTTTCGTCAATTACGTCTTCAAGAGCCTTAACGCAAGACATCTTCTTTTCAGCTTCGACGTCCCATTCAAGTCCGTTATCAGCAATGCAATCACCAAATGTTGCATAAACGGCAACCTTACGACCATTGACGTAAACGCATTCGTCATCGCGTTTTTCTGCGGTGGCACGATTTTCAAGAGCTTCAACAAAGGAGGTCTGGGATGCCTTGAATTCCATGCATTCGTAAGGATGGGTATTCAAAAGGATGGGGCCAATCTGAACAAGGCCGTTGAACCAGCGCATGGGGTTGGTAACCAGAGCACCCGGAGTGTCGAAACGGAAAGAGAAAAATTCCTTACGGTATCCATCAACCAAGTCACGACGGAGGAACTTGGGAGACTTGAGCAAAGTATAGCGCTTAGGAATAATGTCCAGGCAGAGCTGACGGACGTCTTCGGTAGCGTAGAACTGAGAAATGTAAGGCAGATAAGAACGCAAGACACTACGAGCAGGAATTGCTTCGAAGGTTGCACAGCGATCAATGATGTGCTGGACAAAAGCATCCGGATTTTCGCCGCGGTCGTACAACCAAGATACGACGCTATTCATCATCAGACGATGAGAACTCTCATCAACGAAAGAATCTTCAAAATAAATATCGTTAAGCATTTTCACGTCGATTCTAGGATCGCGCTTAACCAAGGACAGAATATCCTTGACCGGGTACGATATCAATAGCTCAATATGAGTTAATTGAAGAAACAGATTAGAAAGCACTTTTTACCTCACATTTTGTGGTCAAATTACTTTTTATAAGATACCAACCACACTATATGCGTAATTTAGCAAAAAAAAACTAAACGTTATTGTATTTGTCTATATTTTACATATGAATTCGGCAAAAATCCATTTATTATCCGACGAAATCATCAATAAAATCGCTGCAGGCGAAGTTATTGAGCGTCCTGCATCCGCTGTAAAGGAACTTATTGAAAACGCCATTGATGCTGGTGCTACCCGAATTCAGGTATCTATTGAACAAGGCGGCAAAAAAAAGATTCAAGTCACAGACAATGGTAAGGGCATGAACGCCGCAGACCTGGATCTTTGCTACCTGAGGCATACCACCTCCAAACTTTTTGACGCAGACGACCTTTTCCACTTGCAGACCAACGGTTTCCGTGGCGAAGCCGTGGCCTCTATTGCCGCAGTTTCCAAATTGACCATCACTAGCGCCACCGACGAAGGCGACAGCGGTCGCATTATTTTGAGCGGCGGAAATGTGGTAGAAAAACAGGATGTTCAGGCCAGCCGAGGCACCACGTTCCTGGTGGAAGATCTTTTCTTTAATACGCCGGTACGTAGAACTTTCTTGAGTAGCGAAACTGCCGAAGGAACCCGAATTTTTGAAGTGGTTCTTAAGACCGCCATCGCCCACCCCGAAATCCGCTTTGACTACAAGGTTGCCGACAAGACCGTTTTTACAGGCGTACCCGGCGAACTGCGCAGCCGCATTGCAGAAGCCATTGGTTCAAAAATCGCCAAAGCTCTTTTGCCTGTTGATTATACAGAAGCTGGCATTCACGTTTGGGGTTTTGTCTCCCCCACCACCGAAACCAACGGCAAAAGAAACCATCAGTTCCTTTTTATCCGCAACCGCCCCATCGAAAGCAAGATGGTGAGCAAGGCAGTAACCCAGGCTTACGAGCCCTATGGAGCCCAATGCAAACCGGTTTCTGTGCTGTTCCTGGACATGCCGGATATGGAATTCGACGTCAACGTCCATCCTGCAAAAAGAGAAGTTCGCTTTGCAAACGGCAACTTGGTTTTCCTTGTGGTTTCTCACGCGATTCGCGAAACTTTCAAGAACGATCTTGAAGCAAAATCACCCTTTATCAATCTTGAAGAAGAACTGGGTAGAGAACAAGACGAAGTTGTTCCCTCTTGGATGAGCGACGTAAAGCCCGCACAAAACTACGAAACCGGTTTTACCGCACCGGCTGGGAATGCGCCAGCTGGGAATGCGCCGACCTTTGTGCCCCCTGCTTTTACTCAGCCGGCCTTTACGCCCGTTAAGTCCAGCAAGCCCGTAAGCGATGTAGCGCAGGATTTGTTCAGCCAGCCCGAAGCCGGCAAAATCATTTCTCTGGAGAACGAATTCAAGCAGGAACCCGTCAAGGAAACGGTATGGGTTCCGCCAGCATTCTTCCAAATTGCAAACACCTATATCGCTGGCGAAGACGTGAACGGATTGTTAGTCATCGACCAGCACGCAGCACATTCCAGAATCCTTTACGAACAAGCCCTGGACACGTTGCGCAACGGTTTAGACTTGGATAGTCAGGAATTGATTTTCCCGGAATTCTTGGAACTTTCAAAAATTGAGATTGAAGTTTTAAAGACCGTCGAAGACCAGTTCAAGCATTTGGGATTTTACATCGAACCCTTTGGTGGCGACTCCTACCAGATTCGCGCTATTCCTAAGGCACTACCGCTTTCCCGCGCCATCAAGGCTGTCAAGGACTTTTTGGACAGCATCGGCGAACGTAACGACGGAAGCGGCGATATGGTGAAGGTTCAAGACGTTATTGCAAAGGCATGGGCAAAGTCCAATGCTTACCAGGCCGGCGATAAGTTGAAGAACGAAGAAATGGCAACTCTGGTTGGGCAGTTAATGGCAACTGAAGAACCGCTCAAGTCGCCCTACGGTACCCCCACCCTGATGCGAATCTCCTTAGATGAGTTGAGCAAGAAATTCAGACATTAACTTTTCGGAGTTGTAATCTGACTTTAGTTCTTCTAAAATTTCTTTTGAAAATGATGGCGGCAACGCTGTCATTTTTTTTATGGCATCCGAAACAGCACAGATTATCGCAGAGTCAAATTTCCGAAAGATAAATTCTGGGAAAATTTGTTTTTTAAGAAGCAAATTCGGCAAGGCGAAATATTCTGTTTTTACCGAGCGCTTAGCCAATTGCATCGTCAAAAAATCTGGCTTGGTACAGACCACCGTGGGGCAATCCGATAAGGCCAACTCCAACGTAGCCGTCCCCGGCGCTGCAATTGCAAAAGCGGCATTCCTAAACAGTTCTCTTCGTTCTGCCGCAGATTTTGGAGAAACCATTACAGGCAATCTCGTTATTTTTTCAAAAGCCGAAACCAAGGAATCCCGGGCAGCTAACAAGACAATTTCAAAATCTGCAAACTGGGGATCTTGTAAAACCTTCTGCACGGATTTCAAGAATACCGGAATATTTCTCAAAGCCTGACTTTTTCGACTGCCCGGCAAAAGCAAAATCTTTTTTGAACGGTGAACATCGGAACTTTCCGAAACCAGTTGAGCAAAGGGATGAATGGTTTTCACCACATTGCAACTTGCTTGTCGGTAGGCATCTACTTCAAAGTCGAAAAACGTTGCCAATTGGATTTTAGAACTGTTGGCAAACAGTTTAGCGCGATGAGATTTCCAAGCCCAGATTTGAGGCGGGGCCACATACAAAACCGGCTTGTTTAACTTTTTCGCCAGTGCAACCAGCTTCATATTGAAGCCGGGATAGTCAATAGCCACAAGGCCCACGCACAGTTCCGACTTTAACGCATCTTCCAGAATCTTGTAGGATTTGCGAAGAGCAAAATACTTTGGCAATACATCGCCGAAGCCAGAAACCGGAAGCGTCTCAAAATTTACCAACGGGCGAAGGCCAGCATTTTGCATACGGATGCCGCCGGCCCCAAGAATTTCAAAGGATGTTTGGAGGTGGTCACAAGCGGCAATGGCCTGCGTTACCAGGCCTTCCCCGATGCAGTCTCCAGAATCTTCACCTGCACAGAAAAGAATGTATGGCTTACCGCTTTGCACGGTTCGACACCCAGACCTTTGAAGCGCCCATTTCCTTACGAAGGTATTGGAACAATTCCGGAGTATAAACCACCTTATTCTTCTTCAGGTTCAAAATATGGACGAAGCCAGCTTCCGTTTCCACGTGGCAAATCAGTTCACAGGCATGTTCCGTTTCGTCAAAGGGTGCATAACGTTCCATCACTTCGGACAATTTTTCTACGAATTCTTCCGTTACCTGTCCTGAATAGATATTCATGTGAATGTGAGAAACCATGCTAGAACGAACGCGATCCAACTGCACGACCTCTTCGACGATAACCTGTTTTTCATCACGATCTCGTTGCTGTTCTAGAACGCCCTTCACCAGAACGCGGTCATCAAGCGCAACAGAATCGCGCAGCTGTTCCCAGGTATCCTTCTTAAAGAAAATACCCACATCACCATGGAAGTCCTGAATGTTTCCGGAGCCCAAAGTATCGCCACGCTTGGTTTCAAAAGACTTCAAGGAAGTCACCACACCACCTACGATAACGGTATCGCCAAGGTGCTTGGAAAGTTCATCATCTGCCAAAGAGCAGCTGGTAAAGCCCTGCAGTTCTGGGCGGAATTCATCCAAAGGATGGCCCGACAGGAACAAGCCAAGAACATCACGTTCCTTATTCAGCATTTCCATGGCGGTCCATTCTTCGGCTTCTTCAAGAACTTCGGCAGAACTATCCATTGCAGGAGCGCCTCCGCCCAAGTCGAACAAAGAAATCTGACCGCGGTCGCGATCTTCCTGACAACGGGCGGCCACTTCCAAGGCGCGGTCCACAGAAGCCATCAATACGGCGCGGCTACCCGGGAATTCATCCAAGGCACCAGCCATAATCAAGCTTTCTACAAAACGCTTATTCATGGGAGCGCGCTTTTCTTTTTGCTCGCCCTGATATTCAGCCACACGCTTTGTAAAGTCGAACAAGTCCTTGAACTTGCCGCGGCGTTCACGTTCAGCCACAATATCTTCCACAACGCCAATACCCACACCACGAATACCAGCCAAGCCGAACAAAATCTGATGTTCCTTATTGGCAGTAAACACACCCATGGAGGCATTGATATTGGGGGAAACCACCTCAATATCCAGGCGCTTACATTCCAGAATGATGGTCACGATATCTTCGGTCTTACCCATCTTGGAAGTCATGGAAGCAGCCATGTATTCAGGACCATAATGGGTCTTTAGATAAGCGGTCTGGTAAGCCACATAAGCATAAGCAGCAGCATGGCTCTTGTTAAATGCGTAGCCGCAGAACGGAAGCACTGCGTCCCACACCTTTTGAATCATGGCATGGTCATAACCGCGAGCTTCGCACTTGGCAAAGAATTCCGGAGTAAGCTTATCCATCTTTTCCGGCATCTTCTTAGCCATAATACGGCGGATATTGTCAGCACCACCCAGAGAGTAACCACCCAGAATCTGGGCCAGTTTCATCACCTGTTCCTGGTACACAATAACGCCGTAGGTTTCACCCAGCACCTCTTCCAAATCCGGATGATAACAGTCAATCTCTTCACGGCCCTGCTTACGGGCAATAAAGTGGGGAATCTGATCGATAGGACCCGGACGGTACAGGGCGTTCATAGCGATCAAGTCTGCAATACGGTTGGGCTTCAGTTCGCGCAGATACTTTTGCATACCCGGAGATTCGAACTGGAACACCGTAGTAGTCATACCCTTACTGAGAAGGTCAAAGGTCTCCTTATCGTCCAAAGGAATGTGGCTCATGTCCACTTCGATCTGGCGATTCTTTTTCACCATGTTCACGGTGTCCTGAATGATGGACAAGTTGATGAGACCAAGGAAGTCCATCTTCAGAAGGCCGATATCTTCTGCGTAGTGCTTATCGTACATCACCACCGGTGTATCTTCGGCGGCAGCACGATACAAGGGAGCCAAGTTGTAAATAGGAGTCGGCGTAATCACCACACCGCAAGCATGCACACCCGTTTGGCGGGGCAAGTCTTCTAGCGACAGGGCGATATTCCAAAGGTTCTGATAAGAAGCTCGGCTATTGATCATAGCCTGCAACGGTTCCGGGCTGTATTCCGGTTCCAGCACGTTGCCCTTCTTATCCTTACCGGTCCAAGCCTGCTTCAAACTAAAGTTCAAAGTACGCTGGGGAAACAGTTTGGTAATCACCTTTGCTTCGCCGGGGGCAAAACCAAGAACGCGAGCCACGTCGGTAATCACAGCCTTGGACTTAAGCATGCCATAAGTAATAATCTGGCCCACGCATTCCTTGCCGTACTTTTGAGTCACGTAATCAATCACGCGGCCACGGTCACGGTCTGCAAAGTCCGTATCGATATCAGGCATGGACACACGTTCCGGATTCAGGAATCGTTCGAAAAGCAAGTCGAACTTGAGGGGGTCAATGTCCGTGATACCGATGATGTAAGTAACCAGGGAGCCTGCTGCAGAACCACGGCCCGGGCCCACGGGAATACCATTGTTACGGGCCCAGTTAATGAAGTCCCACACAATGAGCAAGTAACCCGCAACATTCATGTTTCGGATACAGTTCAGTTCCTTGTACATGCGCTTGCCCACATCGGTCTCGTGTTCCGGGAACTTAAAGTCCTCATCGGGGAAACGCCACTTCAAGAATCCATTACAAAGATGGATGATGTAGATATCGGAATCAGAACCGGGCTTGCACCAACGATGGACGGCTTTGGCAATAGCCTTCTGGTCGTCTTCGGTATACAGTTCCGGAGCAGAAAGTCGTTCGATTTCGGCCTTATCTTCGTCGGTCAAGGCGTCGGGTTCAATACCCTTATCGGCACAATAGGTGGCCTGAACCTTTTTGCGTTTATCCTTGGCGTAACCCTTGGTTTCGCGTTCAAGAATCACAGGATATTCCGCATCGTATTCGGCCTTCATGATGGCCTTAATCTTCTGGTATTCTTCACCAGCCAAGAAATCATCAGGAATCTTGAATCGGGGCCAGAATTCATCGCCGATACCCGTCTTAACGGTATAGTTACAGCGATCTGCAATCTTTACGGTATTTTCGATAGCGCCCGGAATATTACCGAACAAATCGCGCATTTCGGCTTCGGTTCTGTAATAGAAACCTTCTGTGGGGAATCGCTTATCGGGAGTATCGTTTAATGTGGTCTTGGTAGAGATACAGCGCAGGATTCGATGTGCCTGGGAATCCTCTTTTTTAATATAATGGATGTCGCCTACCGCAACAATTTCGCGGCCAAGTTCGTTTGCCAACTGGACCGTATAATCGTTCACCAGCTTTTGCTGCGGAACCCCGTTATCACAGACGCTAAAGTAAAGATGGTCGTGATCGAAAATCTTGTCCAAGCGTTCCATGTATTCGCGGGCGGCGGAATTTCTACCCGAGGCAACGCTCGTGCCATACTTACTGAAAAAGTCACCGGCAATGGCAATGACGCCTTCCTTGAACTGTTCCACAGTTTCCAGAGGAACAGAGGGAATTTCAGCCCAACGGTCTCCGTCTTCGTAACGGAAGCTCACAATACGGAGCAGGTTATAGTAGCCCTTTTCGTTTTCCACAAGAAGGGTCAAACGTTCGTAGGTGGTGGTATCCTTAGGCGTTGCGCTGGGAGTATCCACGTAAATGTGACATCCGTAAATTGTCTTTACGGGAGGAAGGCCCTTTTCCTTACGTTTCTTGTTCAAGCCCTGGCCGCGGGTCTGTATTTCAAGAATACCAAACATGGCGCCGTGGTCCGTAAGGGCCACTGCAGGAGCGTTATCATCGGCGGCAGCTGCAAGAATATCGTCCAAGCGGGCAGACGATTGCAAAACAGAGAATTCAGAATGAGTCTGGAGGTGAACAAAAGCCATAGTCTAAATTTAAAAATTCCAAAAAAAATGATTACCTGCAAAAGGTAATCATCTCTTGTTTTCAGTTTGTCAAAAACTATTTCAAAAAATATGTTTCTGTAATTTTTTTGACCTTGGAACTAACGCCGCCAAACTGTTTTTCGTAGCGGCTACGTGTAGCTAATTCTTTGGGTAGCATAAAGATAGCTTCGCCCCAAGCCTTTGCCAAAGCTCCGCAAATAGAAGCCTTGGAAAGTTTTTTGCCATCGCCAGACTGGCCGGGAACACCCTTTGCCATCGACAAGTAACGCTTGACTGCATAAACCGGAAGCTTAAGGATTTCAACCGCCGGAAGCAAGCGGAATGCAGAACGTAAACGGTTGCGTTCGGAGTAGTACAACTTGCGAGGCGAGTAACGCACCGTGGTCATGGAGCGTTCGTGGAACACCTTGGCGTTGGGGCAGAAAATCGTCTTGAAGCCAGCAAGGTTATGGCGGAAATACCATTCCGTTTCTTCAAAGAACAAGAAGAAACTTGCATCCATAGGGCCGGCAGCCTCTGCGGCTTCCTTGCGGAAACTCATCACAGCGCCATAACATCCAAACACTTCCTTTTCACGAACGTCCGCCTCGGAAATATCCAAGCCGCTGGCCTCATTTTTAGCGAAAAGATCCGGGCCAAACTGAACGCCAACCGCATTCACCACGCCGCTCTTTTCCATCACCAAGCTAGCCACAGAGCCAGCCTCCGGATGCCTTGCAAAGCAGGCCAGCAATTGTTCAGCCCAGCTAGCTTCAAACTCCAGGTCCATATTGCAAAGAACCTGAATGTCGGAATTCATGCTGGCCAGAAGCTGATTGCAGGCGCCAGCATAACCCAAGTTCTTGTCGCTCTGAATAATCTTTACGCGAAGGCCAGAACTTTTAAGCATTGCAATGGAATTATCGGAGGATGCGTTATCCAAAACCAATACGCGAACAGGCACAGTCTGCATCACCAGACTGCGAACGCACTTGGTCAATTCATCGCCACCGTTATAGTTAATAATTCCAACATCAATATTCATCTTGTAACCTTCTGCAAAGCCTAAAGCAAAAAAAGCGAAGCCCGTAGGCTCCGCTTAAATATACAATTTTGCAAAGGTCTATTGACGCATTCCGTAGTAGCGGATGTAGTCAATTTGACCATCAAAGAAGCGTTGGTTGTTTTCCTGGTCCATACCGTCAAAGCCGATAGACAAGCCATATTCCAGCTGGGACACATCGCCTTCGCAGTTTTCATCGATTGTCAGCTCGCCATCTTGGTAAACTTGAATTGCATTGGCTGTACGAATAACACGAATTTCAGTCCATTCGTCAAGCTGCAGTTCCTTGCCTGTAAAGACCTGCCATTCGATTCCATGAGTGCGGCTATCGCGAAGGTGAATCCGAAGCTTTCCATCGTCCACACGAATCATCCAGCCATCGCCGAAACGTCCAGGAGGCTCTGCAACCAGCACATTCTGAATTTTGCCAAAGGATGCAGGTTTCAAGCGAACATCCACCACGAATTCATTACGCAGGAAAGTCTTGGTCAGCGGCAAGGCGATTCCAGACTTGCCATCAAGAACAAGAGCGTTATCTACGATTTCTGTACCATACACATCGTGCGTGGTGTTATTGGCAATCTTATCCAGGCCAATAAAGTCCGGTGCGTCGAATTCCCAGTCAGCCAAAAGAACATAAGGAGATTGCGCAACCAAAGAACCTTCGGTCATCTTGTCCAAAGTTCCAAAGCGGATGTAATCAACATAGCCTTCGAAATATCGATCATGATAAGCCTGTTCCATGGCATCATAGCCAATACCCCAGTTGTAAGTCAGCTGGCTTACATCGCCCGAGTAAGATTCATCGATGGTCAACTTTCCATTCTGGAAAACTTTGACAGCGCCGTTCAAGCGTTCTACACGGATCACATTCCATTCATTAAGGCTAAGTTTTTCGCCGGTGAATACAGTCCAATCCGTATAGCTAGCGTCTTCGTCTCTGAAGTGAACCGTCAAGTAACCATTGTCGGCACGGACCATCCAGCCATCGCCATAACGTCCGGGAGGCTCTGCCACCAAGATGTTCTTCATAGTTCCATTAGCCGTAGGCTTAACGCGGGTTTCAACAACAAAGGAATTGATTTTCAAATCCGATGTCAAAGCGACCTCGAAACCAGACTGACCATCAAAATAAGCGACACCATCATCAGCATTCACGTGGCCTTCGCCAGCTTTTGCAGTGTGGCCATTGCCCATAAAATCCTTGCCTACGTTGGACGCATCGTTAAATTCCCAGGTGGCAATCCACCTTGCCATAGACGGGATCACGATATCCTTACCCGGTTTTTCCACCGGATCAATGGCCAGGGGCGCATCAGTTTCAACGTCTTCGGGGTCCAAAGTTATTTCGTCGAAATCATTCTTGATATCACGAACCATATCGAAGCGAACACAATGCACACGGCCAGACATATTTTCGGATTCTTCTGAAGGGTCAAAGCCGATGGTAAAGCTACCATTCATGTTCTTGATGGCAGCAGATGATTCAGCAGCGGCTTTAATAGAGCCATTCACATAAAGAACCGTAAGGCTACCGTAGCGTTCGGCACGAACCGTAATAGTATCCTTAGCATCCAGGGCATCTTCTGCAACAATCTTGTACCATTGATCTTCTGTAGAGCCTTCACGCCAGGCAAAAACGGCCTTGCCATCTTCTACACGAAGAGCCCAGGCATCCTGATCGCCGTCAACACCGGCAGAAACCAATGTCATATTATCGTTTTCGTCTTCGAGGTAAGCGTCTGCTTCAACAGCAAAATTGTTTTCAACGAAAACAGATTTTACAGGTTCAGAAAAGGTTTCCTCATCTTCGGCCATCTTCCAAGTAGAAACTACCGTACGAGCATACAGGGGCATTTCGTCCAATGTTACGCTGGCAAAGGGCGGAACATAGCCTTCTCCGCGGAAGGTTTCTTCAAGGCTGTCAAAGCCACCGTCGGAACAAGCCATCAAACCAAAGGCAGCCAAGCCAACAGCTAGGCACTTTCTGGCACCCTGATTTTTTAAATTGAAATTCATAACCTAACCTTCTAAATTTGTACGTATAAATATATAATTACGCACAATCAAAAGCAAATCCGAGAACTCTTTACAAACGCAAAATGCTAAATTAAAGCCATGAATCAAGGAAAAAAGAAGTTTTTGAAGACTGCGCTCAAGGTTTTGATTACCTTGGGTGGCCTTGGTTACGTATTTAGCAAGGTCCCCCTGACCGAAGCCTTGGCCCAGTGGACCCCAGCAGCCCTTCCATGGCTTTTGCTGATTTTCGCATTGACCGTAGTGCTTATGGCAATCCAGGCCAACCGTTGGCGAGGCCTGCTATTGGACGAAGGCAAAAAAGTTCCTTTCAAGACCTTCTATTCCTACATCGCCCTGGGTTATTTTTTTAACAACCTTTTGCCCAGCGGTTTCGGAGGCGATGCTGTTAAGACCATTGCTTTTGGCAAGCGATTTGGAAACACCGCCAATTCTGTAGCGGCCATCGTAATTTCAAGAGTCATGGGCCTTTTGGCCATGTTCCTCAGTTTCTTTATCGCATTGCCATTCGTTGCCGCCAAGTACGATATTCCCGCAGGCTATGTGGCAACGGTAAGCGCAGTGGCCCTGATTGCAGTGCTGGTCATTTTCGCAGGCCTTTTCTCTGACAAAGTCAAGTTGCCCGCAAAACTTACCGCCAAGATTCCTTTTCTGCTGAAGCTGCAAGACGCTTTCTGCGTCTATCGTGGACACAAAAAGGAATTTCTCCTTTCTGGACTAGATTCCGTTTGGCTGCAGATCGTGACCATCATTATCCATTGGGCTTATCTCAAAGCCATGGGCGTTGATGTGGACATCGCCATCATCACCGTTTTCACCACAATCATGGTGACCTTTACCATGTTGCCCATTTCCATCAACGGCATCGGTGTTCGCGAAAACGTTCAGGTTAGTTTGTACACAGGACTCCTGGGAATCCCCGCCGAAGTGGTTCTGGCCTCTACCCTGTTTAGCTACTTGCCGCTGTTGTTCCAGGCTGCACAAGGCGCCATTGCCTTCGCCATGCTTAAGGGCAAGGATTCCTTTGAAAAATAAGCCACAAAAAAAAGGATGCGTCGAAACGCATCCTTCTTTTTAAATCTTTTTGAAAAAGATTAATTCCAGTTTTCGGCCTTCAGGTCACGGCCCCAAATTTCGTCGAAAACTTCCTTCACGGTCTTGCCACCGAAAAGAAGGTCGTAGACAGCATTGACGATAGGCATTTCAACGCCAAGCTTGTCGGCCAAAGCCTTAGTGCTACGGCAGGTGGGAACGCCTTCTGCAATCATCTTCATGCCACCAAGGACCTGATCGATGGTTTCGCCCTTACCGATGTGTTCGCCTACATAGCGGTTACGGCTGTGCTGAGAAAGGCAAGTCACGATCAAGTCACCCATGCCGGCAAGGCCAGCGAAGGTTTCGGGCTGAGCGCCCATGGCCTTACCCAAGCGGCACATTTCTGCCTGGCCACGAGTAAGGAGAGCAGCGCGAGTATTGTCGCCGGCGCCAATGCCATAAAGCACGCCGGAAGCAATTGCAATCACGTTCTTCACGGAACCGCAAAGTTCCACACCGATGATATCGGTAGAAGTATAAACGCGGAGGTAGGAGCAGCTCATAGCCTTCTGGACCAGCTTTGCAGAATCTTCGTTGGTAGAAGCGGCAACAATGGCGGTAAGCACGTGACGGCTAACTTCTTCAGCATGAGACGGACCGCTAAAGGCAACCATCTTGTCGTCGGTGAGCCAAGGAACCTTTTCCAAGAGAACTTCGCTCATGAGCTGGTTGGTGCCTTCGAGAATACCCTTAGTAGCGCAAACCACAACCGGTTCCTTACCCTTTTCGGGAGTCCACTTACCCAAGTTTTCTGCAACGCCACCCATAAATTGGGACGGCACCACGATCATGACCATTTCTGCACCTTCAAGAGCAGCATTCATGTCGGTAGTGTACTTGAAATCAGCCGGGAAAATCACGCCGGGGAGCTTGTCCTTGTACTGATGTTCGGTAGAAAGAAGATCTACTTCGGCCTGGGAGTTGGTCCAAAAAGTAATGTCGTTCTTATTTTCGTAAATCACCTGACCCAGGGTAAGACCCCAGCCACCGGTACCTAAAACTGTAACTTTCATAATTAAACCTCTTTTATAGACAATCTATATAAAATAACTGCGGCAAAGTACTTTTTTGCGCTTTTTATGCCTTGGGCGTTTTACGCTTGCTGCCGAAACCGTTTTCGGTGCCGTTCATCAGGCGCTTGATGTTCGCCCTATGTTTGATGATGATGAACGCACCCGTAACAATGCAGGTAATCATCAGCGGTAAGGTGATGTTATCGTACACCGGATAGGGCAAACCGCAATACTTCATCACGGGAAGAATCGCAAGGACAGTACAGGCAGCGATACTACCCACAGAAACATACTTAGTAGCCACAGTGAAGATGATCCACACGCCAAACGCAGTAAGAGCGGTTACCGGGCACAGGCAAAGGAACACGCCGAGAGCTGCGAGAACGCCCTTGCCGCCGCGGAAGCCAGCGAAGCAAGTGTAGCTATGACCCAGAATTACTAGAAGGCCGGCAACCAGGGGAACCCAAGTGGTATAGTCAGCACCGCCGGCGGCCATCTGCGCTTCACACATCTTGAGAGCGATGAAGGGACCGAAGAAGCCCTTCAACAGGTCCATGAAGACCACAGGAAGAGCAGGCTTCCAGCCCAAGACGCGGAATGTATTTGTCAGACCTGCGTTCTTGGAACCGTAGTCACGAATATCAAACTCTTTTCCTTTCGCGAGTTTTGCGATCCAGATTGCGCTGGGGATCGCCCCCAACACGTACGCTATTGGAAGACTCAGTAAACTGTTCAAGTTCTTCATCCTTTCTGAGGGTTAATTTCATATCGAAGTTCAAGCGGAGGGGTGCTCCCTGGAGCTGGAATTCTTCATAGAATTTCTTGAGGAGGTAACGCTTGTAAGATTCGGCAACGAGATCCGGAGTGCGGGTTTCGATAGCGATTACAGGCGGTTCCACCATGATCTGGCAGGCGCGGGTCAGCTGGACCACGCGAGCATTCTGGCTAGGCACCGGATTTTCTTCGATGAATCTAGCGAAGGCTTCTGCCACGTTGTCACGTCCGAGAACGCGACGGCAGTTTGCATAAACGGTCTGGATTGCCTGGACAACGCGGGTAACGCGCTGGCCTTCCTTGGCACTGATGGAGAGGATAGGAACGTATTCCAACATAGGTTCGCGTTCCAGCATTTCCTTCACCATGTGGTCGAAGGACTTTTCAGTCTTGTTGGGGAGAATGTCCCACTTGTTCAACACAAGAACCAAGCCCTTGCCGGCCTTACGGATATCAGTAATAATGCGGAAGTCCTGGACTTCGAGACCGCGGGTGCAGTCCACCATCAAAACAGAAACGTCGGAACGGCGGATACTTTCCAAGGTACGCATGTTACTGAAGATTTCGACTTCGTCTTCTACGCGGGCTTTCTTACGGAGGCCTGCAGTATCGGTAACGACGAACTTCTTGCCATCCACAACGAAATCGCAGTCGATGGAATCGCGGGTAGTACCCGGGATGTCGCTAACCACAGCGCGGTCCTCGTTCAAGAGGCGGTTGAGCAAGGTGCTCTTGCCAGCGTTGGGGCGGCCAAGAATTGCAAACTTGATGGGACGTTCTTCCTTACGTTCACCACGAACCGGAGTGGGCAACACTTCGATCACTTCATCCAGCAAGGAAAGGCAAGCGTAACCAGTCAAAGCACTGATTGTGCGGGGCTGGCCAAAGCCAAGCTTCAGGAACTCATAGCTTTCCTGACGGTCCTGGCCGTTTTCGCTCTTGTTTGCCACAAGGATAACTTTCTTGTCCAGTTTGCGGACAAGGCGTGCGAACTGCTGGTCCAGCTTGGTAATACCTACGCGAACATCCACCATGAACAGAACCAGGTCGGATTCTTCCACGGCGTTAAAAATCTGGGTACGAACGCTGTCGGCCAGAACATCGATGGAATCATCCGGCAAAAATCCGCCAGTGTCCACCACGGTAAATTCATGTCCCTTGAAATTCGCAACCTGGTAGTGACGGTCGCGGGTGACGCCATCGCGGTCGCTCACCACGGCAGCACGACGGCCGAGGATGCGGTTGAAAAGGGAGGACTTGCCCACGTTGGGGCGTCCAATGATACATACAATAGGTAATTTCATTATGAATCTAAATATAGAAAATGCCGATATTATTCACACATTTCTCCACTTCAACACAGGCGTTTTTCTGTTGAAAAACACCACCCTCCCCTCAAAATGTCATATTCTGTCACTAATAAAATCTATTTTTAAGCTATGACAAGGAGAATACCATGTTATCCACATTTCTTATAGTTCTTGGGATTCTGGCATTGTTTGGCGTTGGCGGTGCAGGCGACGCCTGTCTCATTGTGATTCTGCTAAAAATCCTGCCAATTTTGCTGATTCTGGCAGGAATCTTGTCGCTAATGATGTGCAGCCATTAAGCCGGCATCTCGTTCAATACATTCCACGACCGCAATATCTGCGGGGAGCCAATCAACAGAACGAAGTTCCGAGGCATAGAGCCAACGGGAAGACTCGTGTTCCAACAGGGTCAACTCCCCGGAAACAACCTTGCAATAGTAGCAGTGCATGATGATATGCCTTTCTGAATAGTCGTGTTCCACCGTGGTAATGAACTCCCCCACTTCCACGTCTACAGTCAGTTCTTCCTTTAATTCACGGACCAAGGCCTGTTCCGGGCTTTCGCCAGGTTCAGTTTTACCGCCGGGAAATTCCCAGCCACCCTTCCATTCCCCGTAACCACGTTGGGTCGCCAGGAACTTCTTTGGACCATCGGGACATTCATCAACAATAACGCCAGCAACCACTTCTATTGTTTTCATGCAGCCATATGTAGAAAAATTCGCTTTTTTCGGCTAAAATATTTTGACAAAAGAAAATGTCTTCAACAGTTTACTTGACCAGAACCTTATTATAGGATATATTACGTTATAGGCAATTTTGCCTTGGATGTGATGGGATTATGAAAAAGACACTTTCTCTTTTGAGTGCCGCCTTGGTGGCATCTTCTTTCGCTGCGGATCGCGGCATTGCGCTGAACAAGACAATCGAAACACTGGAGCCAATGAAGGGCATCGTGTTCTGGCCTGATCAGGCCAAGAGCAGCAAGGATTACCTGGGGGCGATTTCCCTGGAATTTTCCTACTGCCTCCCCTGCGCCGTGGTCACAGGAAAAACAGGCGACAAGCTGAATTACGACTGGAGTTCCTTTGAAAAGATGCTGAACGATGTGGCTAGCCGCGGGCACCAGGCCATTGTGCGATTCCGCATCGAGTATCCCAGCGAAACCATTAGAAACGCATCAGGCTGCACCCAGAATGTGAAGGGAGCCACCGCAGTTCCCTTATACATAAAGGCAATGGACGGCTACAAGGAAACCTTCAGCGAAAACCCGGGTGGCGACGGCCCCACTTTTTACGCCGACTGGAGCAGTACGGAGCTGATGTGGTTCTACAAGCAGTTCTATACAGACTTTGCAGCCGCCTACGACAAGGACCCGCGAATCGCGTTTGTGCAAGTGGGTTTTGGACACTGGGGCGAGTACCACATCTACGGCACCACCAAGCAGTTTGGCGTCAACTTCGCCACAAAGGATTACCAGGCTGAATTCCTGAAGCACGTGGCCGCACAATTTACAGAAACGCCCTGGAGCGTTTCCATTGACGCGGCCGACAAGCAGTATTCTCCCGTTGTAGAAAGGGACGATTTGCTGGCCTTGAATTTCGGACTGTTTGACGATTCCTTTATGCACGCCAAGCATGAAATTTCTCAAGGCGGCGGCAACAACGAAGGAGACTGGAAGGCCATGGGTCTGGACCGCTGGAAAACAGCACCCGGTGGCGGCGAAGTCAGCTACTACACTGAAAAGGACCAGCAGGAATTCTTGAATCCCGACGGACTTTATGGATTCACCTGGGAACAGGCCGCCAGCAAGTACCACATGACTTACGTTATCGGTAATGATTCTCCCCGCGGGAGCTACGCCACCAAGGAACGTCTCTACGAAGCCAGTTCCTTCGCGGGCTACAAGTTCGAAATTACCGCATACACCGTAAGCGAAAATTCTGCCTCCGTAACAGTAAAGAACATCGGCATCGCCCCGCTGTACCACAACGCCTACGTTACCATCAAAGGCAAGCGCAGCGAAACATCTCTGAAGGGTTTGATTCCCGGCGAAGAAATCGTCTGCAAGATTGAGGGTCTGAACATCGATGCTTCTGAAAATCCGGAACCCACCATCACCAGCGACAAGCTGCTGGAAGGCAAGACCATTCCCTATCAGGCAAAACTTGAGGCAAGCGCACCTGTCGAAAGCTCCAGCAGTTCCGAAATCAAGAATTCAAGTAGTTCCGTCGTGGCCTCCTCCAGCAGCAATGTTGCCGAAAGTTCCAGCAGTGTATCGGAGCCGGAATCAAGCAGCAGCAACACCCCCACAGTTATTGAACGCGGAGTCACCATTGCAGGCAACGTTTCGGCAATCCATAAGGACGGAAGTGTTTTAAACTTCGCACAAACTGCAGGCCACGCCATCGTCATCACAGACATGCAGGGCAAAGTTCTTGTTCAGAAAAACGGCCTAGCCTCCTTCAACACAAACCGTCTGCCCCGTGGACATTACATCGTCCATTACCGCAGCGCAAGCTTGAAAGAAACCATGCAGATTGTGGTGCATTAGGACAAGCAATTCGAATTCAAATGTTTTGCAAACTTCGTAAAAACGCCGATTGGTTTTAAACCAACCGGCGTTTCGTTTATATTTCTTTCAATTAAATGAAATCGTTTTTCTTCTTTTAAAAATTTGTCGTAATCCGGATTAATCTTTTCAAAAAAAGATTGAACATCACCAAAATTTTCTATGCTCATTTTTTTGAGAATGTCCTTTTGCTTATTAAAGTCCAGTTCTCTAACAACCTTAAGTCCCTTATTTTCAGGAACAGAATCATTTTCTTCATTCACCATACATAAAAAATCCAAAAAAGTAGTCGAGGCAGCCATGCCGCCCCGACGTTGGTTCAACTTACGCCATTTTAGTTAGAGTCCTGGAGACAACGAACAGAATATCCCCTATTCATGTAGCGAGTGAGAAGTTCAGCTGCCATCGTGACGGAGTACAAACGCACAACGTAAGAAGTTTGATGATAGGCTTCTATAATCCGCTGCGTAGCTGACCAAAAGTGAGTTTCAATGCCGACTTCGAAAAATCCACCATCTTGGGTCCTGTAGCCAGCAGGGAGACCTGAAAAACCGTAGGCATCCAACCCATTGCCAGATTTGCCAGTTCCGTTACCACCATATTGCCAGCCATCAGTAGATTTCAACATTCTTCCAGCCTCGTGCCACGTATCATGTCCGTATTCTACCGTTGGCTCGCCGCCAACTACAGTCAACAAAGTTCGCCATTCTGCCGAATCAGGCAAATGCCATCCTTTAGGACATATTCCCTGTACAACCGTCGGAAACGCACACTCAGCACCAAAACCACAAGTCCGAGGATTATCAACATCTTTTGCCAACGCAACGGAGTCAATCGAAGCACTCCAAGTGTACAGGCGACCATACTTGTCGCAATTTTCCACCTTATTGTCGTAGCACCAAGACTTGCCCTTCAAGCTAGGAGTCATTGAAGAATCTGCAAAGTTCAGATTTTCTGCCATCCAATTTTGGTCACCAATCTTTACAGTCTTATAAATTTGTCCATCTCGATCATCAACAAGTTCTCCATACTTTATGACAACAATTTTGCCATCTTGACATCCGATTCCGTCTTTCGGAATATAAGTTTTTCCGCCACATTTAGGGACTATCACATTATCAACACAACCCTCTTCTACCGGATTGTAATCTTCACCACCGCATTTTTCATAAATATTGCCTTCATGGCAAAATTGTGTATCCAGGAGAACTGAGTCTCCACATTTTTCCATAATATTGTCATTTACGCAACCTTTTTCTACCGGATTAAAATCTTTACCTCCACACTTTTCATAAACTTTATTTTCAAAGCAGAATTGCGTTTCTAAGAGAACTGAACCTCCACAAGCATCAACAATCTCACTATTTAGACAAGTTTCAAATACAACATCATATCTTTTCCCACCACACTTTTCATAAAGCTTATTTGCAGCACAGAATTTGCCATCAGGAATTTTTTCTCCACCACAAAGCGGATAGAATCTACCCCCATCTTCAAAGAATTTAACAGGACTATATGCGACAAGCCCTTCGCTATCCTTAGGGCCATAGCAGCGATTCTCAAGCTGGGCATCATCGGCAGCGAATTCATCGCAGACACCATCGCTAGGTTTTGCCTTTTCATAGACCTTATCGTTATAGCAGTATTGATTGTCTTGCAATTCCTTGCCACCGCACAGTTCTTCATCAGATACACAGCGCAGGTAATTCATGTCGGACTTACTGCTAAACGCCTTTTCGCCAAACACATACTTTGCATTAAGCAGACTTGCACCAAGGGCCTTGTCATCGCCACTTTCCAACGCGGTCCAATAATCCACGTTGCTTTTTTCGTTTTTATGCAAAGAACCGTTGAACTTGTACAAGTTGCAGCTCTTAAGGTCACTTTCTTTGTAGGATGAATTTGCGGAAAGAATCATCTTGCATTCTTCATCACTACCGAATACGAGACTTTCCGCATCAGTCGGATGGTCAATGTATTCGTACCTGCCGTTTTCACGAATAAAGTAGTTTCGGAACACATTGTCTACCCAAGGCTGGGTAAACAATTTTTCATAATCTTTCTTGTTTGGCACATGGAAACCGTCGGGGCATATGCCCTGGTGCCTGGACTTGATAACCAGAGCGGCAGAGCTTGTATTTGCGGCAACCCCTAGATCCATGACATCGGCCCAGTGATAGAGACGACCATTTTTACAATCAGAATCGTCGCTGGAACATTTGCTATCGGCGGTCTTGTAGGCCAAGTTTTCTGCCATCCAGGTCTGGGCACCAATTTTTACAGTCTTGTAAACCTTACCGTCACGGGAGTCCTTGATTTCACCTTTAGAGACTACTGAAGGACCTTCAGCGCTGGAACTAGAGGATTTTTCATCCTTTGAGTCGGAGGATTCGCTACCGCCCTTTTTACTAGAAGAACTTTTTTCATCAAGTTCTTCATCGCAGTCATCTTCGTCGCATTCTTCTACTGCAACGGAACTACTGCTCTTTTCATTATCATTTGCGCTACTGGAATCATCGCTACCACATGCAGCGAACAAAAATGCGCTTAAAGATAGCGCCGTGATTATTTTCTTATTCATAAGATTCCTTTGAGTTCAAAAACCACCCACACGGCATCATTGTTTACATCACCAAATGTAAACAAAAAAAAACAAAGTCAAGTATTTTTGCCGAAAACGGCAAAAATTTGGAACTTTTTCGGTAATTTTCGGAACAAACTTGTAGTTTTCAGCGCTATTTTGACACTTTGTGACAAAAGTTTGTATGTACATTTGATTGCAGCAAAATTCGCGCAGATTTCAAACCGATTTCTGATTTTTAGTTAAGCAAAACTGGTGCACAAAACCGTCGCTTTTTACGCATGTAGCGACAGGAGGAACGATGAGTACACAAGTAATGTACTTGACATTTTGTATCCGATTAGATACATTTAGGAGGTTAAGATGTTTTCAATAGAGAAAACTGAAACCTTCTCAAAATGGTACGCGAACCTTAAGGACAATCAGGCAAAGCAGAGAATATTCTCTCGATTATTGAGAGTTGAACTAGGAAATCTTGGTGATGTCAAAAACATTGGTGACGGGATATCCGAAATGCGATTTGATGTTGGACCTGGATATAGGCTCTACTACGCCATACGAGGACAAGTTGTAATCATTCTCCTATGTGGTGGAGACAAATCAACACAACGGCGAGACATTGAAAAGGCAAAGGAAATGTGGAGGGCGATTCAAAATGAAAACAAGTAAGCTGGATTTATCAGAGCTTTTGGATAACGAGGAGGTTATCGCAGGAGTCATCAGCGACGCATTGCAGTCAAACGACAGCACCGTTTTGTTGAGGACCATTGGATACGTAGCCAAAGCTCGCGGCATCGCTCAAATTGCAAAAGCAACAGGCCTCGGCAGAGAAAGTCTTTACAAGGCGCTGGATGAAGACGCCCACCCCCGTTTTGACACCATTTTACGCGTATTGAACGCACTAAATGTTCAAATGATCGCGGTTCCTAAAGTTCGTACAAAGAGAAAGGTCACCCGCAAACTTGCCGTGGCCGAAAGGAAAGCCGCTTACAAAGCTTAGGCAAATGTTTCGCCGAACTTAAACCATTTTTTGATAAATAAAACCGAAGCACAAAACCGTCGCTTTTTACGCATGTAGCGATTGAGGAATGATGTATACACAAAATAGTAAAGAAATTTACTTGACAAGGTAAAGGAAATAAGGTACTTTATGCCTTGGAAAGTAATAACAAAGAAATCCATCCTAAAATCTGCAAAGTCAATGCCGATGCACGAGCAAAAGCGTTTCGCCATGTTATTGCAGGATTTAGCAAACAAAGGTCCCGTACTGGAAAACTGGAGTAATTACGGAATCCTTGCCGGGACACAAACGCACCACTGTCACTTATCATTCAGATGGGTTGCATGTTGGATTGAGACTCAAGCAGGAATAGAAGTGGAGGTAACATATGTTGGTAGCCGTGGAAGCGCCCCGTACGCAAAACACTGAAGCCGTCAAGTTCATCATCAAAGGAGAAAGCGTTCCCTCCTGGCTTATCGACATGATTAAAGTCGCATATCCAAAAACTTTAATCCGCGAGGATGATCCAACAGAGGACGCTCTAGAATCAGACTGGTTCAAAGAAATTCGCCAGCAAATGACACCTGCGGAAAATCTTCGAAGTCTTCGTCAAAATTTCGGTCTTACCCAACAGGAACTTGCTGATCGCGCAGGAATTTCAAAACAGCAGGTTTCCGCCATGGAGCGTGGCAAGGATCCTATTGGCAGGAAGATGGCAAAGAAGCTTGCCGATGCGTTAGGAACATCCATCGACAACCTGTTCTGGTAGATTTTTAATCGTCTGAACAACGAAGGGTTGAACCTTTTTTCTAAATTTGCCCACATTAAGAAATTATTTGTGGAAGTAAGATACTATGGAAACACGTTATAATTCTTCAGAAGTTGAAGCCCGCTGGCACCAGACCTGGGCTGACAAAAATAGTTTTGCACCTAGCGGTAAGGGCGAACCGTTCTCTGTCGTCATTCCGCCTCCTAACG
>JAKSID010000029.1 GCA_024399035.1 Fibrobacter sp. | reverse complement strand
GAGGATGGTGAGGAAGTCAGCCGGGGTCTTGGAGGCAATCAGATCCTTACGGACACCGCCATCGGCCAGGAGACGGCTGACGGAGGACAGGGCCTTCAGGTGAGGACCGACGGTGTTGCCCGGGCTCACGATGAGGATGATCAAGTAGACCGGTTCGCCATCGAAGGAAGCGAAGTCCAGGCCGTTTTCGATGGTGGCAGCCACCATGCACATACGGTCGACGTAGTCAATCTTGGCGTGGGGGACGGCCAGACCGCAACCGATACCGGTGGAGCGGCTCTGTTCACGATTCCATACGGCATCAAAAATCTCGTCGCGATGATCCAGCTTGTAGGCACTGCAGAGAGTGTCTACCAGTTCGTTCAGGATTGCTTCCTTGGTCGTACTAGAAGAGTTGATCAAGATGCAATTGTCTACAAACCTTTCGGAAAGACGCATAATCTTATTGTTCCTTATGAAATTATCTGTAAACGATATTTAGCAAATAATATCCGTTTTTAGGAGGGGGGCAAAGTTTTTGTATTATGAAAATAAGAAAAAACCTTAAAATCTGCTCAAAAACGCCAATAATTCAAATTCTGAATTGATGGAATCCAGCTGATCCAGGGCCTTTTTCATGGTAGAAACGTCAATTTGACCGGGTGCTTCGGCGCGTCCGATGGCTCCGTAGGTCAGGTTTGCGCCTTCCTTAAGGGACCAGATTCGGCTGACTTTGCCGGTTTCGCCCATCCCGAAGGCGGCGAACATCTTGAAGTTCTTTGCCTGCTTCTTGATGAACTTGTAGAGGCGGTCGCAGTCGCTTTCCGAGTTGCTCATGGCGGCAATCTTCAATCCGCCGGCCTTGAAGCGCTGTACGTCCTTGGCGAAGGCTTCCAGTTCCTGCTCGTTCGGGACGCGGGTGAAGTTGTGCTCGGAGATGATGATACCCACCTTGCGGCGCAGGGCTTTATCGTTAAGTTGTTCGTAATCCCTGAGGTAGTCCCTTTCCAGGTCAAGCCATTCCGGCACTTCGGCGGCATTCAGGATATCCTTCCACAGTTCCGGGCGTTCCACGGCGCGGGCGTCGTCGAAGGTTCCTCCGTCGTGCTTGAGGCGGATGGTGCCGATCTGCAGCTGCCTGGGGGCAATCTTGCGAACCCGTTCCGAAAGCTTGGGCCAAAGAGCGGTGTCAAAAAAGTCGTAACGGATTTCCAGTGCCCCGCAGGATTCCAGGTCCAGGCGGACAGGGTGGAAAGGGTCTTTTTCTGCGGCTTCCAGGGCCTCGGGGCCAACGAGCCCTACCAAATACTTCGTCTCGTTCATGGAGTATAAGATAGAAAATAGAGAGTAGAGTCACGACAGAATGTCTTATATTTAGTAGGTATGAGTCTCCTTATTTTTTTACTTCTTGCTTGGACGCTTGTGGCCTGCTCTGAGTCTCCTTCGGAATCAGGGGTAGATAATCGATCTACGATTACGGTTTACAGCTTTATCCAGAAAAATACATGGGGAATCTTGGATACCATTAATATTTTAAAATATCCGGCGGATACCGTAGACGCTTGTGTAATGGAAAAAGGCTTTTATTCCTGTGAAGGATACGAGGTGCGTTTTGATACGACGAAATATCGTGGCGATACAATTAAGATTAACTATTCGAAAAAGTCTTATGACGCGACCACGGTTGCAGCAGATGTTCCTGCATTTGATACGCTTTGGGCGAAAAAAATATTTGCCGAGATTCCTATGGGTCGATGCGGAGTGATTCTAGACTCTATTTTTAGCAACTATCAACTTGAGGTAGTGGGAAATAATCCGTTTGCTCCCGAACTTATTGAATACAGTCCGGAATTTAAAGGATTTTACTGGACTGCAAATTTAGATTCCGCAAGAAGTGCTTGCGAAGGTAAAAATATTGCGGATTGCCTTGAACATTCAATGGTACCGGATTCGGTGGATAGCGTAGAGGTTTGTTCTGTTCGAAAGCCTGGGGAAGTTTATATAGCACCTCCGTCTAATGAAGATGTTTATGAACTCAAGTACTATCCGCCCCGTTTAAAAAACTATGGCTATCGCTTAATTAGTGAGAACTTTAAACCTGTGAAAGTTGACACAACTGTTCATTGGACTTTGAAATATACAGACCAGTATGGACGAAGTGATTCGCTTTTGATGACGTCTGTATTCAAGTAATGAATTTTAGTTCGCTTGTTGAAATTACAAACCTTTTACCAAAGTACCTTTTACAAAAATAGGGTGCTTTCTATGTTACATCCCGAGCGTTAGATGTCGTCTCCGAAACACTTGAAAAAATTAAGTGTGTTTTTTGTATAAAGCGAAAACCGGACGGGTTGTTTTGCATGGCTAGATCCTTCGACTTCGCCCTTTCGGGCTTCGCTCAGGATGACACGCGAAGCGTGACAATTAACCCTGGTGGCTCTTGAACCAGTTGATGAGTTGGTTGGTGGAAGAGTCGTGCTTGAGTTCAGTGTCGGCCTTCAGTTCCGGGAGGATCTTCATGGCGAGCTGCTTGCCCAGTTCAACACCCCACTGGTCGTAGCTGTTGATGTTCCAGATAACGCCCTGGGTGAAGATCTTGTGTTCGTACATGGCGATGAGGGCGCCCAGACGTTCCGGAGAAACGTAGTCCATCATGATGGAGTTGGTGGGCTTGTTGCCTTCGAACACCTTGTGGGGAGCGAGTTTGTAAAAAAAAGATTATCTGACACTGTTTTATTGACATGAGAAAAAATGATTTTTAACTTAAACACTGAAATTGTTAGGAGGACTTGGGAATGAGATTTTACTCATGCCACATTTGGATTACGCTTATTTGCGTATTCTTTGGGGATGTATTCGCTATTGAATTTCCCTACTCAGAATGGAATCTAGCCAATTACGAAGGTGCCTATGCCACATTCAGTGATGGCCTAGTTTCTGTAACTAGTGGTGGTTCCGACTATTGGAATGTTCAGCTGACCCGCAAAAATATAGAACTACAGGCGGATAAAACCTACGAACTTAAGTTTTTTTTTGCAGAGTGTTTCTTCTCGTCATTATACGGAAATCCGTATAGGAAGAGATGGCTTCCCTTACGATGCCTTTGCTGAGTTTGGCGAAGTTGTAGCGACTGTGAATGGCCGTGAAGTTACCAAGACCTTTAAGATGAATTCTGGTAATGTAAGTAATGCTCGTTTGGAATTCAATTTTGGTAAGAATGTAGGATCTGTTTATTTTTCTGATGTAAGCCTTAACTGCCTTGACTGTGGAAATACCGTTATTACACCCAGCAAGCCTGGTGCTGAGCCGACGGAATCTGATTATTTAGATTACGTTGTTGTTGCGAATACAATTAACTTTCGCGATAATTCTAAAGCCATGGGCAATGTTGTCGGTGGGAATGTAGAATTAGGTGTTGACTCCAAGATTTATGGTGATGTAAACGTCTCTGACAATTGTAATCTGCGCGAGCATGCCTATGTGGTTGGTGCTTTACGTTACGCAACTTTCTGTACAGAGCAAAATGGCGTCTATGCAGCGACAAAAACAAAGGTGGAGGTTCAAAAGCCCTCTGTTCAGTTGCCAGAGATTACCTTGGGAACCACGCCTGTGTCTGTTAATTTGGATGGCTCTTTGCAGCTTGCTCCGGGTAATTATGGTCCGTTCTATGCGAATACTCGTGCTAAGGTTCGGTTCTCCTCGGGATCTTATTCTTTCCAGAACTTTTATACAGAACCTGATGCAGAAATTTCGTTTGATATGACCTCTGGACCGATTTCCATTTCCGTTGCAGGGAACGTAAGATTTGGTGATCGAAATAAACTTTCTGTCATTGGAGGCAATCCGAGTGAAGTGACATGGAATGTCAATGGCGAATCTGTAAATTTCGGTACTGATGGTCTGTATTTTGGCAAGGTCGTTGCACCGAATGCTTTTGTTCGTATTCCGTCTAGATCTCACTTGGTAGGAGGGGTATATGCGAATAAGTTCTTGATGGAACCTCAGTCTACGGTGTCGCAGGAACCTCGTGCAGACGAAATTTCTCATAGCGAAGAACATTTTGGACCGTTCTTTAATCCTGGTGTATATCGCTACAAATCTGTTGTTTCTACCCAAACGTCTAATATTGAAATGTTTGTGTATGCAGACGATGCGAATGTGAAGGTTAACGGGAACTCTTCTAAGTTGGTGGAACTTTCTTCGTCGAATCAATCTGTTGTAATATCTCTTACTCGAAATATCATTTCTGATTTCCCGGTAGAAGCATTCTATAGTAACTACGTCTTTGATTTCTCTAAGAGCGCTAATTACAAGGTTTATTGGAATCCGCAAACACAGTGTAAGCAAGGTTGCGATGGCTCCTCCGCTTTAACCGCTATTGGTGACTTTGAAACAGTTCTGACTATTGCAAAGTCTACCGGTCGTGAAATAAATATGACCGGAGGAATTTGGGATGTTACCGAAAGTTTCTCGGATGGTATAGTTCCGTGGAAGGTTGGTTTCGAATTGGTTGGCTTTACTGGTGATGTTTGGCAATTAGCTTCTGCAAATAAATTGCCAGTTATATTCTTAGGAGAATCTTCCCATATTGCAATCTATGGAATGTCTCCGCGTTCTCTTAAAGGTTTTTGGATTGGTAACGGATATAATAAAGAAAGTGGTGGCGTTATTTCTTCTGAGTCTAGTCATTTGAAGATGATGAATGTGTATTTATCTGCTCATAAATCTGATAAGGATGGAGGCGCCCTATTCTCGGTCGATACTGTCGACTTATATAACGTTCATTTTAAAAACTGTCAAGCAAAGGGAAATGGTGGTGCGATAAATGTGGGTGGCTTGCTGAATATGCAGAATGTCATTTTTGATGCTAATGTTTCAGGTGGTAATGGCGGGGCTTCTTTTTCAGAAGGGGACGTGATTGCTCGAAATGTGATTTACAATCAGAATAAAGCTGATGGCGAAGGTGGTGCATTGTTTGTTTCAAAGGGTCTTTTAAAGATTAGCAATGCAACAATTTTTGATAATTTCGCTAGCCGAGGACATGCTGCTATTGGTGGCTATGCTTCTGGATTGATTTACAATTCAATTATGTGGAAAAATATTAAGTCTTCGTGTTCTTTAGAAAATTGTAAAAAAGAGTTGGCTCCATCTGTAACGGTTAATCACTCAATTGTAGAAACCAATTATAACGGTACTGGAAATCTTATTGATGATCCGAAATTTTATGATGAAGGTAAACCTGGTGGAGACAATGATTATATGAGCATAATGGCGGGCTTGACACTACAGGATGGTTCACCTGCAATTGGAACTGGTGTAAAAGACGCCTTCGTGCTTGAAACAGATATTTTGAATATGGTAAGGACAGAGAATATTGACATGGGTGCTTATGCTTGGTATGATTTGAATGTTGATACAGAACTTGGCGAGTACGCATATGGCTTGTTTAAAAAAAAGTTGCCTGCTTATCCGGTTTTTGAAGTTTTGGGCAATGAACATGACATTGTTGCGGTTGGAAATAGTCCCAAAGGCCGAGTGATGCGTAAAAAGATGCCTAAGAGCCAAGTTAGCAATGTGAAAAAAGCTGTGATTGAGTATACGCTATTGGATGAATATGGAAGTCCGTATTCCGATATTGCGAAACAAAAGGTTATTTTTTATAAAGTTGGTGAAGAGAACGGAAAGGTTGTTTTCCAAACTTTGAAAAAAGATCCGGCAAGTAAAGATTACAATCCGGATAAACACGGCCGTTTGCTTGTATTTACTTCGGATACAAAAAAGGTTGGAATTTATAGGAATGTTCAGGTGTTCCCCATTATTGGTCTTGCTGATAAATTTTATGCAGAATTAATTGATTGGGAGTAATATGAAAAAGATTATCTGTATTCTATTAAGTCTTTTTATTTGGAATTGTGGTGGCGGCAGTGGTTTTTCGATATCATATGAGCAGGACACAAAGGGAAACTCTGAAACACAGAATAAAAATTATGATTACTCCGAATTTCGAGAGGTAAATGATAAGCCGAAAGATGAGCATGGATTTTTTGATGGTTATTTTGCTAAACATAAAGAATCTATAAAGCAGACATCATTTGATTATGATGCTGAGGGTAGTGACGAAAATGGAAATATTAGTGTGAAACATGTAGCAACAACAGCATACGTAAATTACAATGGAGTTCCCTCTCAAGTACTTGTTTTGAGAAATACGTATAATGCGGTTGGTGTGCATCTATCATGGGATTCTAAAGAAAGCTACGAAAACCGTGAGGATTTGAAATTTTTTCTCTGTAATCCGGACGGCAATTATGACCCGATAGATAAAGATTATTATACAATTGATCCTAGTGAGTGGAGCAAAGGCAGTAAAACTCAAATTATGTATGTAAATAGGGAAAATGTTAATGAAAACAAAACCGTTGGACTTTGTATGCAATATAAGGCATATTTGCCAGTTTTGTTAGATGTTTTGGAAGCTAGAGTTTATGATAGTCAACCATTCTCTGTAACTTATGTTGAAATTGGTAAAACAGACGAGGAAACTCGTACAAAGATAGAAAAGCGGATTCAGGAAACTCTTAATCGTGCTGCTGTAAAAGTTGATTTATCTAGTTCAGAGATGTATCAAATTCCTAGGGATTTTCACATACGTGAATTTCAAAAACGAAGTTTTGATGATAATAGCAGCTTGTATGTGCAAGTTGGTGAAAAGAATGGATTGCAATCAAGGTGCTATGATAAGATACGTGGGGACCTTTATTGGATAAAAGATTTGGTTGAAACTAAAGTTGCAGAAAGGAAATTTGAACGAAGAACTAGTGTAATATTTAATCTTCCGACAGTTAAATATTGGACTATTGGTGCGAATTACCGTCCTTGTACGGATAATCTAGAAGATCAACCGTCAACTTCAGTGGGTGAGTATATGGTTGGTATGCTTAATATTGAAACATATGACGACTGTCAACGCACTTATCCTGAAGCTGACAATGTATATTACAGTTATTTTAACAATAAGTGGGTCTGGAAAAATGTTTATGGCGAAATAATTGATGATCAGATTGAAACTTATATTAGTCCGGATTGTCATGTCATTCTTGATACCGATAGGTGTGGTATGGCTCACTGGGAACATTTTAGCGGACAAAAATCAGAAGCTGCACAGAGATATTATAGAAGTTTGATGGATGATAAGGATTTGGGTGTTACGAAAATTACACGTGCTATTGGTACCTCAGGTTTGGTTTCGTATAATCCTCCCAAAAATGAAACTGTTTATGTACATGAATTGACTCATTTACTTGGACTTAGTGATTTGGAGAATGAAACTGGTAATTTGATGTATAAGGATTATAATGGAATGGGCTTGGAACTAAATAATTATGAATTAAGGGTGAAAAATACTTATGGTATAGAACGTCAGTGGGATTGTTTGCATGATGAAAGGAACGCAGATGGTTGCTCTGATTTTAAGTGGCGCACTTTGACGTATTAAGGAGAAAAAATGAATAGGATTGTTTTTATTTTGATTCTTTCTTTGTCTTTTTCGTTTGGAAATATGTTCTGCGTGTTTGATGCGAATGGAAATTGTGTGTCTGTTTTGACGAATATTAGGGAAATACAAAATGTATCTCGAGATGGGGGTTATAAAAAGTATTACGTTGCAGGGAAGGAAGGGCGTTCTTCTGAGATAAAGTCTTCTTATAAAACGGTTATGCCCACCAAAGTTAAAGATCGAAAAAAATGGTATGAAGTAGACTGGAATCAAGGGGTTAAACTTTGCCCGGAAAAGGGTGATGAAGTTGATAAAGGGATTTGGATTGTGAATGGTTCTGCACATGTAGACTCATTAAATTGTGTTCTAGTGGATGGATCGCCTTATACAAGAAGTATTCTTGTCCTTTACGTTAAAAATGAAAATGATTTGACAAATGCTGATTCTAGTTGGCTTTTGATAAATCAGACTATTATTAATCTTTCAGGTAAAACTTTTACAATTTATAAGGGTCTTGGAAGTCTTAACGATAAAGAGGTTAGGGATACTTCGTACACTGTTCAAATGAAATATGATTTGATTGTAGATAAAACGGAGTTAAGAGTTCGGGATGCGCTTTGGCTGCGCGAAGATGAAACTGTTAATAAGAAAGAATCCGTTTTGCTTTTCAATTTGGATTATTATCCATCTCCGGATTCTATGGATGTTTTAGATTACCCTTCGAGATATTATGAATACTATTTGAATTTTCGTTCTAAAAAAGATGGACTTGAAAGTACTTGGACTTGTGTCACTCCGCCGAAGAGTTTGAAACAATGCTTCTATAACGAATCCGCAAATGGATATAGGCTTCCATACTATGATGAATGGTATGTTCTTCAAAATGCAGGACAGTCTAAGGTTTTCTCGTGGGGCAACGAGTTTGTTGAAGATTCTCTAAAAAGATACGCAAATATTCATTGTGCTAACAATAAGTTGGGGGTTTATCCCGTAAAAAGATATGCGTCCAATCAATATGGATTGTTTGATACTTATGGAAATGCAGAAGAAAAATATTATGAGAAATATGACGGAAATTTTTCTGCAGTGGTGCCTTGTAGTATGGCTAGTGATTGGAATCCAGGAAAGGCTTGTCGTGAAATGGCGAGGTATAAATGTCTTGGACGAAACGCAATTGCTTCTGACGGAGTTTATCGCATGCCTGGTTTTCAAGGGATGCGAATGGTTCGTATATTGGAATAACGCTTGTTGAAGATATTTCTGTTTATTTTCGTACTTTATACCGTTTCTTTTGGTGTGGAACGGTATAGAGATCGCCTTTTTGATGTGCATATAGAGCGAAATGTTGTGTTTGCAGAAAATGTCCCGCATCTTGCTCAAAAACACTATATTACGTTGTTGGCTTCGGGATTGAATACTCTTTCTAACGAAATTTTCATTCTGCATTTCTTTAAGAATACTGAAAAAACTTTAAATGAAAATTTGAATGCTGATGTGTATTTTCCTAAAAATGATTTGACTCGAATGCGCCCCTTTGTGATTGTTGTTCATGGGGGCGCGTTTGTAGAGGGGAGTCGTCATGACCAAAAACAGACTGTGGTTAGTTATTGCGACTCCCTTGCTGCGCGTGGTTATGTTGTTGCATCCATTGATTACAGAATCGGGCTAGTGTTGGATGGTAAAGGTCGTCAGCTGTTTGTGGATAGTTTGGATATTAAAAGAGCTATTCTATGGGGTGTTCAGGATTTGGAACGTGCCTTTTCATTTTTCAGGAGAAATTCGGAATCCTATGGCATTGATCCAGAGAATTTTTTTATAATCGGAAGTAGCTCTGGGGCCATGATAACGTTGCATTTTGCGTTCAATATTGAGAAGAAAGCTCGAGCTTTGGTTTCCCTATGGGGTGCAGTTCTAGACAGTGGAAAAATAAGGAAAATTTCATCGCCGGTTCTGCTTGTTCATGGAACTAATGATGAAATTGTTCCTTTTAAGGTGGGGGTAGTGATGAATATAGATTCAATAAAAGAGACGGGTCAACTTTTGTCTGGTTATGCAACTGCAGCAGCTGCGTTTAATATTGACTTTTTAAGTCCTGTATTTTATGGGAGTTTTGCCATAGATTCTGTTCTTAAAGAACAGGGCTTGGCTCATGAAACTTTTTTTGCTGAAAAAATGGGACATGAGTTTGCGACTAAAGAACCTTATAGAGCTGATGTCCTAAAAAAAATAGTGGATTTCCTTTATAAATTTCAGAATAATGAGGGGTTGGAGAATGCTCGATAGGTGTTGATGAAATACTTCATCAGAAATCGATAAAGGAGTGTGAAATTAAAGATTTTATCAGGTTTGTGAAACTGTATCCCTATGGATAACACCCTGTTTGCTGTGTACGTTTGACAATAAACTTGTATATAGTTTTATAGAAGAAATTGGACTATGTTGGAGTTTAATAAGAGGGTAGCTACTATATTCATTGCGCAACCTCAATAGGTAAAACAATGGCAAAAGTCAACTACAACTCTGAAACTCGGGAACAAGTCATTAAGCTGGTCCTGAAAGGCGAAAAGTCCGCAAACCAGATTGCAAAGGAGCTTGGGATAGGTCCCAATACGGTCGGCAGGTGGGTGAACGAATATCGCAAGGCGCATAATCTACCAAGTTACCGCGAGGAACGGCGAATCCGCAAAGTCTCCGTCGAGGAACTTGCCGCCAAGAACAAGGAACTCGAACGAAAACTTAAACAGCGGGAAAAAGAACTCGCAGATGAGAAGGAAACCGTAGAAATCCTAAAAAAATCCCTGCACATCTTCATGCGACCACACGACTGAAATGCGAGGCAATCCATATGAATCGCAAAAAATATCCAGTCAAGAAGATGTGCAAGGCCTTTGGAATACCGGAGTGTTCCTATTACCAGTGGTCTAGACAGAAAGATAAACGCGACGAGAGGAGGCTTCGTGAGCAGGGGCTTGTGAAGGTTGTTCGGGAGACCTTTGAGGAGTTTGAACGAAAGTTCGGCTGTACAAATCTTCTCAGGACGTTGAACGAGCGCCAGGTTGAAATCAACGAATACAAGCTACGCCGCATCATGCGCGAGAATGGCCTATATTCTATCGTTATTAAGAAGTTTAAACCCTACAAACCAGGCAAGAGTGATAGTCTCTATGCGGAAAATAAGCTCCAGCGGAACATTAATCCCGCTGAATTAAACGAGTTCTGGTGCGGTGATATCATGTATATCCGCACGAACCTTGGCTGGGTCTATCTGGCCGTAGTTCTGGACCTGTTTAACAGGGAAGTTATCGGTTACTCTATCAGCAAGAATATCGACACCGAACTAGTGAAGAACGCCCTTGGCAACGCTGTGGCGAACCGCGGCAAGCACGAAAACCTTATTTTCCACTCGGATCGCGGAACGCAGTACAGCAGCCGCGGGTATCGCAATATGCTTGACGATTTAAAAAATCGTTCCCTCCATGAGTGCGCCTGGCTGTCCGTACGACAACGCGGCGATGGAGAGCTTCTTCGCCAGCTTGAAAAAGGAGCAAGTTCACCACAGGACATACGCAGATATTGACGAGGTCAAGGAGGATTTGTTCAAGTATATCGAACTGTTTTACAATCGCAAGCGCTTGCATAGCAGCCTAGGGTACATGAGTCCGGTTGCATACCGCTTGCAGAAACTTAGCGCATAAACCTTAACAATTAATACGAAAAAAAGTGTATATTTATTCCATCAGCTAATGAATATGGTTTATGAAAAACCCTCTATTAAAAAATCAACAAGTCCAAAGTACCTAATAGAAATAAGCTTGCTTCGGCGGGCTTTTTTGCCTTGTACCTGAAAACTCTCTCAATTGTTGTGCAATTTGCCTTTTTTTTGACATTTACCAAATGTTTCGCGATATATATCATAGGAAAACATTTCTAAATTACTCCTGAACAAAAAAAGGATGCTATCATGGCAGAATGCAAAGAAAATAAAGAAGCTCAGACCCCGGATATGATGAAGAAGGCTGAAGAATACTTAGCCAATAACCGCCGTATTTTCCTCTGGGGTGGTGTGGACGACGAAAGTGCCGAACGCATTGTCAAGCAGTTGCTGTACCTGGATTCCCTGAATCACGACGATATTACTCTCTATATTAATAGCCCCGGTGGCGTCATTAGCAGCGGTCTCGCTATCTATGACTGCATCAACGCTATCAAGAGCGATGTGGCTACTGTTTGCTGCGGCCAGGCTGCCTCCATGGGCGCTGTGTTGCTGACTTCCGGTGCCAAGGGCAAGCGCTACGCATGGCCCAACGCCCGCATTATGATTCACCAGCCCCTGATTCACGGCGAAATCGTTGCCCCGGCAAGCGATATCCAGATTCAGGCCGAAGAAATGCTCCGTATCCGTAGCATTACCGGCAAGATTCTTGCCGAAACCTCTGGCCACACCATGGAAGAAATTGACCGCGATACCGAACGCGATAATTTCATGTCCGCTGAACAGGCCAAGGCTTATGGCCTCATCGACGTGGTTGAAAGCAAGATTTAATCTATGGCGCGGCAATTGCTGCGCTTTTCGTTGCGAGATATATAATGGGACTTTTTTCTGCAATTAAAAGTGGTCTGGCCAAGACCCGCGACGCCCTCGTCGGTGAATTGAAGGGTATTGTCGGCGCTGGCAAGATTACGGACGAAACCTTGGAAGAGTTGGAAGAACACCTGATCAAGGCCGATGTGGGTGTGGAAGCTGCCTTCCTCTTGACTGATGCACTTCGTGAAAGCGCCTTGGGCAAGTCCCTGACTACGAAGCAGGTGCTCGACATTATGCGCTCCGAGGCAGAACGCCTCTTGAAGGATCCTCCTCCCTTTGAATTGAAGGGCAAGCCCCATGTGATTCTCGTAATCGGCGTTAACGGCGCCGGAAAGACTACAACCATCGGTAAGCTTGCCGCCCGCCTCATTGGCGAAGGCAAGAAGGTTATGATTGCCGCCTGCGATACTTTCCGTGCGGCTGCTATCGACCAGCTTGAAACTTGGGCGGAACGCTCCGGCGCCGAGTTCGTGAAGCACCAGGAAGGTTCCGACCCCGCATCTGTTGCCTTTGACGCCTGCCAGGCTGCCCAGGCCCGCGGTTGCGACGTGGTTCTGATTGATACCGCCGGTCGTCTTCATAACAAAGACTACCTGATGGAAGAATTGAAGAAGATTGTCCGCGTCATCAAGAAGGTAGACCCCGAGATGCCCCACGACATGTGGCTTGTCATCGATGGCAACACCGGACAGAACACCATCAATCAGACCAAGATCTTTAACCAGAGTTTCCCGCTGACAGGTCTCGTGGTGACGAAGCTGGATGGTACCGCCCGCGGTGGCGCCGTGCTCTCCATTGCAAGTTCCCTCCAGATTCCTATTCGCTGGATTGGAATGGGCGAACGCATCGACCAACTGGTTCCTTTCAGCAAGGCTGAATACGTAGACGGTCTGTTCGAAAACGCATTGGAAGAAGACGCATAACCTGGTGCGCTGCAGATGGGTATCAGGCAATGCATAAATAAAATGAGGGGAGGGCGACTGATCGCCCTTTCTTTCGTTGTAGCTGCACTGCTTGGTTGCTCCGGCGAAGTGTCCGTCGATCAGAATTATGTGGACACCTTTGTTGAACTGCGCGTTATCGATATTACCTTTGGTGCCCAGTCGCCCGCGTCTCGCATCGCCCGTCAGGACGTTTTGAAAAAACACGGCTACACGCTGGAGTCCTTCCTTGCCAAGACCGACAAGGTCCTGGCAGACGAAACCATGTGGGTCCCGTTCCAAAAGGCCGTAACCGTCAAGATTGACGAAAGAATCGCAGAACTCACCAATACTCCCAAGACAGAACCTGTGGAAAGCCCGGGCCAGCCTAAGGCCGTTCCCTCCATGGGCCGTAAGAAAGGTAAGGACTGATGCGCGCGCTTCTAATAGTTTTATGTTTCTTGTTTGCGACTCAGACTTTCGCGGCTGACAAAGCAGTTGCCCAGAACAGTGGCAAGTCCGCGCAGTCTAACGCGCAGTCTAGCAAGTCCGCGCAGTCTAGCAAACCCGCGCCTCGTCAGCGCATGGTTCATTGGATGAGCTACGAAGAGGCCTTGGCCAAGGCCGCCAAGGAACCCCGCCTGATTTTTGTGGACTTGTACGCAGATTGGTGCGTGCCCTGCCACATTATGGACAAGAATGTCTATGGCGATCCGACGGTGGCCTCTCTTTTGAATATTCGCTTTTATCCCGTAAAGTTGGATGCGGATTCCCAGGATTCCATTGTTTGCGATGGAATCAAGAATACGGTTCAGCGCTGTTACTTTGACGTTTGGGAATTGAATGCTCTGCCGGCTTTTGTTCTGGTGGCGCCTAAGGGCATGTCCATTTTGACGGTGACTCAGTCTATGTCGCCCCAAGAAATGCAGTATATGCTTTACCAGTTTTTAGATAAAGAAAAGGAGTGGATTGCACGATGAGTGAAGAATTCCTCTTTTATGTTCAGATCGTATTTTGGGCAATGCTGATTTTGACTCTGCATTGCTACCTGCTCTTTCCGGTGACGCTTCCTTTTGTAAGCGAAATTTTTAAGCGCAAGAAAAAGACTGTGGTGGAAAATGCTGAACTGCCCACGGTGTCTATTCTGATCTCTGCCTACAACGAAGAATCCGTCATTGAACGCAAGATCCAGAACATTCTGGAAATCGACTACCCCAAGGAAAAACTTGAGGTGTTGATTGGCGACGATGGCTCTGCCGACCGCACTGCCGAAATCGTTGCCCGCTATGCCGACCAGGGAATCACCTTGGTAAAGGCTCCCAAGAATGCAGGCAAGGCCGCCATGCTGAATCGCCTGAACAGCATTGCCAAGAACGAGATTCTTGTTCTTTGCGACGCTAACACCATGTTCTTCCCCAATGTGATTCGTAAGTTGGTGCAGCCTTTCCAGGATGCGAAAATCGGTTGCGCCTGCGGTCACTTGATTCTTTCTGACAAGAGCGGAAGCGTCCTTGGTCGCGGTGAAAGTTCCTACTGGGATCTGGAATCCGAAATCAAGAAGTTTGAAGGTATTCTGGATCGCTTGATTGGTGGTAACGGCGCTTTGTACGCCATTCGTCATGAACTGTACACCGAGCTGCCAGTCAAGAAAAGCGTCATGGATGACTTCTTCATTGCCACCAAGGTTTTGCAGCAGGGTTACTTCTGCACCTTCGTTTCTAGCGCCATCGGTACGGAACAGACCTCCAAGGAATCCAGCGGTGAGTTCCGCCGTAAGGTTCGTATTGGCCGCGCCAATTTCAACTTCTTGCTTTCTTACTTGCCGCTGCTGAATCCGTTCCGCCCGCTAACTGCTTACCTGTTCTTCTCCCACAAGATTTTGCGTTGGTTCTCTCCCCATATTTTGATTTTGCTCTATGTGGCTAACGCTCTGCTTTTGACCAGCGGTCTTTTCTACCAGATTACCTTTGGCGTTATGACCTTGGTGCTCCTGGTTTCTGCATTTAAGATTGTGCCTGCGGGCTATTATTTCCTTTCTATGAACTTTGCCATCCTTAAGGGATTCTTTATGGCCTTTACCCGCGAAAAGAGCGGTGGCTGGGCACGCGAAGCCCGCGGTGATGACGAAGCCTAGGATCTGTGCAATCTAGCGAGACTATGATGAGAAACTTCTTTAAGGCATTGTTCTTTGCTGTTTGCCTTATGGGCGTTTCTTCTGCTTGGGCCCGTCCGTTTACTATGGACTTGCAGGGCGGCGTGGTGAACCATGTGAGCGAAATGTCCAAGTTCAATCTGAATGTTTTTGGACACTGGTGGTATCCTATCGACCAGATGTTCTTTGTGGGTATCGGCTCCGGCTATCAGGAAATCGATAACGTAAGCCTTGTTCCTGTTTCTGCCAGTTTCTGGATGCGCGTTCCCGTGGGCACGGCTGTAATGCCGGTGGCCATTTGCGATTGGGGCTACCTTATTGGTAAGAATCATCAGATGTTCTGGCGAGCTGCCGCCGGTGCAGATATTAAGAGCGGCGACCATTCGTCCATTATGGCGACTGCAGGCTACCAGTTCCTTGACCACTTTGGCAAGGGATACGTCTTTATTCAAGCCGGCGTGCTTGTAGAAATCTAAAGCGTCGCATTTTAGCTAACGAAAAAAGGTCGCACGGTTTCGTGCGGCCTTTTCAATTTTGCGAAGTGTTTTCGAACGTGAATCGAATCGCAATTACTTGGCGCCCACCATATGGACGACACGCTGCGGGAACGGAATTTCGATGCCGGCCTTGTCGAATTCTTCCTTGATAAGTGCGGTGTACTTAGCCTTGAGAGGGAAGAAGTCGGCGTTGTTCACCCATACGCGCATGTTGATGTTGACGGAACTGTCGGCCAGTTCTGAAACAAAAACATCGGAACCTTCCTTGAGGAACTTGGGTTCACTTGCGATGAGATTGCGAATGATTTCCATAGCCTTGTCGGTATTGGAATCGTAGCCGATGCCAACGACCAGGTCAATGCGGCGCTTTTCGTTTCTGCTGAAGTTAGTGATGGGTGCCCCCCAGAGACTGCCGTTGGGAGCAGAAACATAGAGACCGTCCAAGGTTTCGAAGATGGTGTTGAAGAGACCGATGCCGGTGATCTTGCCCTTGATGCTTCCGCATTCGATGTAGTCGCCAGCCTTGAAGGGGCGCAAGAAGAGGAGCAGCAAGCCAGAGGCGATATTTGTGAGCATGTCCTTCAAGGCTATGCCCACGGCCAAGCTTGCGGCACCAACCATTGCGACCAGGCTTGCTGTATTTACGCCAAGAATATTCAGGATAATCAACAGGGCGACAATTGCAACTGCATAGCGGGCGAGAGATTCCACGAGAGGCCTTGCGGAAGAATCCAGCCCCTTTGACTCCGCGTGATTCAGCATTCTGTGAATGATCATCTTGGCAATTTTGAATACAACCAAAACTACCGCGATAGCGATAACCTTGTAGATCAAGTTGTTCTCGATGACAAAATTTTTTACAGCTTCGAATTTTTCCATTTTGAAGTCCTATGATGAAGTGGTTGATGAATTTGAAATTCAAAAAATAAAGGCCCGCGTTTGCGAGCCCTTGTTTTAATGTTAGCCCTTGGCCAACAAATCCATCAACTCGCTATCTAAGCGGTCGGGATTGTTGTACTGCGGCAAACTGTTGTGCAGGGATTCGCCCTTGGAGACCAGACCGAAATCCAGGTTCTTGTAGTTCCAGTAGCTGTAGCCTACGTCGGCGTCACGGAGAATGTCCATGAAGTCGCGCATCCAGGCCATCTGGTACTGACGGGGCACCTGAACGTACACGCCGAATTCGTTACATGCCACGGGCAGGTCGTACTTAGCGCGGAAATCCAATGCGTTCTGGATGCTGGCCTGGAGGCGAGCCTTGTCCCACTTGCCGAACTCTACGTCCAGACGCGTGCAGGAACCTTCTGCGGGAGCAGCATAGTCACCGGGCCAGGGACGTTCAATCTTGAAGAACGGATCGCGAATCCATTCTGCGCCCTGGTGGGTAAAAGTCACCGGAGTGTAGGTGTGGAAACTGTAGATGGCGTTGTCATCATCCAGCGGGGTAAGGTATTCGAATTCGCGGGCACTGTTCCACTTGTTGGCGCCCACCACGATGGTGTTCTTGGGAGCGTGCTTGCGGATAGTCCAGAAAATTTCATCCTTTACTTTATCCCAAATCTTGGAGTCTGATGCTGCGGGCTCGTTCAGAAGCTCCATCATAACGCGAGATTCTCCGCTATAGCGCTCAGCCAGGTAGGACCACACTTTGTTGGTGTCCTTTCGGGCTTCGGCATTGGCAAAGAAAGCCTGTTCTTCGTAACTTGCCAGATGGAAATCGTGTCCCGGACACTTGTGCAAGTCCAGAATCACGTCCAGGTCCGCAGCCTGGATTTCTTTCAGGGCCTTGTCCAAGAGGGCGAAGACTTCTTCGTTTGGTTTAAGTTCCTTGCCGTCGAATACGTTGAAGTAGTCCACCGGCAAGCGAACGTGGTTGAACCCCGCCTCGCGGATGCGCTTAAAATCGCTTGCATCGAGGAAGGTCTTGATGTGAGGAACGACCCCAGGAAAACCTACGGGGTCTTTTTCCTGGATACAGTCCACCTGACTGAACCAGCCACCCAAATTCACTCCACGCAGCCTTTCTTTTTTCATTGTGTCATCCTCATACTTATGCGACCGGAATTGATCGCAGTTTTTTTGAAAAATTATTCGTTGACGATGTTCAAGTCTTCATCGGAAATGTTCAGATCCATGATGACTTCCATGTCGTCGGGAAGGTTGTAAAAGTCGACTACCAAACCGACCTTCTTATCTTCATCCTTCTGCTTATCAAACTGAACAACGTCGTAAATCTTCATCTTGACGATTGCTTCTTGAGTCACAGGGATTTCCAGGGTCATGCCCTTGCTGATGGGACCTTCAATAATCTTGCCTTTGAACACCAGGCTTGTCTGATCGTCGCCCAGTGAAGTCTTTTTAACGTGAAATACAGCCATTATTCCTTAGCCATTATCGGTTATTCATCAGTTATTTAGAAATAGGCCCCAAATAGGCCGTGGATAAAAGTTAACTTTTTTACATGGCTTTACGAGTTGGTCGAATCCCATTTTTGGTCTGTGCGCCGTTTTTTCACGATTTTTTAGGTCGTGAGTCCGAATATCCCCAGGTGGATTTTGTGGACGGCCCGCCTAGTGCCCATTGCGCTGGACTTAAGGATGGTTCTATTCATTTGTCACCAGCCTCTTCCATTACATTTGCACAGAAACCCGGTGCTTTTGTTCTGTCTCCCGATATCTGTACGTCCTGTTCCTTTGAGGTTCGTTCTGTTAAGTTGTTTGCAAAACGCCCTATCGAGGATCTGAACGGTCGCAGGGTACGCATGACCGCCCAGAGTATGACCTCGGTAACATTGCTGCGCATCCTTCTGGAAGACCGTTATGGCCTTCGCCCGGAATACTCAAGCGGCGCCTACGAAGACTCCGACGATGCTGTACTTTTAATCGGCGATCAGGCCTTGGAAGAGAACGAACGCCATCGCTTTGCTTTTGATTACGATCTGGGCGCTCTGTGGCAAGATTGGCATAAATTGCCTTTTGTGTTTGGCGCCTGGCTTATTTCCAAGGAAGCCTTGAAGCCGGAAATGAAACCGGTTCTCCTGGACTATATGGATGCTACACAACGTAGTGTTGAAAATTTTAAGGCCAACCCTGGTGCTGCCCTGGATAAGTGGCTTGCGAAATACCCGGTTCAGTTGCCTCGCCCTGTGGTTGATGATTACTATTCCGCCCTGGACTACCGATTTACAGAAGAACGTAAGACATCTTTGAAGTTATTCTTTAAATATGCTAAAGAGAAGGGCCTCGTTAATGAGGTTCCTGAACTTGAATTTTTGTAAGTTACTATAATTAGGGCATGCCAGGTGGTGTAAGGCATGGGGTAATAAAATGGTAGAAGAAAAGATTCTTATCGTTGACGATAGTGCCGAGGTTCTTGAAAAAACAAGAGAACTTTTGACGCAGGTGGGCTATAACGTTATCGCATGCCATTGCGGTGAAGACGCCCTGGAGTTTTTGAAAGACAATCGTGTTGACTTGGTCATTCTGGACATTAACATGCCCAACCTGAATGGCTACGAAGTCTGCTTGCGTATTCGTCAGACTTTCGCTCTCGACGATCTTCCGGTGATTTTCTTGACGACCCGCGAAGATACAGACAGTGTTTCCAAGGGCTTCCGCTCCGGAGCTTCTGACTTTGTAAGTAAGAACGCCTTGTCCGATATTTTGCTGGCTCGCGTCAACGTGCATATTCGACTTTCCAGGTCCTTGCGCTATCTTCGTGATATTTCTTTGACCGACGATATGACCGGCTGCTTCAACCGCCGTCATGGTATGAATTCTTTGCGTGAATGGTTTTCCCGCAACAAGCGTTATGGTACCCAGTTCTCCCTGATCTATTTTGACGTGAACGGTTTGAAGGTGGTTAACGACATGTATGGCCATCAGGCTGGCGACTTGCTGCTTCGTTCTGTGGTGAGTGCCGCCAAGGGAATCCTTCGTGAATCCGACTTGCTGTTCCGTATGGGCGGTGACGAGTTCATGGTGATTTGCCCCGAGACCGACAAGAAGGGCGCATTCATTTGCGCTGATCGTATGCAGAAGGCCGTTAACGATATTACTATCGTCGACAAGAAGGTTTCTTTCGCATTTGGTATCGCGCATTCTTCTGAAGACTACAAGGAAATGGACGACATGCTGCACAGCGCCGACGTTTCCATGTATGAATGCAAGAAGAAAATGAAGAAATGACGCAAAGGGGCTGCCACACGTCCACATAGTGGATGAAGCACTAAGTGTTCATTTACCTTTGGAACCCCCACTCACAAAAGTCCGCTCTGACGAACGGACTTTTTCTCGTATTCTGAGGGGCGGAAACACACTTAGGAATTTATTCCTTAGTGTGGCCGATCCCCGAATGGGGACGAGTAAACTCGCTCCTCAGGGGGCCCCTACCCCTTATAAGGATTTACGGACTGCGTCGAGGAGGGCGGTCAAGCGCTTGGCGATTTCGTCCCAGTTGCCCTCGGCCATCAGCTTGGCGCTGAAGATGCTTCCGCCGAAAGCCAACAGGTTGGCTCCTGCCTTCAGGTATTCGCCGGCGTTTTCTGCGCTGACACCGCTACAAGCTAACAGCGGGATATCGCGGAAGGGACCGCGGAGTGCCTTGATGTAATTGGGGCCGCCTACGCAATCTACCGGGAAAATCTTTACGGCAGTTGCACCCAAATCGTAAGCCTTCTGTACTTCAGTCGGAGTCAGTGCGCCAGGAATAATAGGCGTATTCTGTGCTGCGGCCGTGCGGATAATGTTGCTGCGGGTATTGGGCGTCACAATAAAGCTTGCGCCAGCTAATAAAGCCTTTTCAAGATCCTTGTCGTGGCGGACAGTGCCTGCGCCCACGGCGATGTCGTAGGGCTTGCATGCGTCGCGCAAAGCGGTAATAATTTCTGCGGCGCCGTCGGTATTCATGGTGACTTCGATTGCCTTGAGGCCGCACTTGTGTGCTGTCTGGGCGCAGATTTCTTCAGAACCCTTGGGGATGTCGCGGAGGATGCCGATAACCGGCATGTCTTTTAAAAATTCAAGTAAATTCATGCCCTAAATATAACGCAAAAAAGTATCTGTCGGGTAGTAGAAAAAGAGAATCTTGTGGAAAAAAGAATGAGCCGGCTTTACATTTGCCGACTCATTTTACGCATAGTGTAATCTTTGCGATTTAAAGCTTATTCGAATCTCAAAGCTTCAATGGGGTCAAGGTTACTTGCCTTTCGTGCAGGGTACCAGCCAAAGAATACGCCGGTAATAAAGCAAACGCCAAAGCTCACCACAACGCTGGTAATAGAAACGCTCATAGGCCAGTTCAATATGGCCTTGACCGCTTGGGAGGCTCCAATGCCGAGGAGGATCCCAATTAGGCCGCCCAGCAGGCTAATAGCAACAGATTCAAACAGGAACTGAAGGAGAATGTCGCGGCCGCGGGCGCCGATAGCCATGCGGAGACCGATTTCCTTGGTACGTTCAGTCACAGACACATACATAATGTTCATGATGCCGATACCCCCCACCAGAAGGCTGATGCCTGCGATGGCTGTAAGCACTAGGGAAAGCATATCGGAAGTGGTGGTCATCATGGTGATCATTTCTTCCTGGGTATGAATGCGGAACGGGTCCGTGGGCTTTGTCCAGCTGCGACGTTCCTTGAGAATGCCCATGATTTCTTCGGTGGCTTTTTCTGCATAGCCTTCGCCGATGGAGTTGGCATAAATCTGGCGGATTTCTGTAGTGGCGTTAAAGCGCTTCATTACGGTCTGGTAAGGAGTGAAAATCACGTCGTCCTGGTCCTGACCAAAGTCGCCGCTGCCCTTTGCCTTCAAGGTACCGATGACTTTCAGCGGGATGCTCTTGTAACGGATTGTTTTACCGATGGGATTTCCATCCGGGAACAAGTTCGAAACTACGGTTTGACCGATGACGCAAACTTTTGCAATGCGATCCGCGTCGTCATCGAACATCACGCCGTCTTCAATTTCGTAATTACGGATTTTCAGGTAGTCGCTGGAGATTCCGCTGAGCTGGGTGGGGGAGTTGTTGTTGCCCACAATGGCCTGCCCGTTGGCGCTGATCATGGGGGAGACTGCGTTAATATACTGGGCCTGTTCCCTCAGGGCAATAACGTCGGCCTCTTCCAGATGTTCAGAAGAGTTGTCCGCACTCATCTGCACACCGCCGCGACGATTCTGGTTGGGCATGATGATGATGGCGTTTGTACCCATGGAGGTCATCTGGTTCTTGATGGACTGCTTGGAGCCTTCGCCCATAGCCACCATGGTAATCACGGCGGCCACACCGATAACGATACCAAGCACGGAGAGAATGGTACGCATGCGGTTGCGGAACAAAGCTTTCAAGGCAACTTTAATAAGAGATATTGGACTCATTATGCGTCCTCCTCGTCAAAAGTTTCCGGCGGCGGCAATGCTTCCAGTGCTGCCTTGGCGTCTTGTACATTCTCGTTGATTACGTCTTTCTTCAAAAGGCCGTCGCGCAATGTAACGGTTCTTCCGCTGAAGGTTGCAATGTCCGGTTCGTGAGTCACGAAGGCGATGGTCTTGCCCTGCTTATGCAGCTCCTGGAAAATCATCATGATTTCGTAACTGGTACGGGTGTCCAGGTTTCCGGTGGCTTCGTCCGCCAGAATAATCACAGGGTCGTTGACCAAGGCGCGGGCGATGGCCACACGCTGCTGCTGGCCGCCGGACATCTGGTTGGGTAGATGGTTCATACGCTCAGAAAGGCCCACCATTTCCAAGGCTTTTACTGCTCGGCGGTGGCGCTCCTCGGCGCTAACTTTTGAATTGTACAAAAGAGGCAGTTCCACGTTTTCTAAGGCGGTGGTTCTGCTAAGCAAATTGTAGCTCTGGAAAACGAATCCAATTTTCTGGTTGCGAATGCGTGCCAAGGCGTCGCGGGAAAGCTTTTCGGTGTGTTCGCCGTCAAGGATATAGTGACCACTGGTGGGCTTGTCCATACAGCCCAGGATGTTCAGCATGGTGGATTTGCCGGAGCCGCTTGTACCCATGATGGTGACGAACTCGCCACGATGGATATCGAAGCTTACGCCCCTCAGGGCATGGACGGTTTCATCGCCCATTTTGAAGTCTCTTTTGAGGCTTTGTATGGAAAGGATAGGGTCGTTTTTCAGCATATTCAAAAAATTAGATGCCCTTATATTAGCAAAAGTTGCACATTTTTTGAAAAAATCCTAAAAAAGAAGAGTTTGTATGAACAATTTGTTGTATCAAAATTGTAATGTAATTGACGTTGTTTTATAAAATGCTAAATTTGCTGCGGAATTAATTTCATAGGAGAGACGATGAAAAAGCTCGTTGCATTATCTTTGCTTGCTGGCGGAATGGCTTTTGCCCAGTCCGGCTTGATGGGAGGTACCTCTGGTATTCACCAGCATAATGCCTATACGCTTGGTGCGTGGGGTATTGAGGCTGGTACCGGTGGTGACATTGCATTGGATTCCTGGGCTATTGCTCGCGGTGGTGTTGCTTGCCGTGGTAAGGAATGCTCTGGTATTTCTGAATGGGCAGGTTCTATTGCCGGTAATCTCCATGGTGCTATCGGCTTGTCCGACTTCCTGGACATCGGTATGGCCTTGCCTCTTTACTATGATCACACCAGCATGGCTAATATGGATGCTTTCGATATGATGAAGGCTTCCCGCGGTGACGTTGATCTGTGGATGAAGATTAATCCTATCGGCGACGAAAACTCTGTATTCGCTCTGGCTGCTCTTATTGACCTTTACCTGCCCACCGGTGACGTTTCCGTGGGTATGCGTCCTCGCCATGCTTGGTACTTGAGCGATAACGGTGGCTATACCAATCCCTACACTTCCGCTGATTTGAACATTGGCGCAAGCTTGATTTTCACCTTGAACCTGACCAACAAGGGCATTCCTTTGATTTGGAACGGCAATGTGGGCATCGTCTATGCAGACGAAGGTTCTACTTCCTTGACCTATGGTACTGGTTTGAACCTTGTCGCGACCAAATGGCTCGAAGCCTTCGTGGAATTTTCCGGTGAATACCGCTTGGAAGGTGACTACTACGAACGTTCTTTCATGGAAGATCCCAACCGTTTGACTCCGGGTCTCCGTATTCACCTGCCTTGGAACATCGACTTCGCCGCAGGTCTTGATGTATCTCTCCGCGCTCTGAAGAACTTCACCTTCGAATGGGATGAAGAAATGAAGACTGCGAAGGATTACGAAATTCAGTACATGGATGCCAAGGGCAGAATCGTCCGCTACGGTTATGTTCCGACTCCGAACTACGCCGGTACCGCAATCCTCACTTGGCGCTATGGCGGCAAGCTGCATAAGGATGCCGACAAGGATGGCGTAAGGGATGAAATCGACCAGTGCGCTCACACTCCGGAAGGCGCTGTGGTTGACTCTGTTGGTTGCCCCATCGACTCCGACAAGGATGGCCTGTTCGATGGTCTTGACAAGTGCGCTAACACTCCGAAGGGTGCTATCATCGATACCACTGGTTGCCCGATGGATACCGATAAGGACGGCGTTTACGATGGCCTCGATAAGTGTGACAACACTCCGGCAGGCGTTCCTGTTGACCAGGATGGTTGCGTTGCTGACTTTGATGGTGACGGCGTTCCCAATGGTGTAGACAAGTGCCCCAATTCTCTGCCGGGTGCTAAGGTTGACTCCACTGGTTGCGTTGCTGATGCTGATAAGGATGGCATTGCTGACTCTGACGATAAGTGCGCAGACACTCCGAACGGTGCTAAGGTCGACTCCACTGGCTGCCCCATTGACACCGACAAGGATGGCGTGTTTGACGGTATTGACCTCTGCCCGGACACTCGCGAAGGTGCTAAGGTTGATGAACGCGGCTGCGATGATGACTTTGATGGTGACGGCGTTCCCAACGCTCAGGACAAGTGCCCGAACACCAAGGCTGGTATTAAGGTTAACGAAGAAGGCTGCCCGCTGGATGGTGATAAGGACGGCGTTCCTGATGGTTTGGACAAGTGCCCGAACACTGCTGAAGGTGTTGCCGTTGACGAAACTGGTTGCGCTCTCGACTTCGATAAGGATGGCGTACCTGATGCTCAGGACAAGTGCCCGAACACTGCTTCTGGCCTTGCTGTTGACGCAAATGGTTGTGCTCTCGACGAAGACAAGGATGGCGTACCTGATGGTTATGACCAGTGCCCCGGCACCCCGAAGGATGCTCCGGTAGACTCTACTGGTTGCTTCTTGGATACCGACCGTGACGGTGTTCCTGATTATCAGGACAAGTGCCCCAATACCGTGGCTGGCGTCAAGATCGACAAGAAGGGTTGCCCGGTCAACAAGAAGGAAGACCCGGATCAGTTGAAGAAGGGCATTGCCTTCGAACTGAACTCCGCTAAGCTCACCAAGAGCAGCTACGCTACCTTGGATGATATCGTTCGCTTGATGAACAAGATCCCGGATGCAAACCTTGAAGTTCAGGGCCACACCGATAACACCGGTTCTGCCGAAACCAACAAGAAGCTTTCTCAGGCTCGTGCAGAAACTGTGGTGAAGTACTTCATCGAGAAGGGCATCGCCTCTGACCGCGTACGCGCTGTGGGTTACGGTCCGGAAAAGCCCATTGCTGACAACAAGAGCAAGAAGGGTCGTGCCAAGAACCGCCGCGTGGAATTGGTTCCCTTCTTCAAGTAATATTGATGAATTGAAAATGAAAAACGTCCGCCTTTTGGCGGACGTTTTTTGTTATAAACCGGCTTGTTTTATTTCTTAAAAACCAGTTTCTTGTACATGGTGAAGCTCACCAGGACGTAGACCACGTTTGCAATAATGTTGGCAAAGAAACTGGGCTTCATGAATTGAGAAACGAATTCGGTAAAGGGAGCGCAGAAGGGCTGGTTAAAGAGCCAAACGCATCCTTCCAGTACGCCAAGGTTCACGCCATAGGCGCAGATGAACACCAGCAGGAAACGAACAATTTCGGTTTTCTTGTCGTTATGGCTCTTGAAGTTCCAGAGGCGGTTACAGATGTAGCTATTGCATCCGCCGGCCACGAATCCCAGAAAATTGGAGAGCTCAAGGTTCCAATCCAGCATCTGGTGAAGGATCCAGACCACCAACATGGTGATCAGGGTGTTCATGATACCGATGATGTTGTACTTGATAAAGTGAAGCATGGGCGGAAAATAATTATTTTGTTGCATCATGAATTGGATTGAAGACAAAAAGTGCACCGCTGAAGAAGCGGCACTCCTCATTAACGATGGCGATGTGCTGGGTGTTTCCGGTTTTACGTTGGCAGGATACCCTAAGGTTGTGCCTACGGCCTTGGCCGCCCGTGCAGAAAAACTGCATGCCGAGGGCAAGCCTTTCCAGGTAACGCTTTTCTCTGGAGCCTCTACCGGCGATAGTTGCGATGGCGCCCTGGCCCGTGCCGACGCCGTCAGCTTCCGTATGCCTTACCAGTCCAATCCCGCGCTCCGCAAGGCAATCAACTCCGGAGCCATCAAGTATATTGACGCCCACTTGGGCAAGATGGGGTACTGGATCCGCACGGGTGCACTGCCCCGTCCCACGGTAGCGATTATTGAAGTGACCAGCATTTTGCCTGATGGTCGCGTGTGCCTTTCTACTTCTGGCGGTAACTCCGTTACCTTCTTGGAGTCTGCGGAAAAAGTTATTCTGGAATTGAACACCCGCTTTGGGGATGCCTGCGTGGGCATTCACGATGTGGCGCTGCCGGAATTGCCGCCCCACGCCAAGGCCTTGGCTATTGATGCCGCCGGCGATCGCGTTGGCGAGACCTTTGCCCGCGTCAATCCCAATCGAGTTGTTGCAATCGTGGAACAATCCCGCTTTGACGAAGTCACGCCCTTCGTAGAGCCCGATGAAATTTCCCGCAATATCGGCGAACGTATTCTTGACTTTATCCGCTACGAAGAAAACCGCGGCCGTCTTTTGAAGGGCTTGGCCTATCAGAGCGGCGTGGGCAAGGTTGCAAACGCGGTCCTTTCTGCAATGGCCGCAGACGATCGCCTCCATCAGATTGACCTCTACACCGAAGTCATCCAGGAAGCGGTTCTGCCCCTGCTCAAAAACGGCAAGCTGGGCATCGCCTCTGGCACCGCTCTCACGCTGTCCGAAAGCACCCAGCAGGAATTTGTCTCCAACGCCTCGGAATGGAAAAAACATCTCGTGATTCGTCAGCAAGAAGTGAGCAACAGCCCCGACGTAATCAAGCGCATTGGCGTCATCTCCATGAACACCGCTTTGGAGGTGGACATCTTCGGAAACGTGAACAGCTCCCTGGTGACGGGTTCTGCAATGATGAACGGTATTGGCGGTTCCGCAGACTTTGCCCGCAACTGCATGCTGGGCTTCTTCATGACGCCTTCCGTGGCCAAGAACGGCACCATCAGTTCTGTGGTTCCCTACGTAAGCCACGTGGACCATCCGGATCACGATACCATGATTTTCGTAACGGAGCAGGGCCTTGCAGACCTTCGTGGCCTCGCTGCCGAAGATCGTGCCCGCCTGATTATCAAGAACTGCGCCCACCCCAATTTCAAGGAACCGCTGACGGACTTTTTGGAATACAGCCTGAAGCACGCCAAGGGCGTCCATATGCCTTTGGCCATTAACCGCGCCTTCGAAATGCACCAGAAGTTCCTGGAAACTGGCAGCATGCTGTAAAAATTGGGAGCATGCTGTAAAAATCTGTGCGATTTCGCAACAAATAGGTGGCAAAAGAGAATTGTTTGTTGAAAAGCCCGGGCTGGCTTAGTATATTGAAAAAATATGATGTTTGGAAAAAATGAAATGCGTAAATACACCTCTCCACTCAAGTGGACTCTCGCGGCATTGACGTCAATTCTTTTTTTGACAGCTTGTGGTGACGACGACAAGAATCCTTCTTACAGTGACTACGAAGAAAACTTTAGTAGCGGTGGTAACGGTAATGCTGGAGGCTCCAGTAGCTCTGGCACTATTCCTGGTATTGACGAAACTCTTCCTCAGGAACCTGTTATTGAAGATACCACCGAAGTCGCTGATGTAAAAAAGCTCCCTAAGTGTACTGCTGCTAACGAAGGTGAATCCTTTATGGTGGCCGCAGAGAATACCTTGTATTTCTGCGTCGCCGGTGAATGGAATAAGGATGCCGCTGAAATTGTTGGCGTGACTTGCCTTGATGGCGCCTTGATTCTTGGTGCCCCCGAAGAAGAAACTGTTGCCGACACATCTACTTTCGGCATGGATTCCACTGGTGCTATGGTCTACCGCCGTGAAGGTGTGACTGTGGCGGGTATTGCCGAAAAGGGCCCGTTCCGTTATGGCACTTCTATCAAGCTTGTGGAATTGGATAGCGCCCAGCGTTTGGCCGACTCTCCCCGAAAGCACAAGGCTTGCATTACTTCCTCTGATGGCAGCTACACCATGGACAGCGTGACCTTGGTTTCGCCCTATGTTCGTGTAGAAGCTTCTGGCTATTTCAAGAATGAATTGACAGGCGGTTTGTCCTCTGAACAAATCACCTTGAGAACAGTTACGGATCTTACAGAACGTGACTCCGTGAATGTGAATATTCTGACCCATATCGATGCTGTGGTTGCTTCGAAGTTGGTGGAACAGGGTGGCTTCAATTCTCCCATCCGCATGTTCAAGGAAAATTCCTTCAAGAAAGTCCTTTACGCATTCGGCGTCAAGATCGATGGCTTTAACAGCGATCTCTTTGCACAGTCCCAAGGTGGTTTCGGCTTTGGCGGCGCTAGCGCTACTGCCCAGACCATTCATAAGATTGCCGATGATGTCAACCTCTTTGACGATGACGAATTCGGCGCAGCTCTCACTGCTATTTCTGTAATGCTGCAACGTCATGGCTCTGGCAAGGAAATGCTGTTGTTCGCAGACTCCATTGCCCAAAAAATCGCCGGCAGCGGCAACTGGGACGATTGGACTTCTAGAGCGCATTTGGCCGACTGGCTTATGGGTCTTGACATTAACGGCGACTTTGAAAAGATTCGCAAGAACATCAATAGCTGGGGCCAGGGCGAAGCTCCCGACTTTGAAAAGTATCTTCGCAAGTTCTGGACAAATGAATTCCAGTTCCCCACTTGCGACAAGTCTAACGCTGGTGTTGTAACTCATATCGGCTATAGCCAGAGTAATTACTTTGGTTGTAATTACCAGGATACCACAAAGACTAGGGTTCGCTTTACCTGTGATGCAGAACTGGGCCGCTGGCGTGCCGCTACCGATATCGAAAAGGATACGGTGGGCTTAGGCGCAGATACTTCCAAGTACGATGGCGCAATCCGTCCGGGTGTTATCAATGCCGACAAGAACTACGTTTACGATGCTTCTAAAAAGCAGTGGCGTGCCGCAACCAGCGACGACATTATGGAATTTAGCGACGTGGCCGATGTGTACAAGAGCCTAGGCGCCGATGAATCTGTGGTATTCATCCTTCGTCATGCAGAACGTACCAACGAAACTGGCGCTAGTGGCCATTTGACCGATAACGGCAAGGCTCAGGCAAAGAGCGTTGGTGTTAAGTTCAGTAGCGCCGGCAAGATCTACTTTGCTTACTCCGGTTACACCCGCACCTTGGAAACTTGTCAGGGAATCGCTTCTGGCGCAGGTCAGAGTGCAAGCCCCGATGTTCTTGATGGCCTTGATGGCGAATGGTACGTAAAGTCAGGTGAGCCTTCCATCGAAGACGTGAGCCGCTGGGCCTACACTGGCTCTCCCGCAGGCAGTTTCTACGACCTGGAAGACCGTACCAAGGAACTGGTTTCCAATTACGTTCTTGCAAACCGCAGTAAGCTGCAGAAGGTAAACTTCTACATCTCTCACGATAGAATGGTTCTGCCTCTTGCTGTGTATGCTTCTCAGAAGAAGGTTGACCTGCGATTCTTCGATACCATGGGTACCCGCAACTGGATCAACTTCCTGGCTGGTGCTGCAGTAATTTTCGATAGTGCAGGCAAGGTCCGCTACGTTCCTGTCCGTGGTCTGGATTCCGGCACCATGAAGCTGTAGTTTTTCATAGTTTGTAAAGTATTCCCAATGAAAGGTCCCCGGGTTTCTCGCGGGACCTTTTCTTGTGGAAAAAACACCTTGTTTTCCCTACAAATCTCTCGTCTCTCGTCTTTCGCCTCTCGTCTATATACTACATTTCTACCGTTGATTTTAATCAAACTTAAACCTAAAAGAATGGATAAAATCCAATATGAACGAAACGCAACAACAACAGCCTGCAAAGGTTAAGGGACGTTTTGACGAGCAGATCGCCTTGATGTCTCCCACTGATGCGGCTAAGGTTCAGGCTCAGCTTGACCTTACTCCTGGTGGCGACTCCGCTGTCTTCGAAATTGTCGAAGCCCATGGCGGTGGATACCAGGTTCTTTACAAGACTTATGATCAGTCTGTGACTGCCCGTACAGCCCTCAAGGCTAAGGACGATGCATCCTCTGCAGTGCTCCCCATTGCCAAGGCTACCTTGGGCAAGGAATATTGCAATGGCGAAGTCGTAGAAGGCGTTTGCCAGGGCGAAAAGGAAACCTTCACTCTGGGCAAGCTGGCTGAATTCCAGGCAACCGGCCTTATCGTAGTGATGGCTGTTATTATCGGCCTTTGCCTGCTCTGCTACTTGATGAACTTCATCATGGCAAAGCTTGGCCTCAATGTGAACAAGGCTCCGGCACCCGCAGTCAAGCCTGCAGCACCCGCTGCTGCTCCTGCTGCCGCTGCTCCCCGCACCATTGGCCCCGCTCACTGCGACTGGGATCCCAATGCTAAGAGCGTTCATCCGGGTATGACCAACAAGCAGCTTCAGGCTTTCCTGTCTATCGCTGCTATTGCTGCCCTCGAAGAACATCCGGGCCTTACTAACGACGAACTGGTAGTGATCATGACCGCAGCTGCAACTCAGGTCCTCGGTCAGCCCTGCCGCGTCACCGCATACAAGAATGTTAACTCTCCTGCTTGGACCATCGTCTAAGATCTAGGAACAACCTTTAAAAATTCAACAGGCTATAAAGCCAGGAAAAAGCAAAATGAAGAAGACCGTACGTATCAGTTTCGAAGGCAAGAGCTACGATGTAGAAGTTGAAGTTCTTGATTCCAATGTTGCCGTTGCTCCCGCTGCCGCTCCGGCTGCTGCTCCCGCACCGGTTGCCGCTCCTGCTCCCGCTGCTGCACCTGCTGTCGCTGGTGGCACCGAAGTTAAGAGCCCCCTCGCTGGTTCTGTGTTCAAGCTGAAGGTCAAGGTTGGCGACAAGGTCGAAGCTAACCAGGAAGTTGCAATCATCGAAGCTCTCAAGATGGAAAACCCGGTTGTCGCTCCTTGCGCAGGTACCGTGAACTCTGTTTCCGTTAAGGAAACCGACACCGTCGTTGATGGCCAGACTCTCCTCACCATCGCTTAATTTAGCCTACTGAGGTACATATAAATGAGTTCAATCCTTAACTCCGTTGTCCAGTTCGCTGGCGACACTGGCTTTGCCTACATCACGCCGTCTATGATCGTGATGTGGATTGTCAGCTTCGTCCTGATGTACTTGGCAATCGTGAAAAAGTTCGAACCGCTGCTGCTCTTGCCGATCGCACTGGGCGCTCTTGCGGTGAACATCCCCACCAAGGGATTCTACGATGGTGGCTGGAGCATCGAGGGCATGTTTGTCCCGACCGAAGGCCTCTACTACTACATCAGCCAGGGTATCCACCTGGAACTCTTCCCGCCCATCATCTTCTTGGGCGTGGGTGCCATGACTGACTTTGGACCGCTGATCGCTAACCCCCGTACCCTCCTCTTGGGCGGTGGTGCACAGTTCGGTGTCTTCGCTACCATGTTCTGCGCCGTTGCTTTCGGTGGCTTTACTCTGGGCGAAGCTGCTTCCATCGGTATCATCGGTGGTGCAGATGGTCCGACCTCCATCTTTACTGCAAACAAGTTGGCTAAGCACCTCATCGGCCCCATCGCCGTTGCTGCTTACACCTACATGGCATTGGTGCCGCTGATCCAGCCGCCCATCATGCGTCTTATGACCAATGATAAGGAACGTAAGATCCGTATGAAGTCTCTGCGCCAGGTCTCCAAGGCCGAACGTATCGCCTTCGCTATCATGGTCATGGTTGTCTGCATCCTGGTTGTGCCCGATGCATCTGCACTGATCATCATGCTTATGCTTGGTAACATCTTCAAGGAATCTGGCGTTGTTGATCGTCTCGTCAAGACCGGTCAGAACGAACTCATGAACATCGTGACCATCTTCCTTGGTACTTCTGTGGGCCTCACCATGTCTGCCGACATCTTCCTGCGCCCCCAGACCCTCATGATCATCGCTATGGGCGTTGTGGCTTTCGGCTTCTCTACTGCAGCTGGCCTCTTCCTCGCAAAGATCATGAACAAGTGCTCTCCCAAGAATCCGGTGAACCCGCTCATTGGCTCTGCTGGCGTTTCTGCAGTGCCTATGGCTGCCCGCGTTTCTCAGGTTGAAGGTGCTAAGTACGACCCGCAGAACTTCCTGCTGATGCACGCTATGGGCCCCAATGTGGCTGGCGTGATCGGTACCGCAGTCTGCGCTGGTTACATGATTAGCCGTCTTAGCTAACACTTGAAAGTCATCCCGGCCTCCGAGCCGGGATCACCTTTACAAAGAAACCCTCGGTGATGAACCGGGGGTTTCTTTCTTTTATGGATTTAGATGGCATCCTTTAAGATGATGCCGCCGTTTAGGTATCGATGGATGACAGAATTGATCAGCGTCTGGTAGGGGATTCCTGCCTGTTCTGCCTTTTTCTTCATGCCGTCAATATCCTCTTGCTGCATGTGGATGGTGACGTTGCGAGCTACAGGACCTTTGACGACCAGTTTCATCTTGCGAAATCTTTCTTCGGTCTCGTAGTCCCTCTTGAAATCGCCTCTTTCGATAGCTTCCATGAGCACTCTTTCTTCTTCGTCAAGAGGCTTGTCTATCACTTCGTATTTTTTCATAAGCCCTCCTTTTGGTGCTTTCTTGACCTAAATGCGGTTTTCAGAAAAATGCTTCTGTCGTCTTCAACAAACGGTATGCAATGAATGTAGTTGTTGAATTCAACAAGGAACATCATCTGCCCTTTATGATCAGTTTGATTGTCTACTGGGATGATTTTACAATCTCCGGTTTTGATTCTGTCTGCGATTTCATTTAAGTTAATGCCTCGTTCTTTCCAGAGTAATTCTGCTTTTTCGGCATTCCACTCAATTTCTTTTTCTATATGCATAATATACATATCTCAAAAATGAAAGTCAATAGGTGAATGCATCATGCTATTGTGCGTGATGCGTGAGAATTCAGATGGCCGTCGCCATCGAATCGAAAAACAATGTATTGGGATGATTCTGCAAAACTACTGGCAGGGGCCTACCCTGGCGTTACTTGGAAGCGGAGCTTCTCTCGATCAGGTGATGTTCGGGGGCGATGCTCCCTGGTTGAAAAAAAAGACCCCGCTTTCGCGAGGTCTTTTTTATTCGGGTGGATGACCGGACTCGAACCGACAACATCCAGAATCACAATCT
>JAKSID010000028.1 GCA_024399035.1 Fibrobacter sp. | reverse complement strand
ATTACGCAGTTTTATCCTAACTTTAAACTGTCCAACTTTTTGGGGTCAGTTCATTGTCACGGGACTTTTCTTGTATTAAATCTAGGATGAATTTTACTTAACGATGCCTACGTCGCTGGTCTTGACGAAACCTTTGACTTTTTCACCGAGACGAATTTCAACAAAATTGCCTTGCTGGGAAAGTACTTCGAAAGAGGTGCCTTCGGAAAGGGTGTTCAAAGTCTGGGACTTGTTGCTGGGAGCGCTTGTAACGTCTGCATCGGCAGCGGTAACGACTCCGGTGACTTCTGTTTCTGCAAGGAAAATCTTGTAGCCGGCGCTTGCTGCAATGACGCAGGCAACGGATGTGAGCGCGAAAATGATTCCCATGAATACGTTCTTGCGACGTTCGCTAAGGCTAATGCGGTTGCCTACCATAGCGAATGCAATAAGCCAGAAGATTCCAAGCAGCACGAACAGCTGGACTTTCAATGACAAGGCATGGTGAGCCTTGAAGAGCCCTGCCAAAAGCGGGTTTTCTTCGTCATCGTCGTCTACCTTGTCCTTGGTCATGGCCTGGGCGTAGGTCAGGTTATGCTGGATGTCGACGTCGTTAGGGCGCAGGCGCAGGGCGGACTTGTAGTAGAAAATAGCGAAGCCCAGTTTGGCGTTTCTAAAGTAGGCGTTACCTAGGTTGTAGTAGAGATCGGCATCCTGGATGCCGTTGTCTACGCAGGAACGCCATTCGTCGATGGCACGCTCGAAATCGTTTTCGTTGTAGGCCTTGGTGCCAGCGTCAATGCCGGGGCATACGGTTTCTGCAAATGCAGTCTGTGCGAAAAACAGAAAAACGGAAATAGCAAAAATTTTAAGCAAGTTTTTCATTCTTCAAATTCTCCCTACTTCAAGTCGCCAAGGTTTTCGCAGAGGCTTTCAACGTCCTTGAGCATCAGCTTTTGTTCTTCGGCGGTGGGGTTCACCGGTGCGAATCTTGCAAAGGCACACTTTTCAAGCCAGCTGTCGATGGCGGAAATGGTCTCTGCGGAAACGCCGCGCTTTTCCAGTTCCTGCTTCATCTGCGGACGAGTCATGCCCTTGAATTCGGCGTTGGTCAAATCACTCAGGTAGTCTACCAGACCGTTTTCCAGCGCGGCGTAGAGCGCCTTGGCGTCGCCCTTGGCGAGTGCTGCGTTAGCGTTTGCAAAGCGTGCCTTCAGCTGCTTGTTGGCCTTGCCCTTACGGACCAGAGCCACGTTGTTGCTGTTCTTACGCTTGCGGAATACGGCGAAGGTAACGATGAAATAGAACGGAATGGTTGCAAGCAGGGCGACCCAGTACCAAATGGTTCTGTAGGGTGCCGGCTTATCGGAAGCGCCCTTCATGCTATGGATAAAGCGAATGTCCTTACCCAGGGATTCAATTTCCTGTTTTTTCACTGCGGCGGGGCCTGCGGCCGCCACGGGATTCTGGAATACGGCTTCTGCAGTGTTGTCGCCCTTTTCTACAACGATGTTCCAAGGGCCGGCCACAGCGGTTTCGTATTTCTTTTTGCTGGGATTGAACCAGGAGTACTTAATTTCGGGAATGGTGAATTCGCCCTTCTTTTTAGGATAGAGGAACACCTTTATGTTCTTGGTGGTCACCACCTTGTTTCCGGTAATCTTCTTGGAAATATTGTTCTCGGGAGGAACAGAGCGGAAGTCGCTAAAGTCGGGGAGCCTGGGATCGGAAATGGAACCCGGCAAGCCGTCGCCCTTAATGCTAATGGCGAGTGTCATGGCTTCGCCCACCTTCAACTCGGTGCGGTCAAATTCTGCCTTAAAGCTATAGCTACCCACCATGCCAGAGAAATCCTCGGGCTTGCCTTCGGTAGGCAGGGGCTTGACGTTAAGAGTAATGGGCTGTGTGGTGGCTTCGGCTTCGATAGATTCCTGACGGACGCTGCGGCTAGAGAAAGACATACCGCCCATCTGCTTCTTTTCTTCCACAATCTTGGGCTCGCCGCGCTTGTTGTACTTGAACTTGAAGGGCGGAACTTGCAGGGTGCCGCTCTTGGTGGGGCTGAACCAGGCGTACTTTGTGCTGGCCTGCATTTCACGGATTCCGTTTTCCACAGGTTCAAACTTCAGGTTGGACATGTCGTTGCGATGGACGATAAAGTCGTCGCCGGTATTCATGTCGGTGGCCTGCAGGTTGCCTTCAAAGTTTTCGTAGGTATGAAAACCCAGGGTCACAGAAATCTGTTCGCCTTCATATATATTGGTCTTGGAAGGCTTTAAGGTTACGTCCAATGCGGATTCGTCGTAGGACCTTTGAATGGTTGCGTAAATTTCGTTTGCAATAACACGCTTCTGCTCGTCGATGACCATGGTAATCTGGCCAACGTTGTAACGGCCTGTCTTTTTAGGGGCCTTCAGGTTGAATGTGTAGATTCGTGCCTTATAGCCTGCGCGGTTGCCGCCACCGAAGAAGGATTCGAACATATCGTCAAAGCCTGGGCGGATCACCTGATCCGTGCTGTCGATGCTTATGAGAGAAAATCCGTTCTGGGGGACAAGATTAATTTCACCGCGGTTTCCGGGTAATTCTTGCAAAGGGAAAATCAACTGAAGAGCCAAGCGCTTGCCGGCTTCGATTCGCTCTGTAGCAAACTGGAGAGACGGACGGGCGCTTGCAAAAATCGCCAAGGCTAGGCAAAGGAACAAAACTCGTTTCATAATGCCAAAATTACCAAATTTTGACGTGAAAAATGGGAAAAGGCCACCGAATTAGGCCCGTAAGGTAAAGATGCAAGAAAATGTAATGTTCATAAAGAAAAATTTTCGCCTTTTATATCATTTTTTCCCTTGAAGCGTTAGTAAAAAAATGTTAATATTGGCGCCGTTGTAATCGAAGTCACAAAGAAGGAGTGAATATGTACTGTCTGCTTGCTTACCTCATCGTTAAACAGCTCAAGTCTGGCAAGGCTCTGATCTAATACGAAAAAGGCACAGTTGATAGAAAGAAGGCGACCTCAAAAAGGCCGCCTTAGTTTTTTTTGCCGTTTTTAGCGGAATTTAGCCGTTTTTATGGTTTAGTCAAAGTTCAGGGTGCGGCGGTAGGGGGTGAAACCGGCGTCTTTGATGAACTTTTCTGCCTGTTCGATGGTGGTGAGACCGTGATTTTCAAGCACGTTTTCTTCAATGACGATACTGTTGATGTCGTCGGCGCCGGCGTGCAGGCCCAATTCGCCTAAGGAAAGGCCCATTCCCAGCAGGGAGACTTCGATGTGGGGGATGTTGTCCAGGTAGAGGCGGCTGAGGGCCAGTAGCTTTAGGTATTCGTCCCCGCGAACGTGTCGGATGGGGAAGCTGTCTGTCTGGGGCTGGAATGTCCAGACAACGAAACTATTGAAGCCTGCGACGTTTGCGGCGACGGCCAGATCCTGGGTCTTGCGGACGTATTCCAGATGCTCGATGATTTCTTCGTCGGTTTCATCGCTGCCGAAGACGATGTTTGCGCTGCCGGGCAGGCCCTTCTTGTGGCAGGCGGCCAATGCGTCGCACCATTCCTGGGCGGGGAGCTTGCGGGGGCTTAGTTTTTGACGCATGCGGTCGCTGAGAATTTCTGCGCCGGCACCTGGTACAGAGCTGAGGCCTGCTGCTTTGAAAATGTCCAGAAGTTCGTCCAGACTCATTTTGTTGTACTGTGCGATTCTGACCAATTCAACGGGAGAGAATCCGCGGACTGTAACGCCCATTTCCTGGGTAAGCATTTTCAGAACGTCAACATAATAGGAAAGGGGGATTTCTTTGTTGACGCCGCCCTGAAGAAAAATCTGATCGGCGCCCTTTGCCTTTGCTTCTATTGTTTTCTGACGGATTTCGTCTAGTGACAATACGTAGGCCTCGGGGCTTTTGAACGGTCTGCAGAAACTGCAAAAACTGCAAGTGACTTCGCAAACGTTGGTGTAGTTAATAATTCTAAAGGCGGTGTAGCCCACCTTGTTTCCTGGGAGTCGCGCATTACGAACAACGTTTGCTGCTTCTACCACTTCGGTCCAGGGAACGTTTCTTAAAATGTCAAGACCTTCGGTCGGACTCATACGTGTAGAAGAAAAGTCTCCTTTTTTTGCACAAGTAATAATCTTTTGAAGAATTTCGTTCATATGGCCCAAAATCATGAAGTTTGAAGGTTTAAAGTGTGTAAATGTTTTTGGATATATTGTCCACAACATTTGCTTTGCTATATGATAAAAAAATTCATACGAGATGTAATTTTATAAACGGGCCTGGTAAGCCCTTAAAAGGAGTTTGGTATGATAAATAAGGGATTCGTGTCCTTTGGTTTGGCTGTAGCCTTAGCTGCTACCGCTGCAAATGCTTTCATTTTAACTGGTTCGGTTTCCGATTCCAAGGGTAAGGCCGTTAAGGGCGCCGCTGTTAGCTTGCCTAGCCTGAACCTTTCTACAGAAACTGATGGCGTGGGTAGCTTTACCCTGCGTGATACGCCTATTTCTGCTGATTATAACGACAACAAGGTTCAGTCGCTCACCGCTATGATTAATCCCGGCTTTATCGGTGTGAACAATGGCGTTCTTTCGTTCTCTCAGTCTGGCGTAAATCCGGTTCAGGTTCAGATTTTTGATGCCGTTGGCGTTCGCATTTTGAACAAGACTCTTCAGGGGGCTGGCTCTGTGGATCTTCGCGGCTTTGTAAAGTCCGAAGGTACTTATTTCGCTCGCGTCAAGATGGGCTCTGCAATGCAGAACTTGAAGTTTACCGCCCACGGAACTTATGGTTCTTCTTTCGGCAATCCCGAAGTAAAGGCCCTTAAGAAAGAAGATGCTGCAGGTGCAACTCTTCAAGTGGTAATGGATGGCTACGACACTTTGACTGTGGCCCTTGCAAATCTTGATACCAACGTGGCTTTGACTTTGGAAAAGGCTGCAGGCTCCGAAGAAACTTTTGATTTCGGTTGGGCAAAGGGTAACGCTCCTGTTCCTACCCGTGGTTGCGGCAAGACCTGGAACCGCGTAAAGTCTGGTAGCTATGATTTCCAGTGGAGTAAGGGCAAGCGCACTATCCGCATCGACATTCCTGACAACTACGACAACAACAAGCCTTATCGCCTTGTGTTCGGCATGCACTGCATGGGTGGCTGGGCCGGTGGCGTTCAGCAAGAAGGCTACTATGGCATGAAACCGCTGGATACCGAAAAGACCACCATCTTCGTGGCTCCCGAAGGTAACGGTAATCAGGCTCCCTGGGCTCAGGATGACTACACCTTGTTCGATGAACTTTTGGCAGATCTCCAGAGCAACCTTTGCATTGACTCTTCTCGCGTGTTCTCCTCTGGCTTTAGCTATGGCTCCATGTTCACCAACGGTCTTTCTCGCGACCATCAGCATGTGCTCCGTGGCGTAGCTGTTTACGAAACTGCAGAAGTGAATATTTATGTTCCGCCTCATTCCGGTAAGTCCATTGCTTGGATGGGTGTGCTGGGCTTGCAAGACAATCTTTGCACTCCGGCATTCGGCCGCGCTGCACGTAACACTGTGCTGAAACATAACGGCCCGGGCTTTACCGATGCAAGCGGTGAACAGGCTCAGGAATACTCCGGCTCTGGTCCTCATCTCTGCTACGACTACAAGACTGTGGACGAACGCTTCCCGGTCAAGTGGTGCACTCAGAACGGTGGCCACATTTGGGACCACAAGGATCCGGGCGCAACTCAGTCTTGGGTTCCGAAGGCAACTTGGGATTTCTTTACCCAGTTCTAATATGACCGCAACGCTCTAGATTCAGATTGAAAACTTATGACAGAGCGTTGCTCTCGCCTTCGATGCCAATTTAATAATTGGCACCTACGGCTCACAAATGACCGCAACGCTCTAGATTCAGATTGAAAACTTATGACAGAGCGTTGCTCTCGCCTTCGATGCCAATTTAATAATTGGCACCTACGGCTCACAAATGACCGCAACGCTCTAGATTCAGATTGAAAACTTATGACAGAGCGTTGCTCTCGCCTTCGATGCCAATTTAATAATTGGCACCTACGGCTCACAAATGACCGCAACGCTTTAACGTAAACTCTCTCTTTGGATAAAACTCCCGGCACTCTGTCGGGAGTTTTTTCGCGTAGGCTAAATTGAAATTTTGCTATCTTTGCGGGCATGGAATTTAAACGTTTTGAGGCTTTGATCGAGAAGTTCCCGCAGGTGCAGATTTTTAGCACAGAAGGCGAGGATCTTGACCGAGTCATTACTCATTTCTTGAACCAGCGTGAAAATGTCTCCACTATGTCGGAGGCTATTCAGCGAAAGATCCAGCAGGCGCTGGCTCCGTTTTTTCAGCAGCGTTTTATTAGCCTACACGACGAAGAGGCTCCGCTGGTACGTAACCTGCTTTTGAACAAGAAGTTCTTTTTGCAGACCGACCGCTATATTGACGATATGGCATGGCCGGAAACGGACCCCGATAAGCTTGATGAAGCTTTGAAGATCGCGGACTTGCTGCCGGCTATTTTGGACCGTAAGTTGCTCAGCCTTTCTAATGGCGAGTTGCGTCGCGTACTGCTTGCCCGCATGTGGATGGAAAAGCCTGAATGGGTGTACTTCAATGATTTGTTCGGCGGTCTGGACCCGGAATACCGCGCGCACTTGGCGGGCTGTGTTGCTGAATTGGCTCGCAGCCGTGGCGCAGGCTTGAAGATTGCGGTGCGCCTGGCTCGTGAAGATGAACTGCTGCCGGAGATTCCTGCTTTCGTTTATGCGGACAAGACCTTTACTCAGTACGAGGGTAAGTTGCCCGAAGCTGCGGCACAGCCCAAGTTTACGAAGAAGGAACTGAAGGATTACGAGGTTGTGGAACTGCAGACAGGGAGATCCCGGGTCAAGCCCGGGATGACAACTGACGCGCCCGGGATGACAACTGACGCGCCCGGGATGACATCTGAAAACAATGCGGAAGTTCTGTTTGACTTGAAGAACGTCAATGTCCGTTTCGGTGAAACGGATGTCCTTAAGAATTTGAACTGGACCGTCCGTAAGGGCGAACATTGGGCTGTGATGGGGGAGAACGGTGCCGGCAAGAGTACGCTTTTGGGCATGCTTACCGCAGACCACCCGCAGATCTACAACAACGATATTACGCTTTTGGGTGAACGCCCGGGCCGCGGTCTCAACATTTGGGATCACAAGGCCAAGCTGGGTTTCTTCTCTCCGGAACTTGCTTTGCAGTACCGCGAAGATTTGAGCATTCTGGAAGTTCTCCTTACTGGTTTTACTCCTAATCTTTGCAAGGCTGCCAATCCTACTTGGGAAGAAAAGTCCAAGGCTCGCGAATGGTTGAAGTACCTGGGTTTCGAAGATGTGAATCAGAATATTCGCACCTTGTCTCCCATCGACAAGCGCTTGGTGCTGATGGCCCGCGCAGCAATTCGCCCGCCCAAGATTCTTTTGCTGGACGAACCCTCCCAGGGATTGAAGGGCGAATACCGCGAAAAGATTTTCCACTTGCTGCAGCTCTTGTCTACAGAAACAACTATTATTTTGGTGAGCCATTACGAAGAAGAATGGCCGCCTTGCATGACTCATTTGTTGAGAATGCCCAAGTTCTCCTTGAACTAGGAACGCGACTATGCAACTGAACGAACAGACCATTTTGAAGGCGCTTTGCGCCGTGCAGGATCCGGATCTTCACAAGAACATTGTGGAACTGGACTTTGTGCAGAACTTGAAAATTGAGGGTGATAAGGTCAGTTTCGATCTTCGACTGACAACTCCCACTTGCCCTATCCGCGACCAGTTCAAGGACCAGTGCATTGCTATTGTGAAGAGCCTCGGTGCTTCCGAAGTGAACGTGACTTTCACTGCCAAGGAAGGGGGCTCTGCTACGGGTAACTCTGCCGCCCAGGCTGCCAAGGATTCCCACATTGGCGAAGTAGCCCATGTGGTGGCAGTGGCCAGCGGCAAGGGTGGCGTGGGCAAGTCCACTGTCACCGCAAACTTGGCTATGGCCTTAAGTTTGTCTGGGGCCCGCGTGGGTATTCTTGATGCCGATATTTATGGCCCCAGCATGGGCCTTATGTTCGGCATCGACAAGGCTCCCGAAGTTTTCGACGACAATACCATCGCCCCCGTAGAAGCCAAGGGCGGCATCAGCATCGTGTCTATGTGCATGTTCGCTGACTCCGACAAGGCTACCATCTGGCGCGGTCCTATGGTAAGCCAGATGATCCAGCATTTTATCCATCATGTTCGTTGGGGCAAGCTGGATTACCTTCTGGTGGACTTTCCTCCAGGAACCGGTGATATCCAGCTGACTCTTACCCAGAACTGCCCCATGGCAGGTGCTGTGGTGGTGACCACTCCCCAGGAAGTTGCCTTGGCCGACTGCCGTAAGGGTATCGCCATGTTCGATAATGTGGGCGTTCCTGTCATCGGCATTGTGGAAAACATGAGTTACTTTGTCTGTGACCAGTGCAACAAACCTCACTACATTTTCCGTCAGGGCGGCGGCGAAAGCATCGCCAAGCGCTGGGGCGTGCCTCTCATGAGCAAGGTGCCCCTGGAACCCGCTGTAGCTGACTGTGGCGACGCTGGCATTCCTGCGGTTCTCAAGTATCCCAACTCCGAGTCTGCAAAGGCCTTTATGAATGCCGCCGACCAGATGGTTCGCAACCTTTCCATTCTCGAGGCAGAAGGCGAGGGCGTTCTCAAGAGCTTTAACTACGAATTTGACCAGTTGCCGGTGGAGGAAGTCTAATGATTCAGCCTAAGAAAGTTTTTAAGACTGCCGACGGCAAGCTGGGTTTCGAATGGAACGATGGCTCCCGAGGCGCTTGCGGAATCCGTAAGTTGCGTTGCGCCTGTCCTTGCGCCTTGTGCGTAGATGAACATACTGGCGTTAAAACCTTGGACGATGCGACTGTCTCAGAAGATATTACTTTGGTAAAGGTCCAGTCTGTAGGCCGCTATGCAGCCTCCTTGACCTTTAGTGATGGTCATAATTCGGGAATTTACCCTTATGATAAACTGAAGGAATTGACGGAATTTGCATAAAAAACAATATTTGTGCAAATATTCAGTTTTTTGGCTAGTTTTTAGGTGTTAATGATATGAGTGATGCAAACGAAGCTCTCTATTTCCGAGACTTGAATCGATTCCCGACACTGACTCCGCAGGAGGAGTCGGCTCTCCTGACGATTATCAAGACTGGAGCCACCGAAGAAATTCGCAAATCCGCTCTCCAGCGTCTTATTCGCGGTAACCTCCGTTTCGTGGTCAGCGTGGCCCGAAAGTACCAGGGCCGCGGCCTTTCTCTCCTTGATTTGATCAACGAAGGTAACTTGGGCTTGTTCAAGGCTGCCAAGCGCTTCGATATGGACAAGGACGTTAAGTTCATTTCTTACGCTGTGTGGTGGATCCGTCAGTCTATTCAGAAGGCTCTGTTCGAACAGGTTGGCGCCGTTCGAATTCCGCCTAACAAGCTTGCCTTGGTGAATCGCTTTAAGCGCGCCTTGATGCAGAATGATGGTGATTACGATAAGACCATCGCCATGGACGAATTCGCTCCCTTTGAAAGGGACATCGTTGAAGTCATGGAAAAAATCGTGGATATTTCCCTGGACGCCCCCATTGGCGACAGCACCACGGTTTCTAGTAGCAGTGAATCTGTTAGCACCTTGATGGACGTTCTTGGTTCCGAAGGAAACCAGGACGAAGACATGGAAAGGGAAGAACGCAAGAAGTTGATCCAGGAAACCCTGTCCTCCTTGCCCCAGCGTGAAGAAGAAATTCTCCGTATGTTCTACGGCTTGGATACCGTAGAAGATACCACCTTGAAAGACATCGGCGAAGACTTGAAGTTGAGCCGTGAACGCGTCCGCCAGATTAAGAACAAGACCTTGCGTCGCTTGCAGAAGAGCAAGGAACACAAGGAAAAGCTGGCTGACTTTCTGGAAGATTAATGGCTAAAAAAACTTCGGGAGCACAGAAGGCCGCATACCTGTTTTTGGCTTTGTGTTGCGGTGCGGTGCTAGCCTTTGGTGGCTGGCGTCTTTATCTTGACTACGGTCCTTCGAAAATCACCGTAGGCGGTGTCCCTTATGGCTTGCCTGCAGGAACCTCCATCTCTCGAGGCGATACTCCTGACATGGCGGATGCTCTTGCCAGTTCGCCGGTTCAGGTCCAGACCGAACTGCGTCGTGCGGCTGAACTTTTCCGCGCCGGGGCATTCCATTCTGCTTGTGATATCTATGACGGCGTGGTGGCCTTGTACCCGGATCTGCTTCCTGCAATCTGGGGTGAACTGAACACCATGTACGAAATGGACCAGCTGTCCGAGAGCCAACGCGACCGCCAGTCCTTGCTGATTGGTAAGCTGTTGGGTGCCTACCCGGGTTCTGGTATGGCTGCCTATCTGGAAAGTCGAAAGTTCTACCAGGATGGCAACGAAACCACCGCCATGGAACTTGCCCGCGCTGCTACCGAAAAGGCTCCTGCCCTGGCGGAAGCCCGCCTCTGGTACGCCCAACTTTTAATGAACAACTCCAGAAGCCTCCAGGCCGCTAGCGAGCTTCGCACGGTAATCAGCCTTTCTAATGGTGATGCCCCCAAGGCCTACGAACTGCTGGCTGAGATCTACCACCAGGATGGTCAGTTGGATAGCTGCTCCGCCGTCGTGGAATACGCACTTTCCCAGTACCCGGTAAACGCACGCCTAATGCTCTTGCAGGGTTACTTGGCTGAATACCAGGGCCGTTTTGACGAAGCCGAAAAACTGTACCAGCGCATTCTTGCATTCCGTTCGGACTACACTCCTGCCCGTGAAGCCGCTGCAACTTTGGGCGAAAAGATTCCTCCTGGACCCGGCATGGTCGCCGCACTTTCGCCCCAGGACAGGGCTCAGGTTGCCTGCGATATTTTGGAACCTCTGGTGGAACGCTACCCCGAGAACCTGCCGCTTCGTGAAGCCTTGGGCCGTGCCTACCTTAAGGGCCGCATGTTCGACAGGGCTCGTCAGCAGTTCCAGGAAATTGCAAAGGCCGATCCTGAATACCCGGACATCCAGCAGCGTATCCAGGAAACCAACGTTACCCGTCCGGAACCTGTGGGCAAACCCGACGGTTTGGCCGCCAATCTGAACCGCGCTATCGATAGCCTTCGCGGTCGTGACGTGCCGGTCTCCAAGCACGACTTCTCTACCATGTTGGGCCATTACCTTGTTCGTTATGGCGCTACTCCCAAGGAATTTTTCAAGAAGTATTCCATTTCCAATTTCCGCCCGGTAAAGCCTAACGTTTGGCAGGAATCCTTCTATACCGCTCCGTACATGCATACTTATACGGTGGTCTTTGACTCCCTGAATCGCTTTAAGGAAGTCCATGTGGTGGTGTTCGATTCCTCTTCCAATTCCAATCACTTGGGCATTGCTCCGGAAGTGTACACAAGATTGCTTAAGCAGAACTCCCGCATCTCTGGCATTGGCAATAGCACTGGCGAAACCGATTGTGGCGACGACCTGGTGCTGGACGCTGCAGTCTGGGAAACCCAGGATAACTTTGAATTGCTGGCCCGCGTGGTGGGCAAGCCTGCCGAAGTCCGCATGATTCGTTTTGACAAGTCTGCATTGCCTCCGGGCTTAAAGCTGTGTGATTACGTCAAATATTTGAACCAATATTGATTTTAGGTTTTTTGTATTTTAAGGAATATGCGTAGGTTTAAATTCATAGCGCTCGCCTTGGTGGCCTTTGTTTTCGAAGGCTGTACTTGCTGTGCTTATTTGAACCACATGTTCAACGCAGAACGCCTTAATGACGAAGCCGCAGAAATGCGTACGGCTCGCTTGGATTCTGTCCCTGATGCCGAAAGTTCCTTGCCGGGTTCCGAAGAACGCCAGAAGTACGACAAGATTATTGAGAAGGGCTCCCGCGTTCTGGAACGTTTCCCCAAGAACAAGAAGCGTACCGCCGAAGCTGTTTTCATGATTGGCGAATCCTTCCGCTATAAGCAGGAATGGAGCAAGGCAATTACTAAGTACGACGAATTTGAAAGATATTTCTCCGATCATGATTCTATGACCACGGTGGAATACCAGCGTGCCTACTGCCTTTATCGCAATCACGAATATAATATCAGCCGTTTTGCCCTTGAACCGGTGATTGCCCGTAAGGATCATCCTTATTATTTCCAGGGCTTGAATCTTTTGTCTCTCCTGGACGAAAAGGCCGAGTTCCCGGACCAGGCCATTGCCTCCTTGGAAGCTGTCTTGGCAGATACTTCGGGAACGCCCTTTATGCGTGGCAAGGCTCACTTTAGATTGGCTGGCCTCTATTATAAAAAGGAAGACTGGACCAAGTCCCGTGAACATTACGTTGCCAAGGAAATCGCCGAGCTTAATGCTCGTGAACGCCAGACTGCCGCTGAACAGGCCGCCGAATGCTTGATCAAGAACAAGGAATATTTGAAGGCTGCCGACGAGTTCAAGGAACTGTACAAGAACCAGGAATTCGAATCTTCTCGCCCCATGTATCTGGTGCGCATTGGTGAAGCAACCATGCTTGCAGAAAAGCATGCCGACGCAATCGTTGTTCTGCAGAAGGTGAATTCGGAGTATCCTCGCACGGAACATTCCTCACGAAGCTATTTCGTTCTGGGTGACTACGAACAGCACAAGACTATGAATTACGAGAACGCTATTGCCTACTACGACAGTAGCTTCATTGCCCGCAGCATTAGCGAATGGGGCCGCGAAAGCCGTGAACGCCGCGATGCATTAAAGCGCCTGGTGGCAATGCGTGGCAAAAACGATTCCCTGCGTCAGAAGGATTCCATTCCCAGCATGGCGGGCTTCTTTGGAAACGAATTCCAGATTGCGGAATTGTTCCTGTTTAAGCTTGACGAAGTGGACAGCGCCGTGACCCGATTGACTGCCATTATTGAAGAGTCCAAGGATAGCGTGCAGGTTTTGAAGGCTACTTATGCAAAGGCTTTCATCCTGGATGAATTCATGCACGATCCCGACGCTGCCGAAGAAATCTACAAGGAAATCGTGGAGAAGTATCCGGATACGGAATACGGTAAGCAGGCTCAGGCAAACCTCGGTATGCGTGTGACTTTAAAGACCCGCGAAGACTTGGCTAGGGAACGTTATCTTGCCGCAGAAAGCCTGTGGACCATTGCAACAGAAATGCCTTTGGACCAGATGGAACTTGTGGACTCCGCCTATAGCACCGCGTTCAATGCTTTTGATAGCTTGTATCAGGAATATCCCGAAACCCAGTCTGGTATTCAGTCCCTTTACATGAAGGCTGTGTACTTTAGAATGAATCCGGAACGTGCTGATAGTGCCACTGTAGTGTACAAGGAACTTCGTGATAAGCACGGCCAGACACCGTGGGGCAAGGAAGCTGCCAAGCTGCTTAACAACCGCATGACAATTACGGATAAGGACCTTGACCGCCTTCGCAAACGCGTGAAGAGCAGTGAAGATCATATCGATAGACTGTCTGCTCAGTACTACGAAAACCTGGGCAAGAAACCCGAAGAGAAGAAAGTCGAGGTGAAGAGCAAGGAAGAGGAAATCCTGGAAAACACCTACAACAGCATGTACGACTTCGAGTAGCCCGACGGGTTTCGGATCCAGAATCTCTGAAAAAATATTTTTTGTGGAAATACGGCGATTGTCAAAATATGACAGTCGCTGTTTCTATATTATGTGCACAGAAAGGCACTGGTTAGTGAATGTTTAAAAAGTTGAAAATGTCGGTGCCTTATAGGAGTAAATATGAAAAAGTCCGCAAAGAAAAGTATTAAGGCTGTCGCAAAGAACCTGGTTGATGTTCCTGAACAGAAACCCTGGACGACTGGGTTCGAAATGTTTAAGCGTCGTATCGACGAACAACTCCAGATGAATGGATTTAGCGACGGCCTTGTAGATGCGGAGGATTTGTTGCCCTTTTATCGTATGGGCGAAAGCGAAACTTATGTGCTGGCAGCTCTGGGCTGTAATATTTAAAAAGAAAAACCGCGAAATGATTTTCGCGGTCTAAAAATTTGGTTGATGCCGAACTAAGACGATGGCTAATTAGCCTTGTAGCTTACGAAACGGATGTTGTCGCAGTAGTCCTTGTGGATGCCTGCGAATGTGAGCCAGGGGTAGCTTGCGGCTTCGGCTTTCAGAACTTCTGCCTGCTCGGAACCGATTTCAAGGAAAATCATTGCACCGCTGCTGAGGCGACCCTCGGTCTGCTGCAAAAGCTTGCGGACCAGGTCCAGACCGTCGGCTCCACCATAGAGAGCCAGAGCCGGGTCGAACTTGTCTACCTCGGGCTGGAGCTTGCCCTTTTCGGAGTCGGGAATGTAGGGAAGGTTTGCAACTAGGCAATCGATTTTCTTATCGGAACCAAAGCCTGCTGCGGCCAGCGCGTCTGCGGTGACTGCGTTCAGCAAGTCGCCTTGGGCGAACGAGAGCTTTGCACTTTCCAGTTCGTTGGCGGTTGCGTTTTCTTTGGCCAGTGCCAGAGCGTCTTCAGAAACATCGCAAGCTAGAACCTTGGCGGTTTCCATTTCCTTTGCGCAGGAGATGGCGATGCAGCCGGAGCCTGTGCCGATTTCTACGACGAAGGGAGCGGCTACTTCCTTAACGCTGTTCTTTACCATGTCCACGATGTCCTCGGTTTCAGAACGAGGAATGAGGGCGCGGGGATCGCACTTGATGATGAAGCCGCGGAAGCTGGTGTCGCCAATAATGTGCTGCAACGGTTCGCGGTTGGCGCGACGTGCTACCAGCGGGCGGAGAGTATCCAGTTCTGCGGGGGTCAGGGGCTTTTCAAAGTTCAGGTAAAGATCCATGCGATTCTTCATCCCGAGACCGAAGCTGATAATATGCTGAGCATCCAGCAGAGGGTCGGGCACGCCCTTGCGTTCAAAGAAAACCTTGGTACGGTTCAGGATTTCCAGAACCGTCATAGGACCGTTATTTGCGGGAGCAGCCATTCGACTATACCTCTAACCTAGCTCGTTGCCCAGATGATGCCTGGAACTTTATTATGCCTGGAACTTGCCCAGCTTTTCCTGTGCGTTGGCCATCTGGAGTCCGTTAATGACTTCCTGCAGGTCACCAGCCACAACCTGATCCAGGTTGTACAGGGTGAGGCCGATACGATGGTCGGTCACACGGTTCTGGGGGTAGTTGTATGTACGAATCTTGGCGGAACGGTCGCCGGTACCCACGAGAGCCTTACGGCTGGCGGCTTCTTCACGTTCCTTCTTGGCGATGACTTCGTCAAGGATGCGGGAACGGAGCATTTCCATAGCGTGCAAGCGGTTCTGCAACTGAGAGCGTTCGGTCTGGCAGCTTACCACCACGCCAGTAGGAATATGGGTCAAACGGACTGCGGAGTCGGTCTTGTTGATGTACTGACCGCCAGCGCCACTGGAACGATAGGTATCCATGTGGATGTCTGCTTCGCGGATTTCCACGTCCACTTCTTCTGCTTCGGGGAGAATTGCCACCGTAGCTGCGGAAGTATGAACACGGCCCTGGGTTTCGGTTTCGGGCACGCGCTGTACGCGGTGTACGCCACTTTCAAACTTCAAGGTGCCGTAAACGCTATCGCCTTCGATGAATACGCGGATTTCCTTGTAACCGCCCACAGTACCTTCGCTCAGGTCCTGGATGGTAACCTTCCAACCCATCTTTTCGCAATAGGCGCGGTACATGCGGAACAGGTCGCCAGCGAACAGAGCGGATTCGTCACCGCCGGTACCGCCACGGATTTCCAGAGTAGCATTACGGAAGTCCCAAGGATCCTTGGGGACCATCAAAATCTGCAATTCATCAGTAAGGCCGGGAAGGGTCTTTTCGATGGTGGAGAGTTCGGACTTTGCCATAGCGACCATTTCCGGGTCGGTATCGCTCAGGGCCATCTTCCATTCTTCCTGGTCATTCAGCATCTGCAGGTATTCCTTGGCCTTGATTACGGCCTTTTCGATACCCTTGTACTGCTTGTGAATCTTGTTATAGCGAGTCTGGTCACCGAGAACATCGGGATTGCCCAGTTCGGATTCCAGTTCTTCGTACTTTTCAATGAGTTTACGTGCTTTATCTTTCATCGCGAGCAAATTTAGAAAAAGTGTTTAGTAGACAGTGGTTAGTAAACAGTTTTTTCTGGTCAAGAACGTTCCTAATCACTAATCACCAATCACTAACCACTGGCTAGAACTGATTGATGAAGAAAGTGATGCAGAGGCTGTTAATGAAGTCTGCAAACATGCTACCTACAATGGGTACCAGCAGGTAGGGCTTTACGGCCGGAGCGAACTTTGTGGTGATTGCCTGCATGTTGGCCATGGCGTTGGGAGTGGCTCCCATGCCGAATCCGCAAACGCCTGCAGAAAGCACTGCGGCGTCGTAATCACGGCCCATCACGTTGAACACCACGAAGTAGGCGAACAGGAACATAAGCAGGGTCTGTGCGCAAAGCAGGACCACCAGGGGCAAGGCTAGGGAAGCCAGCTGCCAGAGCTTCAGGGTAATCATGGCGATACCCAGGAACAGGGAAAGGCAGATACCGCCCACGTCGCTGATTTCACCCATGTGGACTTCGTACTTGCTGCTGTATTCGCAAATGTTACGCATAACTGCTGCAACGATCATGGCTCCGATGTAGGAGGGGAATGTCATACCGGTCTTGGAAAGCAAGGAGGAAACCAACGTGCCAACGCCCATGGCGATTGCTAGCTGGAAGGCTGCGGTGGAGTAGCGCTTTGCGGAACGACGGTACTTGCTCTGTTCTTCCTTAAGCTCAGTCTTGTCTTCGACCTTGGCGGACTTGAGAAGGTCGCGCTTGAGAATCAGCTTTCGACCCAGGGGGCCGCCCATAAGGGAGCCTGCCACCAGACCGAAGGTTGCTGCTGCGGTACAGAGGGTTGTGGCGCCTTCCATACCGAAGTCTTCAAGCACGGGACCGAAAGCGCCTGCTGTACCATGGCCGCCCACCATGGAAATGGAACCTGCGGAAAGACCTACCAGCGGGCTTACGTGAAGAAGGTTTGCCAAACCCACGGCCAGGGAGTTCTGGAACACGATGAGTACGCAAACGCAGATCAAGAGCAGAACCAAGTTGACTCCGCCGCTCTTCAGAATCTTTAGGTTGGCATTGAAACCGACAGAGGTGAAAAATACCATCATGCAGATGGACTTGAGGGTCTCATCAAACTGGAATTCCAGGATGTTGAGCTTATACAAAATGCAGGAGATGAAGGCGAAGACAATGCCGCCCACCACAGGGGAGGGAATGCAGAACTTTTCCAGAAACTTGACTTTCTTCTTCAGGTTGGCACCAAAGACGAGTACAACAACTGCCAGGGCCAAGGTCTGGTACATATCCAATGAGAGCTTGTACATGAGTTCTCCTTAATCGCCCGTAGAGGGAATGGGTGCACGTGCCGGCAAGGGAGCTGCGGTCTTTACGTTGATGTTTTTGCTCTTGTATACAGTGGCTGCGCCAGGGTGGAACCCGACGGGAATGTTGGATGTGTGCTCGTAATCGGGAATGAACACTTCCTCGGTAATCTTTGCAACGATGGAATCGTCCAGAAGCTGACTTGCAATGAGGACAGCCTTTGCTCCAAGAGTCTGCACTGCGGAATCCTGGCCTGCGTAGGTGTTGGCGGGAATTTCGCTGACAGTAAGCTCCTGATGGAGATTCATAATGCGGGATATGTCCGTGGAATCCATAGACAGGATGCGAATGTTCTTGGTGGTTGCAAGATCACTGATGGACGGTGTGGGAATGCCTGCGGTGCAGAAGAATGCGTCAATGCGGCCTTCCTTAAGTGCGGTTGCTGCGGCCTTAAAACTGAGGTTTTCCTTTTGGATTTTGTCGAAGGTGATGCCGTAGGCTTCCAGAATGATTTCTGCGTTACGGAGAACGCCGGATTCTTCTTCGCCAACAGAAACGCGATGTCCCTGCAAGTCGGCGATGGTCTTAATGTCGGAATCTGCGGAAACCACAATCTGGATGGATTCGGTGTAGAGCCCGGCTACGGCGGCGATGGCGGAGACCTTACGGCTGCGCATCAGGTAATCCTTAAGGATGTCTGCCTGAACGATGCCCAAGTCGATGAAACCTTCTTCAATGAGGCGGATGTTTGCGTGAGAACCTTCGGTGTTCTTGATCTGAATCAGATAACTCTTGTTAGAAGTGTTGATTCTCTGGGCAAAGGATGTAGCGAACTTGTCGTAAAGACCGCCCTTGTTGCCGGAACCGAAACGGACTGTCTGTTTTTCGGATTGGCAGGAGCTCAAGAGTAGTGCGGTGGTTGTCAAGAAGGCGATGGATAAAGCCTTCAATGAAAAAGTCGAAAGTTTCATTGGAAAACTCCAGTGGAATAGGGACAGATAAAAAATAGAAATTCTAATTTTAAGGCTATGGAAATTACACCCATTGGAACATTCTTTGGCGATGCTGTATACAAATATGACGCTCCTCGACAGGGTCGTTTGTTTGCGGGGCATCCTGGAAGAATTGTGCTGAACCCCGGATGTAATTTTGAAACCGCCCTCCGCGATTTGAATGGTTTTGAACGTATTTGGGTCTTGTTCCAGTTCCACGAAAACGAAGGCTGGCGCCCCACCACAAGGCCGCCTGTGCCTGCGCCGGGCCGTGACCGCGTGGGAACTTTTGCAAGCCGCAGCCCTTATCGCCCCAATCCTATTGGCTTGAGCTGTGTTCGACTTTTGAAAGTTGATGGCTTGACTTTGTATGTAGATGAAGCGGATTTGTTGAATGAATCTCCGATCATCGATATTAAGCCTTATATCCCCATGGCGGATGCGTTCCCTGATGCAAAGGCTGGCTGGGTTGATGAACAGAATTTAGACCTGTGGGAAATCAGTTGTAACGATCAGTTTGAAAAGATGAACGATTGGATTCGTGCACATTCTGAATTTGATTTGCTCAGTTTTGTGAAAGTGCAGTTGGCCCATGGTCCCTTGGATGAGACCCGTCGTAGAATTACCTTGGAACCGGAGTGGGGCCGAGGAATTGTGGCTTATCGCACTTTTAGAATTTGCTTTATCTACGATGAAAATCGTCGCGAGATGACTTTGACTTGTGTGTTGTCTGGTTATTCAGAAGATGATCTTCGCGAAGGTGCGGAAGATAAATACGGTGACAAACAGTTGCACCGGGATTTTCTTAAAACGTTTCGCCGATAATTAGTAATTCTCGCCGATGACAAGAAGCCTGTAGATGGCTTCTTCGCTGCCGACTTTATGCTTGTCTGTCTCGTGACGGCCAAAGGTTTTGTGCCAGTCCCTGTCTGTGGGGACGATGGCGTCGTCGGCGGGCCAGGGGCGGATAAAACCGGGAGGCAGCAGACTGTAGAGCTTGCTACTGTCAATGTCCAAGTCGCCCACACGGGGCGGCATGGGACCCGCTTCGATTCGCGGGCAACCGTGGAGTAGTCCTGCGGGGTAGCCACCGATGGCGTTGACCAGCTGGCCTGCGTTATAAAGGGTGACGCGACGAGGGCCGCCGCAGTTGTAGATGCCTGCGGGGAAGTCGTGTTCCAGAATAAATTGGACCACACGGCACATGTCGCCACCATAAATGGGCCTGCGATATTCGTCGGTGTAAAGGGTGGCGGGGCGGCCCGGTCTAAAACGGTAACTGATCCAGTCGATAGCGCCTGCGCATCCACCGGGAGCATAATCCATGGGCAGGGGCACGCGAAGCATAACAGCGTCGGGCTTGATGCGGCTGATTTCAATTTCCGCTTCCAGCTGATGCTTGCCGTAATTGTGGATGGGATCTGGTGTAGTGTCGTCTTTGTAGGGGCGCATGTGGGCGGTTTCTTCGCTGCCGCTCCAGATCATGTCCGTGGAAATTCTCACGAAGGTACAGCCGAACTCCGCAGCCAGCTGGGCAGCGTCCACCCCTTGGGCGCAGTTCAGTAAGTAGCTTCGGGGCGTGTCACATTCGCAGGCTTTCAGCGCACAGTTTCCGCTGGCGTCGATCACCGTCTTGAACTGGTACTTCTCGAAAAGTCGGGTAAGGCCCGCGGTATCCTCCGCATCAATGGCAACAACGTCCTGTCCAAAAACGCAGGGATGCTTTATAGGGCGGATGCCGATGAGAGGCGCTGGCGCGTCAGGGTGGCGCTTTGCCGGGTGTATTGTTCCGCTGTTCCCGTCGCTTTCGTCGGTGCCGCCGAACAGTTTGTTGAAATGCCTAAAGAGGGCGTAACCAGGAACGCCGTTCAAACCCAACACGAGTATTGGGGTTTGGATTTCGCGAGGCGCAAGCGGAACTTTTACTTCTGGGAAAGTTTCCACTTGAGGTAGCCTGCCATCTGAAGCGGGTGGCTGAAAGAGCCGTCGTTCATTTTTGCCTGCAAATCTTCGTCAGACATCTCTAAAGATTCAATCTCTTCGGTGTCGTCAAAGCTTGTGTCGCCTGCACGAACAACGCCATCAATAAACACCACATGGAATTTACCGCGATGACGATCCGGATTGACGGGGTAGGCTCCCAGGTATTGTGCGCTAGCCTTGTCATCCCGGGCTTGTCCCGGGATCTCCTTTTGACCGTATCCGCATTCTTCCTGCAGTTCTCTCACTGCAGCCTGCTCCGGAGTTTCGCCCTTGTCAATAATTCCCGCAGGGAATTCCAAGGCAATTTTGCCGGTACCGTGGCGGTACTGTTCCGTCATGACCCACTTGCCTTCTGTGGTGCGAGCAAGAATCAGAACCCAGTCCGGCTGCCACAAGGTGTAGAAATCATCGATGATCTTTCCGTTGGGCAACTGGCATTTTTCCTTGGCCACTTTCAGCCAAGGCGCGTTTACCAGATATTCGGTGTCCAGCAGTTTCCAAGGTTTCATCTTAGACTCCTTCCAACTTGTTTTTTAAATAATGCTTGGCGGTGTATACCCAGTACATTACGTCGGCAATAACCAACGCTGCTACACAAGCTAGAAATACTTGCTGGTGCATTCCGAATTTTTGTGCCATGGAACCGCCTAACAGAATGCCAATACCGATGCCGATGTCCCAGGCACTCAGGTAAGTGCTGTTGGCTGTGCCGCGCTGGTCGTGTCTAGCCAAATTCACGCACATGGTTTGGTAACCTGGGAAAATCAAGCCCAAGCTGGTGCCAATTAAAAAAGCGGAGGCAAAGAACAAGGTGGCAGAACCTCCGGGAACATAATTCCCTAATGTTCCGCAGAATGCCAAAATCAAATAGGCGACGCAGTTCAATGTCATGCCCATGCCCACAAGGCGGGTGAGCCAGCCTCGGTCAATAAGCTTGCCTGTAAGAATTCGGTTCATGATCAGACCCGCAGCAATCAAGGCGTAGAACCAGCCGCTTCCACCGATTCCAAGTTCTTTGGCGTAAAGGGCGATGTAGTTGGTTACAGGGCCGTAGGCGAATCCCACGAAAATGAAATTCAAAAATTGGGGAATGGCTCGAGTCAAGAAGAATCGGTCCAAAGAAAGGGGAGCGTGGGCTTTCTTTTCACGAGGCTTAACGCGCAAGGTTTGCACCAAAATCAAACCGATTACGCACAAAATAATGGATGTGGCGAACACCACGTTGCTGCCAAAGCCCTCGTACAAAAACATACCTGTCATAGGGCCTGTTGCAAAAGCCAAGTTCACGCTGATGCCGAAATAACCGATGCCTTCGCCGCGACGGCTGGAGGGCAAAGTGTCGATAGCGACGGTGTTACTTGCCGTAGTAGAAACTCCAAAGAACACGCCGTGCATAAAACGGACTACGGCCATTAAAGGCAAAAGTCCAATAGTCCAGTACCCTACAAAGCAAAGGGTAAATGCGAGGAATGTCCAGAAGTACAAAGGCTTACGACTAAGACTATCTACCAGGAATCCTGCGAAAGGTCTGCAGCAAAGGGCACCGATGGTGTACAGCGAAATGATGATGCCTGCTGTGGCATTGTCCGTCTGGAACTTCTCGAAAATGTACAGCGGCAGAACTGGCAGTAACTGGTAGAAGCTAAAGAACAACAAAAAATTTGCAGCCGCGCAGGTTACAAAATTTCGGGTCCAAAGGGCTGGCTTTTCTACACTCTCATTCATATTTTAAAATTTAGAAAATACACTTCCCTTTGGGAAAAACTTATTCGTAATCAATCCTTGAGATTTGTCCATCAAAGTAGATGAAATCTCCATCGGAGTAATTCCAAATCGCTTTGAATGTGGTGGGACGTTTGATGCCGTCAGCCCCTGTTACATACCTGTCGCATGCCGCGGTCCAAGGAACGTTTTCTGTTGTTCCGTCGGTGTTGACTACGGCGCGGTCCTTTGTAGTGAAGGAAGTCATTTCGTACTTTTCGTTGAATGTGAAAATGCCGGATGCTTTTTGCTCGCGGAACGTGATGGTGGCTTTGACCTGATGATCGTTGATTTCTTCTAGGCTTATGTAATCTTGCAACAAAACACTAGGGAAGAACATACTTTCTGCAAGGAAAGTTGCTAGGCAAGCTACGTCCATCTCGAGACCTTTCTGATCGAAGAGTGTCAAGAGTTTTGCGATTACGCCTTTCATTCCTCCAACGCCGTCGCTATAATAATCGTATCCTTGGAACGGAATGCCAAACATACTGCTTAAAATCAAAGCCATTCTTGCGGGCTCTTTGACGTAGTTGTTCTGAATGTAATCAATCTTCAACCTTGGGCCGTTTTTGCCCTGCTTGAAATCTACATCAAGGTACTCCATGTGCAAGGAATTCATTTTCTTGGTGCCGATGTAGCCTGCGTTTGCGATGTACTTCTGGATTGCAGAAGGCGTGGCTTCGAAATCGGTTTCCTTGAAAACTTCGTTATCCTTGTATAAAATTGACTTTTCTTTTAGCGTTTTGTTGTCGGTGGAAAAATCGGCCTTCAGCGGAGAATAGGGAATGGCAAACCAGGTGACAATGAAGATGAAAAAGACTGCGATACAAATGATTATCTTCATACGATAGTCAATGTCGTTACTTCTTTTCCAAGGTCACGATGGTTTCCAAGTGCGGAGTACCAGGGAACAAGTCCAGAGGCTGCACTTCGCGCACGCGGTAACCGTAGCGTTCCCATTCCTTGAGAGCGGCGGGGATTTCGTCAGTACCGCAGAACACGTGGCAAACGCGGACCGGCTTACGCATCACGAGACCTTTAATCACTCCCGGCTCGCAACCCTTACGAGGCGGGTCCAGCAGAATCTTTTCGGGCTCGCCAGGAATCGGACGAGGCAGTCTCATCTGCACAAAGTCTTCGTCAATCTTGCCGGCCACAAAGCGGTAGTTCTTCTTGAGGAACTTGGCGCTGGCCTTTGCGCTTTCGATGGAAGGGCCTTCCCATTCCACGCCCAGCACGGACTTGGCGGCTTCGCCCAATGCAAAGCTGAACAGACCATAACCACAGTACAGATCCAGGAACTTGTCTTCCTTGGTCAGGCCCAGCATGCGGCCGGCGGTCTTGATCAAGTTGTGAATCTGGCTTTCGTTGATCTGGCTGAATCCGGTCACAGGATACTTGAGGCGGAAGTGGCCCAGGTCCAGAGTCATTTCGCGGGGGCCGTAAAGCTGCTTGAAGTTCAGACCTTCGGTGGGGCGCTTGGCTTCCAGGTAGTAGTCGGATTCGGTAGTGTCCACGTAGGTGTGGGCTGCAGTCACATGGTACGGGCTCTGCTGGAGGACTTCGGAAATCTGCTTCAGCTTGCGGACGATGGTGGCGTCAATCTTCTTGATGTTAAAAATTACCACGCGGTACTTGTAGGTGCCGCGGATAATGATCCAGTTCAACGCGTAAGCCAGAGGCTTGTAAGCCGGAGTAATCAGCTTTTCGAAAAGCAGGTCGTAAATCTTGTTGTGTTCTTCCGGTTCCAGCATGGAATCCTGGCGGTCGAACTGCAAGTTGCCCGGAACCATGGAAACACGACGCTTACTGGTGGTGCGGTAACCGCGGGCCATGGGGCTTGCGATAATGGGCTTGGGGGTGCCTGCCAAACGGTTCACTTCCCAAAATTCACCAATTGCCTGGTTCTTGATCTTCAACTCGTCCTTGTAGTCCAGCATGGCGAGAGATTCACCGTGGGCAGAATCAGCTTCGCGGGTGTAGTTGGGAATGCAGTTGGCAATGGCCTGTTCAAAAAGCATAAGTGCCTCCGTAAGGGCAGAATTTTTACAGCAGCAAATCTAGAAAATGCTCACTCATTTATAAAGTCCCCCTAAAAAACGCAAAAAAAGACCCTTCCGTAGAAGGGTCTTCGAGCGGCGGACCGGGATCGAACCGGCAACCATTAGCTTGGAAGGCTAAGGCTCTACCATTGAGCTACCGCCGCAAGTATGTCCAATTATACAAAAAAATGCCCCTTTTTAAAGGGGTTGATTGAAAAGATATTGGACTTTTCTTAAAAACTTGCTATCTTTGGTCAACAATTAATAACTACGTTATTGTTGATAGGTCGGCTCGGTCATAAAAATAAACAAGTTTATTTTTGCGACTCTCGCCTTAGTTATCAGTTAACAATTTATCCTGAGGAACAAAACTTGGCTTTACAACCTCCCCGTGGCCGTCAGATGCCCAACCGTCAGAGCGATGGTACCCGCATCAACGAAGATATTCGCATTTCTCCCATCCGTCTTGTAAAGGAAGATGGTGAAGCCTTGGTTATCGAAACTCACAAGGCTTTGCAGATGGCGAAGGACGCCGGACTGGACCTGGTGGAAGTGTCTCCCAATGCCAAGCCTCCCGTATGTAAGATCATCAACTACGGTAAGTACAAGTTCGAACAGATCAAGAAGGCAAAGGCCGCAAAGGCCAAGCAGCACGTGGTCAAGCTTAAGGAAATTAAGATGCATCCGAAGACTGCTGAAAACGACTATCTGTATCGTATCAAGCAGGCTGGTGAATTCCTTCAGGATGGAATGAAAGTAAAGCTTATTATGCAGTTCCGCGGTCGCGAAATGGCCCACATGGACTATGGCAAGCGCCTCATGGAACGTGCAAAAGAAGACTTGGCCGCCTTCGGCGACCTTGAAATGGACTCCAGAGTCGAAGGCAACACAATGCTTTCCATCTATAGTCCCAAACGTGGTGCCGGCACCGCTAAGAAGCCCCAGGCTGCTCAGCAGGACCAGGCACCGAAGCCCGTAACCGAGCCCATGGCAGCAGGTGAGGCTTAACTTTATAACCTAACGAGGTAAAAATGCCTAAGATGAAAACACATAGCGGTTCCAAGAAGCGCTTCCGCCTGACCGGCTCCGGCCACGTCAAGTTCAAGCGCGCTGGTATGCGCCACATTCAAACCAAGATGACCACTAAGCGTAAGCGTAACCTGCGTAAGGGCGCTCTCATTAAGAAGGTCGACATGTATCACGTCAAGCGTCTGCTTGTAGTAGCATAAGGAGTGTAAGAATGCCCCGCGCAAAATCCAGAGTTCCTTCCCGCGAACGCCGCAAAAATATCCTCAAAGCCGCTAAGGGCTTCTACGGTCGTCGCAAGTCCAACATTCGCCTTGCTATCGACGCAGTTGCTCACGCCGGTCAGTATGCCTACGCACACCGCCGCGACAAGAAGGGTGACTTCCGCTCTCTGTGGATCACTCGTCTGAACGCTGCAGTTCGTGAATACGGCATCAGCTATAGCCAGTTCATTTACAAGCTCTCCAAGGCTAACATCAAGATGAACCGTAAGGTTCTCGCTGATATGGCTGTTGCCGATCCGGCAGCATTTGCCAAGGTCGTGGACGCTGTGAAGGCTGCATAATTTAGACGCAAGTCTGAATTCGCTTTAGCTATCATCGCACGCGAGAAATTTGCTTCACCTTTTCCAGGTGAAGCATTTTTTTAAAGGTTAATATGAATAAACTGCTTCTTCTTTTTTGTTCTTTTGCTCTATTGGCGGGTTGCTGGGGTGGGGATTCTTCTGCAGCAGCGATGACTGATGCAGAAAGAGAAAAAGCTTTGATCGATAATTTTGTCGAGGTGCTTGCATCTGGTAAGACCGTTGCCATGGGTACAAACGATACTCTTGCCTCTGCAGATGAACGCCCTCAGATGAACGTCGTTTTTGACTACGACTATTATATCGGCAAACACGAGGTTACTTGCAAGGAGTTCAATTCGCTCATGAAGAAGGCGAGCAAGTTGCGAGTAGAATGTTCCCTTGCTGACATGCCCGCGACTCAATTGACGTACTATGATGCAGTCTTGTATGCAAATGCACTTAGCAAGCGTGAAGGCCGAGACACTGTCTATACTTACAAAACCGCACTTTTTGACAACGAAAAAAATTGTGTCAATTTAGAAGGCTTTGCGTTTCATCCGGAAAGATTAGGGTATCGCTTACCCACAGAAGCAGAATGGATTTTTGTCGCCCAAAATAACTGGGATGTGCAAAAGGAATGGCTTGGCTGGAATTCCAACGGTGCTGCTCATTCGGTGTGTTCCTTTGAAACCCTGGACGGCGTTTGTGATATTTTGGGTAATGTAAAGGAATGGGTAAATGACTGGTTTGGCCGCTTTGGCGATACGACCGTAGACAACTTTGTTGGGTCGTCTGATGGTGGTGTGTTTGGCAAACGTGTTTTGAAGGGCGGATACTTTAATGCTGATTCTGCTGGTGTATCGTTGCACGGCCGTGGCGATGTTTATACAGTGACTTCCTCTACAAAAGGCAATTATGTGGGCTTTCGCCTAGCATTTGGTGCTATCAATGATGCTCGCTGGATGAATGCCAACGGTTCTTTTGAATCTTCTCCGATTGTGCCTCTTGCAAGTTCTTCGACCATACACGCTATGACTTCTTCGCCAAAGGCGAAGGTTGCTTTCCGAAATGACGCTACGGGTAATGTCGCCTTTGTAGATTTTTCTATGTCAACACTTTCTGTTGTGGAAATTGTTGATTCCATTGACGTATATCATCCTGAAATTTCTCCCGACGGGAATAAGGTTGCGTTCTGTACTGGACTTGAAGGCATCTCCGGGCCTTCGTCGGTGTATGTTCGTGATTTGGATTCTGCCGGAAGTAACCTTGTTCGCTTGGATGTCGAAAACGCTGTGATTCCGCGTTGGCGCGTGCTTGAAAATGGCGATACAGTTATTGTTTATGTGTCTAGCGCCGCTGATAATTCCGACAGCGTCTCCTTTAAATCAGAAAGTACGTGGCAGGTTTCTTTTTCCAACGGACAGTTTGGAACTCCTGTTAAATTGTTTGATGGGGCGTATCATGGAGGGATTTCCTCTGACGATTCCTTTGCGGTTTCGGGTTCTCGTCGTTTGAGGGCTAGGGTCAACGAGGGTGATTCTATTTACTATAACGGCGAGCAGGCGTGCAATGTTTCCTTGTCAAAGGATGGTACAAACCGTGTTCTGTTCCTTGACTTTTCTTCGAAAACTGGGCGAGCATATGTGAATGAGAAATATTCGCCTCATCAGTATCTTTTTATTGCGGACAGCACGGGACGTTTGATTAAATCCGTGGAAGCACCTTCGGAATACACATTTGACCATACGGAATGGGTGTCTGGTTATGTTGTAAGTAAATCCCGCCGTCAGAATGATTTTGTTGTTGCAACACTTTCGAATAAGAATGGTGCGCATACGAAAATTGTACTTGTGGATGTGAATGACGGCCGCATAACAGACTTGCTTGAAGGCGAGGAACTTTGGCATCCGTCCATGTGGGTGCGTAGCGGATTGTCCGATAAAGAAAATGTACAGATAAATTATGATAGCGCAGGTGTTTATTATATCGATGGGGCGTCGCATCAAGCTTATGCTTTGCGCTACCGCATGGAAACTTTCTGGAAATATAGGGACAGCACAGAACTTATTGGAATTGGTTCATCTAGAACATCGAATGGCTTTGATCCATCAGTCTTAACGACTGTGAAAAATCCGCTGAACCTGGCGTATTTGCCGAGCGTATTTAACGATATCTACTTGTTCTATAAACTTTATCTAAGGGGAAACGTCAAGAACCTGAAATACTTGGTGATTTCTCTGGATATTGATTTTTGGTATAGAGGTGTTCAGGATGCTTTCTTTTATTCTGATTATCTGAATTATCCCGGATATGTCTATGATTTAAATCATAATGCGTGGAGAGACGCTGATTGTTCGTTAATCGCAGAAGCTACAGTTGATGGCGTTGAACTCCTCGCTTACAAGAAGATGTTTGGTGATAACAAAAATTCTGTTTTTGCCGAAGTGACTGGTTGGGGCTCCGAAAATCCCGAGGTCTTTACGGATAGCAATTGGCTTGATGTCTATGGGGAACTATTTGACGTCACGTATGGTCTGTTCTTGGATTTGTTGAAGATGACAGAGGAAGATGGAGTCACTCTGATAGGCGTAATCTTCCCGCAGTCTCCCTATTATAGGAATACTGGTGCACTTGGACGATACGGCCTTCGTCGTAGTCAGGCGGTGGAATTGATTGCTCAGATTTCGAATCTTAGTACGGTTTATCCTCATTTCATTTTGATGGATGAAAATAAAATGGGAGATCATGACTATCTGGGCGATAAAATGGCTCAGGATGTTGACCATCTAGCACCAATGGGTGCGAAACATTTCTCGCAAAGACTGGATTCTCTGCTAGCGACATTGAAATAACAGATTATCGATGACGACGGTCGTTGTCCGTATTCGCCGCGTAGTACGCTTTCTTGTTCTCGTACATCTCGTGGTCGATCTTATTGATAAAATCATCCAGGCTGTCGGTCTTCAAGTCAAGAACGCCCTTGCCGATGGAGGTGGACAACTGGTACGGCTCCTTGGAGGATCTGTTGAACCTTGTAAGGTTGCTGTAGATTGCCTGGATGTGGCGGTCCACCTCTGCGGAATCCTGGGTGTTCAAAAGAACAATGAATTCGTCACCGGCATAACGGATGACTACACCTAGGCTTCGGGCGGACTTCCTGAGGATATCGGCCATGTTGATTAAAGCCCTGTCGCCTATGGAATGTCCAAAGCTGTCGTTGATCTTCTTGAAGGAATTTAAGTCAAGCATCAGACCGGTCAGCACGGCCCCGCGGTGTCTTCTGGAGAATGTTCTAAGGTAATAGTCCAGGTAGGCGCGGTTGTAAAGCCCGGTAAGGCGATCGCGGAAAATCAGTTCGTTCTGCAAGCTGGAGAAAATGCCTGCGATTGCGATGGCAAGGCCTGCAGAGATCGTTGAAATGCCGTAGATGAAGGTTTGTGCGAATGTTCCGATCATCAGCGGGAAGAGATAGACCCAGATGGGGAAGAAGGTCAACAGGCGGTTTCGCAGACGACGCCAGAAGTAAATGACAACACTGTCCAGGGTAACACCGTAGTCAATGACGGTGTATATCCAGTAGCCCCAAAGTCTGTCGTATTGGTTTTTCCCGTCAATGACGAAGATGAACGGGTAAAAAAAATTGACAAGGATGCCGACCAGGCCGATGGCTGCCGCTGTTTTCAAGATGTTTTTGTGAATTTTAGAAACACCACCGCAAATGTGCTGGGTCAAGAAGACAAACCAAAGGAAAGAACATGCCATGTTCGAGGCGTAAAGCCAACCGTTGCCGTACACATTGAAATAATAGGCAAGACTACCACTTTGCCCTTCGGCGGTAAAAACCAGCGGATCCACGACGCAGTTCACGAAACCTAGAATGAGCATCAACATGAGAGCGGCGTCATCAATGTTCCTTCGTTGGAATCTCCAGACATTACCTGCAGCAACAACGGCCAGCAGAACTGCACCGAATATGTTCACTACATATATGCACATTAATGTGGAATCCATATTCAACAATATAGATACACTAATTCTTTTGATGCCTTAGATTTTTTGCAAATTGCTTTAAATCACACTATTTAGGTGGGTTGCGGCTAGTAACTATACTATTTTTGTAAACGTATGAAACAGTTTTTTCGTAAAACAGAACTCCCCAACGGAGTTATTGTGCAAACCGACTATATGCCCCATGCTTATTCCGTGGCGTTGGGTGCTTGGCTCCCCCGCGGATCTCGCCATGAAAAGGCCGGTGAATTTGGTCTGAGCCATTTTTATGAGCATTTGGTTTTTAAGGGTACGGAAAATAGAACTGCGTTCCAGATTGCATGCTCCATCGAAGACCGTGGTGGAAACCTGGAAGCCTATACCACCCGTCAGGAAACTGGTTTTTATGCAACCGTGGTCAAGGAAGATGTATCCCTGGCCGTGGACGTGATTGCGGATATGTTGATGAACCCCCGTTTCGACAAGGCCGAAATGGAAAAGGAACGAAAAGTCATCATCGAGGAAATCCGTAGTTATGACGATATTCCCGAGGAAGTGGCGGGGGATGTTTTTAACAGTATTCATTTCAAGGGTTGCGGCATCGCCCATTCCATTACGGGTACCGTAAAAGAGGTGAAACAGCTGACTCATGACCAGATGTGGGAATACGAACGCCAGGTGCTGAACGACATTCCTATTTATGTCTGTGCTGCCGGTAAGGTTGACCACGATGCCCTTGTTGAAATTTGCGCCAAGAAATTCTCTCGCAAGAAGTCTGGTAGGATCTTGCCTGTGGATCAGTACAAGGGTAATGAAGGCTATAAGATTGTTGGCAAGCAGGATACCCAGCAGGCCAACCTTTTCTGGGGAACCAGTTTTGACAAAACTATGTTGGAAAAGTCCAATCGATATGCGTTGGCTGTTTTCAATGTGGCCATTGGCGCAGGCATGTCTAGCCGTTTGTTCCAGAAGATTCGTGAAGAACGAGGCTTGGCTTATTCAGTCTATACAACTACGGACGTGTACAAGGATTGCCTGGACTGGGGCGTTTCCTTGGCGACAGAACCTCGCCAGCTGAAGACTGCGCTAAAGTTGTCCATTGACGAAGTGAAGAACTTTATGACCAATGGCTTTGCCAAGGACGAGTTGGTGCGAACTAAGGCCAACATTATCGGCGGCATTCGTTTAGGCGCGGATAGTCCTGAAAAGCGCGTGATGCGTCTGGCGGAACAGACTTTGCACTTGGATGGCTATACGCCCATGACAGACATTGAAAAGGGAATTGAAAAACTGACGGAAGAACAAATCGTGGAAGTGGTCCGTTCTAATTTTGCCAATTCCAAGTACTCTATTTCTGTGGTGCAACCCAGCGAAAACAAGAAGCCGGACCTGAAGGATTTTTTGAAGATGTCTTTGCGAGGAGCGTAGCGACGCGGCAATCGAAGCAGACTCTAGTGCCGTTCTAAAAACGTCCGCGGTTCTGTACGTAGGCCTTATGGCTAGCTTTCACTTTCTCGCTCGGATGCATGCAGGGCTCCAATTTCCAGTAGAAATCTTCCAACTGTTTCTCGTCGAAGAAATTCTTGCGGGCGCCAAGGAGTGTGCCTAGTTTTTCTGCCAGTTGGAACATGTGACAAATCAGCCAGTTTCCGCCCTTGCCGGGGATATGTTTCAACACGCAACGATCGCTAAATACAATGATCGAGTAAATGGGAATTTCGTCTACATTCAAATTGCGCCGAGCATAGTTTTCTTTCAAAAAATGCTGCAGGGCGCGAATGTGCCCTTGGTTCTGCTGGATGGGGTTATGGAATGTGTGTTCCGTACGTGCGTTCATTCGCTGATGCCAACGCTCGTCTTCCAAAGCGCCGGTAATTTCGCCAGAAATATTTTTGCTTTCTAGAACGTAGATTCCAGTTTGGTGCAAAAGTAAAGAGTCAATTTCTGTGACGCCGCCATGGCTAGGAATAAATAGGTTCTTGATCAAGATGTATTTGCGCTTATCCTGTTCGCAAATTTCGGCGACGGAGTGCGCTAAAACGGCTTCTCCGTATACGCCGTTAGGATCGTTATCGATTTTTTCTTTCTGAAAATCCTTGAAGGTTTTACGTCGACCATCCTTGTGAAAACGCCTGCGGTCCTGCTTTCCCTTTGCCTTTGATTTAAAGAAAACAAAGGCCAAAAGGGCGATAATCACAAGTAGGGTAATAATGGTGGAGGTCATAGGGTAAGTATAAGAAATTTTTGACAAGTTGCTTGGAAAAAACGATAATAAAAAAGAGAACTGAAAAGGTGTAGTATGATAAAGCGTGAAGATGACTTTTTAAGACTGAAAGCGGATGTTGCGTATGGGGGAGTGTCCTCTGCAGTGCCAGTCCATTTTATGGAGCCTCTGCCTTTTGATGATGAAATGGCTCTCTACAATTTTACGGAATCTCTTGTGGGAGGTCGCATTCCCGACTCGCTTAAGAATTTGTATATCCGTGTGTTTTCTGGTGAAGAAATTGCTGTGGAAGAAAATCGCTTTCATGTAAGGGCCTCAAGGTATTTTATTGAGAAAGATGAGGTGGCGGCCCAAAAGGTTATGAAACGGCTCCTAAATGGTGTAAACTATTCGCCTCGTCCTGATTTTACTGTTAACCTTGATTTGGATAGCCTTGCCATTGAAAATTTGAGGCCTTTGTTAACTTATTCTTCCAATGACGTTATTGAGTTTGATTGTGTTGTCTCTAGTCATGTTCGTTACAATGCCACTTTTGACAAGGAATGGGATCCTTCCTTTTACTTTTCGCCAAAATCCCTTGCATCTTGCACCATTCCAAAATTTGTCTGGGATTTACTTCATCATTGTGATGAACTTGTGATCAAGAATCATGGACGTAATCAGCTAGCGTGTTTAGTGCCAAGAACCGTTGAGTATCACTTGCGGCTTTTGGGCTATGCAGTTATGGACAGCATAAAGTTGAATATTACCGATGAAATGAAATTCTTGTCAGAATTTTTGTCAGACGAATCAGAGAAGGCTGATTTAGATAAGCTGAAAAAATGTCAGAAGGGGAGTATTCTTAATGTCAAGCACGATGAATCTTTCTTGTCTAGGTCTGCATTGGCTTTCAGCGTGAATGACCTTGATTGTGAAATCGAATATGCGAAATGTATGTACGAGGGACTTACAACAGTAAAGAAGTTGCTGCGAAAGTATAGGAGCTTTTTGTCGCAAAGAACTCATGATACATATGTCTCTCTTGGCGAAATTGTTGCACGGAAGGTTTGCCTTGACCCGATTTTATATATAGATGATGAGCGAAGATATATTTCTGATTTTGCGCGGAATATAATAAGCGGAAGTATTGATGCAGGAGAGGTTATGTTCTTCTGCGAAAAGAAATGAAAAAAGTCCTCGAAAAAAATGAACTGACCCCAAAAAGTTGGACAGTTTAAAGTTAGGATAAAACAGAGTT
>JAKSID010000027.1 GCA_024399035.1 Fibrobacter sp. | reverse complement strand
TTATTTGAATTCGTCGCCGTTTAATTTTTTGCCAAGCAGCTTGTACTTGGCCTTGATGGCGTTCTTGAGAACGGGCCATCCGATTTTTTCAAAGGGCTTTTCCCAAAGTTTGTCGGCAGCCTGCTTGACTTTTCCGCCAATGGTTTGAGGCAGCCATTCCTCCTTGAAATCGGGGGCAAGGCCTGCGTCCTTGATTTGCTTGATGTAGTCCGCATTCAGGGCGCCGTAGGCACCTCTGCGAATGAAATGGATTTTTTCCTTGAAGTCAAAACGCTTCTGCAAAAGCTTGCGCTTGATAAAGCCTGCGCCTTGGCCTATCAAGTCCTGGTAGGCGAACATCACCTGGGTGTCTGTGTTGTATAACGCTGCCATACGGACTTCTGCTTCGTCGAAGGTGTCTGCCAGACCAATTTCCAGACGGCGAACAACGTCGTAGAACGTTGCTTGCTCCGGCGTTTCCAGCAGGTGCGTGTAGAATGCGCCTAAGGCCTCCTGCTTAATATACAGGAAGAAACTTTGCAGGTGGGGGCGGACTTCGTCGTTCTGCGTCAAGGAAACCACGTCGGCGGTGCTTGCCTCGGCGCGCTTGATGAAGTCGGCGAAATTGTTCTGGAAATAGACGATGGAGTCGTTAATCAAAAGCAGTCGTTCGATGCTTCCGATGTTTGCTACACAGCATCTGCCATTGGCAAGATCCTTGATGAATCTACGCCACATGCCAAAGTCAAAACCGCGATTTTCCGTAAGGTACAATGCGATGTTGTTATCGTCAAGGAACTGTTTCGTTTCGTCGGAAAGTTCTCGCTTGTTTGTAAGCAGTACTACGGTAAAATCAGTCTCGGCCAAGTGCTTGAGTGCAAAGCGGACATAGCCGGGGAGGGTGTCCCCGACTTGGTAAGAAGCGTAGAGCGCAATCTTAGACTGAGAGGCCATTAGCGACGACCCTTGGATTTACCGCGAGCGGATTTGCCGCCCTTGTCTGCTCTGCCACCGCGACCATCGCGATCGTTGCGGGGGCCACGGGACTTGCCGCCGTCTGCCTTACCGCGGGAGGCTTTGCCACGAGCGTCGCGACCAGTGCGTTCAAAGCTAGGTGCGTCAACGTCTGCGCCTCGGCGACCCTTGCGACCACGGCCGCGGGTACCGACAGATGCAAATGCCGGTTCGTAATCGTCACGGGAATCGCGATCGTCATCGGGCTGGCTCAGGTAACCCATGGCCTCGGCGGCTTCTGCGCGATCCATACGTTCGTTGTAGTTGCGCGCGTCTTCATCTACGTCGCGACGGGTACGGCGGCTCTTCTTGGGTTCAGGAGAAAGTTTCTCGATAATGGAGAAGTCCACCTGGCCGCGGAGCGGATCCACACGGAGCAGCTGTGCAATCACCTTGTCGCCACGGCGGAAGGTGCGGCCACTGCGCTTGCCGAATGCAAGACCCTGGTCGGCGTTGAATACGTAGAAGTCATCGCCGGCGATATCGCGGTAACGGCAAAGGCCTTCTGCAATAGGATCGGTAATGGACAGGTAGATACCCCATTCTTCGATACCGTTCACAGAAGCCTCGAAGTTCTCGCCGATGCGGTCCTTCAAAAGCCATGTGGAGCAGACCTTGATGGACTGGCGTTCCACCTTCATGTTCTTGATTTCGTTGGCGGAAATCAAGTCGCAAACATCGATGACGCTTTCCTTGCGTTCGGCAGAAATTTCCTTGCCCTTACGAGCCAGTTCACGATGGCACCACAAGTCGGCATAACGACGGATGGGAGAGGTGAAGTGGCTGTAGTCCTGCCAGTTCAATGCGAAGTGGCCGAAGCTATTGGAATCGTAATGAGCCTTCTGCATACTGCGAAGGATGCGGTTTGTCAAAGTCTCATCGTCGCCAGCCTTCTTCACCAAATGTTCGTAAAGCTTGAAGGCGGTGGGATTCAAGTTGGTGTCACCACTGCGGGGCTTGCCCAAATCGCGGAGCATTACCGGAGAACCCTGGAACAGGTTGGGGTACATGTAGTACAGTTCCATAATGTCCTTGGTGTCCGGAGCTTCGTGAATACGGTAGATGCCCTGGAGTCCGCGCTTCTTAAGTTCCTTGGCGCAGCAGTTGTTGGCGATGAGCATACATTCTTCCACCCAGCTGTTGGAAATATCCGTAGTGCGGGGGTAGATGTCGGTGGGTTCGCCGGCTTCGTTGAAGTGGCAACCCATTTCGGTGCTCTTGAATTCCAGCTGGCCATCCTTGGTGCGGTTGGCTTTCAGCTTGGCGGTAACATCGGCCAATGCCTTCATGTCTTCGTCGCCCTCTTCCCACAGTTTCTTTGCCTGCTGGTAGGTGAGGGAGCGGGTAATGCGAACGATACTGCGATGGAAATCCCAGCTAAGAACGTTGGCGTCCTTGTCAAGCATAATCATACAGGTGTGGGCGCAACGGTCCACATCTTCGTGCAAGGAACAGATGTCACTGGAAAGTTCATCCGGAATCATGGGCACTGCAGTCCAGGGCAGGTACTGGGTGTAGCTACGTTCCAATGCTTCTTCGTCCAGAGCGCTTCCTTCGGGAACATAGTAGCTCACGTCTGCAATATGGACGCCCAGCTTGTAGCCGCCATCCGGTGTGCGTTCCACGGAAATAGCGTCGTCATGGTCCATGGCGCCTTCCGGGTCAATGCAGAGAATAACGGTCTTGCGGTAGTCCACACGACCCTTGAAGTCCTTGGCGGTAGGAGCCTTGAGGCCCTTGACGTAATCCTGGATTTCCTTGCTAAAGCCCTTGGGCAGGTTTGCCTCTTCCATGAACTTCTGGGTGATTTCCTTCCAGGTCATGGTGATGAGATCGGCGGAGTGGTCCACCTTTGCAAGGTAGCTATGCTTGAGACGCGGGTGCGGATACAGGGTAAAGTTGATGACTTCACCTTCCTTGCCCGGGGCCTGGCGGCGCTTACACATTTCGTACTGCTGTTCGTTATCCAGCTGGGTAACAATCCAGGAGTCTTCGCCAGTCTGGTGCAGAACACCGCGGCGTACGCGGGTGCTCTTGTCTTCGGTCTGGCGGCGGCTACGTGCACCGGGGCGGCGGTTGTCACCGTCGCTCACTTCTGCCAGTTTCTTGAGACGCTTCTCGCGCTTTTCTTCCAAAGGTTCGCCGTCACCAATCTGATATTCCTTGTGATTGGTGCGCTTAAGAATGCCCTGTTCCACCATGTCGGCCAGGAGCTGCTTAAATGCCATTTTCTGTTTTTTGGGCAGACCGAAGGCAGCGCGGATTCTGCTGCCAACCAAAGGTTCTTCTCGAAGTAATGCAACAATCTGTTCTTCGGTAGGTAACTGCTGTGCCATTTTAAGCCTCCTTGTGTGCAGCGCTTGCTGCGGCTTCCGCCTTTTTATATGGCAGGGCGGATTCGATTAAATCGTGTATTTCGTCCCTAAGGTCGTTCATGGGCTTGTTTTCGTAATCTTCGTGCCTCATAAGCGGATGAACAACGATGGTGACTTCGCCGGGCATCATGGAAAACTTCGTTTTTGCCAAACGATCGCCGGTCCCTATTAATGTAATTGGTAAAATCTTGAAATGCTGCTCTTTCGCCATGCGAAATATTCCATTTTGGAATTTAAGCAGTCGGCCGTCATTGCTGCGGTGACCTTCGGGGAAAACCGAGATGGTGTAACCTTCGGAAAGACGCTTGCTGACCAGCTTGCCCATGCCCGCGTTCTTGCGGGGATCCTTGTGGTTCACCGGAATACAACCCACGTGGTTTAGGACCCATGAGAAGATTGGAATGTGCCAAAGTTCGCCCTTGGCCACAAAGGCTGAGAAGGTAATGGCGGGCCAGATGACGTTGATGTCCAAAAAGCTTTGGTGATTGGCTACGATTACGAAGTCGTTGCCTTCGGGGATGTTCTCCTTGCCTTCTACATTCAGCTTGATGCCAAAGATCTTGAACATGACCCTGAAATAACCGGCGCACACGCGGGTGCATTCCTGCCATTGACCAAAGATGCCCCCACGGAGCAGCATGTAGGGCACGCCCACAATCACCAGAGAGACTGCGATAATCAAATAATATAAGATGGCACGAATAAAAGACATAGTAGATTACGTAGGTAATCTATATAAAAAAGGGGTGGGAGACTAAATTTCGCAAAAAAAATCCATAGAGCACATATTTAGGGGAAGGGACCCCCTGAGGAGCGAGTTTACTCGTCCCCATTCGGGGACCGGCCACACTAAGGAATAAATTCCTAAGTGTGTTTCCGCCCCTCTGCGTCATTTAAGTTTCCATTCCAGAGTCTGGCCGGCGGCCAGGGGCACTACGCCGTTTACTACTGCGGGTACGGTCCAGCTTTCCTTTACCACTTCGATCTGCTTTGTTGTGCGGGGGAGACCGTAGAAATCGGCTCCGTAGCCGGCCATGAAATTGGCGAGTTTGTCCAAGGCGCCTGCGCGGTCGAATTCCTGTACCAGAAGGGGAATGGCGACGGGTGCGCTGTAGACGCCCGCTGCCCCGCATGGACATTCCTTTTTACCCTGCTGGTGCGGGGCAGAGTCCGTGCCGAGGAAAAACTTGGGGTTGCCGCTAAAGGCGGCTTCGCGGATTGCGGCACGGTCTTCAGGCCTCTTGGGCAGGGGCTTGCAGAAATGATGAGGCCTGAGGGCGTCTCCAATGACGTCGTCCAGAGTCATCATCAAGTGATGTACCGTAAATGTTGCTGCCACGTTGGCGGGCAAGCGCTTCACCGCTTCCACAGCCTTTGCGCTGGAAAGATGTTCAAACACAATCTTCAGCTTGGGGAACTTTTCTGCAAGGATTTCCACGCGCTTGATAAATGCGGGCTCGCGGTCCAGGCAGAATTCGCCCGGTTCTTCACCATGGACGCAAAGAACCAAGCCCAGTTTTTCCATCATGGCCACTACGGGGAAAACCGCTTCGAAATCGCTAATGCCGTCGGCGCTGTTGGTGGTGACGCCTGCAGGGTAGTACTTGCCGGCCACCACGCCTTCTGCCATCATGTCCTTCAAATCCTGCTCCGTGTAGTTGGGATTCAGCTTGAAGGTCATCAAAGGCTCAAAGTCCGGACGCACATTAGCTGCTGCTGCCAGGATTTCCTTTTTGTACTGAGCGATGGATGCTGCAGAAGTCATGGCGGGCATGGTGTTGGGCATAATGATGGCTCGGCCAAATTGTGCCACGAGATCGCGGACGTAGCCGGGCATCAATTCGCCCTGGCGTAAATGAGCATGAAAGTCGTCAGGTAAAGGCAGGAGCATAGTAGGCCTCAAAAGTACTAGAAATTCGGGGATCGATTTGCGTTGAAGTCGCGGAACAGCTCACGAGAAATTTCGCTGTTGGAATTCAACCAGTAGTCAAAGGAATGGGGCTCCGTCAAAGTCTTGCGATGCAAAAAGCAAATGTCGCAATTCAGTTCGCGGGTCATCAGCAGGTCGTGGGTCACGATGATGATGGTTGTCTTAAACAGCTTACGCATGTTGTCGATCAGCGGCAGCAAATTACGACGGTTGTAGTTGTCCAAACCTGCGGTAGGTTCGTCCATCAAAAGGATTTTCGGGTCCATAGCCCAGGAGCGGGCGATAGCCACACGCTTTTGCATACCCACGGAAAGTTGGTGAGGGAAAAGATTGGCTTCGTCGCGGACTCGCATCAAGTCCATGGCCATCTTTACTTTTTCATCGATATCTGCTTCGGTACCCATCTTATGGTAGCGTAGCGGCAGGGCGATGTTGTCGCGAACGCGAAGGTTCGAAATCAAGGCTCCGTTCTGGAACACCAATCCTACCTGGCGCTTTGCCACTTCCAACGCAGTCAATCTTTCGGGCGGAATGTATTCGCCGAAATAGTAAATGCTTCCTCGGGTGGGGCGTACAAGGCCTGCGATGATTCTTAAAAGGGCACTCTTACCCTGGCCGGAACCGCCGCCAATACAAATGGTTTCACCGCGCTTTACCTGCAGGTTTACATTGCGCATCAGCTCTTTCTGTTCATCTTCTTCACGATCCATGAAAAAGCTCACAGCCTTGGGCTGGGAGAACATATTGCCGACCAAGTCATTGTAGGCAAGGCTCACGTTTTCAAGTCTTAAGGCTTCGTCAAGCATTAGATAAGAGTGTTGATGTTGTTAATGTAATCCACAAAGTAGAAGATAGAGAGAATCACGTCGGCGCAAACAATATAGAGGAAAGATCTAATAACAGACTTGGAGGTAGCCTTGGGAACCTGGCGAACGTCGCGCTGAATATTCAATGCCTGGTAGCATGCGTTGGTAGTGATGATAGCGCCGAATACCAAAGGCTTGATTACGATAAATACGAAGTCGGTCAAGGTGATTGCACCTAGGATTTCATGGCTCAAATAGGACCAGGTCAGCTGAATATTGATGATGTTTCCGGTGAGGAGGATAATGCCCTTGGTCAAAAGGAAACCTGCGCAAATGGCGCTGGCGCTAAAGATAATGTTCATAAAGAACAACGCAATGCATCCACCAAAGAGGCCGGGCATCACTAGGTAGCGGACGGGGTCCACACCCATGGTGGCCAATGCGTCCACCTCGGAATTAATAACCATGCTTCCGATGTAGGTGGTTAGGGAGGATCCGCTTCGGCCTGCAATCAAGAATGCCGTAAGGACTGGGCCCAATTCGCGGATAATCACAACCACGATCAAACTACCCACTATGTCGGAGAGACCCATCTTGCCCATCATGGAGATGACTTCGATAATCACTACTGTACCGAACAGCGAGGCCACAATGAAAAGGGTAGGGAAAACTTCTACGCCGGTAAAGAACGTCTGTAGAATAATGTTCCTGGTGTCGGTCTTAAAATTTCGGCTGGAGGAGAAAAGACTTTTGATGGCGTTCCAAAACAAGGCGACCTGCTGACCAAGTGAAAGGTGCAGCAGAAAAAGACCCAACTTATGGAACAACTTTCCAAGAGGGGTCATTCGTTGCCAGTTTCTAATGTCCGTCTCTTTCTTCATTCTTCTGCTTTATGGCGTAAAGAATATCCTGCCACAGCTGCTCCAGCCCGGTTTTCTTGATGGAGCTTACGCAGAGCGGCTTTTCTTCTAAGTCGAAATTCTGCTGGATAAGCTTCAAGCCCTTGGCCAGTTCAGACTGATTAACCTTGTCGCGCTTGCTTGCGATCACCAACACGGGGCATCCGGTTTCGCGGATGCTTTCTACCGTTTCGATATCGATGGCGTGTCCACCATGGCGGATGTCCACCAGATAGACAAGCCCTTTCAAATCCTTGCATTTTTCCACGTAGTCGCGGATAAAGACCGACATTTCGTCGCGCAAGGAGTTGCCGACCTTAGCAAACCCTACACCTGGTAAATCTACTAGAAAAAATTCCTTATTGACTCGGAAAAAATTCAGCTCGTGGGTTTTTCCCGGTGTAGAACTGACTTTTACGAGGTTTTTGCGGCCCATCAGGGCGTTCATCAGGGAGGACTTGCCTACATTGGAGCGTCCGAGGAATGCTACCTGGGGCAAACGTTCCTTGGGAAGGCCGCTTAAGCTTACTGCACTTTTGACGAATTCCACGGAGGTGATTTTGTAGCCGCCAACGGTGACTACCGCCTGTGCAGTCTCTTTCAGGGGGCGTGCTTTTTTGCCCACCAAACGTTCGGGGGCATTCTGCGGCTTCTGCTTCTGCGGGGCGTTCTTTTTTACTTCGGGACTCATAGGCTAACTCTTCCTTCGAATGCTCGGAGCATGGTGATTTCGTCGACAAATTCCAGTTCGCTGCCCATGGGAATGCCGCGGGCCAGGCGGGTGCGCTTGACGTTGACGCCGGCAAGCATGCGGTCGATCATCAGGGCGGTGCTGTCTGCTTCGGTACTGGAACCTAGGGCAAGCACAAGTTCCTCGATGCCTTCTTCCTTGATGCGACTGACCAGCTGGGGCAAGTGCAAGTGTTCAGGGCCCACGCCGTCCAAGGGGGAAATGACTCCGCCAAGAACAAAGTAAAGTCCCTTGTAGATTCCAGAACGTTCAAAGGGAATGATGTCGGAACTTTTTTCTACAACGCAAAGCGTCTTGGCGCCACTGCGTTCGAGGCAGGTGTGGCAAGTTTCGTCTTCGGTAAAGGCATGGCAGCAGGGGCAAGGATGAACCTTGGTAGAGGCGTTGACCAAGTTTTCCGCAAAGCGAGCCACATCGCTCTTGTTAAGCGACAGAATGTGGTAGGCCAGACGTCGAGCGGTCTTTTGCCCCACGCCGGGTAGGCTTGAAAATTCGCCTATGAGTGCTTCCAAGCTATGCGGTTCAAAATTCATGCAGTAGACCTAGCGTTGCGGTTTTTGAGGGCGACGAGCGTAAAGCATGAGCATAAGCCATTCTTGCATGTGGCGCATGCCAACCCAGGCTACAGCGTCCTTCACGTTGTTTACGTGGCAGTGGGTCTGGCTGTCGGCGTTCACGAACTTCAATAGGTTTGCTGCAACCTCAGGACTGTTTTCCAGGACGTTGCAAAACTCGTCGAAAGTGGTGCGCTCACGGAGCAGCTTAAGCAAACGCCAGATTGCAGAGGATGTTGCATCGATCTTTTCGCCGGTGACCAGCTCGGGGCGTGCAAAGTAAAAGCCCTGGAAGAAATCGTATCCTGCGGCGGCGCAACGCTTGAAGGTATCTTCGTCTTCCACTTTCTCGGCAAGCATCAAGATGTTCTTTGCCTTAAAGTAGGCGGCAGCCTTTTCCATGTCCTCGGGGGTGTTTTCCACCACATCCATCTTGATGTAGCTGACGTAGGAGAACAGCGGCTGGAATCGTTCAATGAACTGGCTGTTGAAGACGAAGTCATCCAAGGCGATTTCAAAACCCTGGGCCTTGTACTTCTGGATGGCTTCCACGACGTCGTCGTCTACTTCAACATCTTCCAGCACCTCAAGCACAAAGTACTTGGGATTCAGCAACTTGAACATGCTGTTTAAAAGCATGTTGCGACTGCAGTTGACAAAAGCCTTGCGGGTGCCAACGATGTTCTGGATACCGATGCTGTTAAGAACGTTTTCTAGCACCTGGGCTGTTGCCAACAAGTCGCTGGCAATAACCGCCGTGTCGCTGGTCGGGGAGTCCCTGAACAGCAACTCGTAGGCGAAGATCTTTCCTTCGCGATCGAGAATCGGTTGACGTGCTAAGTAAGCGAGAGATTCCATAGGTTAGACGAGAGTGGAAAGACGAAAGACGAGAGAAAGAAATATCGTGCCTCTGGCACCTCCAATAAAGCGGCTATGCCGCCTTACTAAAATCTTTCGTCTCTCGTCTGTAGGGGCGCAAGCCCCGTTCTTTATTCTAAATTCTAGCGGACTTGATACCGAAGAGCAGGATGCTGCGTGCACCCGCGTCCCAGAGCTTGTCCATGATGGCGTTGGCATCTTCCTGGGGCACCATGGCCTTTACGGAGTACCAGTCACGACCGTGGAGCTTGGCAACGGTAGGAGCATCGAGACCCGGGGTCAGGGCTACAGCCTTGTCGAGAACGTCTGCGGGGCAGTCGTATTCGATCATCATGTAGGACTGTGCGACCAGCTTACCCTGGATGCGGCGGATCAGGGTGTTCACTTCTTCCAGGTCGGTCTTCTGGGGGTTGCAGTAGAGGGCTGCGTTGGAGCGGAACAGCGGTTCGCCGATAATGCGAAGGCCTGCCTGCTTCAGGGTGGTACCGGTTTCCACCACGTCGACGATGGCGTCTGCAACACCGAGGCTTACGGAAATTTCCACAGCGCCTTCCAGAACCACAAAGTTCATGGGCTTCTTGTAGTAGCCTTCAACAATGTTGGGGAAGGAGGTGGCGATGGTGGAATCCTTCAGTTCGTCCAGAGTCTGGATGGGGCTTTCGTTAGGAACTGCAGCGCACATCTTGGAGGCGCCAAAGGGCAGGTCCAGAACCTTAACAGCCGGGCTCTTGGCTTCGGCGTTGAAGTCGATGCCGGTGATACCTGCGTCGATAATGCCGCGACCCACATACATGGGGATATCGCTGGGGCGCAGGAAGAAGAATTCGATACCATTCTTGGTGTCGATCTGGGTCAAAGTCTTGTAGGGCTTGGATGCCTTGTAACCGCAGGCCTTCAGAAGTTCCTGGGTAGGTTCAAAGAGCATGCCCTTATTCGGGAGAGCTACCTTAATCATAGTTTAGCGTACACTTCTTCGAGGGTGAGACCTTTTTCTGCCATCATGCAGGCGACATAGTACAGAACCTGGGAAAGTTCCAGGCACTGGTCGTCGCGAGTTTCGTAGCGAGCGGCCATCCAGCTTTCGCCGGCTTCTTCCACCAGCTTCTTGCCGATACCGTGAGCACCCTTCTTAAAGAGTTCAGTGGTGCTCTTGCCTTCCGGCATAGTTCTCTTGCGTTCGCAAACGAGAGCGTAGATTTCTTCAAATGTCATAATAGACCTCGTGTAGTTTTATACGAGGCTAAATGTAGAAAAAGAAATTAGTTGGCTGCGGAGGGCGTGTACGCGAAATGGCTGAATTTGGCGATCATGGAGTTGTCTTCGTATTCTTCCTTGATCAGTTCCAGCCTTTCGTCCAGCCCTTCTATGGGGGTGTTGATTTTTTCGTAGTACAAGTCCGCTTCGATGGGAAATTCCGGATGGAATTGTACTCCCCAGCAGTTGCGAATTCTAAAGGCGTGATGGTCCTCCAGGGCGCTTGTGGCGAAAACCGTTGCACCAGGGGGAACAACCTCTGCGAACTGGTAATGGACGCAATAGAAATTTGCATTCTTTTCGCTGTACTCGCCAAAGATTTCGTCCCCATTACGAACAAACGAAATCATCTTCAGGCCGATTTCCGGCCCCTCGGGTTTTTCTGCGGCCTTGCCGCCCAGCAAGTGTGCCAGCAGTTGGTGCCCGTAGCAAATTCCAAAAACCGGGAGGTAGGGCTTGCATTCCAAAAGGTCCTGCAGTGCGTCGAAGCAAAGCACGTGACTCTTGTCTGGATCCGTCACCATGTCGTGGGAACCTGTAATGATCAGCCCAGCAATTTCGTGATTCCTAAGATAGCGGGGAAAGTCCTCGTGAGAGACGATGGCTGTGGACGGCTTCAGTTCCTGTGGAACCCGCTCGTAAATCCATTCCGAGAAATCTCCGATTCGTTCCCGGAGATCCGTGTAAGTACTGCCTATATCCAAAATGACCAAATATCTCTTCATATTTGCGAAGTTAGGAATGGCTCTGGATTTTGGAAAGAGACGAAAAAATGTTTTTTAGGAGATTTTTTTTGCGTGTGACACCAATTCTTTACACATCTTGTGGTTTGTGGCAAAATCCACTTTGACGGCTTTCAAAAAATGTAACCGAGTTTTTTGTTATTTTGTAGGGCATGAAAAAGATTCTTATTGTTCTCGCTATTATCACAGCCGCTTTGGTCTGCTTTTTCACACTGGCAAAAAAAGGTTCAGAAGGCTCCGCCCAGGAATCCACCCAACCTTCTCAGAACTTGTCCCTTTACGCCGTTGCGGACAATGCCAACATGGTTCGCGCCACTTCGGTGGGCCTTGGAAAAAAAGAACGTCACCGCGTTATTAGTGGTCGACTGTACCAGAACTTTGTGCAGTTGCTTAAGACCAATGGACGCTTGAATGAAAAGAACGTTTTCACGGACGACTGCAAGGAAGGCTTGGTGCTGGAATTCTACCGCGACACCGTGCTCCTGGGTAATTTCCGCATGACAAGCCGCATTGGCCGTGATAGCGTTGCAGGCGTATGGGAAACCCGCCACATGGCCAAGGTGAACAAGTTCCTTAAGGATCAGGCAATCCAGTTTGTTGCTTGCCCGGAAGCAAATGTGCAAGAAGGATTTGTTGAAGATAGCTCGGTGGTGAACGGCAATCAGCAAAGAGAAGTCCTTACCATGCCTAAGTTTGGCGCGGCCCGCAAATCCAAAAAGAATGAGGAGCGCAATGCGGCTCTTGATAGCGTTGCAAAGGCAGTTTCCGAAAACGCAGCCCTTACCGAATCGTTGGCAGGAGAATCCCAAAATGCTCTGGTTGCATTGTCTGAAATGATCATGCCCGCAGATACTGCCATTGGGGAACCTTTGGCGGAACGAATTGCCCATTGGAATCGCGTGGAGGTTGTTTTCTTTGATTCCAGTATGGCTGCCAAGGCAGAAAAAGAATTCTCTTTGGATGAAAACCAAATGAAAACTCTCGCAGGCCTGTTGAAGCGTTCTTCTTTGGAAACTTTCGCTATGAGCGACAGGGCGCCTACAAAAAATGACGTTATTGTTACTTTGTTCAAAGACAATGCGCCGAAAATGGAATTGTGGGAAATGAATGGCGGAAAATTCAAGGTTCTGCTGAAACGTTCCATTCTGCCTTCAGGCTTCACCGAAAACGAAGGCTTTTGGATTCCCGAGGATTCTGCGGCACTACAAAGTTTTTTCGCAAGTTTGAAATAAAGAAAAGCCTCCTGCGATTGCAGGAGACTTCTTAGTTTCAATTCAACAGAGAATTACTTCTTGGCTTCTTCAACCATTTTCTTATATTCGTCGGTTTCCTTGTATTCCTTTGCGGTCATGTTCATGATGCAGCGGACTGGGAGTGCTGTTGTTTTGCGAGCCCAGTCGTCACGGAGAGACGAGTCGTTGGACTTTGTTCCGTAAGTGACAGCAGTTTCGTCGTCGCCTGATGAAACGAAATAGAATGCTTGTCCCATGAGATCGTTATAATCCCATTTGATGGTGCAAACGTCTTCTTCCTTATCTTCGTCATATTGGCAATCTTCGTAGGAGTCTGCGTAACCAGTACCGACCAGCATCAAACCGAATGCGTCGATACCCGGAATGTCTACACCGTCGTCATTCCAAACTTTATTTTCTTTTCCGTCATAGACGGTGGAACGGAGGAGGATCCCGCTGACTAGGTCTGCTTCGTAATCGTCATGTTCATCAGCAAATTTTTGGGCTGCCTTGGTGGAGTTCACGTATTCGACCAAATTCTTCCAATCGGTACCGGTGGGGATGTGGTAACCTTCGGGGCAGAGACCTTGGTGGTTCTTCTTAAAGATGTTGGCTTCTGCTTCTTCTTTTGCCCATTTTTCGTCAATCTGGAAAGTTTCAGTCCAGGTGTAGAGGCGACCGAAGGTCTTGCAGTTTTCTTCGCTATCCTTGTAGCAGCGGCCCACTTCCTTACCGTCGGAGTTCTTTTCGACGTCAAGGTTTTTGCCTGCCCAGACCTGATTACCAATGATAGCGAGGCCGTTAGGCATGCTGCCTTCGGTTAAAATGGTCTGGTTATCATCTTTGCTGCCGGAACTTGCCGGATCGTCGCCATTGCTGTTGCTGCTGGAAGGAGCCTTGATCTTCACCCATTCATTGTCTTCGCAAAGATACTGGATTTTGTTCTTGCCTACGGTAATGGTGTCACCTTCGTTGTAGGAAGTGCATTCGGGTGCTTCGTCCAAGGTATTGAAGTGGGTTTCGTCCTTGGGGGCGTTCGGTTCGCTTTCGCTACCGCAAGCGGCCAGGCCGAATGCTGCAACCAGGGAGATGGTGGCAAAGCCTAAATAACGTTTTTTCATGGAAGAGTCTCCTTTAAAATCCATTGATAAGTAATAGTTCTTGTTTTTAATATAGACAAATCGCAAGATTTTGCAAGATTTTCGTAACAAAAAAAACAACATTTGCGGTCGGGATGACAATCCTTCAGAAATTTAGGGTATTATTTCTTTGAATCAGCTTTTGTTGGGAGAATGTTGAACGAAGTTGCATAGCCCTCTTTCTATATTTTCGTCGGAATTACAAGGAAGAACAAGATGAATAAAAAGTTTAAATTTCTCGCTGCGTCGGCTACCTTGGCCTTGTCTGGCGCAATGCTGCTTGCTTGTGCCCAGCAGAATGTGATGGGCAAGAATCCTGAAACTTTCAGCAATAACAAGACCGGTATTATTGGCGTGTTCCGTCAGGCCGCTTTCTACTGCCAGGATAATATTGAACAAACCATCAAGCTGGGCGATTCCTCCATCGTGGTAAAGCCGGGCTTTAGCAACGAACAAGATAATTTGTTCGTGAACCCCATGAAACCCGGCGAGGCAAAACTTTATTCCTACGAGTATACTTGCGCTGGCGAAGAAACCAAACTGGTGCTGGATACCGCAGATACCGGCAAAAAGGCTTTCCCCGTTGCAGTGAAGATTCCCGATCAGGGCTTCTGCAAGATTGTGATTTCTTTCTTGGAAAACGAAAGCCTGTTCTCTCATAACGAAGAGCTCCTGAAGGAACACTTTGCAAAGAATAAGGTGGCCGTAGATGTGGCTAGCCTTCCGTACTGCGACGTGATTGATTCCAAGGGCAAGACTGTTTCCTTTGTGAATAAGGATTCCATTAACGCTGTTAAGTACGAGGCAGCCAAGAAGGCTGTGGCAGACCTTTCTAGCGATAACATCGAACCGCTGATTTCCATTGGTCCTGGCGCAGATTATGCCGCCATGAGTGGTGACAACACCCAGGTGATTCTAGTGGCTTGGCACAACGATCCGGACAAGTTCAAGGATGGCGAATTGGTGACTTTGAAGGACGAAGTTCTTTGGGCCTACACTGACAAGGAATTTGTAAAGTGGTATAACGAAAACTATGAAAAGGTGACTAACTGGCCTTTGCGTTTGAAGCAGCTTCTGGGCAAGTCTCCTGATTTCCCGGGCACCCACTTTACCGTGTTCTGGGCCGAAGTCAAGGACCTGTATCGCCCGGCATTTGAACCGGATGTAAATGGCAATATGATGAACACTGCGTTCTCTGGCGAATTTGAAAATGACAACAGCGAAGGCGCTATGTGGTTCAAAAACTGGTTCGACAAGACAGGTGCAGAGGCTAATGGCGAAAATGGCTTCATCTGGACTCGCCTGGGTTACACTTACGACTGGGGCCGCACCGATGGTGGCAAGTATGGTCTTTCTGAATTCATCGTTCGCGACGGAGCTCAGGTTGATGTGAAGTTCACTCGCAGCACCAAGGCCTTTGTGAACTGGCTCAAGGATCGCAGCAATAACCGATAAGAAATGCTCGGTTTAAGCCGCGCTTTTAATCCGCGCCGATACTTGAAATTTATTTCTTGATAAGAACCCGCCACAACTGCTGGCGGGCTTCTTTGTATTTACGCTCGAAGGCAGTTTCGGGAACAGCCGGATTGAAGTTTTCACAAGCGATGGAAGCATCTGCGCAGACGATGCGTGCGGCTGCGGCAAATTCCTTGGCGTAGATTTCCCAGTTGGTTCGCAACTCGGTTACGGGGCTCAATGCCAGTAGGGTAGGGAAGATGGGGTGCAGGTGAAAACGCCTGCCAGCTTCGCCTTCCTTGGGCCATGGATTCGGGTAAAAGACGGCGTGATGAACGATGTTCCAACGTCCGGCTTGCACTTCTTCTAGGGCGAGACGCCAAAAGTCCAGAAGCTCTGCGCGGACCCAGAAGGCGTTGGATGGCTGGTCGGTGCCTGCGGCTTCCTGCTGGTGGATGTTGCCAGCCTTTGTGAGCCGCATGGCGGACTTGTCGATACCGATGACAGGGACGTTGGGGAAGCGTTTGGCAAGGTGCAACGTGCTCTCGCCAGCGCCGCAACCGGAGTCTAGAATGACCTTTAGGGGGGATCCCGGCTCGGAGGCCGGGATGACATTAGAGGGAACCGAGATGACATTGGAGGAACTTGGAACAGTCTCGGTTTTCGGGGTGATGGTTGGAAAACTTGAAACGAACTGCTTTGCCTGCTCAAAGGCCTCGCGGGTGTGGTCCGCGATAGGACGCAAAAAACGGGTCGCAATGTACTTGCGAACCGTTTCATCTAAATGCTTGTAGAGATCGTCTTGGTTAGACGTTACCGCATGGACTGCGTTGGAGTTTTTGGTATTGGCCGCCTGTTTGTCGGCCATTACTTTTTCCAAGGCTCGGTCTGCCAAATGCTGTTGCGATCGGCGTCAATCAGTTCTACGTCGTCAATCCAGAGGTCTGTATTGCCTACAATTTCCCAGGAGAGAAGGGTGACGCATTTCAGGCTACCGGCTCTTTCGTCCACAATCTCATTCAAATCGATGGTCTGGGTAGTCCATTCTTCCTTGAGGGTAAGGTTGCTTGTTGCAAACTTTCCGTCAAAGTCCTTTGTCTTGTGGGTTTCATCGACAAGGATGAAGTTCAAGTTGCCAGAACCCTTGGCCTTGAACTGGACTGCGCTTGCAGAGCTCAAGTCATAACAAATGGACTTGTCATTGCTTCCAATGGCGAAGCCTGTGTTGGCCCACTGCCATCCTGTTCTTTCACCTTCTTCGTCAAAGTCCAAGGCTTTGAGGGAATCGTAGTCAAAAACCAGATGGAGCGCGGTGTTTCCGTCTTCGTCCTTTGTCATGCTGGGGACTTCTTCTTCGCCAGAGGCACCCTTGATCATCTGGGAACCCTCGGTAACAACTACGGACTTGCTGTGAGAAACGTACCACCAACCGCCTTCGCTTGGTCCGAAGTACATAGGTGCGAAACGATGCTGGTTGTCACCGTCTTCAAAGTCGTCTAGCAGCAGGGACTTGCTTTCGTTTGCGAAGGTGCCTGCGGTTGCCTTATGGCCGGCCTCTACCAGCACATAGCTGCTGGCAGTGTCTTCATCTGCAGACTTGGGAATGAACACCAAGTCCAGGTGGCCTGCGGGCAGGGAATCTAACTGGAACTTGCCGTTCTTGACAGGTGCGGAGTGGTTTAAACCGCGGACCTTGATGGTGCCTTCACCCTTCACATCGCCGCTAACGGAAACGGTTTTTGCGAGGTTGTTCTTGCCAAGATCGAGTTTTTCGCTGTCCTTGGAAACATTCATTTGCAGGGCGTTGCCATCCAGGGCTGCTTCAAGGATATATTCTCCCTTTGCCACATCATTGAAGGAAACGTTGCCGTCCTTGTCGGTTTCGGCAGTGTAGGAGCCTTCGTTGTCCAGTTCCTGGCGTGGGGTGAGACGAACCTTGGCAAGAGCCGCGGGTTGTGCGTCTGCAGTCAAAATCTGTGCGGTAATAGCGTTGCCGGCTTCGGTACCGGAGGGGCCGCCGCCTGCTACGTTAGTGTCAGAACACGCTGAAAGACCAAGACCGAAGGCCATGGCTGTCAAGGAAAACCCTGTTGCAAGGGCTGATGTCCTGATTGACTTGAGCATGCTTGAAAGATATAAATTTTCTTTTGAAAAATTCATCATTCCCCCTTTTTAGGCGGCTCAGAACCCGTACAAGGGTCATCCACCTTGTTGGAGAGGGGGAACATGGCGATATTTAGCGCATAGACGCGGTCGGCGCGCTCGCTCTTGCGGGCAAATTGCAGCAAACCACGACGAAATTCTTCGATACGGTGGCGAATTTCCGGCAAGTCGGACTCGTCGGCGGTAAAGACCACACTGGAAATGTCGCGATCTTCAGGCTTATGACGGTCCAGGGATTCCAAAGCCAGTTCCATAGTGTGGCGATGGAAATCGCGGACGGCAGAGCTTTTGACTTCGCCGCCGGTACTGATGATCTGGTCGGTGATATTCCAGCCATCGTTGCCGTCGGGTACCACAAGGCCCAACTGCTTCATGACGCCAAGGGCGTTGCGGGCCTCGTCCTGAGAAATGGCGGGAGTCAAATTTGCACCCAGCTTGTTGATGTCGCTGGTGTCCTTGGTGATGCCGATAAGGGCGCGAAGGGCTGCGCAGGCCCAGCTTCCGAAGTAGGAAAGTTCCGGGGTAGAAAGCACGCGGGTTTCCAGGGAGCGCAGTTCCATAAGGCGGTAGTACAGCTCGGAAAGAGCCTGCTTTGCCTTGGTCTTGTTAAAACGGTAGAGAGTCTTGAAGTATTCGGCACGACGGTCGTCGAGACCGCAAAGGCGGATGAACACCGGCAGGGTGCTTTCGTTCAGGTGGCCTTCCTTCTGGAATACGCGGACCAGCCAGGCGGGGTCAACGCCGGTCTTCTGGCCAAGGTAGCGATAAGAGGTGAAAGGGTTGTCCTTTTTCGTTTCGACAAACCAATCTCTCAAAAATTCGCGATATTCTAGGTATTCTAATACTTCAGGCATATCTATAATCTACATACCTAAAGATAAAAAAACGTTACATTTCGTTCGGGCCGTTGAACTTCCGTTGCCTAATTTACAACACCAATTCTCAACAGCAGGCGAGGGGGCGAAATGTCGAAAAACGTGAAAATGTGTCACCAAGTGAGTGGAAAATGCGAATTAGTGACAAAAATATTGAACAAAGTAATGTCCTTTGGGTGTTTTTGGGCCGTTAAATCCTCAAAAAGAACACTTTGGAGGGCTCTTTCGTCTCATTTGCTGCGGGATTTCGTCCGATTTTGTGATTTTGAGTGCGAATAAATTAAAAATTGTGTCACCAAACGCAACAAAAGTGCGAATTAGTGGCACATTTTGCAGAAATCGCCTTTTTTTAATCTGTAAAAGCCTTTTTCCGGAACTCGAAAATAACCTCTGCGCGTTTTCTTGACGTTCAACATTGGTTTGACAAAAAATGACCGATAAACGATATATATTTGAAGTATGATAAATTTGAATTTCGCCTCCAATCTGAATGTTCTTGCCGATCAGGCCATTGACCAATTAAAATCCGCCTGGACAGACCCTTTTACAGCTCCCGCAATCATTTTTCCGGATAAAAAGATTGAGCAGTGGTTCCGCCTCAAGTGGATTGGCGAGTATGGTGCTATTGGAAACTTGAATGCCAAGACCATCGATGCGTTTCTATGGGAATCCTTGCAACCAGACGAAAATCAGAAGCTGTTGACGGATGATATCTTGCAAAGTGTCATCCTGGCATATTTTTTGGAAAACGCAAAGACTCTTCCCGAGCAATGCTTGACATATTTGCAAAAAGCGGGGGTGGCTCCTATTGCTGAAGCTGGGGTTGCTGGTATTGACGAGGCGAAGGCGTTCGACCTGTCGCAAAAACTCAGTTCCCTATTCCGCGATTATGAACTGACAAGGCCTGAAATTCTAGACTACTGGAAAGATGGAGATGTAAAGGAATTTTTTGGACCCAAGGAAAAATGGCAGAGAGACATCTATAGTGCCGTTTTCCATAAGGGTGCAGAAGGGACCTCGTTTTTCCAGAAAGTTTTTGATGCATATAATGCGAAAAATGAAACTCAGTTACAGTACATGACATTGCCATATTGGTTTAATGTCAAAAAAACTTGCCTTAAAGAATATGCAGGTAGAAAGTTCTTCATTTTTGGCTTATCCAACGTAGGCCAATTCTACCACAAGATGCTCAAGGAAATGTCTGATGCCGGAGCCGAGATTGTAGCCTTTATTCAGAATCCCTGTAGTGAGTATTGGGAAGACGTGGATTGCAGAAGTTCTAAGTATAATGCTGAATTGGATGAATTCGGCAACTGCCCGGAAAACGAAAATCCCCTGTTGATGCGTTTCGGTAAAAGTGGTCGTGAAAATGTCCGTACTTGGAATCAGCTGGTTGATTATGACCTTGATCCTATTCCAAAAAAGGAAACGTACGATTCTGTTTTGCATGCAGCTCAATCCTTGGTGTTGAATCGAAAGTGTAGTTTGGAAGACGAGGGCGTAGCGATGCCGCGTATGGATAGGGATGATTCCTTTACCATAACCGCAGCCCCAAATTATATTCGAGAAGTTGAAAATCTTCACACTCAAATCTGTAAAATCCTAGAAAACGGTGGCAACATTAAGGACATTCTGGTGTTAGCTCCAAATCTGGATGATTATCACTCGGCTATTGTTCAGGTTTTTGAAAGTGCGGGTTACAAGAAAGGGGTCCCTTATAAAATCCTTGATTCAAAGGAAGGAACCTCCTTTACTGCTGATGCCTTGAGTGTTTTGTTGGATGTTCGTGAATCGGGGAACTTTAATCGCGAACAGCTTTTTTTGCTGTTAGAAAATCCCGTAGTTCAGGCTTCGAGAAACATTACTCAATATGATGTTGAAAATTATCAGGCCATTGTAAATGAATTGCCTGCTTATCGCTGCAAGGCAACAGAAGATGCTTTTACGTGGAAGCGTACCGTTAAACGATTGCTTCTTAGTAAGTGGATGAATAAACCGTTTGGAGATATTATTCCTTATGCTTCTATGGAAGCTTCGGATGAAAGCTCTTTGGTAAAGTTCATTGCTGTGTTGGACGATTTGGAAAAGTTTGCTCAGTCTAGTGAAAATGATAAGATTAAGGACGAAAACCAGCTAGAATCTTTAAAAGACGATTTGATTGTTTGGTTGCGCGGATCCGAAGAAAAATCCGCCATGAGCAGCATTTATTTGGCGTTCCATTCCCTTAAGCTAATGGTTGCTTCTGGGGTGGAAGAACTTCCGTTCAAAATAGCGTACTATTGTCTGAAACAAACTGTGGGAAATGCCAAAGCAAGTTCCGATAAATTATTTATTGATGGTGTTTCTTTCATGAAATTGATGCCGAATCGCGTTGTTCCGGCCAAGCATTTGTTTCTTATGGGCATGGGTGCAGAACAGTACCCGGGAGTCAATGAAGATAATTCCCTGGATTTACGTATTGCAGCTGGACGAATCCTTGGTGACGACAATATCGTTGATAAAAATAAATATGTATTCCTTTGCCAGTTAATGAGCGCAGAGGAATCATTCCATATTAGTTATGTCAATCAAAATCTGAAAAAGGCATCTAAGCTAGATACGTCTAGTGTTGTTCGCGAATTATTCGATTTCATAAATCTTTCCATACTGAAAAGTCCTTATGAATTTAATAAGTTCTACACCGAATTGACTCTAAGCGAAAAACGCCCTTACGAAGACTTGTATACTCGCCGTAGCTATCGAAACTATTGCGTCTCTAAACGTGAGTCAAAAGGCTCTCAGCAAGTCTATTCTATTGTTCAGCGTAGTAAATCGGATGAAGAGAAGAAAATTGTCATCACTGATCGTCAGTTGAAAAAATTCTTAGAAAACCCCTTTGAATTTCAGGTGTCAAATTCCTTGAATATAAGAGATGAGGATGAAAGTGTCGTAAAGGATCAGTTTGAACCCATTGATGCTGAATACCTGAAGAAGTATAAGATAGATCATGATTATATCGAACGTTATTTGCGTTATGACGAGAAAGATTTTGACTTCTCTCTTAGCGAGAATGCGGGCGATTTACCTGCGGCTCCTTTTAATGATGCAGTAAAAAAGAATCTTCAAGAAATATTTGAAGTTCAGGTGAAAGCTATTGACGACATGGATGGAAAACAACTTTTGAACAAAATACCTTTAAAAAAGGAGTACACTCTTTCGGGAAACGTTGTTCTGCAAACGGAAATAAAGCAGTATTTTAGAGACGGTACGGCAATAACTTTATTTGACCCCAGCATCGAAAATATGAAGGACAAAAACGGCAAGGGTGTTGAAAAACTAAAAAAACATATTTTGCAGTATGTTCAAGGATTAATTCTTTTGGCCACTGGAGAATGTGAATCTGTAACTAGTGTGGTATTCTTCTCTGATGGAACTCAAAAAGTACATATTAATTTAAGTCAGAGTGCGGCAAAGGATAGATTGAACGCAATCTACGAAGCGGCCTTTGTTGAAAAATTCCGGATGTTATTGCCTATAAATTTTGTTTGGAAGGTCTTGAAAGAAGAAGAGTCTGATACACGTGAAAAAATATTGATGAAATCTTTTGCTGAATTTACAAGCGGCGATTATGCGGAGTATAAGTCGGACTATTTCCCATTATTCAAAATATTTGATTACAAGGATTGCGGCTTTTCAAATAAATGGATTTCAAAAGATTTGAAGATCGGTGTTGAAAAGATGGGTGCTCTTGTAAGCGGGATTCAGTTTGAGTAGAGGTGTTTATGGCGAATGTCCAAAAATATGAAGAAATTGCAAATGATTTAATCAGTGGTAATGTTCAACACTGCATTGTAGAAGCCTCGGCAGGTACTGGTAAAACCTATACCATTGAAAACCTGGTTGTAGAGCTTATTAAGAGTTCCAAAGATTTTGTTGACTTGAGTCAATTGATGTTGGTGACATTTACCGAAAAGGCTGCTGGCGAACTGCGCGAGAGAATCCTTTCAGCATTGAAAAAGACTGTGCAAGATACTTCTCTAGATGCGGGGCAACGAAAGAAAATTCAAAAATCAGTTGATGCTATTGATTCTGCTCAAATTTCTACATTCCATGGCTTTTGCCAGAAGACAATGTCAAATTATGCCTACGATGCCAATTTGCCATTTTCTTTTGACTTGGTTGGCAAAAACGGTTTAAAGTCCCTTGTAGACAAGGCATGCCGCGATGAATGGGTAAATGGCGAATTTTCAGATTTCGTTAAATACGGTGCGGATGGAGATAGACTGTCGTCATTGGTAAAGAACCTTCTGGAAAAGTACAATGAGGATACCACTGAATGGCCTGCATATAATGGTGATGAATTTTATCAAAATTGCCTATCTCAATTTACGGAGAAGGAAGTTTATGAGATTGCTTTTGCTCCTCGTACAGAATCTTCGGCTTACAAAAGTACTATTGAACAGCTTGAATGCTTAATTCAAAGGCTAGAACCATATGCCGCAGAAGAATATAAATGTGGCCCAAGATCTTCTTGGACTGTGCGAGGTTTAATAGATGGGCTGGACGGTTGGAAAGAAAAGGTTAAAAAATTACAAAAGGTAAATGAACAGTGGTATGCCACGTTTGATGAGGTGCATCCAAATTTTAATGGTTTGGAAAGTCAAATCGCATCTATCCGAAGTCGTTTCGATGTAATACCTGCAAGAACAAATCTGCCAAAGCTTAAAACTTCAGTGGAACGTCTATTCGTGTTGAAAGTTGCCAAAAAAATCTACAAGGATTGGCAACGTAGTAAACAAGAAAACAAACAAAAAACCTTTGATGATTTGATATCCAATGTGTTTCAGGAAGTGAGCAAGGAAGGTTCTTTGCTTAAGAGTACTTTGCAAAAGAAGTACAAAATGGTCATTATTGATGAATTCCAGGATACCAATGCAGTACAGTGGGGAATCTTTGAAAAACTGTTCTTGAATGAACGAAACCACATTCTTGTTGTGGGTGACCCTAAACAATCTATTTACGCATTTCAGGGTGCGGATATTGAAATCTACAAGAAGGCGAAGGAACAAATCAAAGAGTTTGAAGTTGCCGGAAAAATAAAGGGAAAGCTTTATACTTTGGAAGCCAACTACAGGTCTTCCGAAAAGATGATTAAAGCCTGCAATGCCCTTTTCTGTGGCTCTGATATGGCAAGAGACGATGGTGAGGAACTTTGCCTGTTCTTTGATAAAAACCAAACATTTTCACCAGCAACCGCAGGAAACCCTAAGGGGAATGTTGCAACGTTTGGTGACGACTTTAAGCCGTTTTGGATTTCTACCGCAGAAGATGAGCGTGGCTATGCCGATTTTTGTGTAGAGCGTCTGGCGGAATTGTTTAAGGTTGATGAAAATGGCAAAACAGCGATGCAGGTGAAGGGGCGGAACCTTAAATTCTCGGATGTTGCTGTTTTAACTCGTAAGTCACGAGAGTTTGACATTATCGAGGAAAAATTTTCTACAGCGGGTATTCCGTTTTTACGTTATAAGGATGCTACTCTTTTTAGCGGTGAGGAATGCGCTCATTGGGAGTGGTTGCTGCGAGCCATCGCATCGCCAAATGAATCCCGCGAATTTCAAGGGACATTGCGAGCTGCAATGCTTACGGATTTCTTCAGGCCTTTCTTTGACGAGCAAACTGATAAGCGTTTAGAACAAGTTGCTCAATATTCTTTTGAAGCCACTAGTGAATGTGGAAAGAATTCTTTGTTGGCTATGTTTGGCGAATGGCGTAGATATGCGGTGAAAAAAAGATGGACGACTCTGATCGAAGCTATTTACAAAGATACGGGTGTTGAGATCTTCCTTTCTTCTCCCGAGAACATGGGACGCCTTGCGAGATTAAAACAGATTGGCGACTATGTGCAGGACTGTCTTCTGTCTGGAAATTATTCCTTGACGAGTCTTGCGCAACACTTGCGTCAGCTGAATACAAAAAAATCGGAAAGCGATTCCGTAGAGGACGATTCTGGCATTGTGGCGAAGGGATCTGATATTGATGCTGTTCAGTTAATGACCATGCATGCTTCCAAGGGATTGGAATTTCCGGTTGTCATTATCTTTGGTGGCTTTACCGGAGCATATACCAGCGTCAGTGTGTCGTTGGGAACGATTGTTGGTGATAAACGACAGATTGGATTTGGTTACAATTCTGAAGACATTGATGCTGCGGAAAGTCGTAGGATATTCTATGTGGCGTTTACAAGAGCTGGTTATCTTGTAATGACATGGAACACGGACTCTTGCTCAAAGGGGGCTCCGTTATCGGACTTTGTAAAGAGTGCGCTTGATCAAGGCTCCTTTAAGGACGAATATGCGAAGATGGATTTTGAACCTGTTCCCAATGCCAAAGCCATCATTAAGGAAAGTGTCCAAAAATTGAGCGAACCTTCTCAAGGCGTGGTTGAAGATGATTCCATTGATGAAAAATTGGAAAATCTCAATTTGCCTTCTAAGACAATGCAACAGAAAGCGTACTCCTCGATTACCCGCCATAAGCATATTACATCGGATGAATTGAAGGGTGCTATGAGTTCTGCACAACATGAAACTGTGGTACAAGATGGTGATTCGCCAACATCATCCGATGACGAAGTTGGTTGCGGACAAGATACTGAATTCCTTACTCTCAAGACAGATCTTCCTCGAGGTTCTCATTTTGGTAATGCCCTCCATAAGATTTTCGAATGCACGGATTTCTCTAAGGTTGATAAGGGCTATTTATCGAGTGCGGAACTGCAGAATCTAATGGAAAATTCCTTTGGTGAAGAACATTTAAAGTTTGATGCAGAAAAACATGGCTCTGCACTTAAAAATGTATTGTACAATGTTCTTCATGAAGTTATTGCGGATCGCAATGGTGGTCAATTTACATTGGCAGGCCTTCAACAGGATCAGACCAAGCGTGAAATGCTTTTCCAGTTCTCGGATCCCGTTGCTCCCAATGCGATTATCAAGGGCTTTATCGATCTATTGTTTATCCGTGGTGAAGGAGAAAATCGCCGCTACTACATTCTTGACTGGAAATCCGATGGGTTGGAAGTGTACAATACCGATCGAATGATTTTGCAGGTCAATGCGTGTGAGTATTCCGTACAAAAAGTGTTGTACTCATATTATTTGATAAAGTGGCTTAAGACTTTCCCTGGATTTCCTCGAAGCGAAGAAGAAATTTTTGAAAAGCATTTTGGTGGCATATATTATGTCTTTGCTCGCGGTGCGGAAAATGGGGAAAAGTGTATTCTATCTCATAAGTTCGAGCAGCCAGAAAACGTGGAAGACGCTGCCGCTAAATTTGACTTCTGGGATTATGCTAGTCTGAAGAATGCCTTTGAAAAAATAATGATTGAACGAGTAAACATTGGAGGTTCCAATGAAAAATAATGATTTTACTTACAACCATTTTATCGAAGTATTGCATGCTGTGGGTGGTGTAACGCCGATGCAGCTGCGTATGATTCGATTCCTGGATGATGATTTGAAAATCAATATGACAGATGCTTCAAAGATGTTCATTTTGTTCCTGTTGATTCGAGAGTCGTTGGGATCAACCCTGATTTCTCTTAAAGAAGGGGTGGCGGAAGAATTGTTCTTTGAATATTTCAACGCACAAAAAAGTCTTTATCAAGAAAGGATTGACTCCTTATTCAAGGAATACGACCTTGATGAACAAGACGTGGAGAAATGCATAAGAAAAGCGTTTGCTAAAGCTATTAAGGAAATAAAAGAAAATAAATATTCAGAAATAATTTCTGATGATAAAGATGCTTCGGTGCCCTTTATTATTCAAAATGATCGACTTTTTATCCAAAAGTATTTCTATGCAAAAACTTGCATTGAAGAACGCGTGAAGGCGTTGTTTAAGAAACAAGAGGCTTCGGCATCTTCCATTGAGAAAATTCAAAAAGAATCTATTGAAATCAATGGATACGCACTAAAGGAAAAACAGGCAGAAGCTGTTGCTAAGGGATCTCAGGGAAGTCTTATCGTAACAGGTGGACCGGGCACCGGAAAAACGACAGTGGTGTTCTCCATTTTACGAGCCTTGCTGAAAAAGGGCGGTGTTGAACAGATTCTTTTGGCGGCGCCTAGTGGTAAGGCGGCCGATCGCATGAACGAAAGTTTGGATAAGGCAAAAAAGAATGCGAAGGATGAAGGCTTGGACTGGTCGATTATGCAGCGAGCTCAAACAATTCATCGTCTTTTGAAATACAATCCAGGTGTGCAGGAATTTGGCTATAATGAGGAAAATCAACTTCCTGAAAATTCTGTGATTGTTATTGACGAAGCCAGTATGGTGGACATCAACTTGTTTGCGGCTCTTCTCAAGGCTGTTCCTTCAAGCGCAAAGTTATTCCTTTTAGGTGATGAAAATCAGTTGCCATCTGTTGATGCGGGTGCTGTTTTGGGCAACTTGCTTGCGCAAAAAGAAGATATCATGGTTCGTCTTAATGAATCGAATCGTTTTGCGGGAGATTTGCTTAAAGTCGTAGAAGAAATTCTTGAAGCGAAACATGCCGGATTACCTAAAGAATTTACTTTTAAGAAACTAGAAGAAAAAACGAATCTGCAAAGTTGTCTTAATGATGTCCCTGGTAAAAAAGGATATGTTGAAAAGGAACTCTCTAAGGTAACTTTCTTTGATATTCCTCAGGGAAAACGCTCCGAACTTTCGGATGCACAGAAGAATTTGCTCAAGGCGTGGTACACAAAGTTCTATGCGAAGGCTACAAATAATTTTGCAGGCTACTTTGCAGAAGAGGCGGAACATGAATTTACTGATGAAGTCCTTGATGTAATTTTCAAGGAACAATTAGAATCTGCCCGCATACTTTGTGCCGAGCATAAATCTCGAATGGGCATTGATGAAATCAATGATTATCTAATCAAGAAAATCCATCCTTCAAAAAGGGATCATCTTTTCTTTGCTGGTGAAATGTTGATGCTCACAAGGAATATGGATAACTTTGGCATTTTCAACGGAGACATAGGAATTGTGATTGCAGAAAAGAATGAACGTGGCGAAGAATCGTTGCAGTTGGTTTTTTGCAAAAACAAGGAATATAAGCGCTTTGTTTTGTCTGATTTTGATTATGAGGCTTTAGTGCCGGCATACGCAATGACAATTCATAAGTCACAGGGGTCTGAATTTGGTCACGTACTTATTTTCTTACCGGAAACAGACAATCATCCGTTGATGAGCAATGAAATTATTTATACAGGTGTATCTCGTGCTCAGTATTCCTGCATTGTTGTTTCAAACAAATCTTCGTTCGAAAAAGGCTTAATGGTTGTTGAAAAACGTGACACAGGAATCGATTTGTAGAAGGACCGATGAAAACAAAAATGCCTCTTTTTTTTAGAGGCGAAGGCCCAGCCCTGTAAACAGCATCTGGAAATCAATGGTGATGTCACAGGCGTGATCCCTGATGCTTTTTTGGGAATCCTTGGGATTTTCATGAATCAGACGATTCGCAAGCTCATCGAGAGTAGTACCGAAGTACTGCTTCATGAGTGCGTCTCTATCTGCTGCATATTTTCCTCTTATTTTACATCGGCGCGAAAATGGAATTCGTCAGAATTGTTTTTAGTTTTTCTTCCCAGCCCTTGTTTCTGACATTGATCACAGGAATGCATCGGCGACTGGCGAGTTCAATGGCGTAGCCTGTGCCCCCAGTTTTCTCGGAACGGGTTTCATGACTTTCGCAACCGTCCCTGGTGTAGCACAGCACAAAATCTACGGGGCTTTGCAAATCCGCGCCAAGAATCTGGTTGGCTTCGCGGGCGTACAAATCTAGCTTGCGGCCTAGCAAAATTTCACTAGGCAATTTATGGGCTCGTGCCATGGCGCGGGTTTCGTCCGTAGCGTCGTCTGCCGAAAAAATGCGGCAATGTTCTGGGCTAACTCCGCTGGCAAATGCACTGTCGCAGCCTTTGGCTCCGCCACTGTACAATGTGTAGCCTAATTTTTCCAGTTCGATGCCGAGGTGCGTCAATACTTTCGCCACGGGCAATCCGTGATCGCCATCTTTCGCTCCCGAAATTTCTCGATTGCCAATTCCTGCGTATGTTTTGTTCATACACGAACCTCTTTATTTCTTTCTTGCTTATTTCTTGTTGATATATCGGCCCGTGCCTTATATTTGTCAAAAAAAAAGTACTTATATGGGGTCGTTTGACCTGTGAGAACTACCCCCGCGTAGGTCCTTTAGTATATTTTGATGGTCTAAAAACTGGAGTTTTATTATGGAAATTAAATGGAAAAATCCCGACGCAAAGTTTGACCGTCTTGTTTTGGCTGGCGACATCGGTGGTACCAACACCAACCTGGGTCTCGTAGGCTACAAGGATGGCAAGTTCACCTTGATTCTTGAAACGGTTTGCCCCTCCAAGGACATCGACGGTCTGGATGCTCCTATTCGCGAAACCTTGAAGATTGCTGTTGAATCCCGTGCTGATTTGAAGCCGTCTCATATTTGCATTAGTGCTGCAGGTCCTGTGGCTAACAACAAGTGCGTCATGACCAACTTGCCCTGGTCTGTGGATGGCGATGCTCTCACTGCAGCTACCGGCATTCCGACTCTTGTCATCAACGACTTCATGGCTATCAGCTACGGCATCCCCACTCTTGATGTGGATGATCCGGAACAGATTCACAAGCTGGTTCATACCGATGGCTCCACTCCCGCCCCCCTGGCCGCAACTAAGGCTGTGATTGGCCCGGGTACCGGCATGGGCGTTGGTTTCCTGGCTTTTGACGGTCAGAAGTACATTCCCGCTTCCTCCGAAGGCGGCCACTCTACTTTCGCTCCCTTCGACAAGGACTCCCAGGAATTCCATGACTACATGGCAAAGAAGATCGGCATGGTCCCCGGCGTAGAACCGCTCGTTTCTGGCATGGGCCTTCGCAACATGTATGAATGGTGGAAGGAAACCCGCGGCGTTCCGAATAATGAATATTTCCAGAAGATCGAAGAAACCGAACCTAACGATCGTCCCAAGTACATTTCCCGCGCAAGCGACAACGATCCCGTTGCTGCAGAAATGATGCGCCTCTTCGTGAAGATGCTGGCCCGCTTCGCTAGCGATGCTGCTACCTTGTTCCTCCCGCTGGGCGGTTTCTACCTGGCTGGCGGTACCGTGCAGAAGGACCTTCGCTGGTTGGAACGCGATAATTTGTTCATGCAGTATTTCGAAAAGAACTACAACCCGAACATTCGCCCGCTCTTGAACAAGATCCCGGTGTACATCATCAAGGATTACAGCATCAGCCTTTATGGTGCTGCAAACGCAAGTCTGAACCTGCAGAAGTAGTCGTAAGGCGAACGTCGCGGGAATGCTAGCATTCCCATGACTGAGCCGTAGACTACTGCAGCGAAGCTGCAAGTGATAAAAACGGCAAAGGCGTTTTTGTCATCCTGAGCGAAGCACCGAAGGTGCGGAGTCGAAGGATCTAGCGTTAAAACTCCCCGAGCAATCGGGGAATTTTTTTATCTCCACGAAGTTCTTTTTATAAAATATGGACTTCATTTTCGCTTTTTTAAGATTTTGAATAAACTAATGTAATGGATCCCGTTTCCGGGAAGCCATATGGTTTGGAGTCCTTTTTCCATAAAAATGGGCATTTGTTGTTAAAAAAGAGTATCTTTAGAGAGAACTAACAACAAAGGAGATTATCATGGCTGTAAAGAAGACTGCTACTAAGGCTACCAAGGCCCCTGCCAAGAAGGCCGAACCGAAGACTGCTACCAAGAAGCCCGCTGCAAAGAAGGCCGCCCCCAAGGCCAAGGACAACGGCATCGAAGTTATCGGTGGCGGTGCCATGGGCAACATTGTGGATGAAGCTCTCAAGAGCAAGTACTACAAGGCTGTTCAGGCTGACATCAAGACCCTCTTCAAACAGGAAGAAATTGACGACACCGATATTCAGACTCTCCTTTGCAAGACTTTCGTGCAGGGCGTGATTTCTGGCGCTGCCATTGCCGCTGACGAAGCCCAGAAGGGTTTTGAAGAATTGGCTAAGATGCTGCAGAAAATGTCCAATAAGAAGTAACTAATGGAAAATAAGGTCGGTATTGTCCCGGCCTTTCTTCATTGTCATCCCGGTCTCCGAGCCGGGATCTCTTTTTTTATACCCTTTAAATGGGTTCCTCACTTTTCTAAATTTGCCCCAATATGAAATTTGAAGAACTTCCTTTGGCACAACCGTTGCAGCGCGCCGTTCGCACTGTAGGCTACGAAAACCCCACTCCCATTCAGGAACAGTCCATCCCCAGCTTGCTGGAAGGTAAGGACCTGCTGGGCATCGCCCAGACGGGAACGGGTAAGACCGCGGCCTTTGCGCTCCCCATTCTGCAGCGCTTGCTGGACTCTGGTAAGTTCCGTCAGCCCAAGACCTGCCGCGCCCTGATTTTGCTGCCCACCCGCGAGTTGGCTATCCAGGTGGAAGAATGCTTTAAGCAGTACGCCCAGTACACCGCCATTTCTACCGCTTGTATTTTCGGCGGCGTCAGCGATGTGAAGCAGAAGAATGTGCTGATCCGCGGTGTGGATGTTCTGGTGGCAACTCCGGGCCGTCTGCTGGATTTGATCGGCCAGAAGGCTGTGACTTTGAAGAACGTGGAATTCTTTGTGCTGGATGAAGCCGACCGTATGTTGGACATGGGCTTCATTCATGACATCCGTAAGGTGGTGGGCATGCTTCCGGGCAAGCGCCAGAACTTGTTCTTCAGCGCCACCATGCCTAAGGAAATTTCCGACCTGGCCGCAACTATTTTGAGTGCAAATCCGGTTCGTGTGGAAGTGGCTCCCCAGAGTACTCCCATCGAACGCATCCGCCAGGAACTGTACCGCATTGATAAGCGCCGCAAGGGCGCCCTCTTGAAGGAACTGCTTTCTTCTCACGAAGAAATGAAGAAGGTGCTGGTTTTCTGCCGTACCAAGCATGGCGCCGACAAGATCGTTCGCGTTCTTGAAAAGGCTCAAATCAAGTGCGCCGCCATTCACGGCAACAAGAGCCAGAATCGCCGACAGGAAGCGCTGGGCAATTTCAAGGATGAGAAGATTCGCGTGCTGGTGGCAACAGACATTGCCGCCCGCGGTATCGACGTGGACGACGTGACCCACGTATTCAATTACGACCTGCCCAATGAACACGAGACTTTCGTGCATCGCATCGGACGTACCGCCCGCGCAGGGAAGGAAGGCGTTGCCATTTCCTTCTGCGCTCCCGATGAAGAACAGGATTTGCGCGGTATCGAGAAGCTCACCCGCGTGAAGATTCCCGAAGGTGATATTAGCGTGTTCGAAAAACTGCCGCCGCCCCAGAAAGAAACTCCCGAAAGTGAACTGAGAAATGCTCGCGGTAGAATGCCTCGTGGTCAGAAGGGTGGTCGCGACAACCGTCAGAATGGCGCAGGCCAAGACCGCCGCGACAACCGTCAGAATGCTGGTCAGGAACGTCGCGCGGATGGCCGCGATGTCGCCGACCGCAACGAAATCTCGCAGGCCCCGAAACAAAAGTTCGACTGGCGTAAGCATCAGGCCGACAAGCGCAACGCCCGTGCTGCAGAACAAGCCCGCGAAAACCTGCAACTCGGCGAAGGTCGCAACGAAAAGCGCCCGCAGAATCAAGGTGGTGCGCAGTCTCGCAGTTCCCAGAATGGTGCTGCAGATGGCGACAATTTGAACCGCCGAACCATCGGCCGTAACCGCCCCGGCTCCCGTGCCCGCAAGCGCATGCGTGAGCAGGCCGCCGCCAGCGCCGCCGCCCAGGCACTCCTAAGTAAAGTGAAGTAATCCTTAATTAAGTCGTTCAAGCCATCGACTCAAAAAGACGTTGTAAACGCTGTAGTGTCTGCCGTCAAGAGTCGTGGTTTCTAGAAGAAGTTCCTTGTCCAAAAGAGCTTGCAAAATTCGTCGTGAATTTGCGGGTTGACCGATATTATGCTTTACGAGAAATTCTGCAGCTGTGGGCTTGGATACGGATTCTTCCTTTGCGACTGCAGTCAAAAAATTCCATTGGGCGGGCGTGACTAGGCTTCGTCTATCCATAAAGTCGGCCGCGCCTTCTCGTAAAATTTTTAAGGCACCTTCGTAAACTTCTTCAATACCTATTTTGCGAAAGTTCGTACTGAACAGAACATTGCAAAGCACTTGGGTGTAGTGGGTATGAACACGGGTCCAGTCTAGGATAAACTCAAGTGCTTCGTCAGTAAGAATGCGTTTGTCTTTTCCAAAAAGTTTTCTAATGAACTCTCCGTAAATACCGCGGTCAATTTTTTCAAGATGGATACATCGCGTGCTTTCATAAAAAGGCGATTTTTCGTAAGTGAACATTTCACTCATGATATGCTTCTGGCTTCCTGAGAATATGAATCTAATGTTCGGAAGCATTTGGATATGACTCCGGAGTATGGCTTCCATATTTGGCTCAGGAAAATTGCGGATTTGTTGAAATTCGTCTATTGCGATAACAATTGGCTTTTTGAGTGAACTGAGATAATCAAATATGGACTTGAGGGTTTCCTGCTTTTCAGTCTGAGCCAGATAGGTGATGGAAATTTCAGGCGCCCCACTTAGTGCGTCAAATCTCATTATGGGACGAACACCCTTGATGGCATTGATGAATTTTTGGGTGAAACTTTCCTTTGGCGTAGAATTTATGATGGCGGTGGATAGCTTGGCAATAAAATCGTCAAGGTTGTTACATGAATATATGTCCACGTAAAAAGAAATAATTCTGGGATGGGATTGATTCAATTCGTCCAAAACTCTATAGATTAGTCCTGTTTTTCCGTACCTGCGAGGCGAAATCAATGTGACGTTGGACCCATTGAGCAGATAGTCGACAATGGTTCTGCATTCCTGTTCTCGATCACAGAACAGATCCTTTCCGCCATAAGGCTTGAGTATGAATGGATTATCCATAAAATCTCTCCAATTATACAGAATAGACTATCTATTTTGTATAGTCTAATATAGATAGTCTTATTTGTATAGTCAAGAGTTTTGTCGTCTGACGACAAAAAAGACCCCGACTCATTCGAGTCGAGGTCTTTTAAGTTTTGTGGATTCTATCGGCTCTGCGAGCCTCCAGAATGACGCGTCACCCTGGAGCCGAAGGCGATAGGGGCCAATTAAGCCTTGTAATCAGCGATCTGTTCTGCAGTCAGGTTCATGATGAAGTTGGAGTGCTTCATCA
>JAKSID010000026.1 GCA_024399035.1 Fibrobacter sp. | reverse complement strand
ATTCCAAAACCGGGAAAATGCTCTTTGATGAAAGTCTCAAGCTATGGTGCGAAGGTCCCTCGCACATCGAGGAACTGTATAGAGCCGAGCTACAGAAAGTTCGCGGTTAAGGATTCACTTCAAAATCTTCCTAACGGATTCCAGTCGATTCAGCGCCTCAATCAAGGTTTCGTCCTTCTTGGCGAAATGGAATCGCACCAGATGGTTCACAGGTTCCCGGAAGAAACTACTGCCTGGCACGGCGGCAACACCCACCTTCTTTGCCAAATCCATGCAGAAAAGTTCATCGGGGCGAACCGCGCCAGAACCTGTCATACCAATTCCAGAAACGGAGCCGAACTCGCCCGCAGCCATGCGACGGTCATAACCGAATTCGGAAATGTCCATCATCACGAAGTAGGTGCCCTGAGGTTCTGTAAACTTGAAGCCCAGATTGCGTAAGCCGTCGGTAAACAGCTGTTTCATGTGGGTGTAATGATTCTGCAATTCAGCGTAATATTCGTCACCGAAATTCATGGCCGTCACAGCCACTTCCTGCATGGTAGAAGAGGCGCCCACCACCGTAAAGTCGTGAACCTTCTTGATGCGTTCCATGATGGGCTCCGGTGCCAGCACATAACCCAGGCGCCAACCCGTAATGGAATAGCTCTTGCTCAAGCTGGAGCATTCAATGGTACGTTCACGCATGCCCGGCAGCGTCGCCATGTAGGTATGAACGTTAGGTGCAAAGATGATGTGTTCGTACACTTCGTCCGTAATCACGTACAAGTCGTACTTGATGGCAAGATCCGCAATCACCTTCAGTTCGTCACGAGTAAAAACCTTACCGCTGGGGTTCGAAGGATTGCAAAGCACCAACGCCTTCACGCCAGGCTGCTTCATGGCATCTTCAAGAACGTTTGCATCAAAAGAAAAATCAATAGGCGAAAGCGGAACGTAAATGGGCGTGGCCCCGCTCAAGATGGTATCCGCTGTATAGTTCTCGTAGAAGGGCGAGAAAATCACCACCTTGTCGCCGGGATTGCAAACCGACATCATGGTAATCATCATGGCCTCGGTGCTACCGCAGGTAATGACGATTTCCTTTTCCGGATCGTAATGCAGCCCGCTGAAATGTTCCTGCTTGCGGCACACCGCCTCACGGAAATTCTTTGCGCCAATGGTCAGCGCATACTGATGAGGGCCAGTCTTTGCCACTTCTGCCAGGCGGTTCTGCAATTCCACCGGCGGATCAAAATCCGGAAAACCCTGGGAAAGATTGATGGCCCCGCAGCCGTTTGCAATGCGGGTCATGTAGCGGATAACGGATTCCGTAAAATGGTTAGTGCGGTCGCTTAGAGGTTTCATTTTTTGCCCCATTTACAGTATAGACGCCAAGTACAATCAGTAATATAGCCAATGCGTGATTAAACCCGAAAATGGCAAGCCCGGTTAACACAGAAACAATGGTAGATGTTACAGGCTGAACGTAATTGTACATGGCAACTACTGTGGGGCGCAAAGCCTTCTGGGCCTTCGCCACCAGAATGTAGGCGATGAACGTTCCGCCGAAAACAACAAAACTGGTTTCTGCCCAAGTCAAGGCGCTGATTTCACTGAATGGAATCTGCATCACCCCGCCCAAGGTAAAGGGCGCAATCATGATGGTAGAAAAAGTGAACATCCATTTCATGCTGGTGATGACGCTGTACTTGCCCACAAGATTCTTAAAGAACGCAAGATAAATGGCGAAGCTGCATTGGGATGTGAAGCAGAGCAGGTCCCCCACAATGTTGCCGGCCTTGGCATTGTTGGCGGCAGCACTTCCCATAATAAGCATCAATGCACCCGACACGCCAAAGGCAATGCCTAGAATTTTCTTGGCAGTAATTTTTTCGTGAAGAAAGATAGCGGAAAAAATCAAGGCCACAATGGGAAGGCTTGTTGCTGCAATAGACGTATTGATGGGCGAAGTAATGGATAGGCCCACAGTAAAGCAGCATTGATTGCAGACGATGGCGAAAAAGCCTGCAGCAGCGAACTTAAAAACATCCTTTGCAGGGACTTTTTCTTTTATAAAAATGGAAGCCAGCCAGAAACTGACGGCGGCACCAGCCACTCTGAAGAACACCATGTCCAAACCGCTGATGCCATGCAGCATGGCGTCCTTGCCGATGGGCGCCATCAGGCCCCAAATGGCGGCGGCAAGAAATCCTGAAAGATGTCCAAAAAGATTTGTTTTATTACCTGCACCATTCTGCATATAATCAAACCATCACGCGAATCAAAATCATATACACCGCGGTTCCCACCGCCATGGAAAGGAACAGCTGACGACGCCATAAGTGCATAAGCACCACGGCGGCAATGCCCAAAATTTCAGGAATGCCATGAGAGCCCTCAAGCCACTGCACATCCTTAAGGCAATACACCACCAGCATTCCAAAAACTGCAAGGGGCAAGGCCTTGCCCAGGTACTGGATGTATTTTGGCGTAGGCTTTCCTGCAGGAAAAACAATGAAGGGCAAGGCGCGGGTCATAAATGTAATCACCGCAAGAATCACGATGGTAATAATCTGCTGCTGGGAAGTCATTTGCGGGCCTCCTCAAAATAACTGGGTTCCAGCTTCTTGCGGAACGCGGTCAGCATTAAAAGAATCCCAATCATGGCAGGGATCACAAAGTACTGTGAGCCCACAACAAACAAGCTGACAGCAGTGCAGCCAATGCCAATCCACGCCGGACGCAGTTCCTTTTCCTTCAGGAACTGATCCATAAAGATTGCAGTAAACATGGCTGTCACCACAAATTCCAATCCGTGAATGTCAAACTTCAAGAGAGAGCCAAACATGTAGCCCATGAAACCACCGGAAATCCAATAGAAGTAATCCAGAAAACTGACCAGCAGCATTTCTGTTGCCGTAGCTTCACGAGCATTGTAGTTCACCGCAAAAGTTTCGTCCGTAAGCCAGAAAATCAGGAAAGGCTTTCGCCAGCCCATGCCCTTATAACGATCCAGCATGGAGACGCCATAGAACAAATGACGGGCACCCACCACAAGGGCCATGCTTGCCGCTGCCAGCGGGTTGAAATTTGCAGCCAGCATTCCCAGGCCCAGGAATTCCGCAGATCCACTAAAGATGAACACCGCCATGCTCAGCGGGTACCAATAGCTAAATCCCATGGACTCCGCCAGCACGCCATAAGTAATGCCCAAAAACCAGTACCCCGTAAGCACAGGGAGAGAAAGCTTGAAGGCAACCTTCAACGCATTCTTGAATGAGTTTCGAGCGACGTCTGACATCGGGCGGGAAATATAGATTTTTTTACAATCGCTAGAGTTAACTCTAACTTTCAAATCGAATCAGCAATTTGCTAAATTTGTATAAAAGCAAAAGGTGTATTTATGGCTGAACTGATCAAGCAGCAATTTTTGACTGGCGAACGCGCCCTTTTCAAGAGCAACGATTTAAAGATCGAAGACTCCATCTTTGACGACGGAGAATCTCCTCTCAAGGAATCCAGCAACATTGAGCTGCTTGGCAGCATGTTCAAGTGGAAATATCCGCTGTGGTACTGCAAGAACATTTCTGCAAAGAACACCGACTGGTTTGAAATGGCCCGCGCAGGCGTCTGGTACACGAATAACATTTCCGTAGAAAACGCACTGATTCAAGCTCCCAAGAATTTCCGCCGCTGCAATGGTCTCTCCTTGAAGAACGTGAACTTCACCAACGCCGCAGAAACCCTCTGGCACTGCAAAAACGTGAAGATGGAAAACGTCAACGCCAAGGGCGATTACTTCGCCATGAACTGCAGCGATATGGAAGTTTCCAACTTCAATCTGGACGGAAACTATTCCTTTGACGGCGCCAAGAACGTTGTGATTCGCAACGCAAAAATGCTTTCCAAGGATTCCTTCTGGAATACCGACAACGTGACCGTTTACGATTCCTTTATCTCCGGCGAATACCTGGGATGGAACGCCAAGAATTTGACACTCATCAACTGCACCATCGAAAGCCTGCAAGGCATGTGCTACATTGAAAATCTGGTGATGAAGAACTGCAAACTCATCAACACCACATTGGCATTCGAATATTCCACTGTCGATGCAGAAATCGTGAGCGTCATTGACAGTGTCAAGAATCCCACCAGCGGCATCATCCGTTCCGCAGGCATCAAGGAACTGATCATGGAAAGCGACAAGGTTGACGTTTCCAAGACCAAGTTCGAGACCATTTAATCCGAGGTTTCCATGAATTTTGACGAAGTGGTAAACCGCCGCGGAACCAATTCCCTCAAGTGGGACGTTCCCGAAAATGAATTGCCCCTGTGGGTTGCCGACATGGATTTCGCCACAGCCCCCGCCATCGTGGATGCCATCAAGAAGCGTACGGAATGCGCTGCCTTCGGTTACTCCATCATTCCCGAGGAATGGAACCAGGCTTATGTTGGCTGGTGGAAGCGCCGTTACAATTTCGAGATGGATCCGGAATCCCTGATTTTCTGCACTGGTGTAGTGCCCGCCATTTCTAGCATTGTACGCAAGGTAACCACCCCTGCTGAAAACGTGGTGATTTTAACGCCCGTGTACAACATCTTCTTCAACTCCATCGTGAACAATGGAAGAAATGTTCTACAATGCCCGCTACGTTACGACGAGGCTGCCGCGAGCAAGAGCCGCGCAAATACGATTCAGAATGTCGCGGGAGAGAACTGCGCCGCGGGTGTTTACAGCATCGACTGGGATGCCTTGGAAAAGGCCCTGGCAAATCCGCAGACAAGCCTCTTGATTTTCTGCAATCCCCACAACCCCGTAGGTAAAATCTGGACCGCAGAAGAAATGGCCCGTGTGGGCGAACTTTGCAAGAAACATAGCGTCACCGTGATTTCCGACGAAATCCATTGCGACCTGACGAAGCCTGGCAAGCGCTACATTCCCTTTGCCAGCGTTTCGGAAACATGCCACGACATTAGCATTGTCTGCATGGCCCCCACAAAAACCTTCAACATTGCAGGCCTCCAGACGGCAGCGGTTTCTGTAGCCAACCCCACGTTGCGTCACAAGGTTTGGCGCGGATTGAATACCGATGAAGTGGCGGAGCCCAATGTATTCGCCATTCAGGCAGCCATTGCCGCCTATAACGAAGGCGAAGCCTGGCTTGACGAACTTTTGCAGTACATTCAGTGCAATCGCGAACTTGTAGCAGATTTTATCGCCCACGAAATCCCGCAGGTAAAGCTCATTGACGCCGAAGCCACCTACTTGCTGTGGCTAGACTGCAATGACTTCTGTAAATGCCACGGGATGAATTCCGAACAAATGGAACAAGACATTCGGAACACCGCCCAGGTATTTATTTCAAAGGGAAGCATCTACGGCGACGCCGGCGAAGGTTTCATGCGCATGAACATCGCTTGTCCCAAGGCCACCCTGCAGGAAGCGTTAAACCGCCTTAAGGCATACTTCGACAAGTAACTGTTGGACAGCCGCCAAAAGCGAAACTTCCCATGGACGGTCTAGAACTCCTACGCGATGGAAAAGCCCTAAGCAGGCGCCAGATGTTGCTCCTTATCGGGCAGCTGAGTCTTCCTGCAATTTTAGCGCAGATTTCCAACATCATCATGGAGTATATCGACGCCTCCATGGTGGGGCACCTGGGTTCCAGCGAGGCGGCATCCATCGGGCTTGTGGCTTCTAGCACATGGCTTTTGGGATGCTTATGCTATGCGGTAAGCCCCGGCTTTACCGTACAAATAGCCCATGCCATCGGTGCCAAGCGTGATGTTCGCGCCCGGAACCTTGTGAAAGTGGGACTCCTTTTCGGTTTATGCTTTAGCGCACTCCTTACCGCATTCGGCATTTTCATGCACGATAAAATTCCGGGAATGTTAGGAGCCGACGCAAGCCTTCACCAAAATGCATCTACCTACTTCTTGATTATCGCCTTAGGCGTTCCCGCCATGCAGCTGAACGGCATGGCCGCAGGCATGCTACAATGCAGCGGCAACATGAAACTGCCCAGCGCCCTGCAAGTCCTCGCCTGCTTTTTGGATGTCTTCCTAAATTTCTTCCTGATTTTTGGAACCCGAGAAATTACCATAGCAAGCCTCACCTTCACCATTCCTGGCGCAGGCCTTGGCGTAACGGGAGCCGCGTTGGGAACCGTCGTTACGGAATTCATCATCATGTCACTAATGCTCTACTTCCTCCTTTTCAGAAGCAAGAGTCTGCGATTGCGTGCCAAGGAAAAAATCTGTTTCTCCGTAAAGCAACTGAAAAAAGCATTTCAAATTTCCTGGCCCATCGGGTTGGAACAATTGGTCATGTGCAGTGCCTACGTGATGTTCACCGCCATCGTATCTCCCTTGGGCATGGCCGCCATCGCCGCAAATTCCTTCGCCATAACCATCGAAAGTTTGTGCTACATGCCAGGCTACGGAATTGGATCCGCAGCAACAACCTTGATTGGCCAAAGCATTGGGGCCAAGCGTTTCGACCTGACAAAAACTTTAGCATTCCTTACAACAGGCATGGGAATGACTGTTATGACATTAATGGCCGTGCTGATGTTCATTTTTGCTCCAGAACTTATCGGCCTGTTTACACCCGACGAAGAAATCCGTGCCTTTGGTACAGCCATCCTCAGGATTGAAGCCTTTGCAGAACCTTTCTATGCAGCATCCATTGTTGCCAACGGTGTATTCCGTGGTGCCGGCAGTACCTTTGTTCCTAGCATTATGAACCTTGTGAGCATGTGGGTGGTGCGCCTCCCCCTTGCTGCATTCCTCGTTACAAAATACGGTCTTCGTGGCGCCTGGATGGCCATGTGCTTCGAGCTCTGCTTCCGCGGAACAATTTATCTGATTCGACTAGCAAGCAAGAAGTGGATTCCGGCGCACTAGCTTATTTTTGCGGCACTCGACTTTTTCTATCTTTCCCCCATATGTACGATCCTCGATTTTTACCTATCTGCAAAGAAGACCTGGACGAACTTGGCTGGGATTATGTTGACGTCATCGTGATAAGCGCTGACTGTTATGTGGATCATCCTAGCTTTGGCCACGCCGTGGTGGCAAGGCTTTTTGAGCACGAGGGTTTGAGGGTCGCTATTTTGCCGCAGCCTAACTGGCGCGACGACCTTCGCGATTTCAAGAAGTTGGGTAAGCCCCGTCTGTTCTTCGCCATCAGTAGCGGTATGGACAGTATGGTGAACCATTACACGGCTGGTAAGCGCCTCCGTCATGACGACGCCTTTACCGCTGGCAACAAGGCAGGTTTCCGTCCGGATTACGCCACCTACACTTACGCGAAGATTGTGAAGATGCTTTACCCCGATGTACCGCTTCTGATTGGCGGTCTGGAAAGCAGCCTTCGTCGCGTCACCCATTACGATTACTGGAGCGATAGACTGAAGCCCAGCATTTTGGCTGAAACGGAAGCGGACATTCTGGTGTACGGCATGGGCGAAAAGCCCTTGAAGGAAATCGTACGTCTTTTGAAGAAGGGCGTTCCCTTCAGTAGCCTGAAAAATATCCCCCAGACTGCGGTTCTTGTGAACAAGGGCGAATTACCGGTTCCAGGCAAGCACAAGGAACTGGGAACCACCTGGGAAGATTTACGCCTGCCCAGCCACGAAGAATGCGTGGCCGAAAAGAAGACGCAGATCCAGAGCTACAACAAGGTGGACATCGAATGCAACAAGATGTTCCAGCGCCGCATTCTGCAAGATGTGGGCGACAAGACTGTTGTGATCAACCCCGCCTATCCGCCCATGGAATACGGCGAACTGGACGAAAGTTTTGAATACCCCTATGCACGAGCACCCCACCCCCGCTATAAGAAGCGCGGTGACGTTCCTGCATTCGAGATGATCAAGTACAGCATCAATACCCACCGAGGATGTTTTGGTGGATGTAGCTTCTGTGCCATTAACGCACAGCAGGGCAAGTTTATCGCCAGCCGTAGCCGCGAAAGCATTTTGCGCGAAGTGGAAATCGTTACCCAGATGGAAGGTTTCGCAGGAACCATTACAGACCTGGGCGGCCCCAGCGCCAATATGTACAAGATGCGCGGCCGAGATCGTAGCCGCTGTTCCAAGTGCGCTCGCCCCAGCTGCTGTACCCCCACCATTTGCGATAACATGAATACAAGTCATCGCGAACTGATTGACTTGTACCGCGAAGTCCGTAACCATCCCAAGGTAAAGCACCTGTTCATCGGAAGCGGCGTACGTTACGACTTGCTGTTGCAGGAAAACTGCGACGAAAAAATCAAGAAGGAACACGAGGAATACGCCCGCGACCTGATTGACTATCACGTCAGCGGTCGCTTGAAGGTGGCCCCGGAACATACGGTGGAAGCGGTTCTGAAATTGATTCGCAAGCCCAGCTTTACGCTGTTCCACAAATTCAAGGAATTCTTTGACGCAGAATGCCAGCGCATTGGCAAAAAGCAGCAGTTGATTCCTTACTTCATCAGTAGCCATCCGGGCTGTACTGAAGCCGACATGGCAGAACTTGCCCTGGAAACAAAGCAGTTGGGATTCCAGCTGGAACAGGTTCAGGACTTTACGCCTACGCCTATGACCATTGCAACGGAAATGTTCTACGCCGAAATGAAGCCGGATGGAACACCGCTGTATGTAGCAAAGACTCCGGAACAGAAAAAGAGCCAAAAGCAATTCTTCTTCTGGTACATTCCCGAAAACCGCCCGCAGATTCGCGCCACATTGGAGCGTTTGAAGTTGGGTAAGATTGGACGCCTGCTTTTGAGTCGCAGCGCCATCGCCGAAGGCAAGAATTACAGCCCCAGTAAGGAACGAGAAGAGAATCCGGAATTCCGCGAACGCGATTTGCAAAAGCGCGAAGAACGCAGCGTACTTTCCATTGTCCCGAAGAAGACTGGTGAAAAAGGCCGCTGGGAAAACTCCGCCCGCCGCGAACGCCGTCAAGCTGAATTTGGAGAAAAGACATGGACTCCGCGCCATGAGCGTCGCGACGAACAGCGTCAGGAAGGTCGTCGAGACGACCGTCGTTTTGATGAACGCAAGTCCTTCCACCGTGACAACGACCGTCGTGATTTCCACAGCGACCGCCGTGGAGGCAATCCGCAAGGTAACCGCGGAAACGACCGCAAGCCTCGAAACGAGTCACCGGTACAGTTCAGTTCCCGCCGTCGCGGAAGATAAACTTCAAAACAAAAAGACCTGCAGCTTTCTGCAGGCCTTTTTTGCGAATTATCGTCGCGACACTCCGCGTGGCTCTCGCCTTATGCGTTCTTTGCAAGAACACTCCACCATTGTAATTGAGCTTCGCTCAATTACCAATTGCTAGGCTCGGAAATGTCCGTGCAAGCACGGCCGCTTCTCTCGCCTTACGCAATTGTCACCCATCAGCGGCTCATTCAGGAGTGTGCAAGCACACTCCACCATTCGCCGCTGGTTCTCTCAAGAGTAACAGAGAAGCCGGCTTCTTCGAACCAGTTGATGATGTAGTCGCGTTCTGTTGCCAGCTGGCCAGAGATAATCAGCTCGCCGCCAGCAGCAAGCAGGTCTTCAATATCGTCGCGGAGAGGCCACAGTTCGCTGCGGATCATGTTGCAGAGAATCACATCGAACTTGGTTCCATCCTTGAACGCATCCAAGAAACCCAGCACACAGTCGCTACCGTCAAAGCCGTTTCGTTCAAAGTTTTCAGCAATGCAGGGAATGGTCAGCGGGTCGATTTCAGTACCCACAGCCAACTTCGCACCCTTACGGCGGGCAAACATGGCGAGAATGCCAGTACCGGTACCGATGTCCAGAACAGTCTTGCCGTTAAAATCGATGGATTCCATCAAATGGGCGCAGCTGCTGGTAGTATCATGTTCGCCAGTGCCAAAGGCAGTCTTTGCTTCAAGTTCCAGCACAACCGTCTCTGCATCTTCCGGAGTGTATTCAACCCAAGGCGGACGCACCACCAAATGAGGGCTCACAGCCACAGGCTGGGCGCGGTCACGCCACCACTTGTCCCAATCCTTGGCAGGTTCTTCGGTCACAGTAAAATGATACTGGGGGAATTCCGCAACGATGCGGTCACGTTCTTCCTTGTCGCCGGTATAGAAGCAAAAGTCTGTACGACCATCTTCCTTCGGGTCCAATTCTTCAAGAGTAGCAACACCAGCTTCAAAAAGCAGGTAGCTTGCAATTTCAAATTCTTCTTCAGGGCAATAGCCCTGGGCCTTGTACCAAGTATCAATTTTCTGCATGTTCTAAATTTAACAAATACAAATCCCGGGACTCGCGCGGGCTACAAAAAATTTGTTAGAATTGACATCAATGCTTTACATCCACCAATATCCTGACTGGACCAGTTTCCGGTATAATTTCCAGAGTGTCATGGACGCCCTGGGTCAAACTCGGTTGCAGGAAGGAAAATTGTTGGGTATTTACGACCTAGTAAATTCAGACGGCAAGGAAGACGAAACCCTGGCCCAGGATATTCTGGCAAACTTTTCCATCGACAAGGAAGCCGGCGCAATCCCTACAGAAAAAGCAAATAAGGAACTTGCGCAGGTCCAGGCCGAGATTCAAAAAAAGAATGACGCCACTCCGAAAGTCCGCAACATCTTGGGAGCATTGCACAACGCAAACCAGCCCTTGACCGCCGACAGACTTTTTGCATGGCACGCCGCCGTGGGCCAGAACAAGGTCAAGCAATTCCGCACAAAGGAAAGTGCCTGGGGAGTTTCTCCGGATCGCATTGAACACGAAATGGAACGTTTCATCCAGTGGTTTGAAAACAGCTCCGAAGACGGCGTTCTAAAAGCAGCTATTGCACAATTCTGGTTCTTGACAATACGCCCCTTTGACGACGGCAACGGAATCATGGCTCGCACTTTAAGCGCCATGCTGTTGGCCCGTAGCGAAGGCACCGCCCATTGCCAATATGCATTGAACAAACAGATTCTCGGCAACCGCGAAAGCTATTTTGAAATTCTCGCCAAGGCACAGCAAGGCAACGGCGATTTGACCCAATGGATTTTGTGGTTCCTGGAAATGTTGCGTTCCGCCGTGGAAGAAAGCCAGCAAAAAATTTTGCAGGCCGTTCAGCAATTACAGTTCCGTCAAAAGTTCAAGGGCACCGATTTTACGCCCAGAGAAAGAAAAATCCTGGACGCCGTATTCTCCGGACAATTGGATGCCACTTTCACTGTGAAGCAAGCCGCCACCCTTTGCGGAGTCAGTCACGATTCCACATTAAGGGATATCCAATCGCTGATTGAAAAAGGCATTGCTCAGGCCGAAAAGAAAGGCGGCCGAAGCCAAAAGTATTCTATTCGCGCGTAAGATTTCGCGCGGTCACCCCCATATTCATTTTTTTGTAGAAAATCTTTTTACAGATTTGAAATAAATACCGATATAATCCTTGAGAAATAAAAAAAGGGTTATATCTATGAACAAATATTTTGCAAAAGTCGTCGCAAATCTTGATAAAGGCGCCGAAATCCGTTCTGAAAAGTCTTCCATGGACTTTTCCTCCCTCAAAATTCTTGAATACTGGGTGCGCATTCTGCAATCCAATCCCGAATGCATCAATCGCGATGTCGCCATCCGCCTGATGGACGAAAAGCACACCATGACATTCGTTAACGAAGTTGTTGATTTTTTCAAAGGTTTCTTGAAAAGAGAAAAGCCTAAGAAAAACAAAAAAGACGATGAAGAATTAAATATTGACGAAGATGAGGGCGAAGAAAATTTCCGTACCGATGTTTGCTGCCCCCGTATGCTCAGAGCTGTAAATCGTTTTCTGGACGAAGCAAAGCCCAAGTGCATTAAGAAAGCCGCTGCAAATTTTTTGAAGGTTCTCCAAAATATGGATTCCGACGATATGGCACCCCAGCTCTATCAGGAATTGCAGAGCATTGCTTGCACACAGTTCACAGATTACGCGATGGAAACTCTCCGTAAGGGAATCAGCGAAAAGAATCCTTCTTTCAAGCGCGTTCAAAAGATCAAGAAGATCTACCGTTTGAACAACGACGAACTTGAACTTCTTTTGTACCTCTGGCTTCGCGAAAGTAATGACCTGGAAATGGTTGAATCCGAAAGAACCTTCCTGCGCCACCGACGCTTCCGCGACAACGATACCAATTGCTATAGCCTCGAAAATATTTCCCGCGCCACCGGTTTCTCCAAGGAACAGCTTGCAGTTCTTCTCGGCAAGGACAGCGCTCTCAACAGGCTTAACCTCCTCGATGAACGCTTGGATATTCCTCGCGAAGTGACCCGCTTCTTGAGCGGTTATTCCGATGGTGCCGAAATGAAGGCCTTCAAGGAAGCGCCCGAGGCGTCCGTCAGTTTCCAACAGCTGCAGGGTTCCAATCCCGACGCAAAACTGCTGCTCACCCTCCTGAAGAATCATAAGCGCGAAAAGCCTTTGAACATTCTTCTCCACGGCGTTCCCGGCACCGGCAAGACTGAACTTTCCAAGGCGCTGGCAAAGGAACTGGGCGTACCTCTGTGGGAAATCAGCATTGACGTGGATGACGATGAAATCGGCGGTAACCGTCGCATGGATACCCGCAACACCAATCTTTTGCAGTACCGCCTCCGCGCCATTACTCTTGCAGACTGGCATTGCGAACACAACCCCGGCTTTATCCTAGTGGACGAAGCCGACATGGTGTTGAATTTTGGTGAAAAGGGTTCCCTGAATCATTTCTTTGAAACACTCAGGACTCCTGTTATCTGGATTAGCAACAACATGCGCTTTGTAGAAGACAGCACCCGCCGCCGTTTTGACTTTTCCATGGCATTCAAGCCCTTGGCAAAGGACGAACGCCTTAGCGTTCTGAATTCTGTGCTCAAGGCCCAGGACGCCGAAAACATGCTCACCGACGAAGAAAAGATGCGCCTTGTAGTGGAATACCCCGCCATGGCCGGCGGCCTTTCCCTGGCAGTACAGCACACCAAGAGCCTTTTCGGTTGCGGCGCAACCAGCGAAACTGACAACTACAAGACTATGGCCCGCCTTCTCAAGGCACACACCCAGCTTATGGGCATCCGCAACGGTAGCCTCAAGGATGTGGAAAGCCACGCACCAAACTATTCCCTGGAGGGTTTGAATATCGAAGGTTCTACTAGCGAAATCATGGAAGTCATCAATAGCTACGACAAGGTTTGGACAAATCTTGAAGAAGATGACGCACCCAATTCCTTGAACATCCTGCTCTACGGTCCTCCGGGCACCGGCAAGACTGAATTCGTGCGCTATATCGCCCGCCGTTTGGGTCGCAATCTGATTATCAAGCGTGCCAGCGACCTGCTAGGAATGTTTGTAGGCCAGACCGAAGCCCAGATTGCCGCCGCCTTCGAAGAGGCTAACCGTACCAAGTCAATCTTGTTCTTCGACGAAGCAGACAGCGTGCTCAGCAACCGCGCCAGCGCAAACCAGAATCACGAAGTGTCCAAGGTCAATGAACTGCTCACCCAGATGGAAAACTTCAAGGGCATCTTTATTGCTGCCACCAACTTCGAAAAGCATCTGGATCCTGCCAGCGCCCGTCGTTTCGCACTCAAGGTAGGCTTTGACTACCTGAAGCCGGTTGGCATTCGCCACATGTGGAACGTATTCTTCCCGGATACGGAATGCCCCGACAGCGTAGCAAGCCTCCCCATGCTCACTCCGGGCGACTTCAACGCCGTCAACGGACGTCTGCGTTACTTCCCCGCAAGCAGCAAAACCCCGGACCGCATCGAGGCCGAACTCCGCAAGGAATTGCGAAGCAAGGACGACAGGGCTGGACGCACTATGGGATTCTAGCCTGCGGACTAAATCTGTGTAACCTGATGAACAATCAGGGCGATGATGCCACCCACGACTATGCAAGCCAATGCGATCAGGGCTACAAGACACCATTTGATGTATCTAACGAACCTCACAATGGATGCGCCCTGGTCCTTGGCAAATTGCTGATAAAGATTCAGAATTGCAACCAGAGTAAGACCGATATCATCTATCCAGCCCACCATGGGCATTGCATCGGGCACAGCATCAACAGGCGATAAATCGTAGGCAGCAGCCACAAGCGCAACAATGATGGAAAGAGCCTTCCACACCACGGGCGCTCCCTTTTGCCGTTCGCCACCAGAAGATTCTTCAGAATCGGTAGACGATTCCTCATTACGACGTTCACGCTGGTTGCGTTCCATGTCCTTCACATCAAGGACTTCCACATCTTCGATAATTTTATCCGCCATAGTGGTTATAATTTACAATTTTCATCTCGCAAAACAAACATCACGAGGGATACAATCACAGTAAGCAATCCAACGGCAACACTGCCGGCAATAATGACGAGGCCGACCACAATCCCGCCAAAAGACGGATTTGCGCCCCACAGGAGTTCGCTTGCGATAATAAATAGTGTAGCCATAACCCACTTGGCGTATTTCGCGATCTTCACCACTACGAAATTCTGATCGCAGGCAAATTGCTGGTAGACATTCATACCGGCAATAATCAATACGTTCAAATCATCAAGCCATCCAAGCAAAGGAATTGCGTCTTGATTTTCAGGAATTACATCCGCAGGATAAATTCCATACACCAAGGCAAGCAAGGCTATGATTACAGCAAGAACTTTATTGGGCATACGCCTAATATACTTTTTATGGAATATTTTTTGTATATTCTTGAACGTAATTGAGATTTTATAATGCTTGATAAAGAAGTTCTAAAGACCGTTAGCCGCATAGAATTGAGTGTCCGTGGTACATTGGACACCGTTATGACCGGCGCATACCACAGTTCCTTCAAGGGCAATGGTATGGAATTCTGCGAAGTCCGCGAATACATGCCCGGCGACGACGTGCGTACCATCGACTGGAACGTTACCGCTCGTACTGGCACTCCCTACGTCAAGAAATTTATTGAAGAACGCGAAATGACCATGCTTCTCATGGTTGATGCGTCCAGCAGCTCCGAATTCGGTAGCGGCACCCAGATGAAGGGCGAAGTGATGGCAACCCTCACCGCGCTTCTGGCATTCGCCGCCATCAAGAACAACGACAAGGTAGGCCTGCTGATTTACACCGATCAGGTGGAACTTTTTATTCCGCCCGAAAAAGGCCGCAAGCATGTGCTGCGCCTGATTCGCGAAATCCTTTACTTTAAGCCCCAGCATCACGGCACCAACACCCAGGTGGCTTTGGAATATGCAGGCAAGATCTTGAATCGCAAGGCAGTGGTGGTTGTGATGAGCGACTTCCTGGACGAAGGCTTTGAAAACGCATTCAAGATTCTCCGCAAGCGCCACGATGTGCTGGCAGTTTCTGTAGTGGACCCCCGCGAAATGGAATTGCCGCCCGCAGGCCTTGTGGAACTTGAAGATCCTGAAACCGGTGAAACCCTGCTTATCGATACCGGCGACGCCGCCTTCCGCGAAGCATTCGCCCGCGAGGCAAAACGTCAGGGCAAGCAGACCAAGGAACTTTTCCAGCGTATGTCTATCGACTTTGTTCGCATCGAGACTAAGGAAGAATTCAAGGAAACCGTGGCCCCGCTCATCGAGCACTTTAGACGCCGCGCCAAGATGGCCCGCACCTAGTTCCGCGACATAAACATCTGCGTCAACAATACTTACGACAAAAAAGACCTGCCCGAAAGCAGGTCTTTTTGTTGAGAGAGAAAAACTCCTACTGTTCCACATAGGAACCGATGGACATTACGTTGAACTCGCCTGTTGTTTCGCTGAGATCCTGGAAAAAGAATCGTACAGAAACCAGTTTCTTGGCGGCTTCTTCACCCGTCATTTTGGTAGATGCGGCGGACTTAAATTCATCCCACTTGAAGCACTTCATGACACCTTCAGAGGACTTGGGCAAGGTAACGGATGGACCGTCACCCGGAATATTCGGAGATTCACTGGTATCCGTACCCAACATGAGAATTGCATCTCGGGAGGCACTATAGGCAATGCAGACTCCGCCCCACGCAGAAGCATCGGCAGCACTATGTCCTACAGGGACATCCTTTTCATCATAAGCTTCACCAGCAACATTGAATGCGATACCAGTCACGGGATTACCGCTAATCAAGTTCTTTCCATGGAGTTCGAAGATCCCACAAAAACCGCCACACACTGCGAGCATGATTTCATATTCATCTTCATCAGAATAGCAACATTCTGTGGTAGTGGGAATTTCAATCTTAGATTCCCCGCCATCTTCGTTGTTATTGAATATAAACCAATAACCGGAGGTTTCACTTCCATTATCAAGGCCTGTTTCTACATATTGATCAGAATTAGCACCACACCAATGGGCCATTCTGTCTTCCGAAACACAGAGACTTTCCTGTTTAGAAGTACTGGAATTGGAGTCTGCTACAGAAGAACTAGAAAGCGTTTCATCTACGGAAGAACTGGAGAGAGTTTCATCCGCAGGGGAATTGGGAGACGATTCCTCGGAACAAGCACTCATAAAAGCGGCAAGAGTCGCCACAGAAAACAGAGTGCCAAAGCGAGAATATAATTTCACGATAGACCTCCTAACGAGCCGACAAACCAGGCTCAAAACCAAGGAGGAATATATGTTATTTTCTTTATTAGCGCAATATCTTTATAGAGAAGCTTCCCTATAACCAAGAAGTTTCAGGCTATAAAGAGCTGTTCCCTTGCTAATGCTACGGACACCTGTAGCATATCCGAAAATTTTGCGGAGGGGAATGTCGGCCTTCAAGAAATGTGTGCGGCCATCGCCACCGATTTCCTTCACCTTGCCATCACGGGCCTGGATATCCCCAGTAATGACGCCGGCGAAATTCACCGGGCATTCCAGGGAAAGTTCCATTATAGGTTCGTAGGCAACCACATCGGAGGGCTTGAAAAGCTTTGTGACGGCGTCGGCGCAGCACTTCTTGATCATAGGCGGCAGGGCACCTTCGCTCCAGCTGAATTCCAGAACTTCGAAGCGAATACCTACCAGCGGGCCCTTGCCCAGCACACCGATTTCTGCGGTTTCCAGAAGGGCGGAACGGACGCCAGCAAGAATTTCACGAGGAGCATTCTCCAGGAATTCTGCAGTGAGGCGTATGTCGTGATTTACCGGCAGTTCTGCGGCATTTTCCACAACATCATTGACGATGGGGCTTGCGGCCAACTTGATGGAAATCTTGTGCGGGCCAAGCTGGAAGGAATTTTCCACCGATTCAACGGCACGAGTCAAACGTTCCTGGTAGCGGATCTCGGGATCGCCCGCCTGCACTTGGCAACCGAATTCTCGCTTAAGGCGGGCCAGCAGAACTTCCAGCTGGACTTCGCCTACAGTATGCAAATACCAGAAACCACCCTCTTCGTCGTGCTGCACACGGAAAGAAGGATCCATTCTAGACAAAGTATTGAGGCTCTTTTCTACATGAGAGTAGTCTTCGGTACTGACGCATTCTACGCGGGTCTGGAGCAAGGGCTGATAACGGTCGCGGATGTTTGTGGCCGGCAGGTTCACACTGCTTCGATTGCTTCGGCCGTCGGCCTCGCAATGACACGTCGAATCATCGGCCTCGCAATGACATTCGGATCCGGCGCTGTCCCCCACGACTGTTCCGTCGCGGAGAATAATTTGTCCTAACTCGGTTTCAAAGGGGGCACGCATGGCGTAAATATCGCCGGCACGGATTTCATCCACGGGAATGAGCAGGTTTGCCTTAAGGCGGGAGAATTCAAAACCGGCAGGCCATTCCTTACGTTCCATATCGCTGTGCGCACGGAACAGGGAAATCTCACCTACGCCCTTGAAATGACGCAGGCGAATGACCTGCCCCAACTGCCCTTCCTCAAATTCAGGCACCTCGGGCAAGAAGAATGTCAATGCGGTAAGCAAGCTGCGCACGCCGAAACCCGCCATGGCGGAGCCTGCATAACACAAGGCATAATCGTCACTGGCAGCCAATCCCTTTAAACCGCGGAGCAAATCCTTGGGCGGAACAGCCTTACCTTCCAAGGCCATTTCCAAAACTTCATCATCAAAGTTGCTGGCGAACTCGCAGGCTTCCTTGTAATGCTTTTGGAGAAGAGCTTCGCTAGATTCTTCGCTCCGCTCAGAATGACATTGGGACTTCTCAGAATGATATGTTCCAAGCTGGTCAGCAGCGGAATCCACCACTTCCTCGCCGTTTTCGTCGTGAACTAGCCTACTCTTGCTCAGCACATCCAGTACGCTGCACATCTGACCATCCTTATATTCCGGGATGGTCATCAACACCGGACGTACACCCAGGATTTCCTCAATATTGATCAAGGTCTCGTCCAGGGAATAATCAGGATTGTCCAGTTTATTTACAAACAAAATAGTACGGACACCAGCTTCGCGCAACTTTTTGAAGGCGGCAACGGTCTGGGTTTCTACACCGCTGGCAGCACTAACCACAAGGACAGCACCCTCCACGGCCGTAAGCGCCATATCCACCTCGGCGCCAAAATCTACATGGCCCGGGGTATCAATAAAATTAAACCAGGTGTTCTTCCATTCAAAATGGGCTACGCCACTCTCGATAGTAATGCCACGTTCCTTTTCCTCGGGCATGTAGTCCATGGTAGCAAGGCCATCTTCGACCTTGCCCGGTCTACGGATTTCACCCGCAGCGAAGAGAATCCGCTCGGACAAGGTTGTCTTACCCGCATCAACGTGGGCCAAGATGGCGATATTTCGAATAGACTGCATACACGAAAAATAGCTTTTTTATTTATGAAAAATTACTTGAACAAACAAACTGCTTATTCACATTTGATTTATATTTATTGCATGGAATTAGAGAAGAACATCGCACAAGCTTACGCCGAACTAGGCAATACCTTTTATAAGATTGTTCGCCTAGACTTAACTAAAAACGAATACAATATCGTTTTCGAAAAACCCGAAATCGTCATTGCTGCCGAAAAGAAAATTGGCGCATGCACAGAACTTGTTGATTTCTTATGTAATTCCGGCGTTGTACACGAAAAAGATCTTAAGACCATTGAAAACTATCTAGAAGTCAATTCTCTTAAAAAGCATTTTAGCGCAAACGAACGCCTCCAATTGCAGATCCGTCGAAAAATCAAGGATCAGTTCCGTTGGGTGACCATCGTTCTTTTCAAGTCCTCCTTGTATTCAGAAAATTCCCAGATTGTCTGGATGTTCGTCAACGACATCCACGACAGTATGTCCCGCGACATCGAAATCCAGCGAGACCTGGAATACTACTGCAAATACGATACCTTGACCGGTGTCAACAATTACTACTCCTACCAGCTGCTTTGCAAGAATTTTATCTCAAAGACTGACAAGGGTTCCATCGGTTTAATTTTCGCAGACCTCAACGGCTTGAAACTGATTAACGACACCCGTGGTCACGGTGCCGGCAACGAATTTCTACAGAGTTTTGCACGTAAACTGCTGGAACATTTTTCTAGCGAATTCATTTACCGAATCAGCGGTGACGAATTCCTGATTGTCATTCCCAACTGCAAGGAAAATGAATTCACGTTCTCCGCAAAGAAATTCGAGAACTTCCTAAATCAAGAGCCCGTTCCCCAGGCAGCCTTGGGTTACTGCTGGATGGCCCATCCTGTGCATATTGAGGACGTTAGCCGCGAGGCCGAAATCCACATGTATCAAAGCAAGGAAGCTTTTTACGAAAAGCATCCGGAATACAAGCGTGGCATTGCGGAGTTAAACTACAAGCGCGAAATGGACGCCATTCTCAAAACATTGGCAAACTCCTACGACGCAATCATTACCGTCGACTTGATTCGCGACACCTTCTGGATTCTAAAGCAAGGTCCCACAGCAACCTACGGCAAGGACGTCGATTCCTACACCAAGATGTCCGAAAAGTTCCTGGCAGCTGTTGATGTGGAGTACAAGGAAATGGTTTCAACCATCAATTCCATTGACAATCTTCGCAACGATTTGCGCAAAAAGAGTTCCATAACAATGGAATTCAAGATGTCAAATGGCCGTTGGGTACGCACCATGTTCAAGGCCATCGAGACTTCGAATGGGGAGCCAACCAAGATTCTTTTGATTACAGAACACCTGGATCATGATCGCATCCTCGAATTGGAAAAGACCAAGGACCTGATGCTGGAACACCAGATTATCGAAGGACTCAGCAAGGGATTTACCTTAATTTGTCAAATCGACGTTCCTACAAAGAACATTCTAGTCTATAAGAATATTTCGCTTAAGGATAGCATTCCTGCCGCAATCAAGTCACTTTCTTATGACGCTGTGATCAACTGGTTTGTCGGTAAGTTTGTTGTAGAAGAAGACCGAGATCGTACCGCCAACGCCATCCGACTCGAATCTGTTATGGCCAAGCTTGAAAACCGCGACGTGACTACAGTGCTGTTCCGCACCACGCCAGAATTCCACGACACAAAGAGCATTAGCTACAGCATGTTCTATTTCTACAAGCTGGCTTCTAACCCTAACAAGTTGGTATTGGCTACCAAGAACGTGACGAATTCCATGGGCTGATCTTCCCACCGCGCAAGAGAGCTGCGGGCGGGTTAAAATATCAAGGTTTTAACGTTGGCGAGAGGGATTACTTTATCCACAATTTGAATTGTCTGGGTGATGGCATCCAGCTTTGCAACAGTCCCTTCCAATTCCTCGTAAGTGCCTACGCCTTCGGCAAGAACACGATCCTGCACAAAGTAGCTTACCTTTACAACAGGATGTTCTCCCTGCTGCAATCTTTCCGCCAGAGTTCCCAAGACCTCGTCCAGTTCCAGGCGGGAATCTTCCATCAGTTCGTCCTGCCGAATGGTCAGTCTCCTTTCAGCAGTTTCTTCAATAGCGTCACTGTGACCGCGAAGGGCAGCAAATGGGGCGAAAATCTTTGCACGATTCTCAATGGACATTCGAGGATGCTTGATCAGCGTATTCCAATCGTTGTTGGGGTACGGCAAATTGATAATGTCGTCGTAGTTGAAACTAGGCACGATGACCTCCAATCTGTCCGTTGCGTTCCACCGTAGTGGCACCTTCCTGCAAATCCATGCCCTTGATAATGGCGTTCTTGCCGAAGCGTTTCTTAATGAGAAGTTCCGCCTTCAATCGTTTCTTTTCACGTTCTTCTTTTTGAACGTCGGTGAAAATATCCGGCTGGTCGTAGCTGGCATCCAGCACATCGTTTGCCACAATATTCAGGCGCTTGAAAGTCAAGGCCGGATCCGTAATGCGGTCAAACAATTTCATCACTGCATCCGCAATCACCGTCAAGGAACTGGTGTAACGACCCAACGCTGCCGTACCATGGGCAGGCTTGGGAATGGTTCTGCCATAAGGGTCGATAACCACATCGCCGTGGTACAATCCCTTGTCAATATTTTCGCGGTCATAGCCCAGGTGCAGCGTAATTCCGTTGGTCACAAGATTCTTGTCAATCAAGTCAATGACCAAGGAGTCCACCATTTCGCGGACAACAATGCGAGTCTTAGCCCAGTCATAAGCGTGCTGCAGAACCTGCCCGCTGCCAATGCTATTGCTCTTGGGCTTGTACTTCTTGATCTCTGCAATGGTGCAAGGTTCATAACCCCAGGCGTGGTCAATGAGAATTTCTGCATTGATGCCGAACATCTTGTACAGATCATCAGGACGCTTGATACTCACGCGAGCCAAGTCACCCATGGTCAAAATGCCGCGACCATCGTTAAGGCGGCAAGTTTCCAAGCGCTCTGCAATGCCCTTGCCCACCTGCCAAAAACTCGTCAAAGGACGATGAGCCCACAACTTTTTGCGGTACGTCATTTCGTCAAGTTCCGCAATGCGGACTCCGTCTGCGTCAGGTTCCACATGCTTTGCCATAATGTCCATGGCAATCTTGCAAAGGTACAGATTGGTGCCGATGCCTGCTGTAGCCGTAATTCCCGTGGTTTCAAAAACATCCTGGATCATGGTCTTTGCAAGATCCCGAGGAGTCTTCTTGTACAGCGACAAATAGCGGGTCACGTCGATGAAACATTCGTCAATGGAATAAGGGTGAATGTCATCGTGGCTCACGTACTTCAAATACACATTGTAGATGCGTGTGGAGTATTCCACATAGCGGGCCATCTGAGGTGGCGCAATAATAAACTTGATTTCCTTGCCGGTCTTACGCTTGACTTCCGCCACCTTCTGGTTCACTTCAAAAAGGCGGGCACGGCCAGGAATCCCGTAAGCTTTTAAGCTGGGTGTCACCGCAAGGCAGATGGTCTTTTCAGTACGGCTTTCGTCAGCCACTACAAGATTCGTAGTCAGCGGGTCAAGCCCCCGCAGAACACATTCCACGGAGGCAAAGAACGACTTCAAGTCAATGGCAATGAATGTACGATTTTCTCGACCCACAGGAACAATATAGCTTTTCTAATTGTCACTGTAGTGCTATTTGCAATCCAAAAAAAGCACCCGCATTTTTGCAGGTGCCCTTATCGTCATTTCTTGATACAGCGGATGGGTAAATGCATGTTCGTCGTGGTCACGCCCCATACATCTTCAAACTTCGTTGGTCCTGGCTCATGTTCCGGTTTCACATTGCCTATATAATGGACATTCGTCTCATCAATTTCTGTCAACCAGAACATGGTCGCAGAACCCAGCCAGCTTTGCAAATTTTCGCCACGAAAAATCGGACAACTTCTTCTGCTCCTCGTAGAAGTCCCGCATATAGCAGCGATAATCTAAATAGTTTATAATCGATTTCATTTTCTAACCCTTACGTTCATAAATATAAGTCTTTCTTGATTTGACAAGACAATTAAATGATACGGACTTTGGGTGATTTTTTTAAAATTAAAAGAAAATCGACCATTTATGATGAATAATCAACGTGCTTTTTAAATAATGATACACATCGTATCATAAGAAGCGTATCATATACATTCAAGAAAACGATATGAGAACAGATTTTTTTGGGGGGAGATACGCTAAGTGCATCTCCTTTTATATTTTAAGTGCAATCTTAGGAGGATTACTTATGAAAAAAATCATCGCCATCCTTAGCCTGTGCGCAATCATGGCTTTCGCAGAAGAAAATAAATCCAAGTGGATTGTCGACGTAGGCGGCGGATTTGCCACTTATTCGCTCTTAATCGATTACGCTCTTACCATGAGACAATTTGATTATGACGACGGAAAGATCAGCCTACCCGATGAAGTGAGTGGCAGCACAAACTACACCGTCGCCAATCTTGGTGTACGCTACCAACTTGCAAAGATGCTTGAAGTGGGCGCTACCACAGGTTACGAATACTATTCTTCAAAAGTCTCTCCCGTCGTAGATAAGAACGGCATCGAAAAATACACAAAGACTAAAGACAATCACCTAGTCCATTTGGCTGCCGAGGTAAAGATTGACTGGGTAACCGTATTCGACCACGTTCAATTTTACTCTCGATTAGGCTTAGGTGCAGCCATGAACATCAACAAGGTTGACGATTACAATATTGACATCGAAGGCCTCAGTGGACAAATTAGCCCTCTAGGTGTGGAATACATTGACAAACTCGGCGTCTATTTCGAAGCGGGTATCGGTTATCGCGGCTTCTACTCTGGCGGCATCAGCTACAGATTCTAATTAAGCAAATCTGTTTTAAAAAGAACGGCTCCCTTCGAGGGAGCCTTTTTCTTATTCCCGATAATCGTACAGGTAGTAATTGGCTTCGCCTTCTGTTAAGGCGGCGCCGGAGATGGTCCATACGTCGGGAGTGCCACTGCGATAGGTGGCGGTGATTTTGACAGAGGCGTCGGATTGAAGGATTTCCTGAGGAACTTCCCAGAAATTTTCTGCACCTGAGAAAAGGGGAAGTTCGGCGCCATTGATCGAAATGCTCTTTACTGCATCCTTGGGGTTGCGAACTTGAATAACACTCCAGTAGGCACTGGCACCTTCCTTGACCCAGATGCTGGTGGAGTCGCCCCACACGCCGTCAACGCCTTCGCAGGATACGAATTCCCATTCGCCGTAGTAGCGGCCCACCGTGTTGCCCATGATGTCGCTTGCCGGCGCGCCGCCCAAGTCCACACCGCAGCTTTCGTCGGGACAACGGTCCGTAATGCGCACCGTCACTCGCTTCCAGCCATCGGGTGTCTTCGCCTTGACGCGAACGCAGCCGCCGCAGGCAAGGCCCCCGTTCCAGGGCCCTTTATCGTCCCCGCTGGAGACGTTCACGTGAATTGCGGCGTAGTACTGTATATTCGTCTGGCCGTAATTGCAGGCGCCGCCTAAACTAGTTTCTTTTTCGGTAATGCTTCCGTAGGTTGTAATAGAGCCTGTTCCGCCGCGGTCGTTCAGTACCGGGTCTTGGGCCGTGTAGCTGTCGCATTTTTCGCAGGCGCCTTCGGCATCGTCAAAATACCAAGCGTCGGTTGCGTTAGACGCAGAGGAGACCGCGGCTGTATCCGCGGCAGAACTCGATGAAGTTTCAACAGTGTCCGCGGCAGAACTTGCCGCTACAGAAGAACTTGACGACTTAACTTCAGCCGAACTTTTCGGCGTTTCGAAAGAAGAACTTTCGGCAGCAACACTGGACGAACTTGCGACATCACTAGACGAACTGACAACAGTCGCAGAAGACGGATCATCGGAACCGCAGCCCGCCAAAAGCGCGGCCACAACTCCAGCAATTCCTAACCCGCGCCACATACACTTTACCAGTCTTTTGCCGGACGAGCCTGACCGCGAACAGGTTTCCAAGGCTTGCGTTCGCCATTCTGTTCGTCAAAGTCCTTCAGGAGCTGGGCCGCATCCGCAGGATTCATCTGGCCTTCAGGAACTTCCGGCGGCATCTCAGGCTGTTCACCCTGGCTATCGCTGGAGCCTTGATCCTGGGGCTGTTCCTGCTGATCTGCGCCACCATTGCTATCGGAACTCTGCTCAGAACTACTGCTGGACTGTCCACCATTCTGGTCTTGATTCTGTTGATCTTCACCCTGGCTGGAGCTGGATTCACCAGAATTCTGATCCTTGTTTTGATCCTGATTCTGCTGGTCCTGATTTTGATCCTGGTTATCCTTGTTCTGATCTTGATTCTGGTCCTGGTTCTGATCATTGTTCTGATCGTTCTTAGGATCCTTCTTCTGATTTTCGTTCTTCTGCTCGTCCTTGGCTTCCTTGATTCGGTCCAAGAGCATCTGGAGTTTCTGATCGTTAGGATAATACTGCAGGCCTTCGTTACAAGTAATCTCTGCAGTGGGCAAACGGTTTTCGATGTACTGGAAGGCGGCATCGCTGTAGTAGGCGCTAGCAGACTTGGGAGCAGCGAAAGCGGCAACAACGCAAACCAAGACGCAAGCGAAAACACGCATTAGATTGCCACGGCCTTGCAGGCCTCGCAATGACATATGGAGACGCTTCATTAGATTACCTCCAGGTCGTTATCGGTGTTGCTTGCATCAATCTTTGCCTTGGGTTTACGGCCGGCCTTGATTTCGATAACATCGTCAATGCGCTGCACATAGGCATTCAGCTGGCCCGCCGTTTCATCTTCGGCAATGACATTTTCCAGGAGCTGCTTAGCCTCGGCATACTTGCCATCCTTGCTAAGCTGGAGAGCGCGAGCCAAAGCTTCCTTGGCCTTTTCGCTTAAAGGCGGCTGCTTCTGGTCGTTATCCTGATCCTGGTTCTGGTCCTGATTTTCCTTTTGCTTATCCAGTTCTTCCTTAAGCTTGCGCTGGACAATTTCCACATTCTTCTTGGCGTTTTCAAACTTGTTATCCAGATCGATCGCCTTTTTCAGATAGGCAACAGATTCACGCCAGGCGGCAATACGTGCGCTTGGTTCAGAAGCCTGTTCACCAATACGGAAATGGGTGTTGGCCAGATTGTAGGCAGACTTGGCGGCAAGCTTTGTATCGGGCATGCGCACTGCGCTTTCCAATTCCTTCTTGGCTTCCTCGTAATTGCCCAACTTGTACTGGCAAGTTCCAATGTTATAGAACAGCAGAGGATCGGCAGGTTCTGCCTCCCGGGCCTTCATGTATTTTTCAAGAGCGCCGGCATAGTCGCCAGCGGCAAACAATTTGTTGCCATCGTTAATGGGGCGTGCCACAGAAATCGCGGCAGCCAATCCCATAAACAAGGCGACTTTCATTAACAACAAAACAGCTTTCATAGCAATATCTTCACTAACTTCGACTAGGAATATACAAAAAAGCCCTTTCCTAGAACAATTTGATGTAGGGATTCAGCCAATCCGCATGGTCACTATGATTGGAACCATCTGCATCTGTAATGAGTTGTAGGCGGCGGCAGCCTCTTATAGGCAAGGATACAAACTGAGGATCTTCCCCGCCTTTAATAACATCGCTGCGCCAAATTTCGTGGCCATCGGCTTTTACAATGAACTTTACGCTACCTGCACCACCAGCCTCATCATCAACAGCAGCCCCAATAAATAGGGAGTCAGCGTTATCCGGCAATTCATATTCAAAGGAGGAATTGGCATGAGTTCCAATACCTGTTTGATAAGTTTTCTTTGCTGCGCTCAAAGCGTTGCCATCCACAGTCTTATCATAGTGCATCGACCCATAATCCTGTCTCTGTCGAACCAGATGCAAATCAGCAACAAGAATTTCGTTATCATTCAAATGCAACACCACCGGGCTCATCTTAACCGTAAAGAAAATCGCCATGGCAACAATAATCACGCTAAGCATAGCGTACGGAATAAACCGCGGATATTTTACAGAGGCAATCAAATTCACAAGAGCCTTCACTTTCTTGGGAGCTGCAGCCTGGGCAATCGTTGCCAGCAAAGTCAAGCATGCAAAGAAAGACAAAATTCCCCAAAGGTCATATCCTTTCAGGCTGTTAATCATATTCACATTTACAGCGGCTACTGCTGATACGAAGAAACAGGCAATTCCACCAACACCAAATTCCCACAAAAACCAGCACAGGGCGGCCGGCACAGCATAAATCAAATAGCGCTCATGCATTCCGGGAAGCACCACAAAGAAAGCAACCGCATTAATCGTAGCGAGCATCCACACGGTTCGAATATTGCGGCTGAGAATAGATTTTACCAAAACAAAAATGGACACCAGAACAAACAAGATTCGTCCAAGCACACTAGGCTTCAAAAGGAATGACAAACCGCCTTCGCCACCAAAAATAGGGACGCTGTTCGGCGTAGTGTTTCCCGACAAGAGCATCCACAAGTTTGCAGCATTATAAGTCGCAAACGGATAAGTATCCGAGGAGCTCACATAAGCCCCGCGCAGCGTATCCAAAAGATTCCCGGAAATTAGGAACGGCAAAAGAACCAAAGCGATTACAGCAAAGCCAAGAGGAAGGCTCTTCCAGGACCTACGCCAATGCTTCAAGAAAAGTCCGCCAAAAACAGGCAAGAAAAGAATCATCTGGAATTTCGTAAGCAGTGCAAAGACATAAAATGCAGAGCTCCAGATATTAGTCTTACGATAGTTGATGCAGTAAATTCCAAGTATGGCGAAAACAATGGGGAACAAATCAATCTGCCCCCAAATCGGTCCATCCAGCAAAAGCGCAGGGTTCAGTGCAACAAATCCAAGAATTAAGTGAGTCTGCCAACGAGGATGATTAAGTTTCAGCACAAATCGTGATGCGAAATCAACGAAAAAGACATGGGAAAAATATACAGGCCAAAGACAGATAAACTTTAGGAAAAATGAGTTTGCAATTTCAAGATTGAAAATTGAATGCACCTGGGCAACAATCCACAGCCATAAAATATAAACTGGAGGATAGTCGCATTTTAAATTTCCCAGCCCGCCCTCGACAAGTTGCCTAAGCCAATTTGCCCAAAAGTTCTGGTCAGGGCCATAGGGGTTTGCAAACGTCAAAAGGATATTTGCCAGCAGGCAAATGGTTCCCCAAAAAACAAATAAATTCGTACGGTCTTTTTCGCTATACATAAACTACACGCTTATTAGAATAACAGAACTGCAAACTGCAAAAGCCACAACTAGCGCGGCAGCGACAACTTTAATCTTAATAGAATTTTCCTTGCCGAACATTCCTTCCGCAGTCCAGGGAAGAGCACTCAACAGTACGGGAATAATATATCGGAAGTCATTGCTACAAGAGTACGGGTACTTAAGGCGAACAGCCATAAGGGACACAACGAAAAGGATAAACTGGACTAGCAAAACCACATGTACCTTGTCCATTTTTTTTCTGAAGAAACCCCAAATTCCAAATCCGGCAAATCCCAGCAAGCACAGGCTGCAAATAGAGGCCATCCATTTCCCCAAATCCGTGTTCAGCAAGGTAAACTCGCCAAATAAAGATGTCTTAGCCAGATAGTTCCAGAAGTACTGTCGACCAAGTTCATCGTGCCACGGATCAATGTAGGGGTTTGTCAGGAAAGTCTTGACATCGAAATAAAGGAAATTACCCGGAGCATTCGAAATAAGAACCGAATCATCCAATCCTCCGGCGTTACCAATAATCTTATGGAACAAGACGAAATATGCAACTACCAGACAGGAAGCAATAAACAACCCAAAAGAAACCCATTCCGTCTTAGAAACTTTTTCGAACACACGAGGTACAAAATGGATCAGCACCACAAGGCCCATAAGCGCAAATGCAATGGCACCAGAAGACTTTGTCCAGTACGCAAGCGTGGCTGCAATTACAGCAATTAAGAAATGCGAACCCTTATTCGTTTTCAGATAAGAAATAATTCCCCACAAGCTTGCCACATAGAATCCGTAAAAGAGAATATCGTTACCTATTCGGGCCGACGCCATTATAAAGCTAGGCCACACGCACCATAGAATCGCAGCAGCCACCAAAGGTGCGCCCGTAAGAATTTTCTTTAGGCAGGCAAGACCAAAGCCCATGGCAAAAAGCGAAATGAGCAATGAAAATCCCTGAACAAACGGAGCTTGGCCAAAGCTAGTGAGTTTCGCAAAATTCCATGTTCCCGCAGCAAGCGCATAATATACCGGGGGATGATAGCAAGTCCAGCAATCATTGGATGCAGGAATACGATGTTCATCAGCAATGATTTGGATATAATGCAGGTGTCCGCCCACATCGTGCCCACGCTGGTCATAGAATGTGTCCTGCATGTAGCCCACACGAAGCAGCAGGCCAACAAAGAAGCACAAAATCAGTCGCTTGTCAAACTTCAGTCTTGAACCAAAGAAGAATATCAATCCAAATAAATTCAACCAGAAAAATACCGTAAAGATTGTAGCGGCCACACCGGAGGAAGACATATTCGTAAGCATGCCTCCAAGACCAGAGCCGTTACGAACAGTAAAAACAAAATGGAAATCGGAAACATCTGGGCCTAGGATCCTTTTCATTTCCTGATAATTCAGGTCAAAGCCCTGATTCCAGCTGCAATAGCCAGGATATGCAGTATATGGGAAAGCCACGCCATTTACAGTCAGGCCAATAATGCAATCATCCGGATGAATATTGATGTTGAAGTCGCTAGCAAGACCTTTTGAAAGATCAAAGGTCACGTTAAAAACTTCGCCATTGTCCATGGGCACGCTAATGGGCAGCGCAACCTTTTCATCGACGCCATTTCGATGCAGAGTGACGTTGGAAATTTTCGTCTGGGAAACGTTTATTAAAAGAACAAAAAGAAGCGTTCCTACCAGAAAGACTACTTCAGGAAATCTTTTCAAAAATTTCAATACGACGTTCATATTAGACCAACAATTACTTCTTGCCTTCGTGGTATTCTTCTTCGGTATTCACGTTCCAAAGGTCGGTCTTGTTGGTAGAACCTTCGCGGATACACTTTACGGTTTCCATGGCAGTGAGCATACTATGGTCCATGTTGTTGTACTTGTGCATACCGTTGCGACCCATCAGGAACAGATTTTCAACAGGATCCAGGAATTCGCGGATCTTATTGAATTCACCATAAGTGCCGAAATAAGCCGGGTAAGCCTTCTTGATGTGGAACACCACGGAGTCGCGGACGGATTCCGGCTTGGCCACGTGAATCTTGTCCAGTTCGTCAATAGCGAACTTGATAAAATCGGCGTCGGGCATGGTCCACATTTCGTCACCTTCGTTGACGAAGTATTCCAGGCCAATCCACACCTTAGATGGATCGCTGACCAGGTAAGGGCTCCAGTTGTTGAATACCTGGATACGGCCAAGCTTTACGTCGCTTTCCTGCACATAGATCCAGTTGTCGGCAACAAACTTCAACTTGCTTTCGGGAGTACCAGGCTTTGCAGGATTCTTGATTTCAAGTTTGTCCAGCAAAAGGCCCACGGTCATAAAATCGCGATAGACAAGACCTTCGGAAACCCGCTTCACCTCTGCAGGGACGGCTGCGGTTTCGCTGTCCATGGCAGCCACCAGTTCCTTCACCGGCATGGTGCTGAGGAAGTAGTCGCAAGCGACAGTCTCGGTGTACTGGCCATGATCCACCACCACGCTCACCACACGGTTGCCTTCACGGTTCACCTTAACAACCTTGGCGTTCATCTTGATTTCGCCGCCCATTTCCTGGACCTTCTGGGCTACGGTTTCCCAAAGCTGGCCGGGGCCGAATTTCGGATACAGGAACTGGCCGATCAAGCTGGTCTCGGTATCCTTCTGACGGATATCATTAGCGGCGCCGCCTTCAGCAGCCGGTTTCTTACTTGCAAAAATCTGCTTGACTGCGTGAATCACAGTCTTTGTAATGGAAAGGCCCTTAATACGCTGGCCACCCCATTCCGGACTAATCTTGTTACAGGGAACTCCCCAAAGCTTTTCAGTATAGTCCCTGAAGAAGGTGCGATAAAGTTCCACACCAAAGCGGTTGATCATGAAATCTTCCAAGCTCTTTTCTTCGCGAGCCGGTAAGATCTGAACCTTGATATAGCTCATGCCAATCTTAAACATGCGCCAAAGGCCAAGCCCGCGAATGGTAGAACCGTTTAAGGTCACAGGATAGTCGAAGAGCTTGCGGAGGAAAAGGATTCGGCTCAGTCGGCTACGGCAGAGCATCACAAAGTCATCCTTCTCCGGATCGGGGCCGCCTTCTACCACAGGCACCTTACGGCCAATGGCAATGTCATCGCGGCTGGGTGCGCCTTGCAGCGGCAGAATTCCCTGCCACCAATCCATCACGGCATCGCTCTTGCTAAAGAAACGATGGCCGCCAATATCCATACGGTTGCCATTGTAACGAGCCGTGCGAGAAATACCGCCAATAACGTCTTCCACTTCAAAGATTACCGGCTTTACATCTGTGGTGCGGAGCAGTTCCAAGGCAGCAGTCAAACCTGCAGGTCCTGCACCAGCAATTACAGCGATCTTCTTATTTTCAGCAACCATGTTAATCCTTCTTCTCGCGGAACAAAATAAGCTTACGCCCGCCAAAGTTCCACATTAAAACCACTCCGGCAGCAATCATCTTCGAAAGCATTTCAAGCCATTCAAAAACGTCCACCATCAAAAGCATCAAAAGTTCATTTAGGCCAACGCCAATAAAACCGACTGCGGCGAACACAGCAAACTCCGCCGTCTTTTTCTTTTCGAGCTTTCGTTCGCAGGCGGTAAAGACCCAGCCCACGCTCAAGGCGTAATTCAACACCAAACCCGCCAACAGACCTACAAGATTGGCCACCAGGTAATGCCATTCAAAAACGTAAAGGCAAAGTGCAAATAGACCAAAGTCCACCACAAAGGCAAGGCCACCCGTAAACAGGTAGCGCATAAACTGCCCCGCCAATGATTTGCGGGGAAGTTTCTCCCTTATTGTTTGCCAAATACTCATTGGCAAAAAGATATAAAAAAAGACCCAATCCTCAGTAAGGACGGGCGTTTTCTTTAGCGATATAAGGTTGTTACCAACTGAATCATATCCTGATGATCCTTGATAGCAATCATCTCACGAATGCTGTGCATGCTAAGCATGGGTTCGCCGATATCCACAGTAGGAATTCCAAGGTCTGCAGAAATGGTGGGGCCCACAGTGCTACCGCAAGGCATATCGTTACGGGTGATAAAAGTTTGATAGTTTATATTAGTTTGTTCACAAAGTAACTTAAACTGTGCAGAAGAAATCACGTCGCTAGCATAACGCTTTTGAGAGTTTGTCTTAAGCACCACACCGCCGCCAAGAACTGGGGAGTGGTTAGCTTCGTGCTTCTGCAAAAAATTAGGATGAGCCGCGTGAGCCATATCGATAGACAGGGCGAGAGAAGCGGCGAGCGCCGAGTTTAAAGTAGACAGAGGCTGTCCAGAAGAGGTCCAAGTCTCTTCGAGAACGGAACGCAAGAAATTACCGGCGGCACCTTCACGAGTGTTGCTGCCAACCTCTTCGTTGTTCATAAAGGCGGCCACAATAAAATCGTCTTCTGGAGCAGGAGCCGCAAGAATTGCCTCGGCAATAGCATGGCAACTGCTCAAGTTGTCCAGACGACCGGAATAAACCCACTCGTCGTTGAAGCCACCGGCGTTGGCGCCCTGTGCATCGAACAACTGTACGTCAAAGTCAAGGAGACGCTCTCCATCGGCAAGTTCCGCCTGTAAGGCATCCACGAACTTCGCACCGGCAGCCTTTACGCTGGTGCAGTCCGACACGGCGCACCACAGGGCATCCAGATCCGTCTGAGGATTAACCTTCAAGCCATCCTGGTTCACACCGCGGTTCAAGTGAATGGCCAACTGAGGAATGCGGAAAAGTTTTTCACCACGAAACAGCTTGGATTCTACACGACCGTTCTTCTCAAAAGCCAAAAGACCAGCATAGCCAAGGTCACGGTCCAGCCAGCTGGTAAACAAGGGGCTTCCGTAAATCTCGGAATGAAGGGTGCGGACACCGGCGCCACCCTTGTCTGGGTTCGGGGCAATCTTTAAGGCCGGGAAATCCGTGTGGGCCAGGGCGATACGGAACTTGGACTGGGGACCACAATTCTTAGGCTTGCGAACCGCAACCAGCGCACCGCCCCTTTCCATCAAGGAGATTCCATCTACGGCAAGAGCCTTTTTCAAGAAATCCACCGTATGGTACGGCGTTACAGCATAGTTCAAAAACTCAAAGAATTCCATATTTTACCCTGATTTGACCTTTTTCGATAAAATAGCAACTTACACAACGTTTTTTACCCCTTTTTTCCACATAAATAGGTTCGTTGCGTTATGCGTAAAAAATTATTTATATATTTCTTGTCATGGCATTTCAACCATTAAAGCGAATCAACTGGATGGAAATCTCCGGCCTCCTGGTCGGTATTTTCTTCACTGTCGCCGTAATGGTCTTCGCCCTTACGCTTTATGCAAAACTCTTCACCTCCGGCATGATCGGTGTTGAAGAATACAGGCTCCACAGTACATTCGAAAAAGCCTTCGGTCTCCGTCCGGGTACCCGCGTTCAGATTAGCGGTGTGGACGTTGGTCAGATCGACAACGTCGAAATCGAGAATAATGGTGTACGAGTGGATTTTGTAATTCGCAAGCAGTACCAGAACTGGATTACCGATAGCGCCACCGTGTTCGCTATCCGCGACCAGAACCTGATTTCTGCCCGTGTCATTAACATCGACGTGAACAAGAAGGGCCATATTCTAGAAGACGGTGACTTCCTGCCCCCCGGACAGGCACAGGACATCGAAACCGTTCTTGAAACCGCCAACGAACTTTTGGGCCGTGTAAACCACCTGGTTGACGGTGTGGATACCCTTTTGGTCATGGCCATGGATACAGGAACCACCGTGGGTGCTTTATTCGGAAGCCGTTTGCTGTACGACAACCTGAACAAGCAGCTCACCCGACTGGATGAAATTACCTACTCCGGCAAGAACCTTCTGCACAAGACCTCCTTCTTGCTTGACACTTTGAACTACCGCGTGCCCGACCTCATGGGCAAGGTTGACGGACTCACCGGCGACGTAACTGGACTGATGGCCGACCTGAAGCCCCTGCCCCAGAAGGTGGATACTTTGATGGGCAACGTCGGCGGAATGGTGGACAACTTCGAAAAGACCGTAGACAGAGCTGACAAGGTCTTTGCCGAACTTGGCAATCTTACTAGCGGCCTCGGCGACTTTATGGATGCTACCGAGCAGACATTGCAGAATGCAGACGACCTGATGACAGGCATATCCGACATGTGGATTATCCGCAGGTCTATGCCTAACAAGGACTCTGTGCCCTTTATGGTGGAGACCTTATGGTAACTCGTACACCTAAGCACATTGTTCGTTCTGCGGCGTTTGCGATGGCTTTGGCTATGGGCGCCATTGGTGTTGCAGAGGCTTCTGAGTCTGGCGCACTTTCTTCACGCGCACAGCGTTCCTTTGACAGCGGTAAGTTCGCCAAAGGTTACAGCCAGCTGGAACGCGCCCTGCTTGCCAGCCGCAAAGAGGCAGACCTTCTTTCTGAAGGCCGAGTCTTGATTGGCATGGCGCAGATCCGCACCATGAGCCTGGATTTCGCATTGGCAGATTCCCTGCTCTCTATCGTGCGCCCCGAAGCCCTGGACAAGAACACCCAGGTGCAGCTAGCTAAGGCACAGGTGGCTCTGGCTTCGGCACAAGAAGACTACAAGGGCGCAGTAAAGACTTGCAAGAGCCTCAAGGAAGACTTGATCAAGAAGGCCGACGAAACTACCCAGGCCGCACTCTATGGTGAATGCGCCGTGGCTTTTGCCGCAAGCAAACAGTCTGACGACGCCCAGGAATTTTTGAACCTGGCAGGCAAGCGTTCTAGCAAGAAAGGCGGTTTCTACGCCTTTACTGCCGCACGCATTGCAGACTTCCAGGGGAAGAACGAAGCCGACTCCCTGTACCGCGTGGCCGAGCAGAAGTCTATTCAAGGCAACAAGCCTTATATGACAGCGTCTATCCTTTATTACCGCGCCCTACTCAAGAGCACGCCCGCCAAGGAAAAGGAAGACCTGATGCTGCGTTGCAAGAACGCCTTTGAGCTCATGGGCCTACCTAATAATTCAGATAGATGTAAATAAGGGGCCGGGGCCCTGGCCGCATCCCGCATTATGTCATTGCGAGCCTGCAGGGCGAAGCAATCGAAGCATTCTTTACCGCAGCGTTTATGAGACGCATGGGGCTCTGCGCGTCCACAGAGTGGATTAAACATTTGTTAGTGCTTTAGCACTTACAAAGACTTGTCCTCTGTGAGGATGAAGCATTTGTTAGTGCTTTAGCACTTACAAAGACTTGTCCTCTGTGAGGACAATTCTCACTAAGGGCTGAAGCCCTAAGTGTTCATTAGCCTGGCCCCCCGAACTCACAAAAGTCCGTGCTTATGATGTGAACCCCGAAAGTTGGACAAAACTTTCGGGGTTTTCATGTATAAAAAAC